>JAHIQI010000052.1 GCA_018902755.1 Pseudomonadota bacterium | reverse complement strand
CGTGAGATTTCTCGCCTCGATACGCTACGAAAACTTAGAGGCATCCTCTAAGTCATTGAAGGAATTCTCAGCTTCATTGCTGCCTTACAAAAGGAGTACCGTCACATCAATAAATAGAGGCATCCTCTAAGGTGGAACTCTTGTGATAATGCCAAAATAGCAGGTGTACCGTCACATCAATAAATAGAGGCATCCTCTAAGTTTTCGTAGCGTATCGAGGCGAGAAATCTCACGAGGATTTGGGCGAGTACGATGTACCGTCACATCAATAAATAGAGGCATCCTCTAAGAAAGCGCATGGGAAATCCCATGCGGTTGCCAAAAAGTAGACGGCTTTTCGCGTACCGTCACATCAATAAATAGAGGCATCCTCTAAGAGAAGTATATTATTTGTGATTTTGCACCGTGTCAATGGGCGAAGTTGTGATTGCCTTGAAAAGGCTAAGATTTCCACAATTGGAAAAAGTTCGCATATCTCTCTCTCAAGCGGACCCAAACAAGACCAAAAGTTGAGCCTCTTTTACCTATCTATTTGATTACAAATCATTTAATCGAAATAAAAAAGTTCGAGACCCTCTTTGGACCTCTGCCTGAACCAGAGGTTTGCGAAAAACGCCACTTTTTGTTTTTTCAATACACTGATTTTATTATTAAAAAAATTTACAATTCGGGCAATTTTCGCATACCTCCCGGCGTTTTTGCCAAACCGAGAGGTATGCGAAAATTTCACCAGAGCCCCAAAGCTGGTCCAGATAACTTAATTGCTTGAAAAATATTATCAATTCTTCCAAAATCGCCCCAAGCAAAATGTTCGCATACCTATGAGCCCTGATTCTCCACGTTGGTTAGTCGTTGACCCAGATATAAGCACTGTTGAGAAATGATACTAGCAAGTTACCCTGTCTGGCCCCAGACAAGGAAAGTCCCTTCTGGTTTGCGTGCCAAGAGGATTCTCGCACAGAGGCTGGGAGCCCCGCTTCTTTCGTGGCTGGAATCCTCCGGAATTACTTTGCAGAATAGTGAGTTATTGTATGGCACAGAATTACCATCTGGAAAGAAACGCCCGGTATGAGCGACCGCCCTTGAGGCAGTTTTTTAAAGCCTCCCCCTGCCGGTGCATTATTTCTTCCAAAGAAATCTTTTTCCCTCGGTACGGAGTGGGCGCATTCAGGCGTTGCAGAACAGCCTGGACCACCCGGCGGCGGGTCTCGGGTGTTAGATGCCCCTGTTCATCCTGACCCACTTTTACTTTTAGCTTCAGCAGGGCGAATACCGAGCGATCCACCACGGGCGCCCGAAACTCTTCCACCATGTCCAACACCAATGAAGGCCGGCCTGGTTCATTGGCGTGTAAAAAACCGGCCTCTGGGTTAAGGCCGCTACGTACCACTGCGGTATTCATACGCACATAAAGAATGCCGTAGCCATAGTTGAGTATCGAGTTCACCAAGTCTTTGGCGCCTCGGCGATTGCGGCCATTGAACCCGGCATCAGAGGGAAGCAGGGCGCCCGCGGCGCGCCAATAACGGGAGGCACAAGCTCCTTCTAAACCCAAAAGCCGAGCCCGGAAATTTTCGGGGGAATTGCTTTTTGAAATGTTCTTGACTTGATCGATGTAGTCGCCCATGGCTTTGACCGTTTCACGGCAAAGGGACAAGGCGGCGCTTTCGCCATGTCGAGCGTGATTTTTTATATTATAACGCAATAGTGCTCGCTGATTTTTCAATTTACCCCATATGAACTGGCAGGCAAGGAGGCGACCGAGGGAGGTTTCGCGATGTTTCAGCTGGGCCAGACTAAGGTCTGACCTGTGGCCCCCAGGCGGGGAAAGCAGGCCTGTTACCTTGCCCATTTGATCCAAGAAATAGACCGTCACGCTTTTTCGGGCGCAAAGTTCAATCAGGTTGGAGGAAATGGTCACTCCGGGTGAAGCTATGCAAATCCCCCTTATGCGAAGCAATGGTACATCAGCCTTGACAGCGCCTTTTTGCCGCAGAACGAGTCGCTCCCCTCTGCAGCCCAGGAAGCTGCCGGGTGTGGAAACAAAAACCTCACCTTCCAAGGCCAATTTTCGCGAGTAGCGGAGGTGCTGGCTTTGCACTTTTTTCTGAACTCTATGATCAAAAACATCGGTTTGATTATTGCTGGCCGCCGACCAGAGTTTTTTAAGCGCCTGTCGTGATTTTGCCGGGTTAATATTTCGCAGGCTGGGGAGCATCAGTTCATCCGGAACCCGTTCGGACCAAGCCCCGTCACGCACCCGTCTTTGTATATGCTGATTCAGTCCGTCGGCGATGATTTTATCCAGGTAGGCGAACTGGCCCTTGGGATTCAGGAAGCCATAATAGCGCCGCCAGCCATCCACCCGCCGGCCTAACTCGGACAGTAGTTCCCTGGGAGGAGCCTGATTGCGAGCTGAGAGAAGAAATCGCAGTCGATTTTTTATCTTTTCAATTTTTTCAGGGGCGATTTCGCGTTGTTGTCCCTTGAACAAAATCCCCAAAAAAACGAATCCCTCCTTAAGGCTGGCAACCGGATCAGGGTTCGGGTTCAGCTTTAGGCCCAAGGACGTCTCAAGAAAGTGTCTAACCTTTTCCTCGGCCTCAACAGCCTTGGCCTGGCTTGAACACTGGATCAAAAAGTTGTCGGCATAGCGCACCCATCCCCATCCGCCCTTTACCGCCAACTCATCGAGCGGATGCAGGTAGAGATTGGCCAACAGAGGGGAAAGTATCTGCCCTTGTCTCACGCCAGCTTCGACATTTCGCCACTGACCCTTGGGGTCAATGACGCCCATTCTGCTCCAAAGGGCCACCAGTTCCACCAGTCTGGCATCCCCTTCGACCAACCCCGAGAACAGTTCAATCACATGGTTTTGATCTAGGGAGTCAAAGCAATTGTCCACATCATGATGGGACACCCAAATGAGCTTCAGATTTTTCAGGTTATGCTCAACCCTTTGCAGGGCCTTCATAGGTCCCTTGCCTCGCCGGTAACCATAACTTGTGCTCAGAAAAATATTTTCAGCCAGAGGTTCGACGACATTCAACAGGGCTGCCTGAGCCACCTTGTCCACCACTGTGGGCAAACCCAGTTCGCGCCATTCCCCATTAGGGTTTAACTTGGGGACCCAAACGCTTTTCACCGGTTGGGGCTTGTAGCGTCCTTCCTGAATATCCTGACGTAAGCGCATCAAATTGGAGGAGAGGTTCCGTCTGAATTTTTCCAAGGAAACCCCATCGACTCCCCCCAGAGCTCCCTTGGCCGCCACCCTAGCAAAAGCTTCCAGGAAGTTTGTTTTACTGATGAAATGTTCAAAAAGCCCTTGCCGCATGACCGCCCCGGTTCCATGCGCTTAACGCCAAGGATCCCAAGGTGTTTTGAGGCGCTCCCCTGGGTTGTAACCGTTTTTCTTTAGGTCAACATGGGCCTGCAGATCAGGGAAACACACCCTGAGGGTTTCATCTTCTTGGTATCGCATTAGATTGCGCAGTTTTTCCATTCTGGGAATTTCATGCCATAGGCCTGGGCGTGAGTCGCCGAAATGATGCTTTTGCAGCCAGTCTTGGCCAGCTCGCAATAACTCCTGCTTGCCTGGGGTTGCCGCAGGCTGCTGGTCTAGCTCGGCAGTAGGGGTTGGCGCGACCTCAGGATTTTGACCGGGCTCACCATTTTGCTGAAGGGCAATGCGGTCTACCTTGATCTCTACGCTGCCAAAACCTAACGCCTTACCCCTGCCCAGTTTGTGGGCCAGGCCAGGCTCCAATTCCAGGCTGTAAAGCAGAAGCCCCAGCTCCCAATCCCGCAAGTTTTCGAACCGAACCTCGAAGCTCAATTCATTGCCACCGTCCAAGGGCTCCACTGTGCAATTGTTGGCATTGGGTCGAATTTCCGTCTGATCTATGGGGTTCCTACCCCTTAAAACGGTGCGCCAGCCCTGGTGGTGCACATAATACTTACGCCCAGGGATTTTTGAGTTTTCGTCCCTGGATATAACCCAAGTGAGGCGTGGTCTTTCTTGCAAAGGCAAAGTTAGCCGGCGCTGTACTGGTTCATCGCCTTTAATGAGCCACTTGGCCTCCCCGTCCAATTCGGCAAAGCCGAAACGCACCCGACCCTTGTAACCCTGGGCACCAAACAAGCTGCAGCCAGGGCAAAGTCCTTTCAGCGGCTCCCCCTCACGGTACCAGGGGTGAGGCCCTACCCTGGCCAAGCAGGTTTCGCAGTCATCCAGACAAACATGGGCGCACGGAAGGAAATCCTTTTCTGCCATGCGCATACCCAGGCATCCGGTATCGACCCAGCGAGAAATGGCCACCGGTATAATATCTTCTACTTCACCACTAGCATTTCTACGGAAATAAATCAGATCACCGTGTTCCAGTTTTTGGGACGTGAAGTAAGTGGTTGTCCGGAAGACATGGGGGATGTCTTCTCTTTCAGCGTTCTTGAGGTATTCCCTCATCAGCTGCTCAAAGCGATCCCGTACCGCCGCTGGTATCCGCTCTCTTTTTTCTTCTGAAGGCGCGTTGTAAAATACTCTTTCATATTTCTTTATCATGGTGAATTGTCTTCCACCATTGATAACTTGATAATATTGCGGGCCGTCGTCAGGGCAATTAAAAAACGCTTCCGACCAATCAGCTGGCAAGTCGCCAGTATTAACTGCGCTAATATTAGCTATATTTACCATATTTGGACCGGTAAATTTTATATATGAGTCTCCTCCGTTTAATCCTACAAGTTTGGCATGCGTGTCATGTCTATTGCTGGTATTTAGGTGTGCAACTGTTGTCTTGCTAGCACCCCTAGCAATTTCGGGTTGCTCAATTATCTTCTTCCAGTTGTTTATAGCATCTGGATTGTTATGGTCATAAATTGGCAATCTATCCTTGCTCCTCATTTCGAGGACAAAAAGTTCACCATTTTCTGCTATTACACGCCCAGGTTTAAATTGGCTAGGGTCATTTCTGGCATCCATTCGCCAGGACAATCTGGACTTTTGGTCCATGATCCTGAAACAGGAATCGGTCACCGTCTCATAAACAGAGCTGATCATTCCCCTTAGTGAGGCGCCTGGGATGGCCACCGTGTTCCCCAAACGGAAAAAGCCGTAGGCTTTATGTCCCGTGGGGGGATCCTCCATACCCAAGGTATTGTCGCTTTCGGTATCCGGGATAATAAGAGGAGTTTTACTGATCAATTTGCATTTTAAGTAGCCGGCATACAAGTTCCAGGCAAAATGACTGTGGCTGGGAAGGGTAGTTTCACGGTGTACATAGGGACCGTCCTGAGAATCAGCCTTTTTATCTGGGGGTAAAAAATAATAGGGGTTGTAGTTGCGCTGTATGTCCAGGGTAAGTTCCGGAAGATCCGGCCAATCAACGGCTGGGTCATGTTGCGGGTCAACCTCTTCTGCCTTGTGGTCTTTTTGGCCGGTTTCATCAATGCGCTGCTCCTGGTTTGAGCTTACACACTGCCAGGCCGCGATCAGCGGGCTTGCAGCATCCTGCATGGGTTCATCGTCGTCCAGTTCCAGTTCACTGACCCACCCATAACCGATGCTGCCCTTGCCGCCTACGGGCAAGCGTTGGGATTTGATATCCACCAGCGCCCTGGCCAAAGAATCCAGCAAGCCCTGGTCTACCTCTTCATGCAGCCAGAGTTTGCCACCAAATATGAGAGGGTCATCAGGGGAGCCCACCAGCGGCATGTCGTCGAATTTGCGCGTGTCGGCCGCGCCACCGCTGATTCGATCTATGGCCACGTGATCTAGGCGGCGGGCCGATGGCGATGGCGGGTTGAGATGGGGTGTCAGCGTCATGTCTTCAACCCGCACCATGCCTTGGTGATGTTCATTGCCAAAAATGCGGCAGACAAGGCATTGACAGTCATCATGCGTCTGATCGAAAAGCTTGTGCCGGCGGCCCAGGGTGGTGCGTAAAATTCCTCGCATTCCTTCGCCGCGCAGAGCAGGCTTGGAAACTACTTGGTCATTCTCCTCGATAACCATTTTTTGGAAATAGACTGCATCGGCTTCGTGGCTCAGCCCGGCCTGAATAGGGTCGCTGGTAAGCAACGGCCCATCGAATTGCAGGCCCCAGGTTATCTCCCGCCACGGGAAACGAGGATAGTGAATCTGTTCAGTGTAAACCAGTGCAGGTTCTGTTATGTTGCCACCCAGGTTAACTAATTCACGGCTATTAGTAGTCGTAACGGAGTGGTATTCACTAAGCCCCCTGGGCGAGTCATCGAGCAGGCTGTTTTCCTTGCCGCGCAAGCCTTGGCATTTCAGGTAATCCTGGAGCGCCCCGGGCACAGACAAATCCCAGCGTGCGACTCTAAGTTTTTTCAACCGAAAACGCCCCTTGCCGGTGCCGGAGAAGCCGCCCAAAAAGAGCCGGCCTTTTTGCCACCAGGCCAACACGTTCCAGATGGCCTGCGGCGGAGTTTCCTCCGTGCGCATGCGAATGACCAAGGGGAAGCACATACCTTGGATTCCAAGCTCGCAATTGAACAGTGCGCTTTCATCAACCGTGCCGCTCTCTTGGTTTAGCCGTAGCCGATGGCGGATTTCCGGCGGCATTGTCGAGTTGCTCACCGCGTCCAATGTTTTCAGTTGACGTAATATCTGGCAGGCATCGCAGAGACAGGGAGCCTCCGGAGCCAATTCGGCCCGGCAGGTGAAGCCGGACAAGGCCAGTCCTAAGTCCCGCCTCAGGGCTCCACGCAGGGTTGAGCGCGGCAAGCGAAAGGCGTTGTTGTCATCAAGGAGAATGGCTTGATCCACATGACGGCCGGATTCTGCTGCAATCCCCACGTGGAAGGGGGTCATCGCCTCCAAGACTCCGGTAATGATCCATTCCTGGTTTCTGATCGAATTAAGCCTTTGCTCCTGGCCAACGAAGCGGTCCTCCTTTGCGGTTCTATCGTCAAGTGGGGCCGCGCCCAATGACCGTCCCGGCGAAAGACTGCGGCTTTGTTCCTGGGCCCTGTCGTGCACAGCCTGTCCCAAGTGCTCGCAAAAAAATCGCCAGTGTTTTTGCAAGTAGTTTTGGTTTTGTTCGTCCCGCCAAATGCGTAGCAGTTCATCCCTTAGAATCGCATTATTTTCACCGGCGGACTTCCACAAGGGGCCCTGGGTGTTTTCCTCTATGCTTTTCAGGCTGATAGAGTTCAACTGACGCAGGCCGAAAGCCAAATCTGCGAAACTGCGCAGCTTGTTGCTTTCGCGGGAAGGATCAAAGGTGTCTCGTACGGTATTGGCTAGGTTCTCCGCTAGGTTACGAACCACGGCCAGCCCCGTTGGGTCTTGCGCAGAGAGGAAGGCATCGCTCTCCCTTAGCCTGAAACCATCGTCATCGCCAATAAAAATGCGGCAAAGGGACCCACAAAGGGTCTCAACCAAGGCAAGGCTGCCGGCGAGAAATGATTTCATGGTCTCAAGCGAAACGGCCTGCCCCCATTCAGTTCTATCCGGCAAATTTAGAGTAATTTTTGATTTAAATTCACGAACCTCTGGACTGGTGATCTCCCAAATTTTATAGAAATCGTGCGCTTTGCCGGTGTGGGCATCGACCCGGTTGAGAACTCGCTCTACGCCAATTGCACTGGGATCATTAAAATATTTTTCTTCAGCCAAGCTAAGGTTGCCAAAGTGCACCCAGACCGAATCCCGGTCCCTGGGCTCGCCACCGGTGCGACTCCACCCAGCCAAAAGAAGGCAAAGCGGACAGGGGTTCTCCCTGTCTTCGCATTTTTCCTTGGCTGGCCAAGACAGGGTGTGCCTGCGGCGTAATTGGAGGTCCTGACGGCGGGACTGTTTGTCTCTGGTGTAAAATTCCCCAGAACAGCATTGAACACCATCCCATATCCCGTCCGACAGAGCCAAAAGCTCTTCAGCTCCTCTTATCGTGGCCGACCTGAGTAAAGTCCCGGTTATCCATGGTCTGCCAGCCCAACGTGCAAAGCCGTTGGTGCGAAAAGATGGCTTTGGGGCGGTAGTCATGCGGTATGGTTCAATAAAACTCAATCGAACGGAGAGGGTTTTTTGCTCCGGCATGGTTTTGTCCTTTCCGTTGGTTCGTAGTTTGCGGGTTTATTACTTTTCAGAATCCCGGGCGGGCGGTGCGCAGCCGATCGGCAGGCCGGCAACTCGAAATGGTGCAGTTTTGAACAGATTGTTTCGAATGTACTCTATGGGTAGTTCCTGGTAGTAGGCCCAAAGTGATGAATATAGCGGCTGCTGTTCATCTGCTGCCCCTATAGTTTGTGCCAGTCGCTCTATTTGGTCGCTCATAAGTGCCCAAAGCCCACCCAATATTTCACTTGCACCTTTTGTAAGTAAGACGCTTGTTACTGACAAGTGTTCATCTACATGGTTAGTGGCTGGCGGGGTTGTATCTGTTTCACAAGCGCCAAGTATTATTCGGGTGCCAGCCAAGTTAACCGAGCTTTCCAAAATCATTTGATTAGTAAGGTACCCATTGCTAAAAATCAGCGAAGTTTCTAGAGGATTGATGGGATGGCAGAGCCCATGGCAAAGCAAGAGCAGCAGTGTGGGGTTATTAATTATTTCATCGTTCCAGTTTTCAATTTGGACAGGATCGTAAATGTCTTGCAGCGCCAAGGGGTTTTCCTCGCGCAAAATATATTGGTAAAGATTCTCTTCAAAGTGATGAAGGCATATTTTTTTTCCTATAGCATTTTTTGAATCGACCGCAGGTGGATGCAAAAGGTGCCAGGACGGCAGATAGGCACATGGATTGCGTTTAGCCCATAGTTCACCGTTACTGTTAATTGCCATATGCAAAGGCAACTTGTGCATGAAATCAAATGGTATGAACACCACGGGCCGGCCCTCTGGAAGTAAACTATTATCAAATAAAAAATTAAGTTCTTGGCCTACGGTTTGGCAGAGTACTTCCAACGGCTTATTAAGGTTGCTGTAATCGCCAACGTTGCCATGGGCGGTGAAATAAATGTCCTGCCAGTTCTGAAATGCTTTCCAGATTGGGGCGGACTTGAATTCACGGACTCCCAGCACGTCGCCATCAGAGTTGGTTACAAAAGCATAACCTTTATCCTTTGTTTCTTTTTTTGTGGCTCCGGTGCTGATGTAGAAATGAACTGATAGCCAGTTCGCTGGCAACATATTCAAAGAAGGGAAAGCAGGCAGTTTCAAGTAGCTCCTGGCGATTCCATTCCATTTAGCTTGTTCTGCTTGGGAGTAATAGTAATTCCCATAGATAGCGCTTTCCATGTCATAAAGTTTACGTAACCCTTCATTTTGTTGGGAAATTTTTTCAATGGCCGAATGCCTCAAGGCAGGGCGACTCTTCAATTTATCAATAATTTCAATTTTTTTGGGCGAATCTTCCGTAGCATGAAAAGCCAAATCGTACAGGTCGCGTTGTTTTGCCCAAAATTGACGTAAATATAAATTGTTCAAAGTAATACTTTCTCGGTGGGCGCATTTTTCCCAGGCTTTCCTAGCTAAGTGTTTCCAGTCAGAGTGATTTGAGCGAGCTAATCTAATAATAAAATTGGTAAGCTCATCCCAGTCACGATCTTGAAATCCTTTTTTGGCTGCAATTTCAAGCGCGTCGTTTGTATATTTACTAATATTATAATCATTTAAAATTAAAGCTGCGCGAGCTTTTTCTAAAGGTTTAGCTTCGTCTGATTTAATTATTTGATTAATATAACTTTTATCGATTTCCGATTCGGCCAAATATAAAACCAACTGCCTCCCTGCCTGCGATTCGGCAAACATGTTTTCGTCCAAAAGCAATGCCATCTCCTCTAAATCGATTGATTGCTTTCCGAGCCATAATAATTCAAGCCCGATTTCAATTCGTAGCGCAACCGAATCATTAGAACCATCCTTTATTTCGTTCAGCCACCTGAGGGCTTCTTTCAGGGCTTCAATTTTTTTCTGAGAAACCGAGATTGCTTTGACGGGTACCAAACGCGCCAGCCCCAAGTAGGCCATGGACATTAAATAGTGAATTTTATCCAAATGTTTAGCAAAGGCTGCATAGTCAATTGTTTGTATTTTTTGGGTCGGGTTGATATCTTGACGCAATTCAAGTAAGTTATCCAACACACCGCTTAGGGCTTGTTTACAAAGCTGCCGACTCTTGCCTTTTCCGTGTGCAGCTGAGTCGATGGCCGAAGAATATGAACTAAGCAGCTTATCTAAATGAAACAACCATCCATCTATCCAGTATTGGTTAATTACACTACAGGTTTTCTCCGACAAATCAACCGCACAAAAGGCTCTTTTCCCTGGAGACAGATGTTGTAGAAATAAATGGACCGAAATTAGTCTTTTAATATGGTTGTGGTATTCTGCAGATTCTTCAAGTGGTATTTCCTGCCTGGTGATAGCAATTAATATTTCTTTTAAATCGTCAATTTCAGTTTTATAAAGATCAGAATCATGGGGCAAGAAGGGGATCTCTTTAAAGCGCGTTAAAAAACTATTATAACTCATGATTCCCTCCTTGCTATTGGCGTTTGATCAAAGCCAACGCTCGGTTAAAGTTGTTGGGAATAACCATGCACATCAGTAATCATGCAGGTCATATTCTGATAAATTATTTTGAAATAAAAGATCGCCCCCCAATAAGTAATTGCGCCTAACGGTTTACATTACTTTCTTATCAATTGGAATAGTATAACCGTAACATCATTGGGAAGCTCCATGAGTATAGTTTCATTTTTGCTATCTTCCGATACGAAATCTATAACATCTTGAACTGATCTTTTTTGCGGTGCGGCAATCAATAGCAGTCTGTTCACATTAGGATCGCTTATAATAATTTCATAACTTCCCCAGTCTTCCTTGTTTTTTACTTCTATTTTACTAATAATTTCATCCTCATCTGAAAGTGTTAGACAGGAATAATATAAACGTTGGGCGCTCTTGACAAAACTGTCAATGCGTTTTGCCAGTTCTTGATCTATACTAATTATCGCGTCAACGATTTTAATTTTCTCATCATTTGGCCCCACCTCTATAGTTTGCCTATTTGAGGGAAATGCTACGTCCGCAGGCTTGGTATCCGCGTTGCCTGCGATGGCCCCAGCTGCAATGGCAAACCTATAATCATCCGCCATGAAAACAGCTTTGCCGTTGGGAGGGCATAGGGCTTCTATGCTAGGCATATAAATTGTAGCGCCTCCTTTTATGTTTTCTAAAGCTAGGTCCATGGACCACTCAATTTGCAAAACGAATACCCTCGACGAACAGTAACTACACTGCTGTATGTGGGATTTTATCTTTTCTTGCTCATTTTCACTTAGTATGCCATAAACATAATCAACCACCTCAGATTCAGTTAGGCACTGTTTAGAGATTGGACCGCATTTAGCCAACATTTTCGATTTCTTATAAGCCTCCAAAAATGCCATGTCAAAATTTGTTATGTCCACAATAGGCTCCTTTCATACAATAATAACCTTTGCAGGCTACTATGAAATAACATTACAGGTATCATAAGTATGGTTAACAAATGCTAACCAATTCCAAAATAATCATTTGGGACTATCCGCGGTAAATACTTTCGAGGTAACCTTCAATATCATAATCATTAAATCCCATATTTTTCACTTTATTTGTAATGCACTTTCTCATTTTCTTTTTAAATTTTTCAAGCGCTTCATTGGTGATATCTTTTCGTTTACTTTCGTCTCCGCAATACTCCCTTGAAATTTTAGAGGCATTTAACGATTTTTTTGTTTTTTTAGGTAAAGATTTTTTTTTACTCATGCTTGCAATTATATACGCTTTTTGATCCTTTTTATTTTTTTCCCCCTCGTATTTAAACATGAGAATGTAAATTTTTAATGGCAAATATCCTTCATGATTCACTAGATGTTCATCTAAACACCGCCGCAATGCTTCTAGAAACATAGGTTTCGATCTTATATTTTCTAATGCTGATATTGGCTCGTCTGTCCGAGGAACTCGTTTTTTTAAAATATTATAAAATTTTAACAATTCCTTATATTGTTTTGCCTTATCATCATCTGTAGCTTCTACAGTACCGTCATTCATTTCACCATACATATCATATATATTGTTAACATCAGTTTCACTTTCATCGTTAACATCAGTTTCACTTTCATTAAAGTATCTTATAATTTCTATATCTATATTAGTTTCACAAGCGAGTTGTTCATCCGTTGGTTCTTTACCGTTTTTATCAGTGAGTTCAAGTTTTTTCTGCATGATTAACATCATGCACTCTTCCGCTATTCCCGAAAGATTGTTTTCGGGTGATTCTTCTTGATTTATATCTTCTAAATATTCATCAGCGGAGAGGCTCTCTCTGGGTTCATAAGCATATAAATTAAGTACAGATTCAATTATAGCTTCAGCTGTACCTGTATCTCGATGCAATTCTTCTATAGATGGGTCCCTTGAATTTTTTTCGAGGAAAATCGTGCGTGCTTTTTCTATTTTACTTTTGTAATGTTTTGTGAAATTTTCAATAATGTTTTGTTTTTGAAACTTTCTTATACCATCAATCATTGCTCCGGTTACCCCTTTTTTTAAATATTTTTCTAAGGATGCTCTTTGGGGATTAAATTCATTTTTATTTTTTTGAATAATTTCTTTTGCTTTTTCCACCCCTAATAAAAATAAATCCGAGTAAGTTATATTATTTTCTACCCAATGGGGTCCACGGCTAAAATGTTTGGCGCGGCCATCTATCATATTTATTACTTTTTGGGCTTGAGTTTCCGGTTCTTCAATAGTGGGTAAGCATTTTTTGATTTCATCAGTTAGGTTTTTTGTGCGTTCTTCCTTTATTGCATTATTCCAATTATTTTCAGTGGCACACCAGTCCATATGTTCATTCGTCCTTTGCTCTGAAGCTTCTTCCTCGCTTTCTGCCCAACCTAAATTGTCTTCACTTTTGTCCATAGTTAACTACCTATCGAATGAAGGTTAGTAAAGCGATGGGCGATTAAAAGGCGCCGTTTTATGTTCAACTTTCCGTTGGGCATAAAACGGCGCGCCTATAATTTTCATTCACCCACCCAACTCATCAGGTTTGCCTTGTGAAACGCAAGGCGTTCGGTAATGAATGCCCTACGCATTTTGGTGATAGACCTCTTGGAAATAATGCCAATGATCAGAACGACCATGAGCCCCCCTCCTAGAAGGAAGAGGTGAATCGCAGACATGCTTAAGCCAACCTGGGGGTCTGCCAAAGGCCTGCTGCCACCGCGCAAAAGGCTTTCTACCCGGCTGTTTAAACTAACTAGGAGCCCTTCAAACGCGCTCGCCTCACCTTTGCGTTTGAGTGTATCATCGGCCAATCTCTGTTGTAAACGGGCAATCTGTCGCTCCAAATTGCTCTTCAACTTGGCCGCATGAAACCTATCCAATGCCTGTTGCGCCACGCTGTAGGCCTGGATCATGCCAATACCGGCATAGCCAGGCCCTTTGTCTATTAACCCCTGCGCCTCGCCCAACAAGTCTTCCCCCCGCTTGAACTCATCACCCACGCCTGCCTCTAAGCGAACCAGCGCGTTTCGCAAGCTTTTTGCCTTGGCCAAGACTCCCAACACCTTGGCCTTCATTGAGTCCTGCGATGCAATGGCTTGGGCTACATATTTCCTCACCGGCGTTCCCGCCGGAATTCTCAGTGGCATTCCTTCCATGATTCGGTTGGGATTCGGTCTGCCATTGATGGTTATTTCTTTCAGGGATTCCTTGTTGGCAAAATACACGGACATATAGGATTGGTCCGCTATCCGGAGCAAAGTATCGCCGGCCTTTACCCAATAAATGGCTGGGAATGGGATGACCACCAAGTCATCATTTGCTTTGGCTTGAGAAATATGGCCATGCAAAAACAGCACGACGATTAATAGGATCATTAATTTACGCATGATATAACCTCCTTGAAACAGACAAAGCCCCCCAGTCGGAAACGGCAAAGGCCGTCGCCGACTGGGGGGTAAAGTTGGGTTAAAATCCACGGCCGCCGATGAAGCCAGCTCCAAAGGGACTTGCGGGCGCACCGCCCCACCGACTCTGCTGCGGGCGGGCAAATCCTCCATCCATAACCCTTGTATAGGTGACCGCCGCAGCCTTTGCTATCTTGAAGTCAGAGGATCCCAGCAGAGGCCTCAGGGCGTCAGTGACTTGGCGCTTAAGGCGGCTATTGCCGGCAATAAACGCCGCTTGCTGACGGATTGCATGGATCGCGTTGAGGACGGCGAAGTAGTTCCGATGGGTAAGGCGTTTACAAAACTCCTCGGTTGCCCAAGCGGCGTCCACGTCCGCGAGTATCTTCACCGCCGTCTGCTTGATATCCAAAGACGGGTCGAACAACGCCACCCCGACGATGGCCTGCCCCACCTCTTGACAAGGATGTCCTGCGGCTTCAAGCAGGCTGCGCCTTCTGACATGATCCGGAAGGGCATGGTTCTTCATTTTGGCGATCGCCTCTTGCAGTTGATAAGTGAGCATTTTCGGTCCCTTTCTGGCGGGTAATGATCTTCCCCGCCGGCATGGTTTTTCTTCGCGTCCTTAAAATCTAGCCAACCGCACGCGCGCGGCATCGAGGCCGTCGCGGATCATCCTCTCAGAAAGATCCCTGAGTACCTGCACCGCCCGATGTCCCTGAAGCGCGGCGGCCACCCGATCGCCGCCCTCAAAGGCGGTTTTCGCATCGGCCAGCCAACCGGCGGCAGTGCCTACTTCCTCGTCAGTCCCACTTTGCTGCTTTGAACCGACCAGCAAAACCTTAAGCAGGTCCTTGCCGTCACTTAAGTCGTCCCGAATCATGGTGTCAGCCTCAGCGCTGATTGTCTTCAGCTCCGCCTTGGCCTGGACAATCTGAGCGGAAAGGGCATCCATGCCCCGAAGCCGATTCCCGGCCTCCCTCAAGTCCTTCCCCTCGGTCAGGCGCTCAACCTCGCTGATTTCCTGGCTAAAGTCGTTGATAAACTGTTCGAGCCGCGCCTTGATCTCACCCTCCTGGATGAGTTGGGGGCATACCTCCGCCAGCGAGGGCAGAGGTGGCTCGGAGTATTCAGTTATCGTTTCTTGGGCGCTATCCGCCGAGTCTTCGACGTCGGCATTTGCACGGTTCCAGGGGTGGCTGGCTTGGGCTCCACCAGACTCACCCTCAACCACACACTGAACTTCGACGTCTACCTCCTCGCTTTCCCCGGCTTGCATGGTTGTGATCTCTTCGGTCTCCGCAAACTGCTGGCTCCAACTACTCGTCATGAGTATCCTCCTTGAGAAAAGTTAAGGGCCCGGGAGATCTTCTCCCAAGGCCCCGCTAAGGTTTCTTCCTCTCCTCTGTGCCGCTAATAGTTATATCGGCGGCTAAAGGCAATTTTGGACGTTTTCCGCGTAAAAATTTGCGTCGCCAGGCCATTTTTTCCAGGCAAGCCGAATCTCTTGCCCCAACAGCCTGCCACCTAGTGTGCGACCGGCCTCAAACCCCCTGCGTGGAAGGCTCCCGTGGCGCCTCTCGTCGGTTCAGGAGACTTTCTGGAATGCTTCCCAGCACTCGGGAGCATCAACGTGGGGGGCATCTTCTGGAAAAAGAACCTCCCGATTCGCGTCTTGGTTTCCACAAAACGGGCAGGCCTCCCTTTTCATCACCCGATACCATTCCACGGCCCATGGCTCCTTAGCGGTTAGCTGCCCTTCCACCTCAAAGGGGTACGGCCCCCCCAGGCGGATGTATTGCAGCCCCTTACCTCGGTAATGCTCGTCCAGGATCCCGGCCAGCCGGCTTGGGGCCGGGCAATCGCCCAGCATCCAGGCGGTCAGAAAAATGGCGGCAATGTTGTTGATGCGGTTTATGAAAGTCCCTAGGGCGGGTTCTCCACCATAGGAATCTGGGTCATCGCTGCTGTAATCAAAGCTAGCGGAGCGGGTGATGGTGACGGTGTCGGGGTCGCGCATGCAGGCATAACACCCGCGCTGAGCCCTTCCCGGCTTCCAGGCCGGCGCCTGCCCAGGCTCCCACATGAAAATCTCTCCCTCCACGGCGTTGTTGTCACACCACACCGCCATCAGGGGAAGCTGGTAGTGGAGAGCTAGGCGCTGACACAGATACTGGACCCGCAGGGAGTCGGTCACGGCCAGGATATGAGTCGGCCTGGTCTCCTCCATCATCCGCTGCAATCGGCGGCGCCTACCGCTGAAGAGATCCCCATGTACAGGTATGCACTCGGTCATGGGCGCCTGTCCCTTCAGAAAATGGGCGAAAGCCGTCACCTTCGGCCAGCCGATATAGGAGACGCCCAAGACATGGCGCATGCAGTTGTGTATTTCCAGTATGTCCTTGTCCAAGACGATAATCCCGCCCACCCCGGCCTTGGCCAGTTCCAGGCCCATGGGAGCACCCACAGAACCGGCGCCAACTATAAGGACCCTCTTTTTTTGGAGGTGCGCTCGTGTCTGGGAATCAAAGGGAGTTCGCTTAAAAAACTGGCCGTTATCATAGGTCTCAACCTCAAGGGGGGCACCAGCGCCGTCAAACCAGCCGTTTCCTGCCCTACGGTCAAGGAAAAGGGGCTGGTCACCACTCTGGCGGCCCACCACCGCCAAAACCGGCTGCCCGGCCATTCCCTGCTCAGTATCGGCCGGGGACAGAAGCCCGGTGACCGTGGCCACGTTATGTTCCCGGCTGAAGGCGCCCAAAACCAAGGAGCCTGGCTCGGCGGTCTTCAGGGACGCCTGAATGTCTCCTGGTATGAAAACTTTCACTTCGCCACCTCCTCTTGCCTAGTGTCCCGGAGAACCGGAACCTCGGTCGGCTGTCCATTCGCGGCGAGCGGCAGGTTAGGGCCATAGGCTGGGGCTTGGTTGGCGACCATCCGGCTGAGCTGGGCGGGGCGCGGGAAAAACCTCCGCGGGCCGACAAGGTCATTTAATAGCCGAGACCAGTCAACGTATTCCTCGAAGTGAACCTTCAAGGCAGCCGTGGCCCCCAGTTTCAAGCCAAAGGGTATTTTGGGGTCGAACTTGAGCAACACTTTTCTGCCATCGCTATGCTTGGCCAAAAGTGCCTTGGCACCAAGGCTATTGACCCCTAGGGTCACCTGCCAGCCATTCCCCGCCAGCCGCTCGACCCGCTGGGCAATTTTGCGCTCCTCGCTGAAAAACGGCATGGGCTGGGCCTTCCGCCAGGCCTCGCTGACCATTAGGGAGTGGTCGGGAATCGTTTGCAACGGCGCCTTGCGGGCCGTTCCGCCTGTGACCCAAAACCCTAGTAGGTCCAGGCCCCCTATGGCGTTGAGGTTCACCAAAATCACAGGGTAGGGCTCCCCCGTGGGGAAAGTGGAGGGGTCCTCTGGGTTCTGGCGCAGGGAGTCGAAGTTCCGGATATCGGTCATCGACAACGTGGGCAAGTTCATGGGGTGGATATGAACCGTGGACCTGCGGCATTTACCCCCGTGGCGTTGTAGTGCTTTTTTCCAAATCCGGTACACGGCGGGGTTGGTCTGCACCTGGTCCGTGGCTTGGCCTCGGATGATCGCCGAATCCGGAAAGCGCCGGCACTCCACGAAGATTGGAGCACCTTGAATGGTGATCCCCATCGTAGGATACTCATAATCCGATGAAGTGAAGTCGCCGTAAATGCTTTTAACGTCGTTTTCGAACGACTGGGTCACGTATATGGTCCGTTGAGCCCGAACCGCCGGGATCAAAGAGCACCAACCGAACACCCCTGAATCGATGGCGTGCCCTTCGTTGGGTAACTTTTTGCCACTCGCGGGGTCGTTGACCGCCTCATAATCGTCCCAGTCGTCATCCTCGGCGGCGTGACCCTCATTGGGCAACCTCTTCCCGCTGGCAGGATCGTTAACTGCCTCGTAATCGTCCCAATCGTCGTCAGTTGCATGGCCCTCGTTGGGCAGTTTCTTGCCCGTGGCAGGGTCATTCACCGCTTCGTAAGATGTCCAATCATCCTCAGGCGCAACGGTCTGTTCAAAAGGCTGTCGCCAATTCCGCTGGTCGTCATTCTGGTTCGAGTCCATGATCTCTTCCTCCTTGGTTTGGTTGCTGGTTTTGGAGTCGGCCCGCGAAAGCCGGCAGCAGATCAGCGCCACCAGAGTCGCTCAAAAGGGCCATAGCCTGCCGAACGGCGGTTGGTCAGCCGAAAAGCAACTTCAATAGTTTTTTGGGGCCGCTCCGTCCGCTCTGCGGATGTCGGGCAAAGGCTTCCTTGGGGCTGGAGGGAAACTTCTGGCCGCTGCGATACAATTCCATTCCGCGTGCCCAGGAATCGCACTGCAGGAGAATTCTGGTGAGGTCCCATCCCCGCAAAGAGTTGGCCAAGCAGACCCGGCTGCCACCTAGGGTGTGGGTCTTGTGGGCAGCGGAGTAGATATCGGCCGCTGGGCTGCGGACAACCGGTTCGCCGCCTTCCTCGACCGAACCGGTTTCTATGAAAAAGAGGGTGCCGTTGGGTGCCTTGTAGGCGATCTTCTGCCGGTCGCGATCGACCCTTATGCGCGATTCCCGACCGCGAATCTGATCCTTCTCAAACGCTTGCCTCATTAACCGATTCATTTCTTTCACCTCCATAAAGAGAACGGCCATGGGAATTCCCATGGCCGCTTGGCTGAGGCCCGGCTATCAACCGGGAAGATGCGTTTAACGGATTACTCTATGCCCTATCACCTCCTTCCTGCCGCCGGCTGGCAGGGCGCAAGGCCATGCCTTCCCCTTGCCGGCAGGCTGCCGGACGGGTTCCAGCGACGAGTAATATTGGGTTGGTGTTCTGTTTGTGGGTTGTAAGGTTCCAGAAAGCCCGCGACGCAGACCGCGCTGGCGATCCACGTTTGGCCGGCTCACCTTCAGGCTAAGGGATTCGACTGGCTATAACAGAGCCTCGCAAGCGGGCTGACCGGAAGCTTGAGCGACCGTCATTGCCCCTTACAATACCTATCAGACGTAAAGTACGGTTTTGGTCAATCCAGGTTAATTTTTTTGCATTAGAGAGAAAAAACTTTGGACGCCAAGCCGAGATCTGCCTGTGCCTTGCTGGCGATGCTTGGCTTAAGAACTTTGCACTGAAGCCGCAGCCCCACTCCGACCCGAAAAGCCATGGTCAGTGAATTGGGTACCGTACCATCACATCAATAAATAGAGGCATCCTCTAAGGCCTTGGCCATCCCGGCCTTGGCGACCAACGTCCACGTCTACGGCGCTGTACCGTCACATCAATAAATAGAGGCATCCTCTAAGTTTTCCAAACCGGGAGGTATGCGAAAATTTTTCCCCAAGCCTCAAAACTAGCTCGGACAATTTAAGGATTTGAAAAACCTTACCAATTCACCCAAATCGCCCAAAGCAAAATGTTCGCATACCTGTGAAGTGCCTTGACGCTCTGGCCGAGTTCGTAAACGGCCGCGGAGGGGGGCCCAGCGCGGTCGCCATCATATGGTCTGCACGGTTATCTGCCTGCCGATGCTCACTAAAAGAGCTCTGCCCTGCTTGAACCGGGGGAGAAGGTTTTGCATTATCCGCCCCAGGTCTCTGCCGATGTCGCGGGAAGGGGCGCTAAAGAGATTCGGCTCCCGGACCAGCAGATATAAAAAAAGTCTGCTGGCGCGGAGAGCGCACTGTTTGGCCAGCTTGACCTTCACCAAGTCATCCTGAAGGGACACCTGCAAGGCTAGACCGCCTGGGATTTCCTGGCGGCCGATTTGTTTCACCCTGGCGTCGGTCTTGAAGTGCGCGTCCAACTCCAGACTCTCCTCCAGTTTAATCCCTCCCAGTTTGAGGGACTGTACAATATTTTTTTCGATCTTTTTTCCGTAGGTCATAGCACAAACTCCTTGAGCCCAGTCGTCAGAAGACTTTAAGTCCTTTGGGGCGGTATGCTGTAGTCTAAATGAAAGCAGGCGGCCTGCCGATGACCGTGAACTCCCTGGATGGACCGGGGGCCTTCCTTTGATGGGCCGATGGCCCGGGCCGTTCCCAGGCAAGGCTGCCCCAAGGGCTTTTGGGGTCGGGTGGCGGCAGAGGGCGCCGCCAGGGGCGGACTTTTGGGGTGTCGGCTGCTAGCGGCTCCTGTCCGGTGATTCCCTTGATCGCATTGGCAGCGTTGCTGGCCACCTTACAGTCTTCATGGCTGCACAAGGGAAGCAATAAATCCGCAATGACCGCTCGGGAATGGCCTTCCTGGGCCAATTGAAACAGCGCCATGATGGTTGCATCCACCATCGATGGGTTGTCGAGATGGAGTCGCCGAGCATATTGTTGGACGGCAAACTCCAGGCTCATGCGGGCCAGGGATTTGAGGGCCTGACTACGGACCGAGCCATGCGGGTCAGTCAGGGATGTTTCGGTCAGTTGTTCTAGGACCTCCAGACAGGGATAGGCCCCGAGCCCGCCGGCCAGCTGAAGGCGTTCAAGGTCCGGAGTCTCAAGATCGGACAACCGCGCAAGTTTTTTCTGTAATGACATAGAATCCTCCTTGGCATGTGGTCGATGGTTAAAAAAGCCAATATTCCACTCGGCGTCTTGGTTGTTTTTCCAGGGTCAGTTTCTTGGCCGGCCTGCCGGGCGTCGCGGCCGTCTTGGTTGAGGGTCGGGGTCCCTGACCAACAGATCTTGCACGTATTCAAGACCCCAGGCGTACATGGCGTAACCGAAAAGGAAGCCTCCAGCTCCAAGCAGCAGGGAGCCCGGCAGGCCCCACATCAACCAACCTAGGGCGGCGCCCAGGGCCGCCCAGCGCAGGTTGAGCAGGAAGCCCAAAATAGGCGCTGTCCTGGCCCCTACGGCCAAGAGCCAGATAAGGATGTAGGCGAGCACACCGGCCAAGACCGACTGAAAAGTCAAACCAAGCCCTATGGAAAACATTAGGAAATCTTTACTCATAAAAGAAAAGGCCTGGCTGCCCACGGCGGCCTGTATGTTGCCCGCCCGGTTGTCTCTGATGCTCATGGCCTTGTCCTCCTTCCTCTGACTCCGCGTGGACGCCCGCAATAGGGAAAGGCCGCACGTCCCCTCCGGTTGGCAGGAGCGTGCGGTCTGAATCCCCTCAGCAGGCGGGCAGATAGGGTCAATCCCACCAGGCTCAGCCGCTCCGGCAGCTCTCTACACAGCCAGGCCAGCAGGCTAACCACAAGCTTGACCAGCCATTTTAAGAGGTTGCCCAACCCCAGGGCCTTGAAGGCGGCAAAGGTCATGGTGGCGGTTAAACCCATCATGCCGATCGCCAGCAGCATACTGAAAATCGCGTCGTTCTCTTGCCCACTCATAATCTCACCTTCCTGTCGTCGCAGGCCCGATGGACCGCGAGCACTTTTATTTTGCGGTCCCGGAACTTGTAGGCCGCCGGGGCCACGGTCTGGGGCCGCAGGACTACATACACATCGCCGTTACGGAGAATCTGGTAACCGTAGGACAACAGGAAGCCCGTTTGGGCTGAGGCGCTCATTGCAACGTTCCGTTTTTGGCACCACCGCTTGAACTCATTTGCTAGCTTGGCGTTCCAATCCGCGACGCGACCCGTTATGCGGCAGGCCAAATACACACCGGAGCCGGCAAAGGATTTTGCCGTGTTCTTGTTGGAGCTGAAATAAATGCCATCACCGCTGCCATTACCCGAGCCCACCATGAAGCCGTCTCGCAAGATACTTTTGGCATTATCTTTGGTGGGGGTGCCGTGGTAGACCGTGACCTTGACGATCGGAATGCGAGGCCGGTCATTCCTGGGGGACTTTGGCTTGGACTTGGGCCGTGGGGGTTGGGCAGGAGCAGCAGATGCGCCCCAGCCCCGAGCGTTTCCCCAACCGCGCGGATTCCTTTGCCATGGGTTATGTTGCCCCTCATTAGTTAATGACCCAGAGCCATTGCCTTTGACGTAAGGTTTGGCCCAGTGTCCACTTGTCTGGCCTGCCTGGCAAACATTACTGCCCCGCTTGAGATTGGCGTCCGAGCGGCGGCGCTTATACTCTGACTGGCCAGGCCTGAATAATAATTTCGTCCGGAACAGGTCCCATAAGGCCACAATGCACCTCCTTTTATTTCCATCCGCGCCTGCCCCAGCCTCCATGACCTCCGCGTCCGATGTTTTCCAAACGCAGCTCAATCAAAGCTGGTATCAGCAAGGGTTTGTTTTTCCTGGCTGCCACCCTGCGCGGCTTGGCAGAAAGGACCTTCCGGTAATCCAGGTTATTGAAGATGATGGCCACGGCGATCATCCAGGCCTGCCAGCACTGGGGGTGGAAGTGGTGGAAAATGTGTTCCCTGTGATTGTGGGGAGCCGTATGCTGCCGCCACACTTCCCCTGGAAGCGGACGCCCGCAAAGCTGGCATCTTTGAGGATTTCGGTCGCTGGTGGCTAGGAAGCTGCTGTAATTGTAAGGAGTCATATAATGCCCTTTGGCCTTGCAACTATCCGGTAAAGAACGGCCATCGGCCAAGTCACGTCCCGGAAAGGCTCGCTTGTGCTCGATGAGGCGAAAGAGTTGCCCGCCAGCCTGGGGGCCGATTGTTTTCAGCATCTTGCTCACGGGCTGCAACTGGTTTATGATTTTTTGGCTTTCGGTGGGGTAATGGCACATCTTGTTACTCCTTTCCCTGTTGGGATAAGAAATGGCCGGGAGGAGGTCTCCTCCCGGCCAATGGCTATGGTGTTTCATTTCCTATATCTGCTTGACTGATGAAAAATGGCATCGCGGCGTTAGAAAAAATCGTCGGCCAGCCAATAATGCGGCACCTACCGACGCGGTCAGCAATCCCTGCTGATTACCGAAACCAGTCTGGCTTGGAAGCCACGGCCGACCCTAACCAGAGGCATGTATTCTACCTCTGAGCCAACTTTGGGCCGGCCCTCTACGATCCAGTCGGCACAGAAATTCAACGGTGCGTTGGCCCGTATCAATCCTTTCCCTGCTGCGTAGTCATACCGGCTGACCACGCCTTCACAGCGCAGGTCAGAATGAACAAAAATCGAGAAACCGGGCTTTGTCAGCACCCGCGCCATGGAATCGGCCCAGGCCGGAGCATCATATTCACTCGTCGGACCCTGCTTGATCCTTGCGCAAAGTTGGTGGCGAGACAAAGACTCTTTGATGGGCACGAAATGCTGTATGGGACCAGTGAATCCGTTGGTTATGCTATAGACGATCAGGGGCCTCAGCCCGGAACGGAGCACTTGGTAGCTAAAGGGAGCTGCGCCCAAATAGGCAGACAAACGCGGCCCCCTTGGATTAAAGCCATATGCCCGGTCGAAAATATCGATGAACTCCTGATTGGCAACGGGGTGCATTTCCATCCCTCCTGTTGGAAACTGGAACCAGGTGACTGGCCGCAAATGCGTAGTCGCTTTCCTCGGTGCGGACCAGCCCAGCTTCAAACAGGATAGTCCGACCTACTTTGGGTTCGAAACCGTCCGCTCCGGCCAAGGAAAATAAAAAATCTTCGTTCTTTTCCCCAACACCGTGATAATCGGCCCTTATAGTTCCGACTCCTTTCTCCCAATCCAGGGAGTGAATCACTCCCTGGCGTATGGCAAGTAAGTGTGAACACCTTAAGCAGATAAAAAACTGCTCTCCCCGGGGCCCACCGGCCGAGACCAGCCAAGCATTTGGATGCCGGGGACAATTGGGCAACTGCATTTTCCCCTCCAAGGATTTTTTAGTTGAGCCAGCAAATTAGGGACTTAATGGTTAAAGTGATCCCCCTCCTTGTCGAATGTTGTAGATGAGACGCTCTTGGGCGAAAGTGCCCCTCCTGGGGTTCCCAAACCAGATGGCAAGGCTAGGCAATCCGGGTCATTTGCTTGGCCCGAAAATAAGCCGCCATCCTAGGCTGGCAACTTGGGCAATAGCAATACCCCTTGCGCTGGTAGGCCAATCTCGCCGGTCCTTGGGGTACGAACCTGACATTGCACCCCTGAAAGGCGCATTTCACAGGCAAATCGAATTCGAGGCTTGCCCGTCTAACACCCATGTTGTCCGCTATCGGTGGATTCATTTGTCTCCTCCTCTTAATGAAGAAGGGGCCATGGAAATGACTCCATGGCCCGGTTAGTTGGATGCTACTTTTTTTATACGTACGGTTGAGGGTTGATATTTTACAGGCCGCAGCTACTGCTTTCTCCTTTCGGCTCCCTTTGGAGCGGGGGTTAGGTGACTTGTAATCGGGCGCGGTTGCAGCTCAATTTCGCTTCAAAAGGAATATCTGCTGAAATTCCCATTTTTGGCAACGTTGTTTGTAAAAATTTATGTGTTTTGGGGATAACATATTGATATATCTTAGTTTAAAAATTGTACTTTTTATGGCTACACTCGCGGTCACCTCCTTTCAGCTCCTTTTGCGGGCGATCACCCTTTCCAGCTCGACCTTACCCCTTGTTACTTATGTAGCCTTCGTTGGTAATCAGCCCAGCCGCCGTTTGAAGGGACAGGAAACCACCCTTTCTTCAGCTTCTGCTCTCGTCCCCCCCTCTCACATCGCCACGCCTCCCACCGTCAAACTCCCAATTTTTTCGTTCTGTACCTCCGAATTAGGGGAATTCTGCGTGCCCGGACTACCTAAATCTTTCCCCTTGGCCAGGGTCGGCGGCGTCGCGCCTAAAGATTTATGGATTCCGTGCCCGGCGGGCGAACCCCTAAAAATTACGGAGGTAATAACAATGGAAAAAATAAAGAGTTTTAGGAAAGGTCGGCTGTGGCTCAACGTGTATCTGGCAGATGACGGCGAGCTTGCTCTGACCATCAAGAAGAGCTTCCCGTCTAAGAAAGGCGGCTGGAAGCACACTGAGTTCCTCAGGCCGCGATTCAACGACCTGCAGGACCTGGTGCAGCTGCTGGCCGAATTCCTGGAATACGACCAGACAGCCAAAGTGATGGGGTGGACCGCATGAGTCCATCCACCTCTTCCTTCCGGGTCCACCGCATCGTGGAATACATCAAGGAATACGGCTTCTGGCTGGAGACCGATGAAGTTGAGGAACTTGGCACCCTGGCAGTGCTGCACAGGCACTTCGGCATCCGCATGGTTCTGAGCCAGGAAGAACAGGCCATGATCATGGACGAGCTTCTCAAGTTGGCTGAGCAGAACGAGATCAGTGAAGCCATGGTCAAGCTCAACGAGCTTAACCCCGAAGACAGGGGCACAGAACTGGTCAGGCAGCACAACCTAAATCAGGACAGCTTCACGAGCTACCCGGTGCTGTACTCCTACCCAGTCGATGAAAACCTCAGGGCGGTCACCCGCCCGGGGTCTTCTTTTTCCTGGGCGGAAAAGAAGCCCCCTAAGCGGCGGCTCAATGGAGGTGCGAGAAAATGAAGAATAAAGAACAAAGAGTAGAGTGCAAGATAGACCTGAGCGAGGTGCCCAATGCCTTTGACATCATCATGTCAGCGGTCAGGGATGAACTGAGCCGAAAAACAAAAAGCCTTGATGAGCCAGACGACCTGGCTGATCAGGCTTATGAGGCCTGGCGGGACGCAGGCGGCAGACGGGAGTCAGCCATGGAAGATGACCCGCTCCCGCCAGAGGGCTCAGTCATAGTCGAGGACTGCTTCATCACTCCCCGCGGCAAGCTGATTGAGATGCCCAGGAGGGGCGGGTTGGGGGCGTGAGGAGGCGGGGGAATCGTGCGCCTCAATCCTGCCCCCAGCCAGCCTGACTACGGGCTGCCCAAACAAGCTGCGGGAGGCCGCCTGTTGCCAAAAGCTTTTTACACCAACTTCAGGACTTGACCGACCGGCCATATGCGGCCAGCCCTTTCCTCCTCCCTATCCAGCACGAGCACTACCTGGTGTTTCAGAAATGGAGGCGAGGCGTTTATAATCCAGCCAAGTCATGGTCCTAAAGCAGTGCAAAGGAATCGCTCATGAAAGCCAAAAAGGCCCTACCCCCTGCCAGCTTCGCCGATTTGACCTGGGACCAGCTCAAGGAGTGGGCGGGGACCAAAATCGTCGCCCGTGGCAAGTCCTACCTGACCAATGTAGAGAAACCGGCAGTCACCGAGGACGGAGGACTGTTGGCCTGGGTGCTTGGCACGGAGAGGTATGCCACCCATGTTTGGTTCATGGATAACGAGTTGCTGTCCCTTTGCACCTGCCCCTATGAATGGGGGCCCTGCAAGCACGCCGTGGGCTTGATCCTGGTGGGCATTGACGCTTTAAAAGAGCAGCGAAGTTTGCCCTTGGTGGGTGAGGATGACGATAGGCTCAGGGCCATTTCAGATTGCATCGAAAATGAACATGACCTTTGCGACGAGGAAGGCGAGGCCGACTACGAGGAATCGGATATGGCAATGCCTGGTGGGCGCGGCCCCAAACCTGGCCATCCGCCGAAGCTCTTGCAGGACATCCTGCAAGGGATGACCAAGGATGACTTGGCCCAGTTGGTGTTGGACCTGGCCCGCCAGCACCCTGAAATTGTCCTGACTATCCAGGAGCGCGAACACCTCATCAGCGGCAGGGTGGCGGGCATAGTCAAATCCTTGCGTGAGGATATTCGGGAACTGAGCAGCGAGCCAGCCTGGCGCAGCCGCTGGCATGGCAATGGCGAAGTGCCTAACTACACGCCAGTGCGCAGACGGCTGGAGGCACTGCTCTCGGCCGGCTACTGCAACCAGGTGGTCGAGCTGGGCCGCGATCTCTGGCAGCGGGGTAACCGCCAGGTAGAGCGATCTGACGATGACGGCGAAACGGCAACCCAAATTGGCGCCTGTATGGAAGTGGTCCTCCGAGCGGTAAAGGGTTCCTCTATGCCCGCCGGGGAACAACTCCTCTGGATAATCGACGCATACCTCACCGATGAGTTTGGCATGTTGATTCCGGCCGTCCGCAGTCCCCTCCTTAATGGTTTTCGCCCTGAGGACTGGGACCAGGTGGCCGATGCGCTTCTGAAACGTTTGGGAAAGATGCCGGCCTCAGCTGGAGAGCTGGAATTCAAGCCCAGATACCAGCGCAATCAGGTCAATGAATGGCTGCGCCGCGCCCTAAAAGAATCGGGGCGTGAGGAAGAAATAATCCCCCTCCTGGAGCGCGAAGCGCCGATGACCCTCTGTTACGACACCCTGGTTGAGCACCTGTTGGCAGCTGGCCGTGACCAGGAGGCGCATGACTGGGCGGTGCGGGGGTTCAAGGCCACCTGTGGTTCTTATTCCGGCATCGCCTGGGAGATGGAAGAACACCTGCGGATGATGGCCCAAAAAGCCGGCGACCAGGCCACGGTAGCCGCTTACCGCGCTCTGGAATTTTTCGATCACCCCAGCTTAGGGAGTTACCTTGAGCTCCAAAAGGCGGCCAAGGCCTGCCAAGTCTGGGATGCGGTGCGAACGGTTGTTCTGCACTTCCTTGAAAAAGGCGAAAGGCAGGACCTACCCGCATCGCCGCCGCGTAAGGGTGTGAAAGTTGAGCCTCCTGTGGATTGGCCACTACCTGAGCTGGCCATAAGTTGGCGGCCCGAGCGCAGGCAGATGAACCATGAACCCCGGTACAGAGTGCTCATTGATATCGCCATCCACGAGAAGCGGCACGACGATGCCATAGCCTTGTATGAGGCCTCCAGAGAAAGCGATAGATGGTTTGACGGCAGTGACGAGGCCGTGGCCGAGGCGGTGCAGGAGACCCACCCCGACGTGTCGCTCAAGATATGGAAGAAGATCGCTGAAGACCATATTGCCCGAGTCAAGCTCGAGGCCTACCGCACGGCCAGCGAGTACCTGCAAAATATGGGGCGAGTCTACCAGCGGTTGGGCCAAGCAGACCAGTGGCGAGAATACCTAGCCGACCTTCGCAAGAAGCACAAAGCTAAACGCCGCCTTATGGAGGTCCTGGATGAGCTGGAGGGCTTGAAGACACGGGCCGGCCGAATCATTGACCAGGGCTCAAGCAAGCCCCTTTCCAAGACCAGGCATTAGCCCCGCCAGATTCCAAAATCCTTCATTGCCGCGCCCTGGCTAAATGTGGCCGGGGCGCGGGCTTGGTGATGCGGACCAGCATGAATTTAGGTTAGGCGAGGAAAACAAGGACCAATTGCTAACTTATTGAAATATTAATTTTGGGGTTTGGCTTAGTTATCACTTACCGCATATAGGACAGGGAGACTCTATATCTTTAAAACAGCCCATCCCTCTTTCCACATAGTTACCTGAGCCACCGCAATACGGACAGGCGGATTGTGATGGCATTGGGGACTTTAGCGTTGGTTCATAATCACCCTTATCGCTCTGGTTGAAGTCGCGGTTACAAGAGCACATCGAAATTGGCTGATTACAATACCTGCAGTACATATCATCCTTCCTTTATGACACAGATAAACCAGAGATTATGCGGCTTAGGCAGCGTTCCCTTCAATTTTGAGCTATTTGAAGCCATTCAATGCATGGTGTCTGCCTCGCCCCCGGCCTTCAGGGTAAAATCCGGGGCGCCTGAGGCTTTTCCTATCGGAACCACGCCAAATAGCTTCGGCCTGCAAACTATGAGCATATTAACCCACTCAGTTTTTCGAATCAACCAATGCATACGCCCCCAGGCTGTTCTCTGACTTGTTTTCAAAGCCATGAGGCGGGGTGGGTCAAATTTGGACGCCGATTATTAGGAAGGGCGGGATCACAACTGGAAGTTTATGAACTTCCCAAACAGCGGCGTCAGCCGGACCCGGCTCTCCTCGGTCAAGAGGCCTGTGGCCTCCCAAGTATTATCCAATTCCAGCAACCCGAAGCTCTCCATGGGCTCCAGGAACCTTTGGCTTACCGCCTGGATCACCCCCTCCACTTGCAGTTCATTCCACAGCAGAGGATCTTCCTGCCTGGTAATGGCGTGTCTGACGATGGGCAACATGAGAGCAGGTATGGCTTCCCCCAAGGCGTGCCAAGCTCCATCATCCAACTGCCCCAGCTTGTACAGGCTGAAGGCGACGGCATGCTGCACCTCTGGGTGCTCCAGGCGTAGGCGATCATAGAAGTCCAGGTTGAACTCCTGACAATGGACCACAAAAAGCCGGTTGAGCAGGCGGCCGGCATTCTCCTCCAGCAGGAACTTCTCTCCCTGCTGGGTAATCGAGAATTGGCCACTTCTCTTCTTGATCAGCCCTGAAAACTCCGCCACCAGGCGCAAGGAGTAGAGTTGAGGGACTCCCATTTCCCGCATTCGGCCCTGCTGGGCTCCCTTTACGAGGGTGGTTAAGCGCTCCGGCCAACTCATGGCCTGAACAAATTCGCGCACAAACTTGGTGTCCAGATAGCCTGCCGAGGTGGCTTTGATGCCACCTCGCTGCTGGCACTGGGTGAGCAGAAGGCGGGCGTTGTTCAAGAAGTGGGAATCTGCCAGTTCATGCAGCGACAGGGATTTGCTTAGCCTGACGGGACCGTGCTCATCCTGCCAGTCGCAATCCATGAGCTCACTCACTTGGGTAGGCGAAAGACCGCCCAGTTCATCCTGGGGCTGGTCATTGTATTGGCCCATGTGCTGCTGCACAAAGGCATTGACCTCTTCCAGGCTCTCGAATTGGCGGCTCTGGAGGGCGTCTTGGATGGACTCGCCTGGTTTGAGGGACTCAAACTGCGGCCCAGATCCAATTGGGTAAGATGCGGCAGCTGAACTTTCCCGGCCAACCTTATGTTTAGCCATGGCGGCCTGCATGGACTGGAGGCTATCCAGGCGATGTCGGACTCGGCCAGCCAGGAGTTGTTCCAGGCGTTTCTTACCGAGAGCAAAACGCTGGTCGCCATTGACCTCCAGAAGCAGCCGGTCGGCCTTAATGGTTATAGTACCGAGCAGTCGGGCGGAGCCTGCGCCGGGTTTGCCGCCAAACATCTTGTCATGCCCGGACCGGAAGCCAGCCTCCATGGCCCGGATCAAGGGAACTGTCTCGCCCTGATCCAGCCAGACAAAGTGCAGCTCATCTGCTTTAGATGGATCTTCCCCGGGATCATCCAGGTCAAAATCCTGGGTGCCCTGGAGGGCGGCTATGGCTGCACTTCGGTCCAGGAGGTCGTAACGGGCCTGGTGAAAAGCCGGCTCTTCCCCGCTGGTGGTGACCAGCTTGGGGCCAGGGAAGGCCTGCTCAGCGCTGGCCAGTAGGAGCGAGTTTAGGATGAAGCCGCGCTCCTTGAGGAACCGCTGCATACCCGCATCGGGGGACTCATTCTGAAACTCTTGCAGGGCAGCCTGGATATTTCTTTCCAAAGCTGGCCAGACCTTGCCCTCACACAGGCCCACTGCCGGGGAAGCATGATACTCACCCATGACCTCGGTCAGCCGGGTAATGATGATATAGCCTGGCTTGGCCCTGTGAGACAGGGTCTCGTCAGAGAGGAAAAACTCCTCCTCTGAAAAAAGGTCTTTGGCCTGGAAACCCTGCCCTGGCTGGACCTCACCAATACGGTAGACCGAGATATAGCTCTCCTGGTATTGCCGGAGCACCTGCATCTCTTCGGCCGGCAAGGTGGGTTGGCTGGCCAGGTAAAGCTGGGCAATGGTACGGCCTTCCTCCGGCATTTCGTAGTCATGGACAAACCATTCTATGAAGGCCACGAACTCATTCTCATCCAACTCAGAAGGACCTTGGGGATCAATATAGGCCAGGTAATAGAGCTGGGCAGGCTTGATTTCCTTGAAGTAGCCGGCATTCTCGGCAAAGCGCATGATCCTGTCCTGCAGGGAGTCCAGGATCCCGACACAGCGGTCATGGTGGCTTTTGGAGGGATGCTTGGACAGTGGCGAGGCTGCCTGCTCTTTCCTCAAACAGCACTTCTTATATTTCTTGCCGCTGCCACAGGGGCAGGGATCATTGCGGCCGATCTTGGACATCAAAGAATCTCCTATCTGCGCATTATGGGCCGCCCCTCTACGGCCGGCCTCCGCCATCATAGCAAACCCGTCCCTTAATTGAAGAGCAGAGCAAACTGCAACTAGGGCCCGCCCCGTCTCAGCGGATTTTCCCCTTACTGAGAAAATCCACTGGAGGTGGCGCAGAAAATGGAACCAGATTCAGGAACAAAACAGGAGGGCAAGGCAGAACTGGTTTTCACCTGCCTGCTCTGCCAGCGGCCGCTCAGTACCAAGGACATGGAGCTGGGCTTTGCCATGTGCGAGGCCTGCCGGGACTACTACTGCCCAGAGCCAGGGCCGGCCATGGAGATCATCCACACCCCCAAGGGCCCTAAACTGGAGCCCCTGATGCCGGCTCGTCTTGAACATCGTGGCTGCACAGCCAAGAGCCTGGCGGTCATTAATACGCCGGAGCTGTGGATCCCCATGGGTGGCTGCTTTGATGTGTACTGAGCAGTGGCCGCCCCGCCCTGCTTCCAAAGAGCAGCAGGCCACACGGCCGGGACTCTGGCCGGCTGCGTGCCAATCTGGTCAGAAAAAAGCAAATATTGAAAAGGCCGGGCTGGTTGCCCCTGCTTGGCGCGGGGCAACACGCCCTGGCCGAAAATTAAGAAATGGAGGTGCAAGAAAATGGCACAAGAAGAAAAAGAAAACAAACAAGCCGTGAGCGGCACAGAGCAGAAAAAAGAGGCCGGAATGCCGGCTATAGGTGAGTCAGGCTGCCCAACCTGGGACAGTCTGGGGGGAAATGGCGGAGGAGACATGCTGCCCTTCTTCAGCCCCAGGGAGGAGCTGAAAAGAGAGGGCTTCAAGGTCCGCTTCCTGAGCAACGGTCCACGCAGGGAGACCCAGAATCGCTTTAAGGAGGATGCCCGGGACCTGTGGTTTGACATCGAGCATCAGGGGGAGACGTACACCTGGACCATCAGCCAGATCAGCCTGCTGGTGGAGCTCAAGAGGCATGAGCCCCTGGCAGGCAAGGAGTTTGAGATCACCCTGGTGCCGGTGGACGAGGAGTTCAAGAAGGACCGCCCCAACTACAAGGGCAAGGACCGCTACCAGGTGGAACTGGTCTCGGAGAGTGGCTCGCTAAGCAGGGCAAGCCCGCCGGCCGCAGAGGCCGGCTCCGGCCCTCTGCCCAACGTGGTAGTGGAGGAAGTGGTCGAGGGATAGGCCGCTGGCCGGGAGCAGGAAGATGGATGAAACCATCGAGCCAGATAACCTGGAAGAGATCAGCCTGGAGCTTGCGGAAGATGGTGGTGTGCTGCACGAGCTAGCTGCTCTGAACCACAACGGCAAATGCAGACAGGCCACCCTGGAAGGATTCATAGAGGCCGGGGCGGGCTGATTTAGGAAAGGTTGGGGGGATGAACTGGGCTCTGGGGACCGGAGATAGCGGGCCGCCAGGGCCCTTTTTAATGCCCTGGGAATGGGGCAAGGGGGCTGGAAGGAAGAAGCCGGTCCGATACTGGGGGAAAGCTGGGGGAGGTTGTGGGCAGTAACGGGGACGCTAAATGGACCGATGGCGGTCCCAATAAAGGAGATAACGGGGCCCTTATAGGGAACAGACCGGGCCCGGTTTGGGCAGGGAAGTGGGACGTTTTGGGTTGGTTCAAAGGAATGATTGGGGAGCACCGGCGGCGCCCCTTTTAGAGGAATTGAGGGCTGGGCCATGGTCATGGGAAGTGCTGGGGAGGAAGGGCGAGACAGGGCAGTGACTCGGCAGGTCTGGGCGAGGGAGGGGCGAGTGCTGGCAGGGTCTGGGCCGGATTGGTCGAAGCTGGGGAGGTGCTGTGTTGGAGGCAGAGTTCTGGGGGGATTTATTTGGGATATCGAAAATAATTCCGAGGCGACAAATGCGAACACCCTGGCGCGGGCCGAATTTCATTCAGGCCCGCGTAGAGAGGGGGGAAAGGATTGAGCAGGGCGTGGGGCGGCAAGGGCAAGTCTTGGGAGATCTGGGGAGACGTGGCAGGGTCTGGGCAGGATTGGGCGTGTGAGGGCAAGGATAGGGCAGTCAGGGCGGGTTCTGGCGGTGTCTGGGCGAGGCTTGGCCGGGCGCGCTCTTTAAAGGAAGGGGCGGGTGTGGCCAAGGCAGGGGCTGGAGGGTCTTGGTAGGAGGAGGAGAGATGATCAAGGAGATTGAGGGTGAGGAAGGATGGGGCAGGACTGGGCAGGGGGTGCGGGTGAAAGGAAACAGAGGGATGTGCTGGGAGGTCTGGGGAGAGGAGTTGGGGTTGGGGTTTTTGATTAAGAATAAAAAAAGTGACAAATGCTTGCGACGTGGCGCGGGCCGAATTTCATTCTGCAGGCCCGCGAAGGCAAGAAAAGCTGGGAGAGCGGCGGCAGGGGCCGGAAAGCCGGGAAATGGCGAAAAATGGCGAAAATGAGAGATATGAGAAGCATGGGAAGAAATGAGGGGCAAGAAGGGGAAAAGGGGAAGAAAAGATAAAGGAGATAAAGAAATAAGGGGGTAAAGGAGGTTGAATAACCCCCTATCCCCCGTTTGCAACGGCCGACTGATCAGGCTCATTCGGCGGGATCCGGCTCCTCGTCCTCGCCGTGGCGGGCCTCGTGGATAAGGTCCACTATCCGGTCATAATCCTCAGGGCTGATCCGATCCTGTTGGCTGAGTTCCAGGATTTGTTCGGCCGCCCCGTTGGGACCAATTTCCGCGATCCAATCCCTGACAGCCGCCTCGTGCTCCCAAGGATCGTCATGCGTCTCGACAATCTCAGGCTGGGGCTCACCGATGTCTTCTAACAGGGGTTCGGGTTCCGGGGGTAGGGCTGCGGCCCTGGCTTCGGATTCCAGGGGAGGGATGCGGTGGTCATACTCCAATTGGCGTTCCAGGTCAGGGGTCTGCTCACGATCATGCCTGGCGGGCATCTCCTCCTTGGCATCCAGGAGGTGCTTGGCCAGGTAGATGGCATTTTCCCGCTGAATGGGATCCTCAATTCTTTCCAGGTCCTCCTTCCATGCTACATCGGGGATGTCTGGTGATTGCTCTGGAGGTTGCTCTTCAGATTCCTCTGGGTTTTCTATCTCCCCCTCCTCGGGGCCATCGGGGTATTCCCCAAAAAGCTCATCATCAATCCAGCGTCTCATGACTTCCTCCTGGTTAAGGGTCCCTATTTCTGATGTCGATCAGCGCACCGGCTTATGCAGGAGGAGGCCGGAAAAAACCGAAAAATATTTAAAGGAGTACTACTTCCCAGTAAAAACAAACGTCCCGAGGAAACCAAAATGCTGCCCGAAATAAACTCAATGACCCCGCCGGTGTTCCCAGCTGGGGACCAATACGGCCCCTTTGGGGCCCAGTATTACTACCTGTATGGGACCCAGGATGGTCCGATTAAGGATCAGTATGGGGTCCCGAATGGGGTTCCTGATGGGTACGCAACGGTGCCGGAAACAGGCCTGGGCCTGGACCTTTTGTTGGAGCAAAAGAAGGAGCTGGTGGGCTACAAACTGGAGCTTTTAAGCTCAGAGCTGTACCAGCGCCGGGACATCAAGGAGCGCAATCTGTACCGCATGGACCTGGATCAGTGCGAGTTCAAAAACATGATCCTGCTGCGCGGCGAGGACATCTGGGACAAGTATCGGTTCAAGCTGGAGGAACAGATCCTGCGCCTGGAGGAGGAGAAGAGGAAAGAAGAGGCCAGCTATTTTCGGGACGTGTTCTGGCTGAAAAAGGAGATGCGGGAGTCCCTGTTGGAATCCCGAGAGGAGCGGCACAAGACCGCTCTTCTGATGTATTGAACGGAGGTGCTTACATGAAATCAAACCACAAGACCGCCATGGGGGAGGTGAGGCAGCTGATCAATGATCCCCTGTCCTTCGCCTTCCTGATGAGCGATGAGGAGCTTAAAGAGGTGTTGGCTCGCTTCATGTGCGAGCTCAACAGACGTAGAAAAATGCGGGGTGATCAGGATCGGATTTAAACGCATCCTCAGCCCCACCGCCATCAACACCTACCTGGACTGCCCCCACAAGTTTTATCTGCGCTACATAAAAAGGCTTAAGACCAAGCCCTCGATCTACCTGATCCGGGGCAATGTGGTGCACCGGGTGCTGGCCCGCTTCAACCAGCACAGCCCCCAGACCGGGCATTCACTGGCGCTGGTCCAGATGCAGCGGACCCTGCTCCGAGACTTGGCTCAGGAATGGCAAAGGTCTTTGCCCTCCTTGCAGGCCTTGGGCTTATCGGAGGAGCAGCTGCGCCAGTTTGAGCTGGAAAGCCAGCTGATGCTGATCAATTTCGCGGCCTGGAAGCAGCGTAACCCTACCCTGCTGGTGACCCGCTATGAGGCCAGATTGGTATCCAAGAAGCTGGGGCTGCTAGGCATCGTGGACGCCATCCACGATATCGGCGGGGAGCCCATTGTGGTGGACTACAAGACCTCCCGGAGGCCGGAGATCACCCCAGAGATAGAGAGGCAGGCGGCCATCTACGCTCTGCTCTACGGGGAGTTTTTTGGGCGGCCCCTGGAGGAGGTATGGATCCACTTCCTGGCCAGCGAGGGCGATCCCGAGGCCATTCGGGTGGACGATGCCCTGCTGCACTACGCCCGCACCCTGGTGGAGTCCACCCACCAAAACACCATATCTGAACAAGAGGAGGACTACCCCTGCACCTGCGGCGGCAGGTGTGAGAGGGATTTCATCAATACCTGAAAATGGATTTTGTCGAGGAGAAGCTGAGGCTCTTGCAGCCGCTGATGCCGGCCCGGCAGTGGGCCGGGCTTAGATGGCAGTATCTGTTTGAAAAGGACTGGCGCAAGAAGAAGGAGATGGAGTCCTGGATGGACCTGATCTTGGCCCAAAAGACGCCGGGCCTGCAGAGTGAGCAGATCCTGCTGCCCCCTCCCCAGGGTGCAGAAATGGCCGGCGAGTACACCGTCGGTGAGGTGCTGTACCCCAACAAGGCCATCTCTAGCTTTGGCATCCGGGGACCAGAGTGGCTGCGCCACTGCGGCATCTTCGGCAAGACCGGCAGCGGCAAGACCACCCTGGTCATGAACCTCATCCGGGAGATCTGCCGGCATCAGAAGCCCTTCTTGATCTTCGACTACAAGCGCAACTACCGCGACCTCTTGGGCCATCCCGACTTCAAGGATGAAGAGATCTTGATCTTCACGGTGGGCCGCAACGATGTGGCGCCTTTCCTCTTCAATCCCAAGAATAAGCCCCCGGGAGTGGAGGAGCATGTGTGGATCAAGCAGCTGGCCGAGATCATCGAGAAGGTCTATCTGCTGGGCCCCGGGGCCAATGACGTGTTTATGGAAAGCTCCCATCACGGCACCTTTCAGGAGATGAAGGACTCGGTGGTTAGGCAGAAAAAGAAGGCCAGGGAGCTCTTGTGGTGGGCCTCGGTCAAGAGGACCCTTAACGCCATCAACTACCCTGGCCTGGGCGAGATGGTCAATTGTGCTGAGGGCTATTCCATCCCCGATCTGCTCAACAAGAAGGTGATCCTGGAGTTGGACGGCCTGTCCGGCTCGGACCAGGCCTTTGTCATCGGCACCCTGCTCTTGTGGATCTATCACTACCGGATGAGGCAGCCGGAGAGGGAGGTATTGAAGCACTTCATCATCATCGAGGAAGCCCATCATCTGTTTTTAAAGAGCCGGCGGGAGGAGGATATCGCCGACGTCATCTGCCGAGAGATAAGGGAGCTGGGGGAGAGCCTGGTGATCATCGACCAGCATCCTTCCAAGATGAGCGTCTCCGCCCTGGGCAACCTGGCCACCAAGTTTTGCCTGTCTTTGTCCCTGAATCAGGACGTCATGGCCGTGGCCGACTCCATGCTGCTGGACAAGAACGAGCGCAAATATCTGGCCATGCTTACCCTAGGCAAGGCCATCTGCCGCTCGGACCGCTTGCTGCAACCTCTGCTTTTGGCCCTGCCTCCTTTTCCCCTGAAAAAGGGCTCGGTGCGTGATGAGGACCTGCAAGAGCATATGCAGGGGTATTTGGCCCAGCTGAGGCCGGAGGAACCTCAGCCAGATCAGAGGAGCAATCTTCGGGATATTCCAAAGCCAGAAACTCTCTCCCCCCTGGGCCGCATTTTGCTGGAAAACCTGGCCTCATATCCCTTCCTAGGGCTGGTGCAGCGTTTCAAGAAGCTGGGCCTGAAGACCGCCCAGGGCTACCGCCTGCTGCAGGAGCTGGAGGCCTTGCAGCTGGTCATGCCTCTGACCATTGAAGGCAAGCGACTGTTTGACCTCGGCCATAAAGGCTGGCAGGAGCTGGGCGGCAAGTGGCGCCAGCCCGGCCGGGGCGGCCTGGAGCATCGCTACTGGGTGGAGGCCATCAAGCAGCATTATCTAAAGCAGGAGGGCTTCACTTTTATAGAAAAGGACGACCTGGACCTGGTGGTGGAGTCCTATGAGCAGACCCTGGCCATCCAGGTGGAGACCGGCAAGTCCGACCTGACCGGCAACCTGCTCAAGCTGGGCCGCTACCAGGCCGAGCTCAAGTACATGATCGCCACCAACAAGGAGACCGAGCTCAAGCTCAAAAATCTGCTGCGGGACCTGCTGGTCCCAAACCGGGAAAATATTCAGATCAAATTGGCTAAGGATTTTTTGGCTGACCCACCTACCCTTTAATTCCCAAATTTTCCATCATCACACTCATCCCCAAAATGGGACCCGTGCGGATTAATCCACAGCGCCAGGCGCGCGGGCTCTATCCCATTATCAAACCCACCTTAAGCGGCTGATCACTTAAGCAGCGATTTGGATGCCGTCCTGTATGCCTGCTCCCCTCAGGGAGCGGGTTTTTTCTAATCCTACCCATGTCCCTCCCCAAGGGCCCTTCCGGGCCCGATTTCTTAAAACCCAAGGCCCTTCAAACCGAGAAAGGAGATTTCTTATGGCCAAGACCCGAGACCTAAGAGGCGAGCTGACTGCCCTGGAGGAGCGGCTGATGCAGTGCTTTCGCCGCACCTTTCCCAGCAAGCAATTCCGAGCCGAAATGATGCTGGGGGTCATCTCCCTGGAGCTGACCCTCAAGCAGTTATCGCGCACCCGTGACCTGGGAGAGAGGAGAAAGCTGACCCAGGAGTTTGACCATGGCCTGGAGGTGATGGGCCATGGCATCAAGCTGCTCTGGGAGTCGCGCTGGGGAGCCAATGCTCCTCAGGAACCGCAAACCCCTGAAGCCAAGGCTGCCCAAATGGGCGGCCTTTTTGCTGGCGTGGCGCCTTCACCTCCGGTGGCGGGGTGAAGTCGCCCCTCAAAAGCAAAACTAAACAAGGAGGTATTAACCATGTGGAATGAACCAACCCAAAACCAGCTAAACCAGCTGCCCAAACTGTATGAGACCGAGGAGACGCCCCTCAAGGACAAGCGCATAAGCATGCACTTCTTCCTGCATGGCTGCGACTGGTACGCGGCCGAGTTTGACGGCCAGGATCTGTTTTTCGGCTACGTCATCCTCAACGGGGACAGAGACATGGCCGAGTGGGGCTACTTCAGCCTCAGAGAACTCAAGCAGCTCAAAGACCGCCTGGGCCTGGAGGTGGACCGCGATCTGCACTGGCGGCCCATGCCAGCCAGCCAGATACCGGGGGTGAAGGTCTATGACTGAGTTTAAGGAATACCGGATCACCTGGGAGATCGACGTGACTGCCGAGACGCCGGAGCAAGCGGTAAAGCAGGCAGTCCGTTTCCTGGAGCCCATCGAGCCGGCCAAGTGGTGCTACCTGGCCCAAGATTTCAAGACCGGGGAGGTGAGTCGCCATGAAGGCCAAGACCTGTACTGAGCCAGTAGGACCAAGGCAGCGCTACGACCAGTTGCTGCGCCAGGTGGGTAGGGCATCAGTCCTGTCCCTTAACCAAAACCCAGAGGAGCTTGATCTCCTCACTCAGGCCCGGCAGGAGCTCTTGGCCCTGCAGGAAACCCTGGCGGAGCTGCGCCTGTTTACGCCCGAGGTGCAGGTGGAGATCGCCGGGGGCATGGTGCAGGACATCTACCTCACCAATACCAGCGCCATCCCGGTCAAGGTGGTGGTGCGTGACTACGACAATCTCAAGGTGGATCCGGACGGCTATCGCGACGCGATCTGGTCCCTGGGATTAAGGAGGCAGTCATGAGCAAGAAGGTGTTTTGCCTGGTCTCCGACCTTAACGATTCAACCTTGCTGGCCCTGGCCGGCCGGGTGGGTCAGGAGCTGGAGCTGCGGGGATTGCCGGATGTGTCCTTCAAGCAGGGCTACAAGGCCGGCTTCCTGGCCGCCCTACGGGATGAAAACCTGGGGCTTTGTCAAGTCTGGGAGGCCTCTGAGATTGAGGCGCTGTATCAGGACCTGGAGCGACGTTTCGCGGCCTAAGCCTTCGCCCCCAACAACCCACGACAGACGCGGCCACCCCCTTGGGGTGGATTTTTTATGCCCAAAAACAGGCCCACGGGCCTCTCAGCAGAGAGAGGCCCGTGTGGCCAAGGAGGTGATCAAAGATGAAAGGCAGGGGTAATGCCTATCAGATCGTTAGCGATCGTATCATAGAACTACTTGAACAGGGAACCGTGCCCTGGCAAAAGCCGTGGAAGGGCGGCGGCCTAGCCATGAATTTGGTTAGCAAGCGGCCCTACCGAGGCATCAACCGCTTCATGCTCAACGTGAGCAGCTATGCCAGTCCATACTGGCTTACCTTTAACCAGACCAAGAAACTGGGGGGAAGCGTCAAGAAAGGGGCCAAGAGCACCCCGGTGGTGTTTTGGAAGTGGCTGGAGGTAAAGGACCAGGAGACCGGCGAAAAGAAGGAAGTGCCCTTCCTGCGCTACTACCGCGTCTTCAACCTGGAGCAGACCGAGGGCATCGAACCGCCCAAGGAGGACCAGGCACCGGATCGACCTTTCAGTCCCATCGAGCGCTGTGAGCAGGTCATGGCAGGTATGCCCAGTCCACCGACCTTACAGCATCAGGTGCAGGCTGCCTGGTACAGCCCGCGCAAAGACCTGGTAAATATGCCCCGGCCAGAGACCTTTGTCAGTGACGAGGAATACTACTCCACCCTCTTTCACGAGATGGTCCACGCCACTGGCCACGAGTCACGCCTGAACCGTCCCACCCTGGTGGACATGGCCCCCTTTGGCTCCACCAACTACTCCAAGGAGGAACTGGTGGCCGAGATGGGCGCAGCCATGCTTTGTGGAGTGACTGGCATAGTCAATAAGACCATCGACAACTCGGCAGCCTATATTCAGGGATGGCTGAGCAAGCTCAAGAAGGACAGCACCCTGGTGGTGCAGGCGGCAGCCCAGGCTCAGAAGGCGGTGGATTGGGTGGTTGGGAAATCCAAGCCAACTAGCCGGGGGTCTGAATTTTAGGAAACTTTTCCCACAAATCGGACCAATTTCTTTGATTGGTCCGATTTGTGTTTAATACTTTCCAAGGTTTCTACCGCCTTTTGAATTATTGCCTCTATTACCTCAGAAGACATATGAGTTAAGTATAAATCTAGATTGGCCAATTCAGGTTGAGACAACCCGCCATCGAATATCGCTGATTCAACCCACCAATTACTATCATAATTAAACACCTCTTCCAAAAAGTACCTTATTCGATAAACAATAGTTGCCGACACAATCAGATGTCCAAATTTTGGCTTTTTCCGTTTTGTTTTATTTATAAGCAATGAAACAATTTCCAAATAAAAAACAATGCCTCCTGGCAATATATTTTTATCCCGGATCAAAATTAACCCCAAAATGGCGTTTTTAATAATCATATGGGCGACTTCATCTTCACTCCAAGCGCGCGTCCATCTATTATTCTTATCGCGCTTTTCTTTTAAATAATCATCCAACTTTTCCTGTGTATGCTTAATGGTCTTTTGTACCTCAATATCATCACGGGCGGCGGCTCCAACACAGTCAATCAAATGATCAACATTAAGCCCATCTAGATCTATGCTGCCTCTAGTACCCACAAAGAAGTCGCTTACAATTTCGCCTAGGGCAAGGTCCCCGAAACACAGATATGCTGCTATTGCCTTCAATTCGTTATCGCCCCTTATCGGGCGCTGATATTGCCTGATTATGGAAATAACTTCTTCAGATATTTCTTTTATATCTTCTATCACTTCTTTGGCATTTAACTTTTTGGCAAGCGCGTTATTATAACCGGTCAAAAAACTATAGCATATAGATTGGCAGGTGTTTCCTCCATAATCATATTGCCTCTCTATTTCGGCCCCAACCGTCTCTGATATTTTTTCCATGTCAGCACTTGTAATAATTTTGTTTTTATCGCAATCCAAAACCCATGCGTCACTTAATACTCCCTTACAAGTATCATATAGTCCACTCGCACTAATATATTTTTCAATAAGGTCATATTGAAAGGGATACATAGCCAAGAATACTCTCAAAAGTTTAGCCGCTTCTACCCACTCTTTTTCGTCTATTAACTCTTCTATAGACAGGAGCATTGAAGCTTCAACGCCACCCCCGATTAATTTGCCCCAGTATCTTTTATCATTATTAGTCAAAATTACTGTCCTGCTGCCTTTAAGTTGTTGTTTTTCTCTAGCCAGGCTGCCTTCCATTCTTGAATTTCCGGACTTTTTAGTGCCTCCCTAATTACCCTTTCTCTTGCCCTGCTACCAGAACGTCTAAGACTTTCTTCTTCTATTTCATTATAAACGTCTTTATATATATTTACAGCCTCTTCCAGGGTATTGTGGCATTCTCTAAGGACAAAATAAACCGCTTTTGCTTTCTTAGGAAGAGTACGATTGGCAATATAATCCAATATATTTGATAGCTCTGGGGCCTCTTTTAATTTTTTTATTTGACTATTCTTTAAGATTAATTCAGGGAATAACCCCAAAACAATATTCGAATTATATTCCTTCATAACACCTCCAATCGACAGCAGTACAAGTAACCCACCAAATTTTGTCCAATTTGTCCAAAATGTCCTAAATGTCTAGCTATATCAACCACATACCTTTACAGACCCGCAATTTTGCCTTACTTTCATACCAAGAGATTTGAAAAGGCAAACCACTCAAAGCTTCAACCTCACTGGATACAGGGCCTTGGTAATAGCGACTGCTCCCGAATGCAAAGCGTAGCCATCATAGCATGCACGAGCTCTGGCATGGAAGCGTCTGAGTTGTTCTCCCAAGATCCTAACTAACCGACACCGCGCTGGTGTCAACCACACGAGGAGGCGAACCATGGCAAAGAAATCCCGAGAAAAAGAGCGGCTGAAAGAGGCCTTGAGCGGCCTCTCCGAGGTGGAGAAGGAGCTGATTTGGCCCTTCTACTGGGTGGTGGAGGCTAAGGTGTGGCAGGTAGTGATAGAAAGCGGCTGCGGTCGTGTCCTCGGTATCGAAAGGTTGGTGAACCGCCAGGCCGAGAACATCTTCCTGTTGCTCTTGCCTGACTTGGTGGAGGAGGTGAGGCAGTGGATCCAGTAGTCCTGCCCGAGCTGGTCACGCTGGTGGTATGCGACACCATCGGCAAAGATCACGTCTCCAAGGCCTATGCCTTGGACAAGAAGTACAGCGAGGAGCGGTTCCGCCATTTCATCGAAAGTGGGTGCGCTTCCCACATCCGGAGCATCAAGTCCCTGGTGAAGCAGGTCCAGAAGCGCTCCTACGCCATACACTCCATCCGCAACCCCGACTACGTGGAAAAGGACTCCAACACTAACATCAAGGCAGCCGCCTACGGCCACCACAAGACCTTCACCACCTTTAATGATGACGGTGAAGTAGAGAACGAGGAATCCTTCGCCGACTTCGACGCTGTGGATTATGTACCGCAGTACCAGTGGACGCCCGAGCAGATCGTGGAATCTAAGAATAGCCGGGCCGCCGTCTGCCGGGTGATGCAGAAATTTTTGGATGGCTCTGAGAACGGCTGGAGATACCACGCGATCATCTCCATGATGTTGGAGGGGACCAAGATCGGCCAAGCGCAGGCTGAGCTGCTCGACACCAAAGATGACCCCAAGAAAGTCAACTCCTGGGTATACCAGACCAAAGAAAAAATCTGCGCGATGCTGGAGGTAGCGCGCCCTAAGAGGAAGCGGACCGCCTGGGAGCAGACCTATGGGGACCCATCTTGGCGAAAGAAGGCGATCTACTACGCCGAAGAAATTTTGAAAATGAACAGCAAGCTGGCAGAGACTTATTACGAATTGGTTGCGCTCCAGGTGGAGGGCTGGGAACTGACCCCCTGCCAAATGAAGCGCCTAGGGATCGCAAAGAAGAATCAGAATAAATGGATCAACAATGCTAACCAATACATCAATGATGTCATCCGTAACGGGGGCTATAAGGGTCGCAAATCCACCTTTAACCAATTAAAGGGGCAGCCGGCCGACTGGGAACAGGCCTACCGGGACCCCTCCTGGCGAGAGAAGGCGATCTGCTACGCCGAAAAAGTTTTGGAGGGCAAAAGTTCGCTGGCCGAGATCTATTACGAATTGGTTGCCCTCCAGCTGGAGGGGGTGGAGTTGACCCCTTGCTTGATGAAGCGTCTGGGGGTTTCGGAAAAGGACGCCAAGATACGGATCAGCAAAGCTAATGAGTACCTTTACAATGCCATTAGGAAGGGAGGTGAGAACTGCTCCCAGGCCAGCTCCAGCCAATCGAAGAATCAGCCTCGCCAGGCCAAGGAGAAGACCGCAGAAGCCACTCCCAGAGATTCCCTGGCCCCACCGAAGGAAAGCCTGGCGGACTTTTCGCCCCAGGAGCGGGAAGAGCTGATCAGGCTTTACTCGAGGAACAACTAAAATTTTCAACGTTAATCGTAACAAATTTACAAAATGAATCAGCCTCAAGTTTATCAAGGCTAACCCCGGCCTAAAAATACCTCGCCAATAAACCACTGCCTTTCTTGACCTGAACCATGGGATCAGGGGGAACCCTACGTCCTGTTTTATCCCACTACCAAGAGAGGAGCAGACCATGGCCCATGACAACCCCCTCCGCGAAGACGCCCAGGAGCCGACCCAGACCGAGCCGGAAACCCTGCTTAACATCATCAAGAAAAAAATCATCGGCATGGGGAGCATGGCTGGCGACCAAATAGAAATCAACGCAGGAGGACGAACTAGCCGTCGAAGACCCGATGGTTCTTGGGAAGAAATTGAGTATATCAACTTTCCCGAGGATTTAAACGGTACCAAATATGACGAAAAGGCCTTCGATGGCCGTTCCTGCACCGGCCTATTTATTCATAAGGGTGACGAGGTGGCCTACTGCCAATCCAGATTTCACCCCCCAGGGACGCGAACCAGAATCAAGCTGGGACACGACGGAAGCCTTAGCTGGTCTGGCAGGGGCATCTGTACCAACTGTGGGCGCAAAGCTTCTTATTACAAGCTTGCCTCCTACATCGCGGGACTGGCCATTTTGGCCGGCATTTATAAAGCCGTTTTCTTCTAGGAGCCTCCAATGAACGATTTGGAGATAAACGATCTGAGTTTCCAGGAACTCATGGAACTCCTGGATAGTGGCAAAATGTTGACCCACCCAGGGGTCAAACAATTTCTTTATAGGGACATAGAAACAGGGGATGAGGCTGGCCTGCGCACCTTCCTGCTAAACAACCCGGTGATTTTGGCCAAAGCACGTCGTAACACCAAGGTCGCCGCCTACCAGCAGATGAAAAACCCCTTCCGGCCCTATCCCAGCCAAAAGGACGTCGCCAAGTACATGAACGGCCCGCTCAAGGTGGGCTATGTCAATGAGCACGACGGACAGCTGGGACTGCATCCCGACGACCTGTGCAAGATTAAGATCGTTTTAGGACGGACGGGGTCAGGCAAATCTTTTTATGACAAGTTGCTCACCAAGGAAATTTGCAACCTCCCTAACAGGGCCTTCAACCTCATTGTCTGTGACCCCCAGAAGCGTGAGTATCGTGGACTGATAAAGAGTTGCCCTACTCTCCAGATAATCCCTCCGGAAAAGCTTCGTCTAAATCCGTTCGTGATCCACCCCTTCCTGGATCAGCGGCAGCACATAATCCTAGTGACTGACGTGCTGGTCTCGGAGGCCTATCTGGGGGCCACCTCCCGCAACTTCATCCTTTGGCTGGCGGGTGAGCTCTATAAGCAGGTAAAGAATCCTACCTTGCTCACTCTGCTCAAGGGGGTCCAGAGCATCAGGGCCAAGACCAAGACCTACCGTATGTACGACATCTTCTTGTCCATAGAAAACCGGCTACAAGCCATGCTGGAAAGCGGGGTATTTGATTGTAGCCGGGGCATTCCTTTGGACATCTTTCAACACCGCGATGTGGTCTTGGAGTTGGATGGCCATCAGGAGATGGTGGTCAACTTCATCATCGCCTTCATCACCCGATCGCTCTACCTGGCCAATGTCCGGCAGGGTCAAATCAGTGGCAAACTCCGACATCTTTTTCTCTTGGAGGAAGCCCGAGATCTGTTGCAGGCGAGCCGCAATGTGAGTGACTTTGGCGAAAGCGCCTTTAACAAGGACCTGAGCCGTATCCGAGCGGCTGGCATTGGCACCATTATCACCACGCAGGAGCCGAAATCGGTGAGCCCCACGGTGCGCAGTCTGGCTTTCACCAAAATAGCCTTTCCACTCAATGATGGTGCTGACGTGGACTTCGTACAGGAAAGCTGGAGGCTGACCGATGAGCAGCGTGACTACATGTTTGAGCTGCCTCCCCATGGCCAGGCCATTGTCCGTTATGGTGGCTGCCCCAAGCCCTTTATCCTGGCTGTACCCAACCGGGATATCGAGGATCAACCCGATGATCAGACCCTGAAAAAGCACTCGGCAGAATTCTGGGAGGAGCTGGATCAGTATTTAGCTGAGCCGTTGGTTGAAGCAGGAGAGAAAGTTCCGCCGGCCACCCCACTTTCTCCTGCCGCCACCCACCTGCTGTACATGTTAGGCAGGAGCCCTTTCACCCGGCGCTCTGAGCTGGTCGAGATTGGCAAGTTTGCCAGCGCCGCCGAGGGAGAGCGAGCTTTGGAAGAATTGGCCACCAACAACCTGGTATTGCTGAAGCCCTATCGCACCCGGGGCACCAAGCCTGCCGTTTACCTGGTGCTGACGGAAAAGGCCCTGCAGTTTCTGAATGATCCTGGCCCTCCGGGCTGCGGCTCTTATGAGCACCGGCTCTTTCAGCACCTGGTTGCCCAATGGTGTACAGAGATGGGTATGCAGGCCGCTGTCGAAGGCCGCACCAGGGGCAGTACCAAGGCCATAGACGTGCTGGCCCGTACAGCAGATGGTGAGCAAACCGCCTACGAGATCACTCTGAACTTCAGGAACCTCATCGACAACATCACCCAGGACCTAATGGCAGGGGTGGATGACGTAATCATCGTCACGCGCGGCCTTAAAGAGCAGCAGCAGGCCAATGAGCTGGTCGACCAGGCACCGGAGCTGGAAGCGCACCTCAATAAGGTTGACTATATGACGATCAGCGACTTTTCTATCACTCCCGCTTAACACTTCAGCCTTTTGCACGACCATACCTATGCCCGGTGATGAACACCGGGCAAAGAAACAGGGGAGGTGTGCAATGGGACGTTGGGTCTGGATCCTGCTGGCTATCGCCATCGCCATCCCGGTGGTGCATATCCTGGTCAGTATCTCGGCTGACTTGGCCGGCTCTGCCTACGAGAGCTTGCGGCACGGCGTGGACCACCAGGTGGGAACGCTCTTCTCCGGCGGCCAGACCTCTGTGCGGGGTGTGGTCAGTTTGGGCATGTGGCTGATCTTCGCCGTCGGGGTGATCAAACTGCTGGTCAACGGCTTTGGGAAGCGGGGCGGGAAGTAAGGGCAGGACTCTGAACCGAAGGTTTGACCATGGGCAACTCCCATGAAATAATGACCCCTGAGGAGGCCGCAGATTTCCTCCAGGTAAGCCTGAGTTGGGTTTACAAAAATTCGGAGGCCATCGGCGGTAGGAAGCTCAGGGGGGTCCTTCGGTTTCCAAGTAAGGAGGACCTTTATGAGCGTCTATTTTTGCGAGGGGCGGGGTTGGAAGCACGACTTCACCCTAAGAAAACAAAGGTACACAAGCGGTTACTTCAAGACCAAGGCCGAAGCCAAAAGGGCCGAGGCCGCGAGAAGGGAGGAGTTGCTGAACCCCACACCGACTCAGACCAGCCAGAAGACCCCAACCGACATGGACTTCTTGGAGCTGGCTAATAGGCGGCTTGATCATGTGAAGGCGTACAACTCGGAGAGACATTATGAGGAATACGTGTACGTCGCCAGCCGGTGGATCAAGAGGTGGGGTGATTTGAATTGCAGCGAAATCGATCAGCCTATGATCGAGAAATTCGTGCTTGAGAGGAGCCGTGTTTCTGCCTACACCGCAAACAAAGAGATACGGTATTTGAAGGCAACCTTTAACTTTGGTCTGAAGAAGAAACTGGTGTCTCAAAATCCAGTTACAGGCCTCAGCTTTCTTCCGGTGGATAAAAAGATAAAGTACGTACCACCACCGCAAGACATCGAGAAAGTCTTAAAGGTAGCTAATTGTGATGTGTGGGATTACTTGTGGGTAGTTAGAGATACCATGGGTCGTATCAGTGAAATCAACCAACTCACATGGGATGATGTAGACCTGAAGGCCCAAACCATCACCCTATATACCCGAAAGAAGAGGGGGGGACATCGCACTCCCAGAGTTGTTCCGATGACTCATAGGCTGCATGAAATTATGACCAGACGGCACAGTGTGAGGGATTGTTCCAAGCCATGGGTCTTCTGGCATCAGTACTGGAGCCACAAAAAGGGTGGGTGGGTCGAAGGAACGTACAGCAGCCGGCACAATCTCATGCGAAAGTTGTGTGAGAGGGCTGGTGTCAAACCTTTTGCTTTCCACGCCCTAAGACATGCCGGAGCGTCGCTCCTTGATCAACAGAGGGTGCCCCTCGGCACCATCCAGAAAATTCTAGGCCACGAGAACCGGGCCACGACAGAGATATACTTGCACAGCCTTGACGGTTCCGAGCGCGAGGCAATGGCTGCATATGAGCAGGCTAGTGAGATGGGTGTGACTCACTCCCACTCAAATCCACACCCAAATCCACACCCAAACCGAGCTGTTCGGCCAGCCCTGAAAATAGTAAAGGGCTAGCCATGACAGCTAAGCCCTTGAAATCATTGTGGCGGAAGTGCATGGGAATCGAACCCACCTACCGCCTTACTCAGACGGTACACCGGATTTGAAGTCCGGGACGCCCACCAGTGACGTTTCCACTTCCGATATGGGCAAAAACTATCATCGGCGCAGGTTAGCGTCAAGAAAAGCTCTGCGAATGCGCCTCTCTGGCCAGGGCCAGCGCCTCGTCCTTGCTGCTTATCTCGCCGTCCAACTGAGCCTCGCGCACCAGGGTCAGCAGGCGGCCCACCTCCTTGCCCGTGGGCAAGCCCAGGACCTGCATCAATTCGTGGCCGTCCAACAGGGGCGGGGCGGCCAGGGCGGCAGCCAACTCACGGTCGCGCAGCCTGGCCACCTCCTGGTACAGGGCCAAAAGCCTACCTTCCGCCTCCGGGGGGCGCAAGGGCCCCCGCCCGGCGATGGTGTCGGCCATGGCCAGCATGAACAGGGCGGGCAGGTCCGGCCCCAGGGCGGCCAGCATGCGGCGCACCCCCCGGCGGGTCAGCTGGCCGCGCCCCTGGGCCCCCAGCAGGTGGAAGGGCCGCATGTGCTCGGCCACCAGGCGGCCCACCCAGGACGCATCGGCCTTGGACAGCCCCAGGGCCCGGCAGCGCCCCGAGGCCAGCTTGGCCCCCATGATTTCATGGCGGTAAAAGGTGGCCCAGACCTCGTCCTTGGCCTGGCGGGTGGGGGGCTTGCCCAGGTCGTGCAGCAGGGCGGCGGTCATGAACAGGGCCCGGCGGCGCGGCTCGCGCAGGTAGCCCGGCCCTTCCTGGGCCAAGGTGCCGGCCAAGGGCCCCCGCCCGGCCGTTAGCAGCCCGGCGGCGCGCGCGCAGGCCAGGCTGTGGCCCAGCACGTCCAGGTGGTGGTAGGGGTTTTGGGGCAAGCCCCGCCCGGCGGCCAGCTCCGGGGCCAGGCGGGTGAGCACCCCGCAGTCTTCCATGGCCTCCACCGCCCGCACTGCTTGGGGGCCGGCCATGAGCTTGAGCCACTCGGCCCCTATGCGTTCGGCGGCCACCCGGAAAAGCCCCGGCGCGGCCCCGGCCAAGCGGTATTCCAGGCCTGGTGCCGGGGCCAGGGCGTGGGTGGCCATGAAGCGAAAGGCACGCAGCACCCTGAGGGGGTCGGCGCACAGCACCCCCGGCCCGGCGGGCCTGAGCAGCCCGGCGGCCAGGTCGGCCCGCCCGCCGGTGGGGTCCACCAGATGGGCCTCGGGATCATCGGAGCAAAGTTTATCCAGGGGCAGGGCCAGGGCGTTCACGGTGAAGTCGCGGGCGGCCAGGTCGGCGGTCAGGGTGGGGGCGCGCAGACCGGCCAGGTCCAGCTCGCCGCGACCGGTCACCACCCGGCAGGTGGCGAACTCGCGGCCCAAGGGCACGAAGCGCGACCCGGTGCGCTGGGCCAGGGCCCGGCCCAGGGCCATGGCGTCGCCGTCCACGGCCAGGTCCAGATCGGGGGGGCGTCGCCCAAGCAGCAGGTCGCGCAGGGTGCCGCCGCAGAGCCAGAGGTCCTGGCCGCTCTCCCCGGCCAGGTCCGTCAGGGCGCGCAGGGCTGGGTGGCCCCTGACCTCGCGCCATAGCTCCCCGCCGGTCAAGGCTACTTCCTGATCACGATCGTCAGCTTTTCCCCGATGTAGAGCTTGTCGCGGGCGCCCAACTGGGGGTTCCACTCCTTGATCTGCTTCATCTTCACCCCGTAGCTGCGGGCCAGGCCGTAGAGGGTCTGCCCGGGGCGCACCACGTGGATGATGCGCACCGGCTTGGCCTCGGCCGCCGGAGCGGCGGGCCTCACCGCCGCCGGAGCCGGGCGAGCCTGGGCCTGGGCGGCCACGCTGGAGACCTTCTTCTCCAACAGGTCCAAGCGCCGGTCTATGACCTTCTCATCCTTGTTGTCGGCGGCCAGCTGCTTCTCCAGGGAGCGCAGGCGGGCGCTCATCTTGGGGTCGGCCTGCACCGCGGCGGCGGCCTGCTTCTTCACCTGGGCCAGCTCCTTTTCCAAGGAGGCGATGCGCTTGGCCGCGTCCAGCTCCTGGCGCGACGGCCGGGCTTGGGACTGGTTCAGGGCGGCGATCTGCTTTTCCAGGCCGCTCAGGCGCTGGGCCAGCACAGGCGAGGCCAAGGGCGCGCCCTTGACCACGGGCGCGGCCACGGCCAAAGCCCCAACCTGCTTTTCCAGGCGCTCCTGGCTGCGCTGCAACCGCCCCATGGTGGAGGTAAGCCCGCCCAAGACACTGCCTTGGCCCTCCACCCGCTGGAGCAAGTCAGGCGAGACGGCGGCGGCGGTCCCGCCCTTGGCCGGGGGACGCTGGGCCAGATCCTTGACCTGCTTTTCCAGGGAGGCCAGGCGCGCGTCGAGCTTGTCGGGGGCGGGGGCGCTCTTGGCCTCCAAGCGCTTCTCCAGCTCGGCCACCTTGGCGGCCAGCTTTTCCTCGCCCTTGGCCGGGGCCAGCTTCTTGAGGTCCTTGGCCACGGCCTGGTTCTGCTTGTCCATCTCGGCCAGGGATTTTTCCATCTGGGCCACGCGGGGGGCCAGCTTGCCCTGTGCGGCGTCCAGGGACTTGGTCAGCTCCTGGTTCTGCTTGTCCAGGGCGGCCAGGCTCTTTTCCAGCTTGTCCACCCGGGCGGCCAACTTGGGATTGGCGGCCTTGCCCTTGCCCGCCGCCGCCGGGGTGGCGGGCAACTCAGCCAGCTGCTTCTCCAGGGCGCTCACCCGGGCGGCCAGCTTGCCGTTGACATTGCCAGCGCCACCGGCGGCTGGGGCCCCGCCCTGCTCCCCGAGTTGCTTCAGACGCTTCTCGGTTTCATTAAGGCGCTTGTCCAGGTCCTTGATACGCTGGTTGGCGGCCTCGGCGGTGCTAAGCACCTTGTCCAGGCGGGCGGGGTTGATGCCCTGGCCCATGGGGCCTCCGGTGGGCGCGGGGGCCTCGGCCCCTCCCCCGAACAGGCCGCTCAAGAGCACGTAGATCAGATACACCCCACCCATGGCCACCAGGATGGCCACCCCTATCTCCAGGGGCGAAAGGCGGAAACTGCGGCGGCCGCCCCCTTTGCCGGTGGGCAGCTTGGGGCTGGAAAGCACCTTGGGCATGAGTCATCTCGCTAAGTTATAGGTGGCCCAAAACTAACAAAGGTGGGCGGCTTTAGCAAGGCCGCCTTAGCTTGACGGCCCCGGACGCTCGGCCTATGCTGGAGGCCTTAAAGAGTATAGCTTGAGGAGAGGCCATGGCCGAATACAAAACGTTGTTGATCGAGGACCGCGGGCCGGTGCGCCTGATCACCCTGAACCAGCCCCAAATCTTCAATCCCATTGATTACGGCAGCGGACCGGAGATCATCCAGGCCCTGGAAGAGGCGGGAGTCGACCCGGCGGTGCGGGTGCTGGTGCTCACCGGCGCGGGCCCGGCCTTCAGCGGCGGGGGCAACGTGCGCGAAATGGCCAAGGCTCTAAAAAGCGGCGAAAAGCCCAGCATCTTCTTCTCCGAGCTGGCCGCGATGCTCCACCGTTCGGTCAGCGCCCTGCGCCGCCTGCCCAAGCCGGTGGTCTGCGCCCTCAACGGGGTGGTCAGCGGCGGGGGCATCGGCTGGGCCCTGTCCTGCGACGTCGTGGTGGCCAGCGACAAGGCCCGCTTCGACCCCGGCTACATCCGCATCGCCCTGAGCCCCGACGGCGGCAGCACCGCCCTGATCACCCGGGTTCTGGGCCTGCAACGGGCCAGCGCCTTCTTCATGCTGTCGGAGGCCATCGACGCCCCCACCGCCCAGGCCTGGGGCCTGGTCAACCGGGTGGTGGCCCCCGAGGCGCTCATGGACGAGGCCCTGGCCGTGGCCCAGCGCCTGGCCAAGGGACCGGCCACCGCCCTGGCCCAGACCAAGGCCCTGCTCAACCAAGCCATGTTCGGCGATCTGGAAACGGTGATGGAGAACGAGCGCCAGAGCCTGTCCCGCCTGGGCGACCAGCCCGACTTCGCCGAGGGGATCGCCGCCTTCTTCGAAAAAAGGAAGCCCGAGTTTGCCTGAGAGCCCTCATATAGACCCGCAGGCCCCCGAGACCCCGCCACCGCCGCCCCCTCCCCCGCCGGGCATCATGATGCCCTGGGAGGTGCCCGGAGCCGGTCCCAAGGCCTTTTTCGCCACCATGTACGGCATCATGGCCAAGCCCCGCTGGGCCCTTTCGGCCATGCCCGCCGCCTCCTGGCCCCGCTGGGTGGGCTTCGCGGTGGGCATGTGGCTGCTGGTGTTTTTCGCCCGCTACCTGTTCACCATCGCCTGGAGCGTGGAGTCCTCGGGCGGCATGTCGGTGCTGTTGTTCGGCATTTTGGGCATGCTCATCCAGGCGGCGATCTTCCTGCCCATCTACAGCGGGGCGGTGCACCTGACCCTGCGCGTCCTGGGCAAGGGCCGCCCGTCCCCGCCCTTCGCCCTGGTGCTGCGCCTGGTGTGCTACAGCCAGGTGACCACCGCCGCCCTGCTGCTGCCCATGGTGGGCATCTTCGTGCACCTGCTGTGGAACATCTACGTGCTGGCCATCGCCCTTAGCGTTGGCCTGGGCCAAGACAAGCGCAACGCCATCCTGGCGGTGGTGCTGCCCATGATCGGCTTTTTCCTGCTGGGGGTCATGCTGGCGGGCCTGGGCATGGCGGGGGTCTAGGGGGTGAGCGAGGCCTCCCGCCCCCTGGCCTGGGAACGGGCCGCCGGTCCCCTCTGGGGCCTGCCCGCCACCTGGTGGGCCGTGGCCAGCCACCCCTGGGCCAGCTTCGACGCCGCCCGCAGGGGTAGCCTGCTGCGCGCCGCCGTCTTCGCGGTGCTGTGCACCCTGATCCCCATGGCGGTGATGTGGCCCCTGGGGCTCTCCCCGGCCGGGCCGGTTCCCTGGCTGGTGCTCTTGGGCTTCATGCCGCTCAACGCGGCCATCATCCATGTGATGTTCATGACCCTGGGCGCGGCGGGCAGGAACCTGGGCGACACCTTCCGGGTGGCCTGCTACGCCCAAGGCCCGGTTCTGCTCACCATGATCCCCTACGCGGGCATGGCCGCCTTCGCGGTGTGGAACCTGGTGATCCTGGTCTACGGCCTGGCCGCGGTGCACCGCGCCCCGGTGCGCCTGTCCCTGGTGGCCAACCTCATCCCGGTGGTCTTTTCCCTGGCCCTGTCGCTATCCGGAGCCGGGGCTCTGTTCCAATAACAAACCCCCTCCGGGTGGAGGGGGTCGTGTGTGCTCTCGGCGCGAACCGCGCCGCCCGGCTTAGCCCGCTCAGGAAAATCCCGAACCGCCGCAGCCGGAGCTGGAGGCCGCCGCCGCGCCGGCCAGGGAGTCCAGCCCCTTGCCGGTGGAGCTGAAGCAACTCATCAGGCGCTCCTTCTTCTTGGAGCCGCATTTGGGGCACTCCACCGCGTCCGCGCTGCCCATCACCAGGGCCTCGTACTCGTGGTCGCATTTTTGGCACTTATACTCATAGATGGGCACGGCGTTTCCTCCGGTTTGTCATTGATATTAATGATAAGCAGTAAAATGGGGCTGTCAAGGCGGGCTCATAATCGTTGACTCCCGCACCGCCGGTACATAGGATGAAACATCGCTCCGCCCTGCCCCGCGGGTTTTATATCTGCGCCCAATTCAGGGAGGACACTCATGACCGCTTCGCCAACCACTCGGCCCAGCAAGTCCAACACCGCCATCATATTGCTCTACGTCGCTTGGGCCTTGGGAGTGCTGCGCGCCTTTTTGGGTGCGCCCGCCATTTCTCACCTGGGAAGCGAGGGCCAGGCCGGAGCCGCCGTGGCCATCGTGGTGGTCATCTTCGCGATCATGCTCTTCTTTATCTTCATGATCGGCAAGGGCCGCAACTGGGCCCGCATCACCTTTTTGGTGCTGTATATCATCGGCACGGTCATGATGGTCGTCGGCCTGGTCTCGGGCGCGCCCTTCGGCGCGGCCGCGCTCATGGACATAGTGCAGGTGATAATCCAGCTGGTGGCCCTGGTGATGCTGTTCTCGGCCGAGTCCAATGCCTGGTTCCAGAGCGTGAAGGCGGCCAAGTCCAAGAGCTAGGCCGCTGAAAATCCAGCCGGGGTTCCCCGCCAAGTCGACCTCTTGCAAACCGGACGCCCATAACCCACAATGGTGGCGGCGCGTTCCAGGGTGAGAGCCGCGCTTTTCCGGAAAGGAACCCCATGGCCTCCACCGCCCCCATATCCATCTTGCTGGTGGCCCGCACCAAGGCCCAGGGCAAGGCGTTCCAGAAATGGCTGGAAGGGCGGGGGTTCGCGGTGAGCGTGGCCGCCGACCCGGACCAGGCCCTGGCCCTGGCCGACCAGAGCTATTTCGACCTGGTGCTCCTGGCCGACCGCCTGGGGAGCAAGTCCACCGGGCCCTTCCTGGAGCGCCTGGTGGAGCTGTTCCCGGAAACGGTGGCCACCGTGTTCAGCGACCAGCCCCAGGCCGAAGCGGCGGTCACTGCCCTGCACCAGGGGGCCTTCAACTACCAGGTCACCCCCGAGAGCCACGAAGAGCTTTATGAGGCGGTGGAGGCGGCCCTGGAGCACCGCCGCCAGCGCCGCCGCCGGGCGCGGCGCCTGCACCAGGGCTCAATGATCTACGACGTGGAAAACCTGGTGGGCCAGAGCCGGGCCATGCAGCAGGTGTTCCGCCTGATCCACAAGGTGGCCCCCACCGACAGCACCGTCCTGATCCTGGGCGAAAGCGGCACCGGCAAGGAGCTGGTGGCCCGGGCCATCCACCACCATTCCCACCGCCGGGAATTCCCCCTGGTGCCGGTGAACTGCGGGGCCATCCCCAGCGAGCTTCTGGAAAGCGAGCTGTTCGGCCACGAGCGCGGCGCCTTCACCGGGGCGGTGCGCAGCCGGGTGGGGCGCTTCGAGCTGGCCCAGGGCGGCACCATCTTCCTGGACGAGATCGGCGACATGCCTCCCCTGCTCCAGGTGAAGATCCTCAGGGTTTTGCAGGAGCACGCCTTCGAGCGGGTGGGCGGCACCCGCACCATCGAGGTGGACCTGCGCATCGTGGCCGCCACCAACCAGGATCTGGCCTCCCGGGTGGAGAGCGGGGAGTTCCGCGAGGACCTCTACTACCGCCTCAACGTGGTGCCCATCATGGTGCCCCCGCTCCGCCAAAGGCGTAGCGACATACCCCTGCTGTGCCAGTTTTTTTTGGATCGCCTGTCCCAGCAAAAGGGCCTGGAGCTAAAGGAGCTCAATCCCGATGTGGCCGAGCGCCTGGTGCGCTACGACTGGCCGGGCAACGTGCGCGAGTTGGAGAACCTCTTGGAGCGCCTGGTGGTCTTGGCCGAGGGCGAGGTGATCGGCCCCGAGTCCCTGCCGCCCAAGATGCTCGACCAGGCCCCCCTGCCCGAGAGCGAGCCCGAGGAGGAGCTGCCCGCCCTGGAGCTGCCTCCCGGCGGGCTGAAGCTGAAGCACGCCCTGGAGCAGATAGAGCGGCGGCTGATCGCCCAGGCCCTGGAGCAGGCCGGCGGGGTCAAGGCCCAGGCCGCCTCGCTGTTGGGCCTGAACCGCACCACCCTGGTGCAGAAGCTAAAGAAGCTGGGCGGCCTGCGCTACCGCAGCCGCAACCGTTCGGAAAAATAAGGAAGCGAATACCATGTGGCAACAGCACCTGGCCGGACGCGAGATAGGCCTTTATCAGGGGCGCGGCGGCTTCGACCCCGCCCGGCCCAGCCTGCTCTTGATCCACGGCGCGGGCGGCCGGGGCGAGTATTTTCTGCCCCAGCTCAGCAACCTCAAGGACATCAACGTGGCCGCCCTGGACCTGCCGGGCCACCACTCCACCCCCGGCCCAGGCCTACAGCGGGTGGAGGACTACGCCCGGTGGGTGGGCGAATTCCTGGCCGCCGGGCCGCTTAGGCCGGTGGTGCTGGGGCACTCCCTGGGCGGGGCCATCGTGCAGGAGCTGGCCCTGGCCCACCCCGAGCTGATGCGCGGGGTTATCCTCATGAGCACCGGGCCCCGCCTGCCGGTCAACCCGGCCCTGCTGGCCGGGATCAAGGAAAATTTCCAGCCCACGGTGGAGATGATCGTGAGCTGGGCCTACTCCCGGGGGGTGGACAAGGCGCTCCTGCGCCAGGGAGTGGAGCAGATGGCCCAGACCGGCCCCCAGGTATTGCACGACGATTTCGCGGCCTGCGATTATTTCGACGCCACCGAGCGCCTGGAAAAGCTGGTCCTGCCCGCCCTCATCGTGGTGGGCAGCCAGGACAAGATGACCCCGCCCGCGCTCAGCCAGGCCATGGCCCAGGCCATACCCGAGGCGGAGCTCAGGATCATCGAGGGCGGGGGTCACATGATTCAGTTGGAGAACTTCCGCGAGGTGAACCAGGCCATCGCCGAGTTCATGGGGCGCTTCTAGGCAATACCCTAGGCGTTGCGGGCCTTGCCGCTCACCGCCTCCACGGCGATCTTGAAGACCCGCGCCCGATCGATGAGCTTGTCGATGTACTGGCCGCCCTCGGCGGGGTAGCCGGGGCTGTACTTGGCCACCAGGCCCTCCAGTGCGGCGCGCTTGTCCGGGGCCGGCGCCTCGGAAACCCGGCCGAAGGCCACCACGCTCTCGTACAGGGTGGAGAACTTGTCGGGCAGCACCTGGGTCTTGCCCACCACGCAGAACGACACCCGGTCGTTGGCCGCGATGTTTTCCAGCATGTGCCCGGCCAGGGCGCAGTGGAAGTAGATGTCCCCGTCCATGAGCCAGTAGCTCAGGGGCGTGCCGTAAGGCTGCCCATCGGGCGATACGCTGGAGAGCACCCCGTACTCCCCCTGCTCCAAAACCCGCCGGGTCTGCTCCTGGTCGGCAACCCGGTCTTGCCTGCGAATTTCGCCTTGCATGGCTGATTTCCTTTATGAGTTGAGTCGCGCGGCCTTGGCCGCCATGAGCGCTTTGTTAGATGAGCCCGGCCTGGCTCATCACCGCCTCCAGGGAGGGGGCGGCGCGGGTGTGGTCCGCAGCCAGGGCCCTGGCATCTTCCAGGGAGAACAAGCCCATCTCCGCGATCTCCTCGGGGTCGGGGACGGGCTTTTGCCCGCTCTGGGCCCTAAACACCCCGGAGAACTCGCCCTGGGTGGCCGGCCCGGCGGGGACCTTGCCCAGGTAGGTCAGCTCCAAGTCCAGGCCCAGCTCCTCGCGCAGTTCGCGCTGGGCGGCGGCGTGGTAGTCCTCGCCGGGGTCCAGGTGGCCGCTGGCCGAGGAGGTCCACATGCCCGGATAGGTGTCCTTGGCCTGGCTGCGCCGTTGCAGCCAGAGGTTGCCGTCGAGGTCGAAGAGCAGCACGTGCACCGCCCGGTGCAGCAGGCCCTGGCCGTGCACCTGGGACCGGTAGGCCAGGCCCACCTGGCGGTCCTGGTCGTCCACCACGGGCAGCAGCTCGTCTGGGTCCTGGGCCGGGCTCATCGGTGTTGGGCCAGGCGCTCGGAAAAATAGGCGCAAAGCTCGGGGGGCAGCAGGCAGCGCCGCCGGTAGGCCAGATCCGGGTCGCTCAGCTCCAGCCACAAGTCCCCGCTCTCGCGGCGCAGGCGGGCGGTGGCTCCGGGCCGGGCGGCCAGGCGGGTCGTCTCCTGGGCCAGGGCGCGGTAGAGGCGATAGAGCCGGTGCACCCGCCCGCCCCGTTGCCCGGCAAAGCCGGCGAAGTGCCGGTTGCGGCTGGGCGGGGAGGGGTCCTTGAGCAGGGCCAAGACTTGTTCAAACACGCTCATGGGGACAAATTCACGCCGTAAAAAGGTTTTTGCCGGTATCCCATAATATAACCGATCCGGGCCCGCCAGTCTTGCCGGGGCCGTGCGTCTTGTCACCCGCCGCCGCCTGTGGCAAGCTGGAGCCGATTTACATCTCCCCCCGAGGCAAGGAGCGACATGAGTCCGACAGCAGAGTATGTACGCGTTCAGCGCCAAGGCCCCGTGGTCACCGTGACCATGGACAACCCGGCCACCATGAACGGCATGGACGACGAAATGGGCCCCCGCCTGGCCCGGACCCTGGAGGGCCTGGCCCACGACGACCAGGCCAGGGTGGTCATCCTCACCGGGGCCGGAGGCAACTTCAGCGGCGGGGGGAACCTGAAGCGGGCGGCGGCCTTTCTTGAGGACCACCCCGGCCAGGGGGCGGGGCAGATATTCGCCAACTATCTGCAGTACGTGATCCGGGTGGTGCTGGCGATCACCGAGCTGCCCAAACCGGTGATCTCAGCGGTGGAGGGCGCGGCCTCCGGCGCGGGCCTGGCCTGGATGGCCGCCGGCGACCTGGTGGTGGCCGCCGACAACGCCCGCCTGGTGCCCGGCTTCCTCAAGGTGGGCCTGGTGCCCGGCGCGGGTACCACCTACCACTTTTCCCACTTGTTCGGCCCGGCCCTGACCGCCGAAATATTCTACCTGGGCGACACCCTGAGCCCCCAGCGGGCCCACGAGCTGGGCCTGATCACCCGCCTCGCGCCTCCGGGCAGCGCCCTGGAGACGGCCCAGGAACTGGCCCAAAAGCTGGCCCAGGGACCGGCCCAGGCCCTGGCCGCCACCAAGCGCCGCCTGGGCCGGGCGGTGCGCGGGCGGCTGGCCCCCCATCTGGAAGACGAACGCCAAGGAGTGATAATCGCCGCGGACGATCCGGAATTCGCCCGCCGGGTGGAGCGCTTTATAAACAAAAGCGCATCCAAGGAGAAATGAGCATGGATTACCAGCAAGTAGTGGACAGCCGCCATTCCTGCCGGGGCTTCAGCGACCAACCGGTCACCCGGCATGAGGTGGAGCAGATAGCCGCCCTGGCCGCCAAGGCCCCCTCCTGGGGCAACACCCAGCCCTGGAAGCTCTACGCCGTGGGAGGCGACAAGGCCAAGGAGATACGCCGCCGCCTGGTGGAGGCCATGATCTCCGAGCGCCCCCAGGAGCCGGACATCACCATGCCCATGGGCTTTGAGGAGGGCATGAGCGCCCGCTACAAGGACCTGGGCCGCTCCCTGTTCAAGGTGCTGGGCATCGCCCGGGAGGACGCCGACAAGCGATCCGCCCACTACGTCAACAACTTCAGCGCCTTCGGGGCCCCCTGCCTGCTGTTCGTCACCGTGCCCAAAGGCCAGACCAGCTACGCGGTGTTCGACGCCGGGGCCTTCACCCACGGCCTGTGCCTGGCCGCGGCAAGCCTGGGGCTGGGCACCGTGATCCTGGCCGCCCTGGCGCGCTTCCCCGAGGAGGTGCGGGCGGTGGCCCCCATCCCCGAGGACGAGGACATGGTCATCGGCGTGGCCCTGGGCCATCCCGACCCCCAGGCCCCGGCCAATACCTTCCGTAGCGTCCGCCAACCCCTGGAGGAGATGCTCACCACCTTCGACCTATAGGCGGGCGGGCCCGGAGAACCGGCCGGGGGGGCGGGGCCGCCCCACCGCGCAGAAAAGTCCATCGATGATGTAGTATATAAACGTGGCCGCAAGGTGACGTCTTCGTCTGCCCTCTGACCAAGCCGCGTTTTAGCGGACGAGTCCTCGCCCCCTTGAGGCAAACTTTTTTTAATCGTCGCCGGGTTTAGGAGCAAGGGGGACCATGCCTGAGTACGCCGCGCCCCAAGACAAGGCATCCCGCAGTTGGCTGCGCCGGGTGGTGACTCCACCCCCGGCGGACGACTCCGCCGGACTGCCCCAGTGGCGCGAACGCATGTTCTTCTTCACCCTGGGGCCGGGCCTGATCCTGGGCCTGCTGGCCTATCTCATGGCCCTGCCGGTGCTGGCCAAAAATGCTCATTACCTGGTCATAGTCCTGGACAGCGTTATGCTGGCACTGACCCTGACGCTTTTTGTGCTGCGCCAGCTACCTCTGGCCACCAGGGTCGCGCTGCTTCTGCTGATGATCTACGGCATCGGCCTGGCCGTTATGGTGACCATCGGTCCCTTGAGCAGCGGACCGTTTTGGCTGTTCTCGATCCCCATTCTGGCCGCCCTGTATCTGGGCCTGCGCCCGGCCCTGCTGGGCCTGGCCCTCAACCTGGCCACCCTGCTGGTTTTAACCTGGTACACCTACACTGGCCAAGTGGTTTGGGCCGAAAGTTTGGCGGCATATCAAGACCAGTGGCTGATCATCGTTTCCAACTTTCTGTTCCTCAACGCGGCCACCGCCATACCGGTGGCCATCTTGGTGGGCGGCCTGGAAGGCTCCCTGCGGCGTCAGCGCATCGTGGCCCTGGAACTGGACCGGGAGCGCGACCTGCTCAGCCAAGAGGTGGCCAGCCGCCGCCGTAGCGAGGAGGCCCTGCGCCTGTCCGAACGGCGCTACCGCGACCTGATCGACTCCATAACCGACCTGATCTACACCCAGGACCTTCAGGGCCGCTTCCTAAGCGCCAACCAGGCCACCGCCGCCATCTTCGGCTACCCGCCCAGCGAGCTGGTCGGCCGCGAGGGCTCCCAGTTCATGCTGCCCGAGCACCGCGAAGCTTTTTACGCCGAATACCTGCCCACCCTGCGTAGCGAGGGCTTCATGTCAGGGCTTAGCCAATACCTGGACGCGCAGGGGCAAAAGCACTACATCGAATACCGCAGCACCCTGGTGCGCCCGGAAAAGGGTGAGCCCTACATCAGCGGCTCGGGGCGCGACGTGACCGACCGAGTCCTGGCCCGCCAGCGCCTTAAGCAACTGGAGGCCCAACTCCTGCAAAGCCAGAAGATGGAGGCCATGGGCACCCTGGCCGGGGGGATCGCCCACGACTTCAACAACGTCCTCGCCTCCATGCTTGGCTTCACCGAGCTGGTGCTCACCGACCTGCCACCCGACTCGCCTCATCGCGGCGACCTGGAACAGGTGCTCAAGGCCGGGGAGCGGGCCAAGGGCATGGTGCGCCGGATTCTCACCTTTTCGCGCCACAGCGAATCCGGCCGCAGCCCGGTGGCCGTGCAGCCGGTGGTGGCCGAGGCCCTGGATCTGCTGCGCACCTCCGTGCCCGCCACCATAACCGTGGAGAGGCGCCTGGTGGCCCCCCGCGCGATGGTGCTGGCCGATCCCTCCCAGATTAATCAGGTGGTGATGAACCTGGCCACCAACGCCTTTCAGGCCATGGGCTCCGGGGGCGGGGTGCTGAACGTAACCCTGGAGCCGGTGGCTTTGGACCCCGAACAGGCCGCGTCCTTCGCCGATCTTAAGCCGGGCCCCTACCTACGCCTGACGGTGAACGATACCGGACAGGGCATGGACCCCAAGACCATGCGGCGCATCTTCGAGCCCTTCTTCACCACCAAGGACAAGAGCGAGGGCTCGGGCATGGGCCTGGCCATGGTGCACAACATCGTCAAGAACCACGGCGGCCAGGTGACCGTGCACAGCCGCCTGGGCCGGGGGTCGGTGTTCGAGGTCCACCTGCCCCTGTTGACCGGCCCGACGCCGCCCCTCCCCGAGAGCCCTGAGCAGCAAGTAGAGACCGGCGGCGGCGAAAGGGTGCTTTTGGTGGACGACGAGCAGCCGGTGGGCGAGATGGGCCGCGATATGCTGGAAGGCCTGGGCTACCGGGTGAGCCTGCGCCTCTCGGGGCGGGAGGCCCTGGCGGATCTGCGCCGCTCGCCCCAAGATTACGATCTGGTCATCACCGACCTGACCATGCCCCACACCACCGGCGACGAGCTGGCCCGCGACCTGTACGAGATCGCCCCGGAGTTGCCGGTGGTCATCGCCACCGGCTACGGCGGGCACCTTCCCCAGGGGGAGCTGCCCCCCAACGTGCGCCTGCTTCTTAGCAAACCCTACACCCGCCGGGAAATGGCCCAAACGGTGCGCCGGGCCCTGGAGCCCGCTTAAACAGGCCTCCTCAGGGAGGATAAACGGCCCAAGGCCCCATTATCATATGCTATGCTTCAGTGACTGAACTGAACCCCCAGAGAGCAGTTTCATGTCCGCCGACCAAGCAACTTCCTCCCCTCCCCCCCGGGTGATCTTCGCATTCCTGCAGTTGTACCTGCCCCTGGCCGTCCTGGTGCTGCTGGTGGCCTCCCTGGTTTACCTGACCCAGAAAAGCACCCGCATAGAGGCCATAAAGGGGCAGCAGGTCAACTTGGTGCGCCTGGAGCGCGAGGTCTTGGAAACCGACCTGCTGACCCACGTGTCGGACGCCGTGTTCCTGGCCCGCCTCACCACCCTGGCCATGGACCGGCCGGACGGCCAGGTGCCTCTCAAGGACATCCTGGAGGCGGCCTTTTTGTATTTCAGCCAGAGCCAGAAGGTCTACGACCAGGTGCGCTTTTTGGACACCAGCGGCCGGGAGGTGGTGCGCATCAACCTGGACAAGGGCAAGTCCTGGGTGGTGGACGAGAGGGCGTTGCAGCCCAAGGGGCATCGCTATTACGTTAGCGCCGGGCTGAAGATGGCGCCGGGCCAGGTCTACATCTCGCCCTTTGACCTGAACGTCGAAGGCGGCCGGCTGGAAGTGCCCTACAAGCCGACCATACGCTTCGTCAGCCCGGTGGAAGACCCCGACGACGGCCTCTTGGGAGTGGTGGTGCTCAACTTCCTGGGCGACCGCATATTGGACCGCCTGCGCCGGGCTTCGCGCGCGGGGCAGAACGAGCTGTTTTTGGTGAACCAGGGCGGCTGGTGGTTGGTGGGCCCCGACCCAAAGCACGAGTGGGGGCACTCCATCAACGAACGGACGCCCTTCAGCATGGCCACGGCCTACCAGCAGGCCTGGCGCAACATCGCCCCGCAGGAAAACGGCCAAGTGGTGACTCCCTACGGGCTGTTCACCTACCAGTCGGTGGCCTTGATGGACAAGGTGCAGTCCGTGGGGGCCTCCCAACCACCCACCCGCGTAGACGACCACTGGTGGATCATCTCCCGGGTGCCCCCGGAGGTGCTGGCCCTGCCCTGGCTGCCGGCCATGTTCTGGATCTGCGCCGGGGTGATGCTGCTCATGGCCGGGGTGGTGTGGCTGTGGGCTCTGGCCAGGGTGCGCCGGGCCGTGGCCGAAGGCGAGACCCTGCGCAACCAGCGCCGCCTGGAGTTCATCACCAACACCTCCCAGGACGCCATAACCCTGGTGGACTCCCAGGACCGGGTGCAGTTTTGGAACCTGGCCGCGGAGCGCCTTTTCGGCTATAGCCGCCAGGAGGCCATGGGCCGAGACCTGCACCATCTGGTGGCCTCGTCCGAGCAGATTCCCGCCGTGGTCAAGGGCCTGGAGGTGTTCGGTCAGACCGGGCAAGGCCCCATCTTCGAGGGCCGCCGCGAGGTCTTGGCCCGGCGCAAGGACGGCTCCCACTTCCCCGCCGAGGTGAGCGCATCGGCCTTTTCCATGGACGGTCATTGGTACGCCGCGGGCAGCGTGCGCGACATTACCGAGCACAAGCAGAGCGAGGAGGCCCTCAAGCGCCTGGCCAACACCGACGGCCTCACCGGGGTGCTCAACCGCCGCCGCTTCATGGAGCTGTCCCGCCAGGAGGTGGCCCGCAGCCATCGCTACGGCGGGCCTCTGTCGTTGATCATGCTGGATGTGGACCACTTCAAGGCGGTCAACGACAGCTACGGCCACGAGGTGGGCGACGAGGTGCTGGTGTCGTTGTCTCAGGTCTGCCGCCAGGTGCTAAGGCAGGTGGACCTGTTCGGGCGGGTGGGCGGCGAGGAGTTCATGGCCCTGCTGCCCGAGACCGGCCTGGAGGCCGCGGCCATGGTGGCCGAGCGCCTGCGCATCGCCTTGGCCGCCCATGCGGTGAGCGCCAGCAAGCAGGAACTGAGGGTGACCATCAGCCTGGGCGTAGCCCAGTTGAGCCCGGAGACGCGCCTGAGCGACCTTATGCGCCTGGCGGACGACGCCATGTACCGGGCCAAGCAGAACGGCCGCAATCGGGTGGAAATCTCAGACCAGAAGTAGCTTCCACACAAAAGAAAGATTTTTGCCTGATCGGGTCCCAGCCTGGGTCCGGACCGGCACAGCCGACCGCCGCGGGGCAACGCGCAGCCGGCAACGCCGTCATGCGGTGGCTGGCGAAGCCGGATGATCTAGGCCGGAGCCACCACCAGGCTCTTGCCCCGCTGCACCACCCGCCCCGCCTCGCGCAGGGCCTTCATGGCCCGGGTGATGCTCACCCGGTGAGCCCCCACCAAAAAGCTGAGTTCCTCATGGGTGAAGGGCATGGCCAGCTCGCGGCCAACCCCGGCCGGGCGGCCGTGCTCCCGGGCCACCTGCCACAGCACCTGGTGCAGGCGCTCCTCCAGGTGGGTGGCCGACATGCTGCCCACCCGCTGGGTGAGGCTGTCAATGCGCCGGCTGAGGTTGCGTATGACTTGCAAGCCGATGTTGGGGTGCTCCAAAACCAGGGACTCGAAGCCCTCCCGGCTGAAGCCGCAGGTCAGGGTTTCCTCCAGGCACACCGCGCTCAGGGGAAACCGATCCTCGGAGGTGAGCATGCCCTCGCCCAGGAAGTCGCCGCCTCCCCGGAGGTCCAGGATCAGCTCATTGCCCTCGGCGGTCACCTTGCAAAGCTTGACCCGACCCGCCTTGAGCAGGAACATGCGCCGGGCGGGCTCGCCCTGGGCGAAGATGGTCTCGCCCTTTTTATAGCGGCGGCGCTGGGCCGCCTGGGCCAGGGCCTGCATCTCCGGGGGGCTCAGGTTGGCGAAGACCCAAAGGCTGCCCAGACACACGGGGCTCAGGTCCATTTGGCCCCCGGCCAGTTGTTGGCACAAACATGAACTCATGACGCCTCGCCTCCGGGTTGGTCTCATGCCTGAAACCATGATGCCACATCAAGGGGGCCGGGTCTGTAGCGTCGGCTACAGGGATGCGCCGGCGAAAACAGTTGACAGGGCCTGGGCCGAGCCGCAATATTGCTGATATGACGAATTAAACCGCTCCGGAGTCATATTCGGGGTTTTCCAGTAGCCGGGAGTCGCGTTGGGTCCGACGCCATCCACAGCTATGTCCGAAGCGCCTGCCCTGGCCTCGAGACTGCGCCTGCTTTTAGCGGTGTGGTGCGCCCGCCTGCCCCAGGGCAGTTCCGGACTGGAGTTCAGCCTGGCGGATCTGGAGCGGCTGGCCCTGGCCCACCGGGAACGCTGCACCAAACTGGCCGCTCAGGCCCGGCAAAGCAAGCAATCCCTGGACCGGGCCGCCCGCCTGGGCGCGCCGCCCAAGGTCCAGACCCAATTATCCCGCCTGCTAAAAAACAACCTGAACCCTCTGGCCCAGGCCAGGCAGGAATTGGGCCTGCTGGAGCAGGCGGTGGCCATCTACGCCGAGCTGTTGCGCCTGGCCCCGGCCTGGCTGGGGCAGGGACAACCCGCGGGGGTCCCCTCCCTGGAAGCGCCCTTGGGCCAGGCCCAGGAGGCCACGGCCCAAATCCGGCGCGACCGGGAGCGCTGCCGCCGCCTGGCCGGCGCGGCCCGGCGTCTGGACAACCGCCCGATAGCCCCGGCACCCCAGGCCCCTCTGGAGCAGGCCGCCCGGTTGCGCCCGATCATCGAGGCCCTGGCCCAGCGCCTGGAAGACCTGGCCCGCCATCCCCAGCCCCTGCCCCCCGACCTCAGCGCCCCGCCCGAGCTGGCCCGCTTGCAGCGGGACCTGGAGCGGGCCCACGGCCGGGCCGCCGCCCTGGACCTGGAGCGGGAGCAGCTTTGTGAACGGGCCGCCGCGCGGCGCAAAAGCCGGGCCCGGCTGCGCGCCACCTGGAAGCAGGCCTCCCGGCGGGTGGCGGATGCCGAGGACGATTTGACCCAGGCCCGCGGGCGAGCCCTGGACCTGGCCCTGGACCTGGGCCGCGCCGCCGTGGCCGCCGGGCGGGCCGCCGCCGAGATGGAAGGCATGCTGGGCTCCCTGCGCCCCCGGGAGCTGGCCGAACAGATCGCCGCCTGCCGGGAGCGGGCCAAGGCCTGCTCCGCCCTAGCCGCCGGGTTGCGGCAGCGCCTGGCCGGGTTGGACCAGAACCACCACCGCCTGCCCGCCCCGGAAGCCTGGCCGCCCGCCCAGCCCTTGGCCGCGCCCGCCGGTCCTCTGCCCGAGCTGGCCCGTCTGGAAGGGCTCATGGGCCGGGCGCGGGAGCTGTATCAGGCTCAGGTGGCCCAGGCCCTGGCCGGAGAGCGCGAGGCCTACCAGCGCCAGGCGCGGAAAGCCTCCGAACGCCTGGAAAAGGCGGCCCACAGCCGCGAGCAGTTGCGCCGCAAGCTGGCCCAGCGCCAGGAGCAGGCCCGCATGGCCCTGGCCGAGATGCAGCAGAGCCAAAGCCAAGCCCAGGACCGGCAGGAGCAGCTGGAAAAGACCCGGGCCGAGCTGGCCAGCGGCAAACGCCTGGCCCTGGAGTGGCGCGAGGAGCTGAGCCGGGCCCAGGCCGAGGCCGAAAGCTGGCGGCGGGTGGCGGCGGGCCTGCGCAAGGAAAACACCCAGGCCCTGCAGGAAAGCCGCGCCCAGAGTTTGGCCCTCAGAAAAGACGCCGAGGCCCTGCAGGCCAGGGTGGAAGAGCTTCAGGACCAGATGCGCTCCCTGGCCCTGCTCACCGCCGTATCCTCCCAGCCCGCCCAGAGCGGTCCCGGCGCGGTGGAGCAGGCCCTCACGCGCCTGGCCGTGGCCCGGCGACGCCTGGCCCAAGCGGGCCGCAAGGTGGCCCTGCACGCGGTCCTCATATTGGGCCTGGGGGCCGCCCTGGTGCTGGCCTCGCCCAACCAACCGGCCAAGGCCACCCTGCGCGACCACACCAGGGCCATGGCCACCCTGCAACTGAGGGCCGACGTCTTGGCCCAGGCCCCGGCGGCGGAGTTGAAGGTGAGCCTGGTGCCCCTGGACCAGCCCCTGATGCCCCTGGGCCTTTTAGACGACAAGCAGTTCACCGGCCTGGCCCAGCGCCATCCCCTGATCTTCGCCGACCTGGCCGGGCGCGCCCTGCCGCCGGGCTTCAGCCAACTGCTGAGCCTGGCCCCGGCCGACCAGGCCGCCTTGCAGCGCTTCACCGACCGCCTCTACCGCGATTACCGCCACCTGGGTTACGGGCGCGGCCAGGCCCTTTCCGCCGTGCTCACCAACCAGGAGGCCGCCACCCAGTGGGTGCGCGCCAACCGCCTGCCCGGCAGCTACCTGGGCCGGGTGCGGCCGGTGCCCGCGGTGGAAAAGATGGGGCTCGATGAGTTTTTGAACCGCCTGACCCCCTACATCGCCGAGCGCAGCCGCCGCTATATGACCAGCCTGGGCAAGCGGCCCCCGGCCAACCTGGAGCGCTACTCCCGCGACCTGGCCTCGGACATGTTCGGCGCGGCCAAGCTGTTCCAGGTGCCCCTGAGCTATCTGTTGGCCATCGCCCACCAGGAGACCTTCTACGCCAATGTCCTGGGCGACGACAACCTCTCGGCCAGCCCCTTCCAGATCTGGCGGCCCACTCTGCCCCACATCCTGCGCTCCATGGCCGCCGCCGGGTTCGCCCCGCCGCCCGAGCACATCCGCCTGCAGAACCACCTGACCCTGGCCACCTACCTGGCCGCCTTCCATCTGCGCGAGCTGATGCTGGAGGCCAGCGTGCCGGCCAGCAAGCGCCTCAGGGCCTACGTGGACATGGACAAGGTAATGCTCCGCTACAACGGCTCCCACCTCTACGCCGGGCGGGTGGCGCTGCGCCGGGCCGAGCTCAGCCGCTTCATCGCGGTGGGCGGCAGCTAGGCCGCGCCGACTATTTCCGGAAAAGCCAGAAAAGAAGAGTCAGCAAAAGGCTGATAAGTATGCTGGTGCCCAGGGGGAAGTAGAAGGAAAAATTCTTGCCCCGGTAGGAGAAGTCGCCGGGCAGCTTGCCCAGCCAGCCCATTATGCCCAGCTTGGGCCCCAGCCACAACAGCGCCCCCAGCCCGGCCAAGGCCAGGCCCAGGATAACGAGCAGCTTGCCCAGTTGCGGGTTCATGCCTATCTCCCCAGGTGTCGCCCCTACTATTGCCCAGCGCCCGTTCGGTAGCAAGGGGCGGTTGAGGCAAGAAAATCCCTCGCGCCCGGCCCGCCGGTGATTTAAATTCTTGGGGCATGACAAGGCATCGCGGGAGCAAACGCCAACAGGGGAGCACAATGAAACAAATCCAAACGGTGTGGGTAGTGGGGGCGGGGGCCCTGGGTTCGGTCCTGGCCGCTTTGCTGCACAAGAGCGGCAAGGCGCAAACCTACCTGGTGGGCGCGAGCCCCCACTGGCAAAAGGTGGCCCGGGACGGCCTGCTTTTGGAGACCTACGGGCAGGGGGAGGAACTGCTGCCCGTCACCACCCGCGCCTGGGACCAGGTGCCCCCCTTGGGGTCCACGGACCTGGTGCTGCTCAGCGGCAAGGCCACCGACCTGCCCCAGGTAGCCGACCAGCTGGGCCCCAGGCTGGGCGAGGGAGCGGCGGTCTTCACCCTGCAAAACGGCCTGGGGGTGCGCGAGCTGGCCGGGCGTCTGTTGGGGCGGCCGGTGGAGGCGGGAGTGGCCTTTTTCGGGGCGCGCAGCGTGGAGCCGGGCCGGGTGGCCTTTTACGGCCCCGGACGCCTGGTGCTAACCCCCGGCGAGGCCAGCCGGGCCCTGGGCGATTTCCTGCCCGGCGAGAGCCTCAAATGCGAGCAGGCCCAAGATTACCCCCAGGCGGAGTGGTACAAGCTGGCGGTGAACTGCCTGGCCAATCCTCTGGCGGGCATCTTGAACCAACCCAACCACCAACTTAACAGCGAGTTGTTGGACCCGGCTAAGGAGGCCTTGCTCACCGAGGTAAAGGCCGTGGCCAAGGCCGAGGGAATCGAGGTGGAACTGAGCGTGGCCAAGTTCAACCGCATTTTGAAGGGCCCCAACGTCCCCTCCTTGCGCACGGACCTCGACCGGGGCCGCCCCTCGGAGATTGACTTCCTCAACGGGGCCATCGTCGAGCTGGCCGCCAAACACGGCATCCCGGTCCCGGCCAACCAGTTGGTGACTTCCCTGATCCGATTCCTGACCAGGGGATAAAGGGCCTCGCCGTCCGGGGGCCGGGGCGCGGGGGAGGGGTTTACGCCCGCCCCGGACGGCGACGCCGAAAACATCGGGATTAGGCCGCGCCCGTGGCCCTGAGGCCCTGGGCCGCGCTAAGTATCTTGAGTTTGACCGCCGCTGGCAGGCGCAGCTTGTTTTCCCTGGTGCAGGGCACCGCCGCCCCGCCCATGGGGCTGGTCACCGCCTCCCAGTCCAGCAGCACGTAGTCCAGCACCTCGTCGTTGAGGCTGCCCTCCTGGCCCCGGCAGCGGCGCTCCAGGGCCACCATGGTGGCCGAGTCGACGCGCCGCAGGCTGAAGGACGATCCCTCCACCTCCAGGCTGAAGCGTTCCTGTGGGTCGATGATTTGCACTCCCTGGCTGGATAGTTATTTAATAAATATTTATAGTATATTATGAAATGCAATCTATTGTCGGTAAGCAATAGGTAAGCAAGCTGCGCCCTTTGGGTTCTATTTGAGGCACAGTGTATTAGAGTTGATAGTTGTGGAAGCTGACGTAAGGTAATCGCTTAGGTTGGATGGTTCCTGAAGCGGTCGTCATGAGCATAGCGCTAGCTGAATCACAAAAAACTGAACCACGGATCGACAGCCCGTGGTTCAATACATTCCAAATTTTTTTAGTGGGTTTAGTCAGAATCTGACTAAACCGTCCAGAAGGCTTTTAACTGGCTTCGCGGAGGATCGCTTTCTCGCGCTCAGTCAAAATCGGCGATGCATTGATTACCTTGACCGTAACGCTTCTGGCGTAACGCAGTAGCCCCTTGTCAGCGGTTATGACCCCGTTTTGTTCGGTCCTTTCCACTTGGCTACCGGCCGGGGACTTGTAGTAAGCCTCCTTTTTCGCTGCCATGATCCCTCCTAGGTTTCGGTTTCCAAGGGGTCACCACATAATTCTATTGAACGCTGGTATGTGGTTGACCTCTTCGTATAGTTTAGCTGAGTCATGTAGTAAAGGGATAGTATATCGGCCACGACATAGCCGACCGCTACGTCTGGATCGTTGTTGAAATATCCCCCTGCTAAGTGGTCAAAGCATAAGTACCCAAATATATTCCTACTTTTATCCTCTAGCCCCATTATTTCCTTAAAATCGCCAGACAAGTCTTTGTCGTGACTTTTAAGGGTCATGGGAATGATCAGAGTACTTTTATAACAGGATTCGAGTGGGGCGTCTACCCTTGCGGGGCCATCTCCGCCACCCGATGGGCGCCAGCACCGTTCCCAGGCTAGGTCTCTCGCGTAGCCATATTTGTCTATCGACTCAGACAGCTCCTCTTCATTCTGGGGCCCATACTCCTCGACCCGATGGGGATCAAGGCGGGGATTCTTATAGCGCCCCTCCTTGGCTAGGCTGGGAATATCACTACAAAGAAAAAATTGGCCGTCACGCATCACTTCAACGTGACCGGTGTTTTCTTCGACTGGATAGATAGAATTATACCCCACGTCCGAATCGCGGAATACGTCAGCCAACATGTTGGCTCGGCCCGGCTGGTTTTCGTCAGGCAATTTCAGACAGATCCGGGGCCACGGGGGTTTTGGGGATCTAGCCAAATAGTAGTCATGTAAAAAACGAAAATTTCGTTGTGCGGCTAACCCGAGGTTGCGGTTTAAAAAATCATAGAGCGCCCCTAAGCGGTTGGTCAGCCCGGAGAGGTCTTCGGGCTCTTCCCTCATCCTGTCCTTAAGCTTTTTGTGTAAAGCTCCGGCCAATACTATGTACTGAATCAAATGGGCTTGGTTCACGCATACAGCTTTATTAAGGATGCGAACAACTTCAATGGCGTTAAAATCTACATCTAGGCCTGCCGTGGGGTCTTGAGTGCGAATCTTTTTGTTGCCGCCATTGCCGCGAGAAAACCAGTTTTTGATGCCAGCCATGATTCCTTCGGCGGCGCCCTTGGCCGTTCCCTCAGCTAAGGATTTCAATTCATCAGACATTAATAGAATCCACCCCAAAAGAATATGTTAGAACTTGTTATCATATTTTTAGCACTATCGTCCATTATTATTACGCCTAGTCGTATAAGCCAAACTGCCAAACTGTCAATGCCCATAGTGTCATTAGCCTATCACATGAGCATGCAAAAAAATTAAGCACAGCCTTACATAAAAAAGGGAGCCACGGCCCAGCGGACTATGGTCCCTTAAAAATAATTCTGATTAACTACACCCGAAGGCGATCACGAATTCTCACGCGTGGCCTTAGCGGCGCAAGTTGTAGCCTGTAACGATTTATGATCTGGTTATAAAGGTCTTCGACCCTGGGGGCCGTTACAGTGATCACTGCTGCATATGGCAACTCGAATCTCCTGTCTGCCCTTTGGCCTTCCGCCCTGTTTAGGTAGTGGAGTTCAAAGATCGGATCGTGGAGTGTTTTTCCCAAAAACCGTTTTGAAGCCTTTAGGACAGGCTCCCATTTCATGGCTTTCCTGCGGAGTTCAATTTCTGGCGGCCAATAATCATCATTTTTAAAAAACGGCTTTGAAATGCCGGGCTTTTCGACGGTGTTGGGCCGAAAAACTACTTCTAAACCAGCGCGGGTATAACTCAATGGGTGATGTGCATCAACAGCGGTTCTGAAACATATGGTTGCTTTTATTTCGACCCGGCCCCCCATCGGGTCATCAGGCATAGGAATACGGAGACTCCAGCCCGCTTGATCACCAAGAACGCCCTGATAGAGAATGTGAGCTTGATGATCCGCCGATGCCACCATGTCTTCCAGTTCAATCGGCAACCGTCCCCAACCCACCTCCCGCTGATCAAAACCGTTATTATCAGCTCTCTGAATCATTAAGGCCTTCAGAGCTAGCGCACTCAATTCAGATTGAAAAAACGTAGCGACCCCCATTGCCAAGCGAGCGGCATAAGGAGAAGCGAAGCTTGTTCCGGCAGTGAAGCCCACAGTGCCACCTTGGTCCAATACTCCGAATGGCTCTTGTTGGCTTCCCCCAAAAGCCAGAATATCTGGCTTCACAAAACCAGGGCGCCGGCCAGGACCAACACAGCTATAGTTAGCTCGCTTCCATCCGTCGCTGGTAGTGCTGGCCGCACCAATGCCAAGCCCATTGACCGTATCGGAAGGGGGCTGAACGCGTGCGTTGCCAGAGTCCCAGTCTAGTTCACCGTTATTTCCAGCTGCCGCGCAAAGCAATGTGTTTGATCCAGAGATGAGACGATCCAATACAGCAGTCCAAGCGTGCGGGTCATCATCCTCAATGGGCAAATTGGGGCCGAGGCTCAAATTGACTAAGTCGTATGTGTTTTGATCAAGAATATCTTCTATCCGGCGTAGCACTCTAAAAAGGCCGGGGTCATCTACGTGGGCATCCTGTTGTTCTACAACTCTCCAATGATCGACCCGGCAGGGCGGAGTATCCAACGGGTTGCCAGCGGCGATGGGGCCGAACAAAAATGCTGAAGTCACCATCATACCGTGGCCAAGTCCGCCAGGGTCTGCCGGCCCAAGACCAGGCGGCTCACGATAATTAACCCAATTATCTAGCCCATGTTGGTCTGGCAGACCACCATCCAAGACGGCCACGCGCACTTGATCATCTAAAGGGCCATCCTCAGGAATTTCAACCCGCTCAGCTTGTGTCTGCCGGAATATGGGATTCAGTGGCCTTAGGCTGGGCATTGGCCTAATGGCTCTTAAAAATGAAAAGAGCCCTACACCCCTGCGAACATCGGGAAGTGTCGCATTAATGGCAATAAACCAAAGCCCATTGACATGGAATACATTGTCCCAGTGAGCCTTAATTTCTAGCTGTTCCAAATAATCTTTAAAGCCTTCTTTTATATATTCTGCATCCCCCTGGAGCACGGCCTCCCAAATGATTCGGCTACGAATAGGTTTTTCACCAACCTTGATTCGCTCTGCTCCCAGAAAGCTAATTTCTTCAATTTTTGTGAAATCATTTTTGGCCTCTTCATTAAGATTACCTAGCTGATTAACAATGTTAGACAGTCTTTTTCTCGCAACTGAGACGAAATATTCTGGGCCAACATCTTCTTTGCCGGCATCAGCGTCATCTTGCTTTCTGGGCTTGTGAGGAACAACCTTTCGCACGCGGCTGCCTATGGGTTCAAGCTGCAGGCTTCTAAATAGTTGATCAGGATAATAACTCATCGCTAAATATTTGGGATGAAGCATCATTTTAAATACAGTGCGGTCTCGCGGGCACGCCGCCTCAGGTAGCTCCAACGCTTGATCCCTAACAAAAAGCCATTGAGGCATCGTGCGAGAATAAACTTCATTAAAATTGTAAACGGACTTAGTTGGTCCCCAAGATGAGGGGAGGGTCGTTCCGGCTACTAATCTTTCCCCAGATCCAATGAGATAATTTGTATTGGCCATACTCCCGCTTCCCCCTTTGAGAGTTCTGGTCTGGTCTATTTTGAAGCTAAGGCCTTAGAAACCGTATTTCGTGCCAGGCCAGTCAATTCAGAAACTTTCCGCTGAGAATAACCGTTGTTTACCAAAATTGGAACCATTTTTTTCAATACATCTTTATCTTGATCTGCCAGATAAGATTCAATTGTACTAAGAACTACCTCAAGAGGTGGTTTATTAAAAACTGCTGCCTGTCGGCGAATTTGTGCTATTTGTCGGGCCAGCTCGCTAGGGGATTGGTCTTTCCACAACAAGGCCAGAAGCGCCATAATATTCTCGTCAATTTGGTCATGTCCACCCCAGTACATCCGAAGAATATCTTCTGCTGTTTCCAACGTTGGCATTGGAAATTCGACGAGCATATCAAAACGACGCCATACAGCGGGATCCAAAAGTTCTCCATGATTTGTTGCCGCGATCAGCAAACCATGATACGGCCATTGGTCAACCTCTTGCAAGAGCACTGTCACCAGCCGCTTTAGTTCTCCTATGTCAGATTCGTCATCTCGTTTTTTAGCGATCGCATCAAATTCATCTAACAACAAAATACAATCTTGCTGTTTTGCAAAGTCTAAAACGTTCCGGAGGTTAGACCCGGTCTTTCCCAGATAGCTGCTTATCACTGCTGATAGATCTAAAGTGACCAAAGTTTTATTAATGCGCGCAGCTATCCACCTGGCCGTCATTGTCTTGCCGACGCCAGGTTTGCCGACAAATAGGGCAGATTTGGTGGGCACAATATCCTGTCCAATTAGCTGGTCGATCATCCCTCGTTCTAATATAAGTTGTTCTATGAGCTTATCAGTGGGAGGCTGCAGGATGGGCTCTATTTCTAGTTCAATCCCGTCTTCCACTCGAACCAACTGCAGGTGGGAGTCACTATCCACCGGGACTGGAGACCTTTTTCGCCACACCGTCTCAGATTGGCTACGCAGGCGCCCAAGCTTTTCTGAAAGTTTTCGATCCGTTGACTCAAGCTTGACAGCAAGGCGCTTTATGTACATCTGTACATCGCCCGGAGTTCCCCCCAAAGCCAGGCGAGCTAGGTGGTATATTTCATTGGAGTTAATCGCCATGGTAGACCATCCATAGTTGAACTTCCCTTAAATACTGACTATACGCATAGCATATGGTGGCTCAAAATAACAATATAAAAAACAGAATGAGCCACTGCTTAATTTTGCCCATAATGGTGCGTGCTTGGAAAGACACCATCATAACAGGCTGCCCAGCAGCGGGCGGATCCATTCGCCGTCAACGTCCGCCTGCTACTGACCCACCATGAACCTGTATGTTGGGCAACTCTACTCCGGCCAACTCCGCCGCGTAGTGAGCCACCTTTTGAATGTCTGTCGTGGTCAGGTTGAAAAGCACGTCTCTTGCCCAGCCAACCCAGGCGGGATACCCCGATCGACCGACGATCAGGCCAGGTAATGTCCGCCGGCAACGGGTGTCCTAGTCGGATCTGCGCCGGTCTAAGCCAGCCGGGCAGGTTTTGCAACTATCACTTTACTATGGTCAAAGTCGGTTGTTCCTCCATGCTGTTAAGCGGTTCTAATATTTCATTCTGAACCATGACGGCAACTAGGATACCAAACCGCCTACCATCGCCGTTTTCTAGATTTTCCAGGGCTTCAAGGCGGTGTGTTACGTGTTCATTGAAAGATGCTTTTATAAGTGCACGGCCTATGCGGAGGAATGGTGTCTCAAGATCTTGGGGCAGCCCGCAGGCAATCGCCCTGCGGAACACTCGCTCAAATTTAACTTCCGTTGTTATGGTTCTCTTCATGGATTTCCCCACACCAGTTTTAAGTGAGGTGCGCTTCTTCGCTCCTGTTTATGTTTCTGCTTTCGCTCGCCTCAGGCAGAATTCAGGGCCCTGGGCCCACGAACACCCTTATCAGGCACTTCCAACTCATTAGGAGCGTAGGCTAGACGACCGGTATGCCGATCCCAGTAGATCTCACTCAAGTAAACCCCCGTAGTTTTCCCCTCAATTTCATACATTTCTTCGAAAATCTCGCGTGCTGCCTGCCCAGCGGCATAGAGCATTGGATCCTCATCGTCCAGGAACCCCTCTAGGGCCAGTCCCAGGGCTGCGATTCGGAACCTCCAGGACCGGATTTGGTCTATAACTGCGATAGGCTTCATGGCTTACCCTCCCAAAAAGAGATGCGGACGTGTGTAAAGGCTCTACAACAAGCCCCCGGGGCCTCACGGTATCCCGGCACGTCCGCAAACTGCTTTTTTGAAGGCACTGAAATAGGCCCATAACGGCGGCCCTCCCGGCTGTAGAATTTTTACGGTTTTAGAATATCTTTAAAGGGAAGCCGCAGTCAATCATTATTCGTCTAAATCTATTATTTTATTCTAATTTCTAAGTATTTTTCGACTTTCAATTCGATTTCTCGTCAGCCTATAATTTTTAACAAGGCTAGCGGATTTTGTATGAACCTTTTTAGGGCCGGGCGGAGTGGTGGTCAGTTGGGTGTCTGTAACCTTTTCGCCAGGGCCATATCCGCAAGCCTCTTCAGGCCGGCCTATATGGCCGGCCTGAACCTTTTGACTTAAATTTCCCGTGAAATTTTGCGTTGCACACAGGACACGGCTGCCGTAGCGTTGCTCTACGGCGCTATGCAGCCTTGTCCGGTGGGTCATGATCCATGCCAATCCACCAATCCACGAAATCCTTTGCCCTTTCAACAACCGCCAGATCTGGCCCGGCCAGGCAATTTGCCAGCTTGGCGCGCACCTGGCCTACAAACTTCGCCTGCCGGGGCTCTGGGTTGATCGCTGAGGCCTTACTGGAGCCCCTGGCTGACCTCAGGCGGCGCACTAGGGCCGGGCCCTTGTCAGGCCCCTCGGATGAAGGCTTGCTCACTGTGGCAAGCCGATCCAGGCCTTGGCTTCTATGGCCAAGCCTATCTCCTGGGCCCATTCCCAGGTCGCCTTGGCTACAACATGAATCATCGCCTCAGGGTTCCACATGAAAAGAGTGAGCATATCGGGCTGGGTTTGCATCATGCGGGCGGCCTGAAGAGTGGCCAGCCTTAACAGGGCGGGGTTTTTCAGGCTAGGATAGTGGGAAACTAAGCCCTCTTCAAACCGCTGCCTGGCCGTGTCTGTATCCACCGGGGAAGGTTCCCAGCGGCAAACATTTTCCAAACCAGGATCCGGGCAATAACCCAGCTCCCAGTAAGCTCCCCTCAACAAGGCATCCCTATCTCGCTCCAATTCCATGATCCAATCTCCTTTCCCGTCTACTGGCTCAGAGGTGCACTCTCAGGTTCATCGCTGTTTTCCCTCAGGCGGCCGGAGATTATCAAATGGATCACAGCCGTTTTCTTCACAAAAGCGGCGCACCGTGCTGCGTGGGTACTTGAAGGCCCCGGCAATTGGTTTCCCGCTACGGTAGATAAAGCCCGCCTCTACCTGTTTGGTGAGGTCGTGAGGCGTGTCCATTCCGATCAGCTTGATCACGTGGCGCCTGCTCATGACCAGGGGTACATCATCCCAGCTACGGCAAATCTTCTTGCCCAGCTTGATCATTCAAGCCTAGCGGCTCAGCATCTCCGGATGCTGGTGCACCCACTCCCGGATGCCATAGAGGCGAATCAGCTTGCCGAAGCCCACCAGGCCGTTAAGAGCCTCATTGGGCTGGATGCCCAGTTGGCCAGCGGCCATGGCTCCCTTGACATTCTTGGCCAGTCGATTCCATTGGTCCATCCGTACGCCGATGGTCTCTTGCTGCTCGGCGTCGAAAAGATCAAACCCCTGGCGATGGGCGAAGCTCTCCAGCACGTTCTCATCTACCCGGCCCAGCTCACTGCGCAGCATGTTGTCAGAGACCCGGTGCAGCTTGGGCATATTTCCCTTGATCTTGTCATGGTCCGGCTTCAGGCCCATATCCAGGAGCCACTGGGAGACATAGGAGGCAACCTCTTCATCCTTGATGGCTGCTCGCGAGTACTTGCGCACCGCCTTATGCACCGTCAGGTTATGGCGGGCCAGGTCCTCCACCTTCAAGTTGATCCCAGTCCAGAACTTCAAAGCCTCTACGCCTGGTTCCTGGCGCAAGGGTTGCTGATTCCCCCGCCAATCGATGCGCTCGGCCAAATCGTCACGGGTGCCTACAAAGGGAAAGATCTTTTCCAGCGGCTTGAAGGGAGCCATGAAAGACTTGAGTTGTGTGGGAATGGCTTCTTTGATTTGCTCACCGAAGCCATGGGGCTGGCGCTGAATTAATTTGCCTTCCGCGTCGGTATCGTTAGCTCTGGCTATATACTCCAGGGCCCTGAAGAAGGGGATGGCGCTCTTGGCCACCTCCCCCATTTGCTCACTGAATTTCTGCGGCCCTAGCTTGGGCCTATGGCCAAGGATATAAAACAAGGGGGAGAGAAGGGGGCCCTTGGTCTTGAACTCTTCCAGGGCCTCAATCAACGACTCGGTGCCACGCCTCACTATAGGCAAGTTCCAATAGGGGTACTTCACGGTCCGCAGAAAAACTTCGCTTTTGCCGTCGTCGGCTTTTCCAAGGTACTCCCTGCCCCAAACCCGCGCTCCCGGCACTTCGGCGTCGGGGATTTCTTCCCTGAAGCGCTCTTGGTCCGCCAGGATTTTGGAATCACCACCTGCCAGCATTTCCCGGATGGCCCAGGGAGCTCCGGCCGCGCCGGTCAGTCCGGCCGCCCTGGCTACACGCTCCCGCACCGGCATCTTCACCAGCGGGTTAAAGGCCTTCGCCTGGCTCCCCAGCATGCGGGCGTATTTGTAGGGGTAGACCATGAAAGGCATCAGCAGGGATCCGCCGGCGCTTTTGCGCCACTTGTCCAGCCGAGCTGGAATGTTGTCATAGTCGAAGGCAAAGCGGTCCACCGGGCCCAGCATTATGTCTTTGAACACCTCTGGCCGCTGCTGGAAGGCCCCGGTCATAAGGTCCTCTATCTTGGCCCGTTGCGCCTTGCCGGTCAGTTTAAGGCCCTTTACCTCTTTTTCGGCCCAGGTGCGCAACTCGCTGAGCACTATGGAACGCTTCAGGTAATTCTCCACCTTGCCGAAGGGCTGCATGCCGATGTTCATGGCCGCGCCCAGGGCCTGATCCAGGCGGCCCAAGACCTTGGCCGGCAGGCTCACCGGTTGGCCGGAGGCCGCCCGCGCCGCCACCCGGCTGAACAGCCGGGCGGTGTCACCGGCAAACTGGGTCCGGATGTTGGCCCCCAGGGTCTCTGCCGGGTAGCGCTTCCAGTTGGTGGGGCTCAGGGCACCCACCAGCCCCCGCGCATTATTCACGGTGCGCCTCAAGCCGTCAGGCCTGGCCAGATCCTCAAACACCTTGCCGCTATACTGCCCCAGACCACTGATCAGGTTGGTGCCCACGGTGCCCGGAGCAAGCAGCACGTTGGTTTGCCAGTAGCGGGCCGCGTCCTTTAACAGATCGCCAAGCCCTTCCAGGGGGGTGTCCAACGTGCCCTTGGTCACCCGGCCCAACAGCAGATTAAAACGCTCTTCAAAGGCGCTGGGTATGGCGTATTTGCCCGCCTTTTCCAGGCCCAGGGCCTTGGCCTCTTCCGGCCGCACGTGCACCAAGGTTTGGCGCTCCGCCCTGGTCTCCATCATGCGGGTGGCCGGGTTCATCACCTGGCGGTAGCGCACCACGGGATCGCCGTTCTCGTATGGCTCCAGCAGGGCCTCCCCCAGCTCCTTGAGCATTTCGCGGTTCAGCTTGGCCGCCTCCAAGTCTCCCCGGTAGGTGCTTATGGCTTCATCCAGGCGGCCAACGTCTGCCTGGCCGGTGCGCTTCTTGGTGAAGCCTGGCCGGAAGGGCTCCAGGGTCAGGGTGGGCGCACCCTTGGGGGCCACATCGGGGATAATGTTGTCCCAAACCCTCCGCACGTAGCCCTCCGCACGCTGGGAAGGGTTTAATAGGCCCAGCCGCTCCGCCTCATCAAAGGCTACGCTACGGCTGATGGTGGTTGAGCCGCCCTTAGGCAAGGGCAGCTCCGGCCCTGTTGCCGATCCCAGCAACACCCGCTCCGGCCCGAACACCCCGGTGCGGAAACCCTCTTCCGGGGCCACGAACTCCAACACCAGGCGCTGGGCCTCCGGGCGCATGGCCGCGAAGCGCTCATTAAAGGCGTCCGGGTCCAGGCCGTGGCGCCAGGTTTTGGTTTTTGGGTCCTGAACCCCACCCCTCAACACCCTGGTTTTCACCTTGCCGGGCACTCCGCCCAGCTTGGCCCAGTCATTGGGTATGGCCTCGGCCAATATGGCCGCCTCTTGCAGCTCCTTGGGGGTCAGGCCCATCTTGCGGCCCAGGTTTTCGTTAAGGCCTGCCGCCATGTCCCGGATTCGCTGGGCCGCGTTCAGGCCCGCCTCGGGGGTTACGCCGGGGATCTTCTGGGCCGCCCGCCGCACCCATGGCTCCAGGGTCAGCCGCCCGGTGTCCGCCCGCATGGCCTTTCGGGCCAGGGAATCCTTGGCCTTGTTCATGAAAATGCTGCCGTAGGCGTCGCTGCCCAGGGCCTCCGCCGCCGTGCCCAGTTTGCCTTTAAGGTAACCCGTGGTGTCGGGGCTGGTCAGAAAACTGCGCCGCGCGGCCTGCAAACCGGCCTTGCCCGCCTTTAGCGCGGTCCCGCCCAGGGCCGCCACGGGAAGCAGATCGGCCACGGTCTCTATCGGATGCTCCTTGAAGGTGTCCAGGGGGTGGGTCACGTAGCGCTTGTAGTGGTCCACCAGCGCTCCCGGTATCTCCGTGATATCGATGTTGGCCAGGCCGCCCGGCCCGGTCAGCGCGTCAAGGGCCCGCTGGCGGGCGAACCCTTCCGGCCCCATCGCCGTTACCGCGCTGACTATCTGGGCCGGCAGCCACACGCTGTCCTCAACTACCTTGCGGGTGTCGCCCGGCACATTGGCCATCGTCTCCCCCAGGTAGTCCAACAGCCCCATACCTGCCTTGGCCGCTTGCTGGGGTAAGCCGGTGATGAACTCTTTGGCAGCATCCAGGCCCCGGCGCAAAGGCGGAACTTCGGGGTCACGTAAGCCTAGTTCATCCAACAGGCTGGAACCGTTTCCCTGGAGAGGTTCGCCCGTCCCGCCTTCACTGAGTGGGCTTCCTACCTGATCAGTTCGCCCAAGGCCCTCTCGTTGATCGCGCAACCCCAGTTCGTCCAACAAGCTCACCTCGCTGGATCCAGAAGAAGGGGCCCCACCGGTTTGGACGGAAGGATTAGGCCCGTTGTTTTCTCCCCCTTCTCGCAAACCGAGCTCATCCAGCAAGCTACCGCTTGGTGTTACCAGCCGGACGCTCGACTCGCTTGACTCGGCTGAGGACCGGCCTAGCCCAAGCTCTTCAAGCAGGCTCCGGCCGGATCCGGTTGTACTCCCCTCTTTTATGGGGGGAAAAAAGGGAGCTCTTGCCGTTACCTTCCGCGCCGGCTCTGCCATGGTCTATTTGCTCCAGTCAATGCTGTACCCAGCATTCTGGATTCGCCTGATCACTTCGCCTTCGCTGAGACCGTCGATCTTAGCCGTTTCCTTGACCCTGCTATAAGGCACATTCTTTTGTCCGCCTTGCCCTCCGGCCTGGGGCCCTGTCACCTGCACTCTGGACTTGGAATTGGAATTGGAAGCGGATTGAGGGGCAACATTGGGTGCGGGGCTAGCCTTAGGCTGAGGTTGAGCTCCTCCGTTCCCCAGTTTGAACATCCCAGGGAATTTATCCATGGCCCCTTGCATCATCAATAAGTTGGTGTTGGGGTTGACTGCCCGGTTGTAGATGTCCGCCGCCACCGTTCCCGAAGCTGGCTTTTGGCCGGTGGCCAGGGACTCACGAACCTTATCGGCCCCCATCTCGGCCATGGTTTGGGGTGAGCGCCCCAGGTCCATGTCCAACAGCCCGCCTGACCAAGCCTTTTTCTTGCCCCCGGTGTCCGGGTTCGTCTGCTCCATCCACTGGGCGGTGGGCACCTGGTTAAGCGCCTTGCGTTGGGCAACCTGGTTTGCCGTGCGCACCGGTCCTAGCATGCGCTCCTTGGCCGTATCCGCCAGGGCGGTCCGCCTGCTTTCCGGCTGCACGTAGTACTGGGAGCGGGCAGTTGGATAGGCGGTTTCGGTGGCCACTGCGTTTGGGGCCGGCCCCAACAGACCGCCATAGCCGTAGCCCTTCATGGCTGGAACCATGCCGGGGTCCACCTCTCCACCAAATTTGGCGATGTTCCCGCCGTAGGTCTTGGCCCGATCCGCTACCAGGCCCTCCGCCTGAAGCATCTTGGTCTGGGTGGCCATGGCAGAACGGTTCCAGGAGTCCATCCAATACTTCATGCGCGGCTGAAACTGCGGGTCACTGTTCAGTTTGGGGTCTATCTTCTGGATCAGCCCGTGCACCTCCATGGGGTGCAGCGGCTTCCAGGCCGGACGGCCCTCCAGTAGCTCCCTGGAAATGTACTGGGCCACGTTGCCCCTCCAAGGGGCCTCAGTGTTTTGGTACAGGCGCTCAACCCCGGCCGGACCTCCCAGACTCGCACCCAAAATCTGTAGCCATCCCGGCTCGGGTCTTGGCCCTATGTTTGACGGCATAGAGCGCGCCGCCGATATAGCCTGTGTTTGGGATGCCATTGGGGACTGTGTCTGGGCAGGCGATGTCTGGCCTAGCGGGCCATAACCATTGCCATCGGCTAGCTGCGGATAAAAGTCCTCTTCTACAGGCTTGGCCGCCGGAGCGCCGGGGCCCAACAGGCCCATATTGTTCGCCGTGCCTTGCGCGTTGAAATTAATCGGCATGTCGCCCTCCTAACCGGTCTTTTGGCCGGGTGTTCCGGAGCCCACTCCATCTCCACCAAACAGCTTGCGGGAAGCTCCATATCCCACTCCTGAGCCGATTCCCCCGGCAATTCCGCTGACAACACCCCCCAGCAGCCCGCTGGAGCCGGGATCGTAATAGGTGCCGCCGTAGCGACCCCGCTCCAGCTCCATGCCCGCGTCATACCAGGGCTGCAATAGCCCAAGGTAGGAAGTAGCCTGGCGCTGGCCGCTCTTGGGATAGGTGGGCAGCGTTTGGCCGCCAAAGTTGATATTCACCTTGCGGTTCAAAGCGTCGTAGGCTTGCTGCATGAGGTTTGAGGGATTCAGGTCTCCACCAGAGCCGAAAACCTCTTCCCATTGCTCCCACCAGCGCTTGCCTTCATCGGTGCGCTCGCTGCGCTTGTCCACGGTTCCCTTGTCGCTGTCTCCACCGAACACGTAACCGATTGGATCGTCAAACAGGCCCATGATTACCTCCTGTTGTAAGGCCTAGAAAAATCTCTGTCTTTATCACTATCCTTTATGGGTATTATTTAGACCTTTTAAATTGTCTATAATTGTCCATATAGGACATAAAAAGTCAGCATTAGCCAGCATCAGGCAGCGCCAGATAACTTGGGCTGCTGGCCCAGTGAACCTTTTCCAGCGCCAACCCCACCGTCACCGATGCCGTTTAGCAAGGCGCGTACCTTTTCCGGCAGCACCTCTCGCTTGAATGCGCCGGCCTCAACTAGCTTTTGCTCGTTGCCGGCCAGGAGCCGGTAAGTCTCAACCCACTCGCGATGCCGCCAATTAAGTTCGGCCTCGCGCCAGGTGAGCATGGCGCTACGCCCACCCATCTGCCGGAGGGTCAATTGGGCCGTTGGGTTTAAGTAGAATTCGGGGCCGGGATGATCAGGCTCACCAAAATAGCGGGTCCAGGCTCCCTTGTCGGCAGCGATCCAGAGCCTTTTCCACTGGCCCTCGGCCTCTAGGGTCAACTCGTCCCGTTGACTGCCGCCCACGGCCTCTAGAATCTCGGCCAACGCAGGGAAGCCAGGGTATTTGCGGGTTCGCAGAATCTTGGTAAGGCCAGCGGTGATTTGTTCAGATGGAAAGTTTTCCAGTTCACTGAGGATCATCTTCAGGCGGGGGGTACTTATTTCAGCCGAAAAATTCTCGGCCAGGATCACCAGTTGCTTCATCACCTCCTGGCGTTGCTCACTAACCAGCATGCGCTTCGCCTTCCAGCTCCCGAAGGGCTTGCGCGGCATTTTCGGCCGTGGTGCGGCCGGCCCGGCTTAACTGCTCAAGCGGGCCCTGGGCGGATGTGGGATTGCTGCGCCAGCGGCGGTCCCTAAAGAACCTGCCAATGCCAGGGATGAATTTTCCGCTTTCCGCGTTCCATGCCGTGCTAGCAGCATGCGCGCGGATAGATTCCAACACCTGCCGGTGAAGTTCAGCTTCAGAGTTGAACCCTAAGGCTTGATTGTCCTTGAGGTCTTTGGCGTAGGCGTTGCGCCCGTAGACTTCGCCAGACAAGTGCCTCTCGAAAGCTATCGGATATATTGCCTGGGCTTCTTCAAAGAGCCGAGCCCGCCGATCCTTGGCGGTTTCCTCGCGGCCCTGTACTCTTCTTCCTTCACCACCCCTCTTCCGGCCCCCGTCTAAAGCAAGCAGGCGGGGCGGGGCCGCAGCGGCCCCTTTTTTCTTTTTTTCTTTTTCTTTTTCTTTTTCTTTTTTATTTTCTTTTTTATTTGTTTCGAAACCGTTTACCGAACCGTTTTGAAACGGTTCAGCTTGGGTCCCACGCAGGCGGTCCCTGAGGTCCTGAATCAAGGGGGCTATGAAGTCGCGGCCCAGGCTTTCGGCCTGATCCAAAAGACACTGGAAAATTTCCGGTGAGTTGGGAAGGCCAGCTACAAGCTTCCTGGCGAAACTGACCACGTTTAGGTTACTCAAACCCTCTTCCCGGAGCTGACCCTTCAACATGATCAGGTCGTTTTGCTCGTCCGAAATAACCAAGCCAGCATCAACCAGCTTTTGGAGGTTGGTCCTGGCCCATTTTTCGGTCCGGCCCAGGTCTGCGGCAACATACAAAAGCGGGACACGGGAAACCCCTAAGCTGTTGGTGTGAGGTCCCGTGCGTAAGTAGCTGAAAAGGGCAAGTGGCGCGTCTTCTTGCCCCAGCAAGCGAGCCACCCTGATGATTGAGTCCAGCGGGACCATGGAGAACTGTCTGGCCATGGCCTAACCCTGTGCCCCTTCAGAAGTTGATCCTCGGCGTTGGCTCTGAGACCATCGCTCCAAGTCATCCATGGCGTAAACCACAACGCGACCGTGCCGGCGGAAAACGGGGCCTTTCCCTTCCACTCGCCACCGGGCCATGGTGTTGGGGCGAACACCTAGCCATGCCGCAGCTTCGGTTTCACGCAGATTCACCGGAGCCCGCTTTCTCTCAACTCGGACCTCAGCCCCGCCCATAACCTCGATAAACTTGACCACCACCTCTTGAGCCGCCAGGGGCAGGGCTTCAAAGCGCTCCGCGAACACTTGCGATGAAGCGCTCACGCGGCCAAACCCTCATGTGTCAAATCGAAGCATTTCTCCGGAGGGAGCCCCAACTCCTTAGCGACGGCCAAAACACGTCCATCATCGGGTCCGGGGCTGATATACCCGCACATCAATTTGGAAAGAGTGACGGGGTTTATCCCTGCTCGCTGAGCGATCTTATAGGCAGGTTCCCTAGCCAGTTTCACCGCAGCAACGAAATCCCGGCTCACACATCTCAAGGCCATCTCCACACCTCCAGGGAAAAAAAATCTTTTTCACCCTTCGAGGCGGGAATTTAAGCAAAACGCTTATTTTTAGAGAAAACGTAGGCGCGGCAGAGAATTCAGGATAACCAATGACAACTACGACCAAATTTAATATTCAGCGGCCAAAGTGTTCCGTGTTCGGTGACAGTAATGCACCCGTACTCTTTTTTTCATCTTGGTTCAAGAAAGCATCACCCCCCGCAGCGACTAACCGAGGACACGGCCGCCATTGTTTTCCACGCTTGTAATCATCCAAGCATTTTGTATCTCTACAATCCTTACAAAAACCTTTAATATTATTTGCCCAAGTTTTTCTTTCCTCTTTGGATGGTGCCCCTTGAATTAAATCAAAAGCAACGAGGTACCTCTTTTTTGTCCTTTCTATGACTGTGTCCAGATCTTCGTCTTTCCTCTTTACTTTAAACGCAATTTCTTTATAAGTTTTTCCTTCTTGTTTCAAATCCCAAACTTCATAATATTCAAGCCGTTTTTGGTAGTGATTACGGCTAGCAACACCACCTAAAGGCTTTCCTTGACGGGCCATGATCTTTGCGTGTTCTTCCTTAGACTCATCCAGTAGCACATTTAAATAATCATTGATTTCTTTCTTTTTGCGCGACACATCTATTTCAACAACAATGTAGTTATTTTTGATCAATGGAGAAACATATTCTCCATATTCATTTTCTCTTATAGACCAGGATACCAAACTAATCGGCTGGCTATCATTGAATATAGAGCCTTCAAGGATAAAAGGTGCGCAAGGGTCACAATCTGGATTTACTAATATACTCAGGCCGAATTTTAAGGCTTTGATTTGATCGCGAAGTTTTTGGATATGCTTACTAAAGGTATCTTCCCGACATTGATAACTTTGGCCCTCAAATAATTGGGGTGACGCTATAGGGTAGCGCCCCTCCTCCATACTCAGGCCATTCTTATCAAACTCTTCGCCTTGACAAGCGGCAATATAATTTGGATTCCTTCTTAGCCGTTGCCAGCGATCATAATTTCTGGCAGCCTCTGGGCTGCTCAGTATCTCATCCAGGGACTTCACACCACACCCGCGTTGGTCCTGCAATAATAATTGGTGCGTAAACAGGGAAGGGAACCCCAGTTTTCGGCAGCCCGCCTAGTCGCACCGTTGCCACTAACTATCCCTTCGGGTTCAGGTTTACAACTTTTGGTCTAGGCACTTTTTGTAGGTCATCACTGATCAAACCGGCTACTCGATCAGCAGCCTCATTCACGATGCCCACTGAAAAGTGCACATATTTCATCGTGGTGCTCTGATTGGCATGCCCAAGCAGACTTCCCACAATGGGAAGCCCTAGGCCCGACGCCGCAGCCGTTGAAGCAAAACTATGTCGTAAATCATGCAACCGTACATCAGGTAGGCCAGCCTTAAGCCTGAGCCGATGCCACGCCTTGCGAATTCCCACCAGATGGTGCCCAGGCTTAGCGCCTGGGCAAACGTAGGGATTGCCCTGCTGATGTTCTACGGCCTGTAACACTTCCAGGGCCGGCGCGCCTAAGGCAATTACCTTTGCACCTGTTTTGGAGTCCGGCAGCCTTAAGCATCTCCTTTCAATGTCCACATAATTCCATTTTAAGGTCAATATTTCGTTAACCCTTGCCCCGGTCAGTAGAAGCAGCCTAATCGCAGTAATAACGCTTGGCATCTCTTTGCCTGAACGCTCTGCTTTTCGCAGGGTATGACCCAGGGTTGCAAGCTCTTCACTGCCAAGAAAGCGCTCACGAGGTTTCTCACGATATTTTTCAACATGCCTACAAGGATTGGAATGATCAGGGCGGACTCCCCACGCCTCTGCCAAATTGAACATCTTGCTTAGTAAAGACAGGACGCGATTTGCCTGAATAGGCACCGCGATCATTGAGTGAATCAACCTGGCCACATCGCGTTTAGTGATGGCATCAATTTTATGAGTACCCAGGGCAGGCAAAATATAGAGCCTCAAGAGCTGTTCGTCCTTGGCCACGCTAAGCGGCTTTTTTTTGGGTCGCGCATGTTCTAGAAGATAGCGCTGGGCAAACTCTGCCACAGTTGAGGCTTTTCTGGCTTCGGTGCGGGTTTCTGCTGGGTCCATGCCACGATCCGCGTCCGCTAAATGCAATCGCGCCTCTTTGCGGGCCTCCGCAGGGGTGAGGTGCCCATACACTCCCACCGTGAGGCGCCGGCTGCGTCCCTGGGCATTGCGATACTGGACGACGAAGCTTTTCCGGCCGGAGGGCTTGACCCGAATCCCGAAGCCCGGCATGTCCGCATCCCAAACCACAAAATCCCTTTCGCGTGGTCTGAGCGAGTCGATAAAGCGCTTGGTGAGCTTGGCCATGGCCGCCTCCGTCGATCTAGAACCTAACCCCCTGCCCCCAACATCCTCGCTTCCAGGTAAGCAATCGGTAAGCAGGCGGTAAGCAATTCGGAGCCATTTAGAGATTACCACATAAATAATAATAAATGGAATAGCACGATGTTTACTGGCCAAAATACTTTTTGGTCCATTCTGAGAAATCTCAATAAATGCTGGATACGATGATTTGCACTCCCTGGCTCATGTATCCTCTCCAGGCCAAAGTTCCGGGCTGTGGGCCCGCTCCACCAAACGGCGGCGGGCGGCGATGGGCAGGCGCAGGGCGGCCTCGGGGCCGTAGGCCACCGGCTCTCCGTCCGGGCCCAGCACCCCCCGCCAGCCCACCAGCACGTGGGCGGCCACCGCCGCCTCCAGGGCCTGGGGGGGCAGCCAGGGCCTGGGGGGGCAGCCAGGGGCGGGGTCCCCGGCCCTGGGCGGGGGGCGACAGGGTCAGCTGCTGGCGCTCGATGGCGGCCAGGGCCCCCAGGGACAGGCGGCGGTAAAAAAGCACCGAGCCTCCCAGGTTCAGGGCCAGGCGTTCGTTGGGGTCCACCAGGACCAGGGCTGTTTGCCGTGCGCTCATGGTGCTTGTTATAGGACGGCGGCGCGGGGCGGCCCAGGGAGGGGCCTCGCAAAATGGCCGCCGCCCGGCAGGCGGGCGGGGCTATGGTAGAATCGCCTCAGGAGCATCCAGGTTAGGAGAAGGCGCATGAAAATTTTGGTCACCGGCGGGGCGGGCTTCATCGGCAGCCAGGTGGCCCAGGCCTTTATTGAGGCCGGGCACCAGGTAACGGTCCTGGACAACCTTTCCACCGGCAAGCGGGAAAACCTGCCGCCCTTGGCCGAGTTCGTTGAAGCCGACATCGCCTCGCCCCAGGCGGCCGAGCTGGCGGCCGACGGCGGCTTCTCGGCCATCAACCACCACGCGGCCCAGATCTCGGTACCCGCCTCGGTGGCCGACCCGGTGCACGACGCCCAGAGCAACGTCCTGGGCCTTCTAAATCTTCTGGAGGCGGGGCGCAAGGCCAAGCTGGAGCGCTTCATCTTCGTGAGCAGCGGGGGCGCGGTGTACGGCGAGCTGGAGGGCGCGCCGGTCGGCGAGTCCTTCCCGGCCCGCCCCATGAGCCCCTACGCGGTGGCCAAACGGGCCGGGGAGCTTTACCTGGACTATTACGCGGCCCAGCACGGCCTGAACACGGTGGTGCTGCGCTACGCCAACGTCTACGGCCCCCGCCAGATTCCCCACGCCGAGGCCGGGGTGGTGGCCATCTTCATGGACTGCCTGGTCAGCGGCACCGAGCCCACCATCTACCGCCCCGACGACATGCCCGGCGGCATGAAGCGCGACTACACCTTTGTGGGCGACATCGTGCGGGCCAACCTGGCCGCCCTGGAGCGGGGTGGGGGCATCTACAACATCGGCACCGGGGTGGCCACCGACACCCTGGAGCTGTGGCGGGCGGTGCAAAAAGCGGCGGGCAAGGAACTGGCCAACCACTGGGGGCCGGTCCGGGCCGGGGACATCCGCTACAGCGCCCTGGACTGCGCCAAGGCGGCCGAGGGGCTGGGCTGGACGCCCCGGAGCGACCTGGCCGCCGGGTTGGCCCAAACCTGGGCCTGGCGCAAAAAACAATAGGCTGGTGGTTGCCGATGAGACCGCTACGACACGGCTTCCGGATAGCCGAGCGCGCGTTGCGTCTGAAAGGCAACAACACACCCCCGGCACAGCCAGGGGTTCGCGGGCAAGGCGGCGGCGAGCGCAGACCGCAGGGGTATTCTGATATACGCCGAGGTCTAAGCGAGGCCGCCAACGCAGCCCCCGGACGCCTGGCGAAGCCGGCACCTAAATAAAAAGGAGCCGACCATGGCCATGGTGAAACTGAAGGCGGTAGACAATAGATTCCAGGCCGACGTCTGGGAGCAGGCGCTCAGCGCCGAGGGCGTGGAGTACCGCTTGCGCACTTTTCAGGACACCGCCTATGACGGGCTCTACGTTAGCCAAAAGGGCTACGGCGTGTTCTACGTGGAGGAGGCCGACCTAGCCAAGGCCGAGGCCCTGGTGGCCGCTCTGGGCCAGGAGGACACGCCGGGCCTGGACAGCGCCGCCGCCCTGGCCGGGGTGATCGAGCACACCCTGCTCTCCCCCGGGGCCGGGGAAAAGGAACTGGCCGCCCACCTGGAGCAGTGCCGGGAAATGGGCTGCGTGGCCGCCTGCGTCTCGCCCTGGATGGTCCCCCTGGCCGTGGCCGGGCTGGCCGACTCGGGGGTGGCGGTGTGCACCGTGGTGGGCTTCCCCCTGGGCACCCAGAGCCTGGGCACCAAGCTGGCCGAGGCCACCGAGCTGGCGGCGGCCGGGGCCACCGAGTTGGACATGGTGCTCAACCGGGGCCTGGCCCTGCACGGGTCCATGGGCCAAGCGGTGGACGAGGCGGCCCAACTGGCCCAGGCCATCGCCCCGGCCAGGCTCAAGGTGATCCTGGAGACCAGCGAGCTGGGCCCGGAGATGAGCGCCCAGGCGGCCCAGGCCCTGGCGCTCAGCGGCGCGGCCTTCTTGAAGACCGGCTCCGGCTACTTCGGCCCGGCCACGGTGGAAGACGTGGCCATCCTGGCCGACAACGGCGGCGGGCTGGGAGTCAAGGCCGCCGGGGGCATCAAGACCCTGGACGCCGCCCTGGCCCTCATGGAGGCCGGGGCCACCCGCCTGGGCACCAGCAGCGGCTGGGACATCTTTCGCGAGGCCCAAGAACGTTGGTCCCAAGACGACTGATCTTCCTGGGCCTGGACGGGGTGGGCCTGGACCTGGCCGCCTCCCTGGCCCGGCGCGGGGTCATGCCCCACTTGGGGCGGCTGCTGGAAACGGGCCGGGCCTGGGCCACCCGTAGCCCCCTGCCCGAGGTCTCCCCGGTGTGCTGGACCAGCCTGTTCAGCGGCCAGGGGCCGGGCGGCCACGGCATCTTCGGCTTCGCCTCGCCGGTGGCGGGCTCCTACCGCATCACCCCCTGCGACTCCACCATGGTGCGGGCGCCCCGCATCTGGGAGCTGGCCGAGCGGGCCGGGCTCACCTCGGTGGTCTTGAACGTGCCCCTCACCTACCCCGCCACGCCCATCCGGGGCTCCATGGTATCGGGCTTCGTGACCATCGACCTGGCCAAGGGGGTGCACCCGCCCGAGCTGCTGCCCCGCTTGCAGGCCATGGGCTACCGCCCCGAGGCCGAGCTGGACACCGGGCGCAGCGACCCGGCGGCCCTCTTGGCCGACGTGGCCCAGGCCCTGGCGGTGCGGCTGGAGCTGTTCGAACAGACCTGGGAGGATGACTGGGATCTGTGGGTGGGGGTCATCGCCGACACCGACCGGGTGAACCACTTCGCCTGGCCCGCCCTGTGGGAGCCGGAGCACCCCTTGGCCCCGGCGGCCCTGGAGATTTACCGCCAGGTGGATGACCACGTGGGCCGCTTGTGGCAGCGCTTCGGCCCCGAGGTGGAGGCGGGCCAGGCCGCCCTGATGATAGCGGCGGACCACTCCTTCGGCCCCATCGTCAGCGAGGTGTACCTCAACCAGTGGCTCATGGCCGAAGGCTATCTGGCGATCGAAGGCGCGCCGCCCCATGAGCGCATCCTGCCCGGAACCAAGGCCCTGGCCCTGGACCCTGGGCGCATCTACTTGCACCGCGCCGGGCTCTTTCCCGGCGGCGGCGTCGCCCCCGGCCCGGAGGCGGAGCGCCTGTTGGGCGAGATCGCGGGCAAGCTTAGCGCCCTGCGCTTCACCCGCCTGGCCGGCGGGCCGGACGGCCCCCGCCTGGAGAGCCAGGCCCCGGTGGCTCGGGTGCACCTGGGCCGCGAGCTCTACCACGGCCCGCAGGCCCGCCACGCCCCGGACCTGGTGGCCGAGCCCGCCCACGGCTACAGCCTCAGGGGCGGCCTGGACCGGGCCGGGGTTTTCGGACTGAGCCACCTCACGGGCACCCACCGCCCCCAGGGCGGCCTGGCCCTGATGCTCCCCGAGCCGGTGGACAAGCCCAGCGAGTTGGCCGGGCTGTGCGGGCTCATGGTCCAGGCCCTGGGCCTGGATGTATCGGTCTGATTTATCGTATTATGTCTTTTTGATTGCTCAAACTAACGGAAAAACGATAATATTTCTCATGTGCCTACTAAACAACAGGTGATCTGCGCCCTCGCTTTTCACCCTTGGGAGTAATGGATGCCCAGCCTGCCCGGCACCCCATGAAGATCGGTCATAAGTACATACTCGTAGTCATGGTGGTCACCCTCTTGGCCGCCGCCGCCAGCGTGGTTATCGTCCGCCGGCAACTGCGCCAAGAAGCCTTGCGCGAGGCCCGCTCCAAGGCGGAGTTGCTTTTGGAGCGCAACCTGGCCACCCATGCCTATTTCGCCCATCACCTGAAGCCTTCGGTGTTCAAGGCCCTGCAGGGCTCGGTCCCGGAGGGCTATTTCGACCCGGCCTGGATGTCCTCCACCTACGCGGTGCGGGGAATCGACGACATTTACAAGAACATCTCCAAGTCGGCCTACTATTACAAGGAATGCGCCATAAACGCGCGCTATCTCGCCAACGAGGCCGACCCATATGAGGCCTCGTTCATCAAACGCCTCAACTCCGACCCCAAGCTCATGCTTGAGAGCGGCAGCCGATACATAGACAGCGAGCCCTTTTTCGTGGTGCTCCGGCGCGGCGAGGTCTTGGAGCAGAGCTGCCTGCAGTGCCACTCCACCCCCCAGAACGCCCCGGCGGGCCTGGTGGCCAAATATGGCGGCGAGCGCAGCTTCGGCCGCCACGCCGGCGAGGTGGTCTCGGCGGTGTCCATCCGCATCCCCCTGGCCGCCGCCTTCGCCCAGGCCGACCGCTTTTCCTTGTATCTGTCGGCCGGTTTGCTGCTGGTGCTGTTCGCCCTCTCCCTGCTCCTGGTGCTGCTCAACCGCGCCCTGTTCCTCAAGCCCCTGGGCACCATAAGCAGCCAGGCCTCGGCCCTGAGCCAAGACCCCGGCATGGGCGGCCAACCCATCAGCGAGGACCTGCCCGGCGAATGGCGGGGCCTGGCCCAGGATTTCAATCTCCTGCTGGGCAAGCTGCGCGGCCATCAGGAAAAACTCAGCCATAAGATCTCCCTGGCCACCCGCGACTTGGCCACCGCCAACTCCCAACTGCAAAAAGAGATCGCCGAGCGGCGGCGCGCCGAGCAGATTCTGCGGCAAAGCAAGGAAAAGCTGCGGGGCATCTTCGACACGGTGACTTCGGGCATCATCCTGGTGGACCCAAAGGGGGTCATCACCTTTGCCAACCGCCGCATGACCGAGTTGTTCGGCTACGAGCCGGGCGAATTGATCGGCAGCAAGTACCCTGATCTCACCGACGGCTCCCACGCCCAGCAAGCCCGCCAAAAAATGCTGGAACTAATGCAAGGGGAAATCGACAGCGTCTCCCACGAGAGCTACTACCAGATAAAGGACGGCACCACCTTCTGGGGCCACCTCTCCGGCAAGCGCCTGCATCACCAGGACGGGAGCTTCTGGGCCCTGGTGGGGGTCATCCAGGATGTCTCCGAAGCCAAAGAGGCCACCGAGCGCCTGCGCGAAAGCGAGCGGCTCTTCCGCAAGGTGTTCGACGTGCTGCCCATCGGCCTGTGGATCGCCGACAAGCAAGGCCAGTTGCTCCGGGGCAACCCGGCGGGCATCAAGATCTGGGGGGCCTCCCCCCTGGTGGCGCCGGAGGAATACGGCGTGTTCAAGGCCCGCCGCCTGCCTTCGGGCCAGGAGATCGCCCCCGACGACTGGGCCCTGGCCCACACCGTTCGCGAAGGCGTCACCGTGCAGGACGAGATCCTGGAAATAGACGCCTTCGACGGGGTGACCCGCACCATCGTCAACTACACCGCCCCGGTGCTGGACGACGATGGCCGGGTGCAGGGGGCCATCGTGGTGAACCGGGACATCAGCGAGCAACGCCGGGCCGAAAATGAAAAGGAGCTCATGGCCGAGCAACTGCGCCAGGCCCAGAAAATGGAGGCCATCGGCAACCTGGCCGGAGGCATCGCCCACGACTTCAACAACATCCTCTCGGTGATCATAGGCTACACCGAGCTGACCATGGAAGATCTGCCCCATGGCAGCCCCCAAAGGGTCAACCTGGAGAGCGTGCTCAAAAGCTCCCTCAAGGCCCGCGACCTTATCAGCCAGCTTTTGGCCTTCGGCCGCCGCCTGGTGCGCAGGCTCAAGTCCTTCACCTTCAACCAGGTGGTGGAGGCCAACCAGAGCCTGGTGCGCCGGGTGATCGGCGAGGACGTGGAGTTGCACATCGACCTGGCCCAGGATGTGAGCCCGGTGAGCGCGGACGAAAACCAGATCGAGCAGGTGCTGCTGAACCTGGTGGCCAACGCCCGCGACGCCATGCCCCAGGGAGGCGACCTGACCATCCAAACCGGCAACGTGGAGTTGGGCCGGGGGGCCGACCTGGTGGACCCCCAGGTGGATGCGGGCTCCTACGCCATGCTGGCGGTGAGCGACACCGGCGAGGGCATGGACCAACAGACCCGCAAGCAGATATTCGAGCCCTTCTTCACCACCAAGGAGGTGAACAAGGGCACCGGCCTGGGCCTGGCCATGGTCTACGGCATCGTCCGCCAGCACGGGGGCAACATCGCCGTGGAGAGCCGGCCCGGCCACGGCACCACCATCAAGGTGTTCCTGCCCCGGTCGAACGGCCAGGGCGAAACCGCCCAGGAGCCGGACACCCAGGCCCCCGTGGCGGGTGGGCACGAAACCCTTCTGGTGGTGGAGGACGAGTTCATGGTGCGCGACATGGCCCGGCGCGCCCTGGAGCGCCTGGGCTACCACGTGCTGGTGGCCGAGGGCGGCCCCCAGGCCCTGGAGCTGGTGCGTGGGTACGCCGGGACCATCGACCTGCTGGTGAGCGACGTGATAATGCCCAAGATGAACGGCCGGGAGCTCTACCTGGAGCTTTTCCGTCTGCTGCCCGGGCTCAAGGTGCTGTTCATCTCCGGCTACGACGCCAACATCGTAAGCCGCCAGGGCATCCTGGAGCACGGGACCCATTTCCTGCAGAAGCCCTTCTCCATGGCCGCCCTGGCCCAAAAAGTCAGGCAGTGCCTGGCCGCCTAGCTCCGGCCCGCCCGCGTTGACCAGCGGCCCCGTCATGCCATAGGATAGCTACCATCGGCAACACCACCCTTCGGCCAAGGCCCGGACCTGGGAGCGCCATGCTGAAAAAAATCATCAACCGCGTCGAGCACTACACGGTGATGGCCCTGCTCATCATGATGATGCTGGTCATCGTGGTATCCACGGTGGAGCTGGGCATCATGCTCGTCCAGGACCTGATCAACCCGCCGTTAATGCTTTTCAACATCAACCAGCTTCTGGACCTGTTCGGCTTCTTCTTCATGATCCTCATCGGCCTGGAGCTGGTGGAAACCATCAAGATGTATCTGGACGAGAGCAAGATACACGTGGAGGTGGTTTTCCTGGTGGCCATGATCGCGGTGGCCCGCAAGGTGATCATCCTGGACGCCAAGAGCCAGGACTGGACCACCCTGCTGGCCGTGGCCGCGGTTATCCTGGCCCTCTCTCTGGGCTACTACCTGTTCAAGATGGCCCACCGCCACGACAAGCCCAAGGAGCCCAGCGCCCCGCCCCGCGGCTGAGGCCCCGCCCAGAAGAACGGCTTCGCGCTAACCGCGCCTTGCCCCCGGCGCAAGGGCCAAGGCATGCTAAAATGGCGGCCACGAAAACACACCCCAACCTGGCGAGGTCATCCATGTACGCCGAGGAATACAAACGCAAGCTGGTAAGCCCCGAACAAGCCGCCCTGGCGGTGCCCGACGGAGGCGCGATCATCCACGGCCTGACCATGGCCGAGCCCCCCGCATTGCTCACGGCCATCGCGGCGCGGGTGGCCTCCGGCGGCCTCGGCGAGCTGACCGTCTATTCCCTGCTGCCCACCGAGACCGCCTGCAAGAGCGTGCTGGCCCCGGAGTTGAGCGATCGGGTAAAGGCCTTCACCTGGTTCGTCAGCGCCTGCGACCGCGACCTGGTGGACGAGGGCATCGACGACTTCATCCCCTGCCACTTTCACCAGGTGCCCCGGCTCATAGAGGACGGCCCGCCCCTGGACGTGTGCGTCACCACCGTGTCGGCCATGGACGCCCACGGCTTCTTCAGCCTGGGCACGGCCAACGACTTCACCTCCACCGCCGCGCGCAAGGCCCACCGGCTCATCGTGGAGGTGAACCGCAACATGCCCCGGGTCTTCGGCCAGAGCCACATCCACATCTCCGAGGTGAGCCTCATCGTGGAGAACCACGTGCCGGTGCGGCCATTTCTGGACGGCCCGCCCAAGGCCGAGGACTGCATCATCGGCAAGAGGGTGGCCGAGATGATCCCCGACGGAGCCACCCTGCAACTGGGGGTGGGGAGCCTGCCCGGGGCGGTGGCCGACTACCTCATGGAACACAAGGACCTGGGGGTGCACACCGAGGTGTTCGGCCCCACCATGGTCAAGCTGATCAAGGCCGGGGTCATCAACGGGCGGCGCAAGAGCATCCACCCCCACCTGCACGTGTACACCGTGGCCCAGGGGGGGCCGGAGATGCTCGAGTTCATGCACGACAACCCCTCCATGGCCTCCTTCCCGGTGTCCTACGTGAACCACCCCAAGACCATCGCCAAGAACTTCCGCATGGTCTCCATCAACAGCCTGATCCAGGTGGACCTCACCGGCCAGTGCAACGCCGAGTTTTTGGCCGGGCACCAGATCAGCGGCACGGGAGGTCAACTGGATTTCGTGCGGGGGGCTTATGATTCGCCGGGGGGCATGTCCATCCTGGCCTTCCGAAGCACGGCCAGGGACGGCAAGATCAGCCGGGTGGTGCCCAGCCTGGAGGTGGGCGCGGCGGTGACCACCCCGCGCATGGACGCCCATTTCCTGGTCACCGAGCAGGGGGTGGTGAACCTGAAGGGCAAGTCCACCAAGCAGCGGGCCCAGGCCATCATCGGCCTGGCCCACCCCGACCACCGCGAACAGCTTCAGCGCGAGGCCCGCAAGCTACGCCTGGCCTGACGGTTTCGGGGGCTTTTTGGGGGCCTCCGCGAGGGGGCCCTATTTATTTTTCACCCCTTATAAGGAACCGTTATCATTAACTTCTAATTAGGATGCCCCCCCGCGGTCCACCAAAAATCACCTAAAGCCCTGGCATCGCGCAATATTCGGTTTTATACTTTTTAAGTAGGTAATGACCGGTATGAAACCGACTGTGGAGGCCCCCGCGCTTCCGCCCCCCATCCTTAGAAAAGGACGAGACATGAGCAAAACCGACAAGCTGCAACAACTCCAGGGCCTGGTACCGGCCGACGTAACCACCTGCGAGACCACCCAACAGATGCTGGCCAAGGCCAAGCGCGACGGCGTGGAGACCGCCTTTGACCGGGCGGCGGCCATGAAGGCCTGCCCCATCGGCGAAAAAAGCGCCTGCTGTAAGCACTGCGCCATGGGCCCCTGCCGCCTCAACTCCAAGGACCCCTACTCCAAGGTGGGAGTCTGCGGCGCCACCATCGACACCATCCAGTCGCGCAACTTCGCCCGCATGGTGGCCTCGGGCACCGCCTCGCACACCGACCACGGCATGGAGATGCTCAACCTGTTCAAGGGCGTGGTGAGCGGCCACATCAAGGACTACGAGATCAGCGACACCGAGAAGCTCATCCAGGTGGCCGGCGAGCTGGGCATCGCCACCGAGGACCGGGAGATGAACGACATCGCCCGCGACCTGTGCACTGAGATGGAAAAGACCTACACCCAGATCGAGGGCGAGATTCCCTTCATCAAGCGCGCCCCCGCCAAGACCCAGGAAATGTGGCGCGAGGCGGGCGTGGTTCCCCGCGGGGCCATGCGCGAGATCATGGAGATCATGACCCGCACCCACATGGGCATGGACCAGGACTACACCAACCTCATCAAGCAGATCAACCGCACCGCCTTGGCCGACGGCTGGGGCGGCTCAATGGTGGCCACCGAGATCGGCGACATGCTCTTCGGCACCCCCTACCCCGTGGTGGGAGAGGTGAACATGGGCGTGCTCAAGAAGGACGAGGTCAACATCATCATCCACGGCCACGAGCCCAACCTGTTCGACTCCATGATCGCCTCGGTGAACGACCCGGCGCTCATCGCCAAGGCCGAAGCGGTGGGGGCCAAGGGCATCAACCTGGTGGGCATGTGCTGCTCCGGCCTGGAGATGCTCTCGCGCAAGGGCGTGCCCCACGCGGGCAACTTCATGAGCACCGAGGCCATCCTGGTCACCGGCGCGGTGGACGCCATGGCCGTGGACGTGCAGTGCATCAAGCAGGGCCTGGCCAAGGTGGCCGACTGCTACGGCACTAAGCTGTTCACCACCAACCCCCGCGCCCACATCGAGGGCGTGACCCACATCGAGTTCGAGGAGGACTACCCCCGCGATTGCACCGACTCGGTGGTGGAGATGGCCATAAAGCGCTTCCAAGGCCGCGAGCTCCCCATCGAGATTCCCAAGCGCAAGGACAAGGGCGTCTTCGGTTTCAGCCACGAGTACATCAACTACATGCTGGGCGGCACCTTTAGGGGCTCCTACACCCCGCTCAACGACAACATCATCAACGGGCGCATCCGGGGCGTGGCCGGCGTGGTGGGCTGCACCAACCCCAGGGTCAAGCAGGACTGGGTGCACGTTGAACTGGTCAAGGAGCTGATAAAGAACGACATCCTGGTGGTGCAGACCGGCTGCTCCCAGATATCGTTGGCCAAGGCGGGGCTCTTGACCCCCGAGGCGGCCCACCTGGCCGGGCCGGGCCTGGCCGAGGTCTGCGAGACCGTGGGCATGCCCCCGGTGCTGGGCCTGGGCGCCTGCGTGGACAACAGCCGCATCCTCACCGCGGTGTGCAACATGGTGGCCGCCGGCGGCCTGGGCGATAGCATCGCCGACCTGCCCGTGGCCGGAGCCGCGCCGGAGTACATGAGCGAGAAGGCCATCGCCATCGGCCAGTACTTCGTGGCCTCGGGCGTGTACACCATCTTCGGAGTCACCTTCCCCATCGTGGAGCAGACCAAGTTCCACAAGCTCATGTTCGAGGACCTGGAGAAGCAGGGCATGGGCAAGTGGGACTTCGCGATCGACCCCCACGACATGGCCGCCAAGATGATCGCCCACATCGAGAAGAAGCGGGCCGCCCTGGGCCTGGACAAGGACAAGGAGCGGGTGCTGGTGGGCATGGACGACCGCCGGGCCATCGAAAACTAGAACCTTCCCCACGCAAACCAGAGGCGGGGCCCACGCGGGCCCCGCCTTTTTTCGTGTTTTGGGGAGGGCTTGGGGGTGGGGCCGGGCATGTGTTATATATGATCTAGACCCGCCCAGGGGATGGCCCTCGGCGGCGTCTGCCCGTGAACCCAAGCAAAAATTAGGAGCCATGCTCGACCCCAGCAAACCCAAGCCACTAGATCTCACCGATTTTACAGGCTATATCAACTCCTGCCTGGAGTTGGCCGAGAGCCGCCTAAAGGGCTGCGCAAGCCTGGAACAGGTGGCCCAGGCCGAAGACGAACTCAACGCCTACACCCGCCTGGGACGCCTGAGCGAGCCCAGGGACATCTTCATCACCGACGAGGAAAGCATCACCGCCCGTGACATCGAGCGGGCGGCCCTGGCCTTGTTGGACGGGAAGGTGCTCCTGGAGCACACCTGCGCCGGGGAGGCCACCCGCCTGGGCCTGGGGACCAAGTATTTACTCAACCCCCGCCTGGACCTGGACGGCGAGGTCATGCTCAGGCTCACCGGGCAAGACTCCTGGCCGGTGGACCCCATGGACCTCACCTCCATGAGCCTGGGCCGCCGCCACATGCTGCAACTGGCTTGGGATCTCAGCAGGCTGGCCGAGGATTTCGGGCGCGACCCCGACGAGGTGCTCAAAAAGCAGCCCCTTTTGATAATCGTCAACGAGGCCTCGGTCACCAGCGTGGAGATGGATTTCCTGGAGGCAGCCTACTACGGCTTCGACCCGGACAAGGTCTTGTTCATGGTGCAAAAATCCTTCCACGGCCTGAACCTGGGGCCGGATGGCTGGTTCTACGACAACTCCTCGCCCCGGCGGCTGCACAACCACGGCCAGATGCTGATGCAGACCACCATGGACGGCCAGCTCTACCGCAACGAGAACGGCAACAAGGACCGCCTTCCCTGGCTGACCTTCCGGGATCTCCTGGGCAGGTATGAAGACAAAATATCCTTCAACATCGAGGACCTGGACTACCTGAGCCAATCCCTGGACATGACCGGTCTGGCCACGGCGCTCAAGCTGGGCGACCAGGGCGCGCGCATGGTCATGGAGGTGGTGACCAACAACCCGGAAAACCCCCAAAAGGGCGGGGCCTGCTTCTGGGACCGGACCCTGGAGCGCAACGTGATGGTCGAGTCCTTCCAGCTCAAGGGCCTCGACCCGGCCGATATCGTTTATCTCAATAAAAATATTAATCATTATCCCCATCCCACCGTGGCCTTGAGCACGGCGCGCGAACAGGGCCTGTCCATGCCCATCTCGGTCAAGGAGGAGTTCCTTTATTTCCAGCCGGTGCAGGGGGATCTGAATTTCCTTTTGCCCACCGCCTACATGCGGCGCAAGAAGCTCAACCCCATCCACTCCTGGAAATCCGGCGCCAACACCATCGCCGCCCTGGAAGCCATGGCCCAACAAGAGAAGCGCCCCGGCTTTTTAAAATGGGCCAATGAGCTTACCGGGCTGAAGCTATAAGGCTTTGTCTCTGCGAGTAGAGGTGGCGGTGGCCGCGCCCCTGTGGCGGTCCCTCTCCTACCGGGTGGCCCCGGAGCTGGCCCCCCTGATCAAACCCCTGACCCGCCTGCTGGTCCCCCTCAGGGGCAAGCCCCGCCTGGGCTTCGCCCTGGGCCCGGCCGAACCCGGCGACACCGAGGGCCTCAAGCCCATCGCCGACGTATTGGACGAGGCTGGGGAGCGCCAACTCATCCCACCGGGATTGCTTAATTTTTTCAACCGCACCGCCGCCTATTACCAGGCCCCCCTGGGCCAAACCCTGGCCTGGTCCCTGCCCGCCGGGCTGGGCGGCGAGGGAGCGGGCGCGGTGAAGGCCCCCGGCCGGGCCCAGGTGGCCTGGGCCGCCTGGCGGCAGGGACCGCCCGAGAGCGCCCCCCGCGCCGGCACCCAGAGCGCGGCCTTGTTAGAGCATTTACGCGAACAAGGCCCCCTGGCCCTGGACACTCTGCGGGAGCGATTCCCCCGGGTCACCGCCCTGGCCCGGCGCCTGGAGGCCGACGGCTGGCTGAGCATGACCCACCGCCCGGTGGTCAAAGACCTCACCGGCAGGCCCATCCTGCCCGAGCCCGAGCCCGAGGCCTACACCGGGGAGCAGCAGGCCGCCCTGGAGCGTCTGCTTCCCGCCATAAGCGCCCACAAGTTCGAGCCTTTTCTGCTCTACGGCGTAACCGGCAGCGGCAAGACCGAGATGTACGTAGCCGCCTGCCGGACCGCCTTGGCGGCGGGCCGCCAAGCCCTGGTGCTGGCCCCGGAGATCGGCCTTTGCCTGAGGTTGGAGGGCTTGCTCAAGGACCGCTTCGGCGACGACAAGGTGGCGGTGTTGCACTCCGGGCTCAGCCCTGCGGTGCGCCAAGGCCAGTGGTTGGCCATAGCCCGGGGCCAGACTCCGGTGGTGGTGGGGGCCCGCTCGGCGGTGTTCGCCCCCCTGGACGACCTGGGGGTGATCTGCCTGGACGAGGAGCAGGACGAATCGTACAAGCAAAACGACCGCTTGCACTACCAGGCCCGCGACCTGGCCCTGCTCAGGGGCCAGGAGCAGGGCTGCCCGGTGGTGCTGGGCACCGCCACCCCGGCGGTAACCACCTATTGGCGGGCCTCCCAGGGCAAGCTGGCCCAACTCACCATGACCAAGCGGGTCAAGAACGCGGTGCTGCCCCAGATGGAGGTGGTGGACCTGAGAAGCGCGGGCAGGCTATTCGGCGGCTTTCTCAGCGTGCAGTTAAAGCAAGCGCTGGAACAAACCGTGGCCGCAGGACGCCAGGCCATCCTGTTCCTCAACCGGCGCGGCTTCGCCCCGGCCCTGATCTGCCCCACCTGCGGCCGGAGGGTGGGCTGCCCGGCCTGCAGCATCAGCCTGACCCTGCACAAGGAGCAAAACGCCCTGATTTGCCACACCTGCGGTCATCACCAGCCGGTGCCGACCGTATGCCCCTCCTGCGGCCAGGGCGAAGTGGAGCTGAAGCCCCTGGGCCTGGGCACCGAGCAGGTGGAGGGCATCCTGGCCGAGCAGTTCCCGGCCATGCGCCTGGGCCGCCTGGACCGCGACGCCGCCGCCAACCCCACCCAGCTTCGCAAGGTGCTCAGCGCGGTGGCCAAGCGGGAGCTGGACGTCATCGTGGGCACCCAGATGATCACCAAGGGCCACCACCTGCCGGGCATCGGTTTGGTGGGCATCCTGTTGGCCGACCAGGCCTTGGGCCTGCCCGACTTTCGCGCGGCGGAGCGGGCCTACACTCTCATCACCCAGGCCGCCGGGCGGGCCGGGCGCGAAGGCGAGGTCGGGCGGGTCATCGTGCAGACCTTCGACCCCGCCCACCACGCGGTGCGCGCCGCCCTGGCCCACGACCCGGCCCTGTTCTACGACCAGGAGCTGGCCGAGCGCCGTGCCCTGGGCTACCCGCCCTTCACCCGCCTGGTGAGCCTGCGCCTGGAGGGGCCGTCCGAGAGCGCCACCGCCGGGGCGGCCCAGGCCCTGGCCCGCGCCCTGGAGCGCGCCCGCGCCAAACTGGAGCCCCGCGCCCAGATTCTGGGACCGGCCCAGGCCCCCATCGCCCGCATCCAGAACCGCTGGCGCTGGCTGATCCTCATCAAGAGCCCCACCGCTGGGGCGGCGGCCGCCGTGATGCGCCTGGCCCGGCACCAGTCCGGGCCGCCCCCCTCGGGGGTGCGCCTCATCATCGACGTGGACCCCCTCAACCTGCTGTAAACGCTTAATTTATGCTGACACACGGCCCATGACGCCCATGCCGGCGTCACGGCTATCTCGGCGCGAAAAATTGTTGCCCGCCATGCCTTTTATTTTTTTCGACACGGCCAAGGCCCCATATTTCACCTACAACATTTTGCTATAGTTAAATAAATGGTCTCGGATCACCATCCGCCCGGCATATCAAAAGAACCTTGACCATTATGGCGGGCATTTGTACATTATTAATAATAATTATCAACAACAGCCCCTAACATCACCTGTTGCCAAACCACGCGCCGGGGTTGTTGCATCGCTCTTATGGAAAATGATCAAGGGAGGAGTTACAAATGGCCAAGGTTCTAGTCGCTTATGCCAGCCGCACCGGCAAGACCGAAATGATCGCCAATTACATCGCCGAGGGCGTGCGCTTCACCGGCAACGAGGTGGAGGTCAAAAAGATCAGCGACATCAAGGACGGCGCCGAGCTGGCCGGTTACGACGCCTATATCTTCGGCTCGCCCACCTACCATCGCAACATGACCGGCGGCATGCAGCAGTTCCTGTTCAAGGCCGAAAAGGCCGGGTTGGCCGGCAAGCTGGCCGGGGCCTTCGGCTCCTACACCCACAGCGGCGACGCGCCGGGCATCATCTTCGACACCATGGAGCACGTGTTCAAAATGAAGCCCGCCGAGTTGGGCTCCATGAACCTGTTGGAAGACCAGGTGAGCACCCCCGACGGCATCAAGGCCGGTCAGGACTACGGCAGGGGCGTGGCCGCGGAACTTTAGGCCTCTAAACGGTCTCAGCTTGAAATTTATAATCCCCGCCCAGGCCGCGCGCCGGGCGGGGATTTTTTGCGGCCCCGCGCCGTGTCCCCCTTGGCCGATGCCCTGTAATGCCTCATCATGAAAAGCTCAACTTGCTCGTCCGGAGGAAAGGCATGAGCCATATGGTGGTGGTGGACCTGGAGGCCTGCATAGGCTGCGGCACCTGCCGCTCGCTGTGCCCCAAGGTCTTTGCCTTGCGCGGCGACCCGCGCAAGTGCCTGGTCAAAGACCCCGACGGCGACCCGACCGACCCCGCCTGCCTGGAGTTCGCCATGGACATGTGCCCCACCGAGGCCATCACCTGGCAGGGAGGTTAGCCCGCCAGAAGCCTTGTCCGCCGGTGGCTGGCGCAGCCGGGCCAAATGGCTCATTATGGGAACTATACTTGCCTACGAGGAGGATTAAGCATGAGTCAAAAGGTGGTGGTGGACCAGGGGGCCTGTATCGGCTGCGGCAACTGCGAGGCGGTGTGCCCCGAGGTGTTTCAGCTGGACCCCGACCTGGACAAGTCCCAGGTCATCAAGCCCGAGGGCGGCCCGGACTGCGTGGAAGACGCCATCGACCAGTGCCCAGCGGAGGCCATCTCCTGGCAGGAGGGATAGGCAAGTTTTGACTGGCCAAGCCTGCATGTTTCTATGCTAGGCTGACTTAAACTCAGTATTGGGGGGTCGTTATGGGGCTTAAGGAAGGTTCGGTGGTTCCTGTGAACCTGCGTTGTGGATGTCAGCAGGTCACGGTTACGCTCCTGCACGGCACTCAAAGAATAGACTGCCCCCAGTGCGGAAGAAGCACGGAAATCAAAATTAAGATAAACAGCAACGATGAGGTCGCGGATTTTGAAGTTCGCTGGGCGTAGACAGATATCGACCCGGCAGTCACCCAGCGACTAACGCAACGCCCCTCCAACTTCGGGCACTGTGAACTGAACCCCGACCGCATGTAGGCGTAGGAGGTAGCCCGTTCTACCCCGGCTTGATAGCCCCGGTGGCCAGCTTCCGGATGATCCCCCACCACAGGGCGGGCAGGGTGGCCACCAGGGCCAGGCCCAGCAGCAGGACCAGGGCCACGTGGCAGCGGGCCAGCCAAGCCAGCACCGGGTTTTGGCTTTCCACGACGATGCGCGAGCGCAGGAGCACTCCCAGGAGATACAGGGCCGCCAGGCTGCCGGCCCCTTGCCAGGCCGTGAATTGGTAGGACACGAGATGGAACCCGTTGAGCATCTCGGCCACGATCACCCCCAGGCCGATCACCGCAGCGAGCCCCGCCAAAAAGCTGGCCACGCTTTAGCCTCCCTAGCCCAACAAATCCCTTAATGCCCCTTCCAACTCGGGAAACTGGAAGCTGAACCCCGCCCGCGTGAGGGCCTGGGGGATCACCCGCTGGCCGGTGAGCACCACCGAGCCCATCTCCCCCAGAGCCAGGCGCACCGCGAAGCTGGGCGCGGGCAAAATGGCGGGCCGCCCCAGGACCCGCCCCAGGGTGCGGGTGAACTCCCGGTTGCGCACCGGGGCCGGGGCGCAGCAGTTGGCCGCCCCGCTCAGGTTTTGGGTGAGGCAGAACAGCAGCGCCTGAACCAAGTCGGCCTGGTGAACCCAGGAAAACCATTGCCTGCCGCTGCCCAGGGGCCCGCCCAGGCCCAGCTTGAACAGGGGCAGCATCTGGCCCAAGGCCCCGCCGCCGCTGCCCAGCACAATGCCGAAGCGGGCGCACACCACCCGCGCCCCGTACTGGGTGGCCGCCTGGGCCTCGGCCTCCCACTCCCGGCACACCCCGGCCAGGAAGTCAGTGCCCGGCGAGGACTGCTCGCTCAGCTCCTCGTCGCCACGGGGGCCGTAATAGCCCACCGCCGAGGCGGAGACCAGCACCGGCGGGTCGTCGCCTTGGCGGCGGGAGATGGCCTCCACCAGGTTGCGGGTGGTGTCTATGCGGCTGGCGCGGATCAGGGCCTTGTGCTCATCGCTCCAGCGGGAGAATATGCTCGCCCCGGCCAGGTTCACCAAGGCGTCGCACTGGGCGGCCACCTCCTGCCAGGGGCCGGGCGCGGTGGGGTCGCCCACACAGGCCTCCACCCCGGCGGGCAGGCGCTCCGCCCCCTTGGCGCTGCGGGTCAACACGGTAACCGCGTGGCCCTGGTCCGTCAGACGGGCGCACAGGGTGGTGCCCACGAATCCACTCCCTCCGGTGACCAGGACCTTCATGACCGTCTCCTTTGTGCTATAGGCGGCACCCCGCCTGGTAGCCCCCGGCGATGGCCGCCAGGGCGTTGGCCTCGCCCGCCGCGTCGCCCACCAGCTCCACCTTGAGGCCCTTTGCCTTTAAAGCCTCGGCCAGCTGGTTCTGGGGCGCGGCCCCGGTGGCCAGGACCACGGTGTCCGCCACCAGGTCCTGCTCCTCGCCGTTGATGACCGCGGTGAGGGTGCCCTCGCCTATGGCCTTTACCTGCACCTTGGTGTGCACCGTGACCCCGAAGCGCTTGAGTAGCCCGAAGACGATCCAGCGGGTGGAGCGGCCGATGCCCGCCCCGATCTTGGGCAGGGCCTCCAGCACGGTCACCGGGTGGCTGCCCTGGGCGATGAGCCGGTCCACCACCTCCGGGGTCTCGGCCCCGAACAGGTTGATGAAGTAGCTCTGCTCCGGGGTCAGGGCTCCCTGACGGGCCAGGTACAGGGCGGTCTCCAGGCCCACCGCCCCGCCGCCGATCACCACCACCCGGCCCCGGGCCAGGGCCTTGCCCTTGAGGAGCTCCCAGGCGGTCAAGACGTGGGGCAGCTCCGCGCCGGGGATGGGCGGCCGGGTGGGGGCGGCGCCGCTGGCCAGCACCACCGCGTCGGGGTTCAACTCGGCCACCATCTCCGGGGTGGCCTCGCAGTCCAGGCGCAGTTCCACCCCCAAGGCCTTGAGCTGGGCCTCTTGCCATTTGGGGATGGAGCCGAAGTCGTTTTTCATCAGCGGCTCGCTCCACCAGGCCAGCTGCCCGCCCAGGCGCGGAGCCTTCTCGAACAGCACCACGTGGTGCCCCCGCCGCGCGGCGGTGATGGCCGCCATGCAGCCGCCGGGGCCGCCGCCGACCACCGCCACCTGGCGGGAGCGGTCGGCCTGGGCCGGTCCGGTGTCCTTGGCCTCGCGCCCGGCCCGGGGGTTCACCATGCAGCCCACCGGCTTCATCTGAGAGATGGCGTCGAAACAGCCCTGGTTGCAGGCCACGCAGCGGCGAATCAGCTCGCTCTGGCCCGCCTTGGCCTTGGCGGGCAGGCGCGGGTCGGCCAGCAGCGGGCGGCCCATGCAGATGAGGTCCGCGTCGCCCCGGGCCAACACCGCCTCGGCCAGCTGGGGGGAGTGCATGCGGTTGGAGGCGGCCACGGGCACAGAGCGCACCGCCCACTTCACGCCCCTGGCCAGGTAGGAGAAGCCGCCGGGAGGAAGCTCCTGGGTGATCTGGGGCACCCTGGTCTCGTGCCACCCGCCGGTGACGTTGATCATGTCCACCCCGGCGTCCTCGCAGGCCTTGGCGAACAGGGCCGCCTCGTCGCCGGTGTGGCTGCCGGGCACGAAGTCGTTGCCCGCTATGCGGATGCCCACGCAGAAGTCGGGCCCCACCGCCGCGCGCACCTTGGCGATGGTCTCCAGGCCGAAGCGCATGCGGTTCTCCAGCGACCCGCCGTAGTGGTCTTCGCGCCGGTTTATCTTGGGCGAGAGGAACTGGCAGATGAGATAGCCCGCCGAGCCCAGGATCTCCACCATGTCCAGGCCCGCCTTTTTGGCGCGCAGAGCGGCGGAGGCGAAGTCGTCCTGCACCTGGGCGATCTCATCCAAGGTCAGCGCCCGGCACTCGTCCTTGGTGAAGCCCGAAGTGTGGGGGCTGGAGCTCACCGGCTGGCCGCCGATGAGCATGGCGTGGGCGTAGGCCCCGGCCATGTAGAGCTGGGCCCCGATGGCCGCGCCCTTGTCGTGCGCCGCCTGGGCCAGACGGGAAAGGCCCTCGATGTCGCTGTCGTCCTTGATGCTCACGAACACCGGCCCGCCGGACTGCTCGTTGATCACGCAGCCGCCCACGATGATCAGCCCCGCGCCGCCCGCCGCCCGCTCGCGGTAAAAGGCGATGAGCTGTTCGCTCACCTTGCCGCCGGGGGTGTAGTTCAGGTGCATGGCGGGCATGACGATGCGGTTTTTTAGCTCGAGCCGGTTCAGGGTGATGGGCTCGAACAACAGCGGGAAATTCTCCATGGTTCGCTCCTGGTGTTGGGGGCGTGCGGCGCCTACCTAATCACTAGCGCGACAGGGGGTCGGGGGGCAAGGGGAAAGGAAGGGGCCGCCGAATCAAGCGGCGGCCCCTAGTAATGTTCTTTTCGCGGACGGCAAGACGGCGATCCTTGCCCCACCCGGCCTACTTGCCGGGACGGGGCGGCCCACCGGGCGCGCCCGGCGGCGGGGCGGCGGGAGGCTTGCCCTGTGGCGGCTGGCTCGCCGGGGCCTGGGCCCCTCCCGGTCTGGGACCGGGGGCGGGGGCGGCGGAAGCGCCGGGCGGCGGGCCCAGGGGACGGCCGGGACCGCCGGGACCGCCGGGGCCGGTGGGTCCAGCGGGAGGCGCTCCAACCGGAGAGCGTCCAGGGCCGGGGCCGCCGGGTCCCATGGGAGGCGCCCCGGCGGGGGGGCCACCGGGGCCGGGTGCCTGAGGCCCTCTGGGAGCCATGGCCGGGGCTTGGGCCATCATAACCGGGGCCGCCTTGGGGGTGATGACCTTGGCCGCCAGGACGCGGTAGATCACCAGCACCACCAACAGGCCCACCAGCAGCAGGCCCACCAGATAGGCCAGCAGGATGAAGGCGTGGTCCATGAGGCCCTGGGTGAACTGGGCGGCGCGGGCCATGGCCTGGCGCAGGTCGATCGCGCCCGGCGCGCCCTCGGCGGCGCTGAGGCGCTCCACCCTGGCCAACAGCAGATTAAGCTGGGAGATGGTGGTGGTGGCCCGCTCCATGAACTCCAGGTAGTCCTTGAGCCCCACCTGCCCGGAGGCGAGGCGCTGCTGCAGGCGCTCCAGGGAGCCGGCGGCCTGGTTCACCTGCTCGGCCAGCTTGCCCCCCTGCTCCACGGTCTGGCGCACCTCGCCCAACAGGCCCTTGAGGCGCGCCTCCCCGGCGGACAGGTCTTGGCTGATGCGCTTATGCTCCTGGTCCAGCCAGCGGGTGAGTTGCTTGATCGCCGCCTTCTGGTTGGCGGCCAGGCGCCCCGGCAGGCGCTCGGAGGCATCGGCCATGCGCTGGCTTGCCTGGGCCAGGCGCTCGGCGTCCTGGTTCAGCTTGGCCAGCTCCGGGGCGTTGTTCAGCCGCCGGGCCAGCATCTGTCCCTGGGCCGCCAGCAGCCGCGGCATGCGCTCCAGATAGAACATGGCCCGCTCGCTCACCAGGCTCTGGGCCGGGCTGGGAGTGGCTCCCTTGTCCGCCGCCGCCACCAGGGCCGCCGCCGCCGGAGCCGGGGCCAGGTGGTTCAGGCGCACCTCGCTTACGTAAAAGGCCTTGGGGTTGGCCCGCTGCCAGGCGGCGATGAGCCCCCTGAGCCGGGCGACCTCCAGAGGCTTCAGCACCTGCCCGGCCAGGTTCCACACCGTGGGCTCCAGTTCCTGGTAGGCCGCCTTGAGCCTGCCGCCCGCCTGGCCCAACACCTGGGGGGCCCAGTAGTTGTCCACCGCCCAGCGGCCCAGGCTGACGAACACCACCATGTTGAGCAGGTTGGCGGCCGGGTCGCGGCCCGCGGCGATGGCCATGGCCGCCGAGCCGTAGACCAGCCCGAACTGCTCCACCGCAGGGGAGGGCTCCGGCCCGTTGCCTACTTCCAGGGCCTGGTTAAGGCGCATGAGGTAGAGGTCGGCGAAGTCCATGACCATGGACTGCATTTCCATCTGGCTGGGCTTGGGGGCCACCTGGCCCTGCCTACCGGCGGGGGGACGGCCCTGGCCTTGGTCCATGCCCGCGCAAGCGGCGGCCAAGGTCAACCCCAATATCATCAGCAAGGCCGCAAGCACGCGGCAGCGCCTTGAACGCGGCATGGCTCTATCCTTCCGGCCCGCTCCGGGGAGCGCGCCTGTGAGAGTCACCCCCATTTTGGCAGAAGTGGCAGGATATTGGCAATGAGCCTCCGTTTTGCCTTTGGCCGGGGCTGCGGCCCCGCTATCATTAGGGCATGGAAAGCTCAATGCTCAGAGACATGGTTATCATCTACGCCCTGGCCGCGGTGGTGGTGGGCATCTTCCAGCGCATCAAGGTGCCGCCGGTGGTGGGTTTCCTGCTCACCGGCGTATTGGCCGGGCCCCACGGCCTGGGCCTGATATCCGAGGTGCACCAGGTGGAGGTGCTGGCCGAGATCGGCATCATCCTGCTGCTGTTCACCATCGGCCTGGAGTTTTCCGCCGCCCAGCTAAAACAGATGCGCCTGCCCGCCCTGGTGGGGGGCGGCTTGCAGGTGCTCTTGACCGGCGCGGCCGGGGCAGGCGGGGCCCTGCTCCTGGGCATCGCGCCGGGCCAGGCGGTTTTCTGGGGTTTCGTCCTGGCCCTGTCCAGCACGGCCATCGTCCTTAAGCTCTTGCAGGAAAAAGCCTCCCTGGACAGCCCCCAGGGGCGCACCGTCTTGGGGATCTTGATCTTCCAGGACGTGGCCGCGGTGCTCATGCTTTTGGCCATACCCTTTTTGGCCGCCTCCGGCGGAGGCGGCGCGGCCCCCAGCCAGGTGGGCTGGGGCCTGCTTTTCAAGGGCCTGGCCGCCGTGGCCCTGCTTTTGGCGGGGGCGCGCTGGGTCTTCCCCTGGTTCATGGGCCGCATGGCCGCCACCCGAAACCGCGAGCTGTTCATCATCGCGGTGGTGGTGGTGCTTCTGGCGGTGATCTGGCTCACCGCCTGGGCCGGGCTCTCCCTGGCCCTGGGAGCCTTTTTGGCCGGGCTCATCCTGGCCGGTTCGCGCTACAGCCACCAGGCGGTGGGCAGCTTCATGCCCATGCGCGACCTGTTCACCAGCCTGTTCTTCGTGTCCATCGGCATGCTCCTGGACATACGCTTTTTGCTGGCCCACCCCGGCTGGGTGGCCCTGGGGGTGGGCGCGGTGCTGGTGGGCAAGACGCTGTTGGCCGGGGGCGCGGCCCTGGCCCTGGCCCAGCCGCTCAGGGTGGCCCTGGGGGTGGGGCTGATGCTCAGCCAGGTGGGCGAGTTCTCCTTCGTGCTGGCCAAGGCGGGCAACGCGGCGGGCATGCTCAACCCCCAGAGCTACCAGTTCATGCTCACCGTGGCGGTCTTGACCATGGCCCTGACCCCCCCGGCGGTGTGGCTGGGGGGCAAGCTGGCCTCGCGCACCGAACAGATCAAGCTGCCCACTCCGCCCGGCTGCCCGGCCCCGGACACCGAGGGCCTGGTGGGCCACGTCATCGTGGTGGGCTACGGCATCAACGGACAGAACGTGACCCGCGCCGCCCGGGCGGCGGGCATCCCCTACGTGGTGGTGGAGATGAACCCCACCACGGTGCGCCGGGAGGCGGCCAAGGGCGAGCCCATCATCTTCGGCGACGCCCTGAATCAGGCGGTGCTGGAGCACGCCGGGGTGCTCACCGCCCGTGTCCTGGTGGTGGCCATCGCCGACCCGGTGGCCACCCGCCACATCGTGGCCACGGTCAAGGACGTGAACCCGGCCCTGCACCTGATCGCCCGCACCCGCTTCTTGCAGGAGATGGCCGAGCTGTACAAGCTGGGGGCCGACGAGGTGATCCCCGAGGAGTACGAGACCTCGGTGGAGATCTTCGCCCGGGTGCTGCGGCGCTTTCTGGTGCCCCAGGCCGAGATCGAGCGCCTGGTGGCCGGGCTGCGGGCCGAGGGCTACGAGATGCTGCGCACCCTGGAGATGCCCCCCGAGCACGGCCCGGACATCGCCAAGCTGATCAGCGAGGTGGACATCATCACCCTGCAGGTGATGGCCGACGCGGCGGCGGCGGGCAAGACCATCGCCGCGCTGGGCCTCAGGGCCAAGCACGGGGTCACGGTTTTGGCGGTGCGCCAAGGGCGCAAAACCATGGCCAACCCGAGGGCCGACACCGTGTTGACGCCGGGTGATTTTTTGGTGCTCATGGCCGAGCCCAAGTCCCTGGAGGGGGTGCGGGCCCTGTTCCGCTGAGCGCCTCCCCAGGCGTGGCTTTTTGGGCAAAACCACAAAAAACGGTGGTATTGCCAATAAAAACCATGCTATGTAGTGGCAACAGACGTATGCCCTTGCCTTGTTGGGGAGACCGCCATGCCTAAAAAAATCCTGCTGTTGACCCTGGCCCTGGTGTTCATCGCCGGCGCGGCGGCGCAGGCCGCGGAAATGGGCGGCTCCTACTATTTCATCAAACAGGGCATGTTCGAAGTCTCGTTGCAGGGCACCTATGTTAACGAAAGCAAGCTGAAGCAGACCGACAACGGCGGCGGCAACTTCCTGGCCCCCACCAAGGACATCAAAATAAAGGAAGACAAGCAGCTGGGGGCCATCGTGGCCTATGGCCTGCACGACCGGATCAACGTGTGGGTGGAGCTGGGCGCGGCCTACGACGGCCGCCTGAGCGGCTCGGCCCGCATACCCGGCACCGGCGCCTACGGCGAGACCGAGAGCACCCTGGGCACCGTCTTCGCCTGGGCCGTGGGCATCAAGGGCAAGCTCTACGAGCACAAGAAGGGCTTCGGCATCGCCGCGGCCCTGCGCTACTACCGCTACGACGACCGCAAGGCCGAAGACTGGACCGTCACCGACACCGGCAACAGCTTCGCCAACCTGAAGACCGACGCCCAGTTCAGCTATTGGCAGTTCCAGGGCTCCATCAGCGCCTACTGGAAGTTCAAGCGCTTCGTGCCCTACTTCGGGGCCAAGTACGCCTATGCCGAAGGCGACCTCTCCGGGACCTGGAGCCAGTCCGGCGTGGGCAGCGGCGGCCTGGGGCAAAACTACGAGCCCGAGGAGCAGCTGGGCCTGTTCGGCGGTTTCGACTTCCACTTCCGCAAGCATTGGCGCATCAACGTGCAGGCCGACTTCTACAGCGACACCGCCATCATGGTCGGTGGAAGCTACGTTTTCTAGGCGCCGGCCAGCCCCAATACAAACCGGTTTCAATATAGGCCCATGCCCGACGTACTGCTCATAAACCCGGCCTGGGGCGGGCAGGTCAGCCGCCGGGGCAGCCGCTACAACCGCCGCTGGCCCCCCCTGGACCTGCTGAACCTGGCGGCCCTGCTCAGGGCCGACGGGGCCACCGTGGATTTGGCCGACGCCCGCGCGGTGCCCACCGCCCCGGCGGTGCTGAGGGCCATGGCCGCCCGGGCCGACACGGTGTTCATCACCTCCAGCCCCCTGGACCGCTGGCAGTGCCCCAACCTGGAGGTGGAGGCCTTCGGCCGGATGTGCCGCGAGCTGGCCCACCCGCGCCTGGTGCTGCTGGGGGTGCACGGCACGGTACAGCCCGCCGAGATGCTGGGGGCCACCGGGGCCTGGACCCTGGTGCGCGGGGAGAGCGAAAACGCCGCCCCCCTGGCCCGCAGCGCCGACCTCTCCGAGGTGCCCGGCGCGGCCTGGCTGCACAAGGCCGAGCTGGCTTTGGGGCCCGAGCCCAGGCCGGTTGATCTGGCCAGGCTGCCCATGCCCGCCTTTGAGCTGGCCCCGCCGGAGCTGTACGAGTACGAGGTGCTGGGGGGAGACTTCGCCCTGCTGGAGACCAGCCGGGGCTGCCCCTTCAGCTGCCGCTTCTGCCTGAAGGCCATGTACGGGCCGGGGGTGCGCTACAAGCCAATCGACAAGGTGTTGGCCGAGGTGGAGGCCGTGGCCCGCCTGGGGGCCAAGAACTTCTACTTCATGGATCTGGAGTTCACCGCCAACCGGGCCCGCGCCCTGGAGCTTTGCGCCGAGCTTACGGCCATGAACCACGGCCTGGGCTGGTGCTGCCAGACCAGGGTGGACACCGTGGACCGCGAGGTGCTGGCCGCCCTCAAGGGGGCCGGGTGCCGCCTGGTGCACTACGGGGTGGAGTCCGGCTCGCTGGCCGTGCTGGAGACCCTGGGCAAGAAGATCGTTCCCGATCAGGTGCGCGCCGCGGTGGAACTGACCCGCCGGGCGGGCATGGACAGCGCCTGCTTTTTCATGCTGGGCTTCCCCGGCGAAAGCGACGCCGACCGCGCGGCCACCCTGGAGCTGGCCCGCTCGTTGCCATCCGGGCTGGCCTCCTTCCACCTGGCCACCCCCTACCCCGGCACCGGCCTGGCCGCCGACTGCCCGGAGCTACCCGCCTGGAGCGAGTTCGACGCCCAGCACTTCGACCGGGCCAAGCTGGAGTCCTGGCGGCGGCGGGCCTACCTGGGCTTCTACCTGAAGCCGGGGCGCTTGGCCGGGTTGCTGCGCCAGGGTGGGCCGCAGCTGCTCAAAAATGGTGGGCGGCTGCTGAGGCAGTTCCTCAAGTAGGCGGCTCAGCAGACGCCAGAGGGACGGGCTGCCGGTGAGGTCTCCCTTATTAAGCGCTGTGCTCCCGGCAACGTCGGACGCTCTCGGGCGGGGATAAACCCCGCCCTCTTCTCTTTATCGGCACAGGGAATTGTTGGGTTTCGCTTCGCTCTACCCAACCTACGCTATTGCTCAGATTGTCGTGACAACAATCCCTTGCGGGTTTGCCAGGTGTTCGTGGGCTAGGCGCCCGGCGAGCGACAGCCGGAGGCGTAGCCTGAGCTACGTCGAGGCTGGAGCGATGCCGTGGGCGCCGCATAGCGCCGCCTGGCGAAGCCATTTCCCCGCGGCACAGCCAGACGCCGCAGGGCAAGGCGGCAGGCGAATGAGGGACGCAGGCGTAGTCTACCTACGCCGAGGACCGAGTGACGCCGACAACGCAGCCATGCGGGGTCTGGCGAAGCCGCGCCAGCCTAGCGGATTCTGACTAGGACATAGCCTGGAAGCTTGCCGTCCGCCTTGAACTTGCGCCCCGCCGCCAACGCCTGGCTCTTGCCCGCATAGGGGCCGATGAGCACCCGGTGCCACAGGCCGCTCTTGCGCGAATTCCAATCCATCACATAGGACGAATGACCGGCGGCCCGCCAGCGGTCCCTGGCCTGGAGGGCCAGGTTGGGGTTGCGGTTGGAGGAGAGCTGCAAGTACCAGCCCACCGGGGGCCTGCCCTCGCCTTGGGCAGGCGGGGCCTGGGGCTCGGGCTTGGTCTTGACCAGCGGCGCGGGCGCGGGCTGGGGTTCCGGTTTGGGGGCCAGGGCCGCCGCCGCCGGGGGCACCGGGGCCGGCAGGGGCTCCTCCTTGGCCGGTGGCTCCGGCGCGGGGCGCTGGCTCCAACCGGTGGCCGCCACCTGGGCCGGGGGCTCGGGCTCGGGCTTGGGCGCGGGCGCGGGCTTGGCCTCGGGAGCCGGTTGAGGCTCAGGCTTGGCTTGGGGAGCAGGCGCGGGAACCGGCACGGGTGCGAGGGCCGGTTTGGGCTTGGCTTTGGTCGCGGGCTTTGGTTCGGGGGCGGGGGACGGGGGCAGCTTGACCCCGCCCGCGCCCAGGCGGCTCAGCTTGTCCGGCGAGAGCTTGAGCAGGCTGGCGGTCATGCGGCCCTTGGCCCCGGCCGCCGTGGGGTCCAGCCTAAGGGCGTGGTGGAAACTCACCACCGCCGCCGCGTCGTCGCCCTTGGCCTGCTGCACCATGCCCAGGGTGTCCCACACCGCCGGGTTGTCGGGGGCCAGGCGCACCGCCTTTTGGGCCAGGGCCAGGGCCTCGTCCAACTCCTTGGTGTTCTGGGCCAGGGCCCAGGCCAGGTTGTTCATGTACACCGGATTATCCGGATCATGCTGCAGGGCCCGGCGGAACAGCACCACCGCCTGGCCGCCGTCGCCCATGGAGTTGAGCAGGGCGGCCTTGTCGTTGAGCACCGCCGGGTCGTTGGGGGTCCACTCCAGGGCCCGGTCGTAGGCCTTGAGCGCTCCCTTCTTGTTGCCCACCGCCGCCCGGCACAGGGCCATGAGGTGCCAACTCCCGGCGGCGGCCGGGTGCAGCTCCAGGTCCAGGCCGAGCGGCTGCATGGCCTGGGAGTACTTGCCCTCCTGGTAGAGCTGCTGGGCCTGGCGGCGGAACACGTCGCTGGTTAGCATGGCCAGGGCGGTGCCGTCGTTGAGCTTGAAGGGGGGGCTCACCTGGCCCAGCTTGAGGTCTTTGATGGCCTGGAGCATGGGCTGGGGCAGGTCGCTCTTGGCCAGGCAGTCGGCGTGGGTGGTGGCGAACTCCTTGTTGTTGCGCACCATGTCCAGGGAGGCGCTCTGAAAGGGGCGGCCCTGGCTGAGCATGGCCTGCATTTCTTTGAGCACCGCCTGATTGCGGGTCCAGAACACCCACAGGCACACCCGCTTGGCGTCGCCCGGGGGCTTTTGGGGCATGCGGGCCCAGGAGGGAGCGGGCTGGGGCGGGGCGCCCTTGGCCCTGGGGGCGGCCGGGGCGGAAGCGGGGGCGGGCTCCGGCTCCTTGCTCTCCTTGGACGGCCCCGAGGCGCAGGCCGCCGTCAAAAACAAGAGGACGGCCAGGATCGCCCAATATCTGTGCGCGGGAAAAAGCATGGCTGGATTATAAAAATTTGCTCGTCCCGGCGCAACGTACATTAACGGCCAAAGGACATAAATTCCTAATGACAGTTGACAAATTGGCGCTTATGGGTAATCTTGACTAAGTACACCGGCCAATAAGTCTAAATTTCCGCTGGATCTTCCAGGCTCCGCCCAGTGATCTAAGCAAAAAGTTAAGGCTCGTTGAGCCAGAAGAAACCTCCCGACTTGGTCGGAGGGGTATACCGCTTTTTTCATAGGAGTCTTTGTAAGATGAGCAGTAATATCTATGTGGGCAATCTGTCCTACGACACCACCGACGATTCTCTGAGCGCCGCCTTTACCCCCTACGGTTCGGTTCTTTCGGCTCGGGTCATCACCGACCGCATGACCGGCCGTTCGCGCGGCTTCGGTTTCGTGGAGATGGAAGACAACGGCGAAGCCCAGGCCGCCATCAGCGCCCTCAACGGCGCCCAGTTGGACGGCCGCGACCTGAAGGTCAACGAGGCCAAGCCCCGCGAAGCCCGGCCTCCCCGCCGCTGGTAGCCCATGACGGGCCCGGACAATTCCGGCCCAGCGCCGGCTTTGCCCGTACCTAAGACGATTAAGTCCCCAAGGCCGGCCCGCCAGAGGCTTGCCGGCTTTGGGGATTTTTTTATGCTCAACTAGGAGGTGACCACTTGGCGAGGACCAATTATCAGTTTCAAAAAAGACAGAAGGAAATGGAGCGCAAGAAAAAGAAGGAAATGAAGCGGCAGCAGAAGCTGGAAAAGAAGCAGCTCCTGGAAGGCCCTGATTTCGAAGAAGAACCTGATTTGGAAAATGAGGATGCCGAGCAGGACCCGCCCGCCTAGGCTTGCTCCGAATTAGCGGGACGGGGGCCGTCCAGGGCAGCCGACAGCGCCTGGTGGGTGGCCTCCATCAGCAGGCGCGAGTTTTTCTTAAGCGCCGGATCGCTGATCAGCGGCAGAACCGTAACCTTGATTAGGCCCGGACGGATGCGCCAGCTCTTCTTGGGCAGCACCTGGGCCGAACCCTCGATGGCCACCGGGGCCACATCGGCCCTGGCCTGGGAGGCCAACACGAAGGCCCCCCGCTTGAACTCGCCCAGCTTGCCGTCGGAGCTGCGGGTGCCCTCGGCGAAGAACAGCACCGCGCTGCCCGCCTTGATCTTGTCCACCGCCTCGCGCATTAGCACCCCGGCCTGGCCCCCCTGGCCGCGGTCCACGAAGATGTAGCCCGCCTTTTTCATGGCGTAGCCCCACAGGGGCACCTTGCCCAGCTCTTTTTTGACCACGAACTTGAAGTCCACCGGCAGGCTGGCCAATAGGGCCAGGATGTCGAACAGGCTCTGATGGTTGCACACCAGGACCATGGGCCCCTCGCCGTCGCGTTTGAGGTTTTCCAGGCCGCTGGCCTGGACCTTCACCCGGCTGGCCCAAAGCAAGACCCGGCTCCAGGGCCGGGCTCCGTAGCGGTGGGTCAGGCTGCCCTTGGAATCCACCAGAAACCACAGGATGGAGATGGTGGACCAGATGACGGTCTGCACCATGATGAACAGGTGCAGGGCATGCATGCCCACCCGCCCGAAAAACCCGACCCGCTCCACTAGATGGACCACTCCACCAGGGAGGCGCCCCAGGTGAGGCCCGCCCCGAAGGTTACCATCAGCAGTTTGTCCCGGGGGCACAGGCGTCCGGCGTGGACCGCCTCGGCCAGGGCGATGGGGATGGAGGCGGAGGAGGTGTTGCCGTAGCGCTCGATGGTGGTGTAGACCTTTTCCTCGGCCAGGCCCAGGCGCTGGGCCAGGGCGTTGATGATGCGGATGTTGGCCTGGTGGGGCACCATCAGGGCCAGATCCTCCACCTTCACCTGGGCCTTGTCCAGGGTCCAGCGGGTGATCTCCTCCAGGCACTCCACCGCCTTCTTGAACAGGGGCTTGCCGTCCATGACCAGGTAGAAGGGCTTTTGTTCGCCCACCCCCGGCACTATCTCCAGGGCCGGAAGCTCGCATTGCTTGTCCACGGAGTAGAGCAGGTGGCCGAAGGAGCCGTCGGAGCGCAGGTTCACCGCCTTGATGCCGGTGTCCTCGTCGGTGTGGCTAAGCACCACCGCCCCGGCGCCGTCGCCCAAGAGCACGCAGGTGCCCCGGTCGGCCCAGTTGGTCACCCCGGAGAGCACTTCGGCCCCCACCACCAGGGCGTGCTCGGCCTCGCCGCAGCGGATGGCGTTGTTGGCCACGCTGAGCGCGTAGATGAAGCCCGAGCACCCGGCGGAGACGTCCATGCTGGCCGCCTTGCGGGCCCCGATCTTTTCCTGCAAAAGGCAGGCGCAGGAGGGGAACTGGCGGTCCGGGGTCACCGTGCCCACCACCACCAGGTCCAGGTCGCTGGCCTCCACCCCGGATTGCTCCAGGGCCTGGCGGGCGGCCCGGGCGGCCATCTCGCTGGTGACCATGCCACCGGTGGCGATGCGCCGTTCCTTGATGCCGGTGCGGCGGGTGATCCAGGCGTCGCTGGTGTCCACCACTTTTTCGAGGTCGCTGTTGGTCAGTACGGTCTCGGGAGTGTATGAGCCGGCTCCCACTACTTTAGCTTTGCGCATATTTCCATAAGTCCGGCCTCCCCGAATACGGGGAGGCGGTCCTCTAGCATAGGCCTAGAGGCCTAGTTGGGCCGGCGTCTCTGTTGTTGAGGTGTGGGGATCGCGATGAGACGCTTGCGGTTAAAAAAACAAAGGGCTAACTTGATCCCCTTGGTGCAGATAGCTTACCATCCGGCAGGCCGAAATCCCACCTTGTCAAGGTTTTTTATCTGAGGCAAAAATTGGACAACACTTCGGCGGCAAGCCGGTGAATAGGATTCATTTAGCCGCGCCATCCAAGCCGGACATTCATTGCCCGGCTTGGTGTATAGTAAATTAACGGGACAGGTTGATTTAATCGCAAGAAGGCGGTGCATAAATGACTAAATTTTGGGCGGCGATATTGGCGGTCATTTTGCTGGGCGCCGCCGCACCGGCCATGGCCGAAAATGAAAGCTCCTTCACCCGGCTGGTCATCCCGGTGGTGAACCAGGGCCAGGAAATGGTGGTGCTCAGCCTGGACGAAAAGATCACCACCCCCGGCCACCGCTACCTGGGCAAGAAGCGCGCGGTCACCCTGAGCGTCGACGACCCGGCCTTCGACGGCCTGCGCCTGGAATACGAGCACGTTCTGATCATCAGCCTGGTGGAGGAAGGCATCGAGCCCTTGTGCCGGATCAAGATGAAGACGGCCAACACCGCCGGCCGGCCGGGCAGCCTGCTCACCTATTGCTCCGCCGCCTCCAACGACGAGCGCTGCCAGTTGCAGGTGTACAGCGAGGCCCAAGTCTGCTATGTGCTGGTGACGGTGCGCTAGAGATAAATCCACCCCTTTCCGGTCCGCGGAAAAGAGACTCCAGATGCGTTTCCTGGCGCTTTTGGGCGTGTTGGTCCTGTGGGCCGCTCCGGCCTGGGCCGAGCAGTTCGGCTCCTTCACCCTGCATGTGGTCAACCAATCCGCCGCCCCCCTGGTCTTCACGGTGAACCAGGGCGGGGAGACCACCGTGCCTCCCGGCGGGACCGGGCGCTTCGGCCAGGGATTCGACTACGACCAGTTGGCCGCCAGCCCGGACTACCTGTTCCAGGTGGAGGTGAAAGGCCCCGAGGGCGCGCCCTCCTGCTCGGTGCGGACCCGGGTGGAGGTGAGCGCCTGGGGCGACGACTACCTGTTCTCCTGCTCGCCGCGCCGGGAGCTGGTGGGCCCCTGCCTGTTGACCTGCGACTATGACAACGTGGGGCCGAATTCAACGGCCCGCCTGGTGTATAAACCCGGTCAGTAGCCCGGAAATTTACAGAGACTGCTTGGTCGCTAGACTCCTCGCAGCGACAAGTACTTAAAGAAAAGCGGCACAGCCAGGGCCCGCAGGGCAAGGCGGCAGGCGAACGAGGGACGCAGGGGTAGTGAGCCTACCCCGAGGACCGAGTGACGCCGAAAACGCAGCCATGCGGGGCCTGGCGAAGCCGCACGGCATAATACCTAGGGTCTTGCTTTGTAATTGCGGTGGGTCTATCCTCCGGTAATCAGCACCCTCACGGTGAGGCGCACCAGTGCACTTTGTGGTTTCCGGCGTGGACTGCCCCATCTGGCTGCCCCCCCTGGTGGCCTTCGTGGTCAGCTTTTTCACCTCCATGGGCGGGGTGAGCGGGGCCTTTCTGCTACTGCCCTTCCAGATGAGCTTTCTGGGCTTCACCTCCCCGGCGGTGAGCCCCACCAACCTGGTCTACAACATCGTCTCCATCCCCAGCGGGGTCTGGCGCTATCTGCGCGAGGGCCGCATGGTCTGGCCGCTCACCTGGGTGGTCATCGCCGGGACTCTGCCCGGCGTGGTGGCCGGAGGCTTCATCCGCCTCACCTGGCTGCCCGATCCCGGCCCCTTCAAGGTGTTCGTGGGCTGCGTGCTGCTCTACATCGGGGCGCGCATGTTCTGGGACCTGGCCAAGGCCCGCGGCAAGGAAAAGGGCCCCCTGCTGGAGGGCCGCCCCGCCCTGTGCACCGTTGACCAGTGCCGCATCTCCCTGCGCGAGCTTAGCTTCAACTTCGCGGAGCACCACTATTCCTGCTCCACGCCGGGCATCTTCTTCCTGTCCCTGGCCGTGGGCATGGTGGGCGGGGTCTACGGCATTGGCGGCGGGGCCATAGTGGCCCCCTTCTTCGTGGCGGTGTACGGCCTGCCGGTGCACGCGGTGGCCGGGGCGGCGCTCATGGGCACCTTCGTCACCAGCGTGGTGGGGGTGGCCTTTTATCAGGCTATCGCCCCGCTTTACGCCGGGCAAATGGCCGTGGCCCCGGACTGGCTGCTGGGCCTGCTCTTCGGCCTGGGCGGCGTGGCGGGCATGTACTGCGGGGCGCGCATGCAAAAACGGGTCAAGCCCATGTACATCAAGTTCATGCTGGGGCTGATCCTCTTGGGCACCGCGGGCAAGTATCTGCTGGGGTATTTCGTGAATTGACCGGCGGACGCCCGGCCCCAAAAAACCGAAGGCCCCGGATTTCTCCAGAGCCTCCGGCTAACCAGAACTTCTAACGAGCCAGTTCCTTTAGAAAATATGCCTGAGTCATGACAAATCAGTCAACCAATAAATTGGTTTGATACCAGTCGGTTATCCACCGAAAAACACCCCGGCCAGCCAGTCCACCCCCAGCTTCAAGAGCTCTTGCTCGTCGGCCAAGGCCAAATCCAGACGATCCCCGTCGAAACCGAAGCGCTCCCCAAAGCCCGGCGAGGCGGCCAGGGGCCTGAAAGCCTCCAGGTTGTACAGGGCGCTGATAAAGGCGTGGGTCTGGCGCTCGTCCAGGCTCACCTCGCCACGCCGGGCCGGGTGCATGAAAAGACGCAGGCAGTAGTTGTTGGCCGCCTGGTATTCGGCCAAGCCCTGTTGCCGCACCCAGGCGGCCGCGTCCAGCTCCTCGGGCTGGTCCCAGCCCAGGCAGCCGGGGGTCTCCTGGCGCAGAAAAATCTCTCGGGGTTCGCGGCCCGGCCCGGCGGGGCGCACCGCCCGGGCCAGGGGATAGACCCGGCAGCAGGTGGGGCGGTGGGGGTACACCGAGCAGCCCTGATCGGTGACGAAAGGGCACACGCCTTGTTCGGTGAGCTTGATGCGCAGGGCCGGCCAGCCGGAGACCGGGTCGGCCTCCAGCTCAACGTAGTCGGTGAGCAGCTGGACCGCCGGCAGCTCCAGGGCCCGGCGCAGGCGCAGAAAGTCGTAGGGCAACAGCGGCAGGCGCTTGTCGCGGCAGCAGGTGTTGAAACAGGCCAGGCCGGGGCGGCAGGCGAAGCGGAAGCGTTCGCCGGGGGCCAGGCGGCGTCCCCCCAGTCCGCCGCCGCTTTCGATCACCGCTAGTTGCCTTCCTCTTCCAGCCACTCCATGATCATCACCGCCGCGGCCACCGCGGTAACCCACTTGCCGTCCTTGGGGCCCACGGCGGTCTGGGTGATCTCGCTGGTCTTGACGATCTGGCCGGACATGCGGAACACCTGCTTTTTCTCGTCCCAGCTCTGGTCCACGTCGAAGTCGATGCCCAGGGTGGAGGCCAGCATCTCGGCGGCCAGGTCCTCGGCGTAGTCGCCCGAGACCTTGGCCGACTGGCCGTAGCCCTTGTGCTCGCTAAGGTAGCCGTGCAGGGCGCGGTCGGTGGGCAGGGCCAAGCCGATGGAGGAGGAGATGAGCCGGTGAGACTCGTTGGTTTCGTTGCGGGCCATGACGCAGAAGAGGATCTGCCCCGGCACCAGCATGTTCTCGCCCTTCTGGCGGTTTATGAGCTGGCAGTCCGGGGGGAAGATGGAAGACACATGCACCAGGTTCTGGCTGGCGATACCCGCGGCGCGCAGGGCCAACTCGAAGCTGGCCAGCTTCTCTTTGTGCTCGCCCTTGCCCTTGGTCAGATAGATGTACTTGGGTACCAGCATGGCGCCCTCCTTGGATAGATGAGGCAATATTGTAACTCAGTAAGGCTACACTTATGGCCGCCAAGTGGGATTCCGTCAAGACCTGGGAGACATTTTTGCCTCCCACCGATTATGGCGAGGCGGGCCGGGGCTGCTATACTGCAAGCAAAACCGAGAGGAAGCCCGTGTCTTTGATAGGAAGCAAAATTCTCACCTTCGGCGGAGTGCCTCAGCCCAAGCTGGAGAGTTGCCGGGCGGCGATCATTCCCGCCCCCCTGGAGGTGACCGTAACCTACGGCGAGGGCGCGGCCCAGGGGCCCCTGGCCATCATGAGCGCCTCGGCCAACATGGAGCTTTACGACGAGGTTCTGGACTGCTCGCCCATCGACCAGGGCATCTACACCCACGGCCGGGTGAACACCTCCGGCCCGGTGGCCGAGTCCCTGGAGCAAATCCAGGCGGCGGTGGCCGCCGAGCTAGAGGCAGGCCGCCTGCCGGTGCTGTTGGGCGGCGAGCACACGGTCACCGTGGGGGCGCTCCGAGCCATGGTGGAGCGCTACGGCACCGGCTTCACCGTGCTGTCCATGGACGCCCACCTGGACATGCGCCAGGACTACGAGGGCGAGCGCCTGAGCCACGCCACGGTGATGCGCCGGGCCTTTGAAATGGGACTCGGGGTGCGCTGGGTTGGGGCGCGCTCCTGCTCCCAGGAAGAGATAGAGTTTCTCAGGCGGCAGGGCATAGAGCCCCTGTGGGCCCACCAGACCCACGCCGACCCCGATTGGGTCGAGCGCGCCCTGGAGGGGCTGACCGGGCCGGTGTACCTCACCCTGGACATCGACGGCCTGGACTCGGGCATCATGCCCGCCACCGGCACCCCGGAGCCCGGCGGCCTCACCTGGCAACAGGCCAACGCCTGGCTCACCGCGGTGTGCGCCCGCCACCAGGTGCTGGGTTTGGATTTGGTGGAGCTGGCCCCGTTGGCCGGTCAGACCGCCTGGGATTTCACCGCCGCCCGCCTGCTTTACCGGGCTCTGGGCCTTATCTTTAGAGGAAAGCTATGAGCCGCAAAATGGCCGGAGAGCCCATCGCCCCCGCGCCCCTGGCGGGCGGCCTTTCCACCGCCCAACTGGTGGACAACTACTTCCTGGCCTACAACGCGGCCCGCCTGCGCGAGGTCTGCCGCCTTTGGGCCCGGCGCATGGCCCAGCCCGAGGTGACCGTGGGCATGAGCCTCACCGGGGCGTTGACCCCAGCCGGGCTGGGGGCCTCCTGCCTGGTGCCCCTGGTGCGCCGGGGCCTGGTGGACTTCATCGTAAGCACCGGGGCCAACCTCTACCACGACGCCCACTTCGCCCTGGGCCTGGGCCTGCACGTATCCAGCCCCTTTGCCGACGACGCCGCCCTGCGTCGCGAGGGCCTGGTGCGCATCTACGACATCGTCATGGACTACACCGTGCTCTTAAAAACCGACGCCTTCTTCCGGGAGATGATCAAGGCGCCCGAGTTCCAGCGCACCATGGGCACCGCCGAGTTCCATTATCTGGCGGGCAAGTACCTGGCCGAGCGCCAGCGGGTTTTGGGCCTGGGCGATTTGTGCCTGTTGGCCGCCTGTCATGAGATGGAAGTGCCGGTGTACGCGGCCAGCCCCGGCGACAGCAGCATCGGCATGAACGCCGCGGCCCTGGCGCTCACCGGCTCGGCCTTCGCCTGGGAGGTGAACCGCGACGTCAACGAGACCGCGGGCCTGGTGCTCATGGCCAAGCGCGGCGGGGGCAAGACCGGGGTGGCCATCCTGGGCGGCGGCGCGCCCAAGAACTTCATGCTCCAGACCGAGCCCCACATCCAGGAGGTGCTGGGCATCGACGAGAAGGGCCACGACTACTTTTTGCAGATCACCGACGCCCGCCCGGACACCGGCGGCCTTTCCGGGGCCACCCCCTCGGAGGCGGTGAGCTGGGGTAAGGTGGACCCCGAGGGCCTGCCCGACACCGTGGTCTGCTACACCGACACCACCATCGCCCTGCCCATCATCACCAGCTATTTGGCCGAGACGGTCGGCAGCCGCGAGCCCAAGCGCCTCTACGCCCGGCGCGACGAGGCCGTGGAGCTTCTGAAGAGGGAAGCCAAGATCTAGGCCAACAGCGGGAGCAAGGCCGCGCTGCATTTGGCGGCTTGGGTCGCCGGGCCACCTCTCACTCAGAGAGGCGGTCTTTTTCCCCCATTTTGCGCAGCCAGCGGTAATGGGCCGCAATGCCCGACAGAAAGGTCCGATGCTCCCGGTAGGCCAGCCCGTGGTCCCGGCAGGTTTGCTCCACTATCCCGGCGAGGGCCGGGTAATGAATGTGGCTGATCGTCGGGAACAGATGATGCTCCTTGTGAAAGTTCAACCCGCCGAACAACCAGGCCGCTACCGGGCTTCGGCGGGCATAGTCCACGGTCACGTTGGACTGGTGAACCGCCCAGGGCTGTTCCATCCGCCCCGTGTCCGGGCTGGGCAGGGGGAATTCCGATTCTTCCACGCAGTGCGGTATCTGGAACACGATGCTAAGGGACCCGCCCAGCACCAGGACCCCGACGCCATAGTAAAAAAGAACCGCATACCAGGGGTGGAAGATCCAGGGAATCAACAGCGCCCAGCCGAAAAAAACGACCTTACCGGCTATGAAGACCGCCAAATCTCTACCGGTGGGCCGGGGAAAGCCGTGCCCGCCGATCCGCCCCAATATGATTTTTTCAAAATCAGCCACGAATTCCCACTGTATGGCCAGGAACCCGTAGACGAACCAGAGATAGATGTGTTGCCAGCGATAAAAGGGGAGTCTCTTTTGGTGCGGCGACAAGCGGCCGAGCAATCCCAGTTCTATATCCGTGTCATAACCCGTGATGTTGACGTACCTGTGATGGATCACTACATGTTTCCAGTACCACATGTATGAGCTGCCCCCGACAAGGTCCATGGTGGCCGCCATGACCTGGTTGACCCAAGGGGTTTTGGCGTAGGACTTGTGCCCCGCGTCGTGGGCGATGTTGAAGCCGATCAAAGCCGTGGACAAACCCAGCAGGGTGACCAGGAGCAGGCCTTGCCAAAGGTTCTGGGCCGCGAACACCAAAAGCACATAGGAAGCCGCGAAAAGGGCGAAAATCACCGCGGTTTTCAAGTACAACCGCCAATCGCCCGATTTTGAGCGCCCCGCGCCTCGTTGAAAGTATTGGTTGACCCGTTGGCGCAGGTCGGTCTCAAACTTTTTGTCCTCGCCGAACTCCAGTTTCAGAATCAATTCATCGGCCCCATCTGAACGAAAAACCAGCGGTAGAAATCCATTCTTATGATCTCTTTACGGAATTGGGCATAATCGGATGCTCCGCCACATCCGGCCTTTTTCCTTTTTATTATTATCTCAATATATTGAGCGCGAACGTAGTGTTTTTTGGCCAGTCACCGACACCACCATCGCCCTGCCCGGCATCACCAGCTACCTGGCCGAACGGTGGGCAGCCGCGAGCCCAAGCGGCTATACGCCCGGCGCGACGAGGCCATGGAGCTTCTGAAGAGGGAAGCCAAGGTCTAGGCGAAGACCCGGTCCCGCACCCAATCCCGCTGCCGCCGGGCGGCGCGGTGAAAGGCCGCCCAGGGCAGCGTCGCGTTATCGCCGCGCCACAGGTACACCGGCTCCGGCGGGGTCGAGGTGTTTTCTTCGAACCCCAGGCTGTCGTCCTCCTCAATGGCCTCCCGCCGCCAGGCCATGGGGCCGTACCCCCAGTCAAAAAACGCAAACCATTGCCGGAAATGGTCCTCCAGCGTTGGCAGCACTAATTTTTGTAGTTTAAAGTGAAGAATTAAAGATAAAATTATTTAACCTCACATGTCTTACATCGAAAAACCAAGCTCCTCCGAAAAGCCAGTCTCTCGGTCCCATAAACATTCTATCTTTAAGCCCGATTTTTTTGCCCGATCCCAAGCCAATAAAGGCCTAGCGATGCAACCAAAGCAGTAAGCATTAAATTGGCAATCTAAGCATATTTCAAGACTAGGAGGTTCAAGAGTACGAAAAAATTCAAGCGGTGCGCCAGCCAAGGCGTTGCTTAACGATTCTGCTATAATGTTTTTATAGCGATGAGATTTTTTGTTCACCAAGAAACAAGGCCTAATATCCCCATCTGGCCCTATCGTAATCGACCTAGATCCCGCCCCACAATTAGCGCCTAATTTACCGGACAGGCGCTTTAACTCGGAGGCTTTAAGAACACGTTTTGGATCTTTATCCGCCAATTTTTCCAGTAATTCGCTCGACCTTTTTAGATCGTCCCATGGCAACACCATTTCCTCTGTTGCACGGCCTATTGCCATAACCGGGCTACACAGGAACAAATGGGCTCCAAGGTTACACGCGAGCTCATAGGTTTGCTCGATAGTGTCTACATTACCCCTATGAAGAGACATAGCGACTCTGACACGTACTCCATTTTTCGACAACCTGGCAATCGCGCAAACAGCTTTTTCAAACGAACCTGGTATTCCTCTAAGGCTATCATGTTCGAGGGCTGTTGGACCATCTAGGTCTATTTGAACAAATGATCGCTCATTATAACTTACCAACAAATCGCATATGCTATCTGTAATTCTTGTTCCATTAGTTAGCAATGCTACCGCCCCAAAGTTTTGAAGTGTAAAGTCTAACATTGCGTCAATATCAGGATGAATAGTTGGCTCACCACCAGACAGCTCAATACTTTGTACGCCGTAATCGTATGCTTCAGATAGAATAGATAATAGTCGTTTTTTTGGTAAAAAGCTGCCGAGATTAGGCCCACTATCCCTATAACAGTGCCCACATCGCAGGTTGCATTTATCGGTCAATTCAATTGCTAAATGCATTGGAAAATATCTGATTGCTGACCCGTGCTCTGGGAAGTGATATCCTTCATATGAGTTATTATTAACTAATATTCCCTTTTCAACAGCGCCAACAATAAACGCCCCAGCAGACTCTAGCATTGGGATATTATTACCTACTAATTTTGATACTTCTTCTAAAATTTCCCGCACATTTTTTGTGCCATCACACATTTTTAATGTTACATAAGCCAACTCCGTTAGATCCCATATTTCGCCTGTCAATTTAGGCGACCCAGAATATTTTTCTCGGAGATACGCCCCCTTGGGCTCCCTAAAAACAATCCATTTTGAAGCTACAATTGGACGTAACACACCTGCCTCCATCTACTGCTTGTTAGCCACCAACATGGCTGGAATATTATGTCCAGCCATGTTGGTTTAGACTAACTACCCCAGATGAAACGCCCTGAGTAAATGTCCAGCTTGAATAGCTTCGATAGCTGAAACTCCACAGATCGCACATCCCGCGCAAGAAGTGCAACCGGCGCATTCCGATCCTTTAATTGCCGTCGCTCCTTCGGCATATTTTTTAGCAAACGCTTCCGCCATAGGTTTGGCCGCTTCCACACCTTCTGAGCGCAATTTGTCGATAACCTCCTGGACGTCTTCGGCAAATCTAGAAGTATCAACCTCTATCTTGCTCATCCTCACCCTCCTTTTTTGGTTTGTCCTGAACCACAAAACCCGGCCGCGAACTTTCATCGCAGCCGGGCAGTCTTGGCCCGGGGGGCAGGCGCCAAGGTTTTATGTCTATACTAATATACTAATGCTAGTATATGTTTCACATGGTGGTCAACATAAATCTTGCCACCCTTTCCCGGCTGTGCTATTTGTGGGCACCCGTCTGCACGACATTTCGTCTATACCCTGCACCCCCAGGGCGTGGAGCAGCCTGATGTACCTGATTAACGAGGTTTCCCGCAAAGTTGAGCTGAGCCAGAAGCGAATCCGGGAGTACGAAAAAGAGGGGTTCATCCTGCCCGAGCGCGAGGCGAACACCAACAACCGGCTTTACAGCGATTTCGAGGTTTCGCAGATACGGCGCATCAACTTTCTCATCCACGGGCGGGGCTTCACCCTGGCCTGCCTGCGCAACCTGATGGTGCTGGCCCCCTGCTGGAACATCTTCGCCTGCTCCCAAAAGGAGTCGTGCGCGGCCTACGCCGAACCCCACCGCCGCTGTTGGGAGATCCGCCAGCAGTCCTCCACCCTGTGCCCTGGCCCCTGCGAGCGCTGCGCGGTGTACCTGAACCGCGAATACGCGGCCGAGCGGGTGCTGGAGCCCTCCGGCGGCGCGCCCATGGACCAGGAAAGCTGATGCGCCCCGAGCTTACCGCCGTGGTGCTGGCCGGAGGGCCGGGCAGACGCCTGGGCGGAGGCAAGCCCTGGCGCAAGCTGGGCGGACGCCGCCTGGTGGACCTGGCCCTGGAGCGGGCCCGGGAGCTGTGCCCCCAGGTCTTGGTGGCCGCGGCCGACTGCGCCGATTTCGCCGACCTCCCCTGCCCCGTGGTGGCCGACCGTTGGCCGGGCCAGGGGCCCTTGGCCGCTCTGGTCACCGTGTTCCTGGACACCCCGGCCACCTCGGTGCTGCTGTTGCCGGTGGACGCCCCCCTGATGCGCCCGGCCCTGCTCAGGCGCATCCTGGAGCTGAGCGACGGGCAAAAGGCGGTGTGCTGCCAGGGCCCCGGGGGCATGGAGCCCCTGATGGCCTGGTACAGCCGCGAGTGCCTGCCCTGCGCCCAAAAGCTGGTCCAGGACGGGGAGCGTCGGCCCCACCGGCTGCTCAGGCAGGTGGGGGCCTACACCATGAGCCGGGAAGAGGTGGCCCAAGTGGACCCCGACGACCTGAGCTTCATCAATGTGAACTTCCCCCAGGACCTGGAGCGCGCCGAGCGGATCGCCGCCGAACGTGGGCTTTTTGACACACCGAAGGGGGCGTAGTGTGGGTTTCGCCCCCCAAAGGCAGGAAAACGGGGGGCTTTCCCGTTCCTGTCCCCGTTAGCGGCACCAAACAATATTTGCTTGCAATATTGTAGCATTAGCCGTATTTTTCTCCTCCGGACAACCAAAGCGGACTGGTGGCACGCTAGTTGCTTCTATTCCTGCCCAGAGTTATGTCCGCACGAGGAGCCGACTTAATGAACCAACACCAGCGCACCTTAATGCGCCCTGTATCTTGCACCGGAATAGGACTGCATAGCGGCAGAACCGTGAACCTTTGCCTACGCCCGGCGGAAACGGACACCGGAGTGATGTTCAAGCGCTCCGACCTGCCCGCCTCTCCCCTTATCCCCGCCGACGTCAATCACGTGGTTTCCACCGACCTGTCCACCACCGTGGGCATGGACGGGGTGACCATCTCCACGGTGGAGCACCTGCTCTCGGCCCTGTCGGGCCTGGGGGTGGACAACGTGCTGGTGGAGGTGGACGCGCCGGAGATCCCCATCATGGACGGCTCGGCCGCGCCCTTCGTGTTCTTGATGCGCGGCGCCGGCTTCACCTCCCAGGGCAAGCCCCGGCAGTATTACCGGGTCAAGCGGGAGGTCGAGGTGTCGGAAAACGGCAAGAGCATCAAGGTTTCCCCCAACAAGAAGCTCAAGGTGGACTTCACCATCGAGTTCGACCACCCCTTGATCCACCGCCAGAAGATGGGTTTCGTCCTGGACGAGCGGGGCTACGACAAGGAGATCAGCCGGGCGCGCACCTTCGGGTTCCTGCGCGACATGCGCTATCTGCATGAAAACGGCCTGGCCCTGGGCGGCAGCCTGGACAACGCCGTGGTCCTGGACAACTACCAGGTGCTCAACGAGGACGGCCTGCGCTTCCCCGACGAGTTCGTGCGCCACAAGGTGCTGGACTTCATCGGCGACTTGGCCATGGTGGGCCGCCCCATCGTGGGGGCCTTCACCGCCCACAAGTCCGGCCACGCCCTGAACAACAGGCTGTTCCGCAAGTTCCTGGCCGACCCCACCGCCTGGGAGTTGGTGACCCCCAGCCTCAAGGACGTCCCCGATTTCGTCGAGGAGCCCCTGCCCCTGTTCGACCGCATGGCGGCCACCGCCTAAGCTCACGCCCCGCAAGCTATCCTACGCCCCGGCACCCGCCGGGGCGTTTTTTTGTGCCCCCGTCTCGCCGCTTGCCAGGGCAGGCTACGGCCCTAACAACGAGGTTTTCCACATGTTCGTATCCGACCTGATCCCCCTGGAGTTGGTGACCCCATAGCCTAGTGAGTTTACCTCGCCACTATAGTAGCCTCTGTCCCTGTTTGACCAAGCGGTCGCCTAGGTAACGGCCCAAAGCATATTTTCTCAAGGAGTTGCATTAAAAGGAAAATTTCAGCTATGTCTCCCTACTTACTGTTTCCCTCCATAAGAGAGCGCATTTTCGATGTAAGTTCTTCTAGTAAGCCACTAAACATCACGCTAAACATAGATATGACCAACAGTGTCCACAATACGTATTTCCACGGTATTTCATCACTCAAACCAAGGATTAATAACGCAAAAGCACCCATTAAAGAGTACATCACTAGTAACAATGAAGTTCTTTTTAGCCTTAATTTTTTCCTTTCAATTCGGTCTCTCTCTATTTTTTTTCTCGCGCCTTTATTCGCAAATTAATGTATCGTTCAGATATTTTTGAATTTCCAACCATAACATCGAAAAAATCCCCGATGCCAGTAACTATGGCCTCGCTAAATTCGCAAGATATATCTTCAACAATCGGCATCTTGTCTTCTTGGAAATATGCTATAGCATCTCTATCTAAAGGAATCGTCGTTATATGTTTTGCAGACCATATTTTTTTTAAATAAGTTTCGACCCCCTCCGGAGGTAAAACATTCTTGTTCAGTATAAACCCCACTCCTGGAAATGGATCGTCATAACAATATGCATTCCAAGCGTCCTCAATTGCATCAAGTAGTATTCTACCGGTGTCCCACGAAACTTTGTCTGCTTCTGTAACGACAACTAATTTGTCACAAGTCAGAGCAGAACCAACGCTTGTTATATCGCTTCCGCCTCTAGTATCAAAAATTATATAGTCAAAGCTTTCTTCCATGCCTATCACGTCTCTAAAAAGAATATTCATTATTTGAGGCAACGTGCTGACATCTTTACTAATCGTTAGTTCGCTAACATTGCGGCGTCGGGATGAGAGCGATGGTAGTAGAAAGAGATTACCATCTACAAATTGATGAGATATTTTTATCTTGTCTATCTTGCAGTTGTTTTGGTTGTCCTTATTTTTGTCTTCATATTTATCAGCAAATACATCTAACAATCCCCGAGATATGCGATCAGGCTTTTCAGATAGCCCCGACAAGAAAAAGGTTAAACCCCCTGTAAAAAGGTCCATATCCACGAGCAGAACTTTGTATCCGCAGTGTGCCAGCACAAATCCAATAGATGCTGTTACTAGACTTTTGCCTGTTCCTCCTTTGCCGCTGATGACGGCAATTCTTTGGGTTTTTTTAACGTCCCCATTGGTTGTGTTATTCGACATTTATTGCTCGCTATCTTCCTGAGATCAATTTTTCCGCACGTCTTGCAGGCGGATCTCAGGCCCCTTTTCGTCTTGGGATTTGAAGACCACCCAGACTTTTAGGCAGACAACTTTGACAAATGCCAATATAATGCAGAAAGTTAATGATATAGATGTTGCCAGTGCTTGACATGCCGTCCACTGACTTTTGGTAGCCGCCATATTTACTATAAAAATATCCCGTGCCTGGTTCGAGAGAAATAACCCTACGATTACAATAGAAACTCCAAAAGCAGCCAGTCCGGCGATGGCTCTAGCTCCTTTTGCCTTTGCCTTTATAAATGGCGGGATGGAAACGCCAAAATAATTATTATCTCCATCTTTTTCTTCAAGATCCAGTATGTAACCTAGGAGATGGCCGGAAACAACCACGTTTATTCCGGATATGATCACCGTAGAGAATATAGCGCCGAAAAATTTGGATAATTTATCTGGATCAAGTTTGTCCAGGTACTCGCTGGAGGCCACTTTTACCCCCCGAAAAAGAATAATTATTTTTGGATATCACAACCTAATCCTATTTTTTCAATAAATAACTGCCGCTAGTGCTCACCTAGCATAGCACTCTCTTCATCTTCCCAGCGCTTGCCAGGGCTTGCCCCCTAACGTAACATAGCCTTGTCGCTAAACATGTCCCGTCTAAACTAGATGAGGGCCCCCAAGTGGCTGACACGGCCGAGCTGGAACGCAGCAAAGAGATAAGGCGCCGCAAGCGCGAGCGCATCATCATCATCGTCACCCTGATCCTGGTGGCGGCCATAACCTATGCCGAAACCCAGGTGGTGGACATGGCCCAGGGCCAGCCCCTGGGCAGCTCCCTGCTGGTATTCGCCCTGATCAACGTCAACGCCCTGCTTCTGCTGTTGGTCATCTTCCTGGTGTTCCGCAACCTGGTGAAGATGACCATGGAGCGGCGCAAGGGCGTCTGGGGAGCCAGGCTCCGCACCAAGCTGGTGGGCACCTTCGTGCTGCTCTCCCTGGCCCCCACCATTTTGCTTTTGTTCGCGGCCTTCCAGTTCGTGGGCGCGTCCATGGAATACTGGTTCAGCGCCCAGGTGGAAAAGAGCCTGTTCGACGCCATGGAGGTGTCCGACGCCTACAGCCAGCAGCTGGCCGCCGAATCCAGCCACTTCGCCGGGGTCTTGGCCGTCGAACTGCAACGCCGGGGCTACCGCCTGTCGCGGCCCGACGAGAAGCTGGACGAGCTTCTGGAGAGCCGCCGGGCCCTTTTCGACCTGGCCGGGGCCAAGGTGTTCTCCGACGACCTGAAGCTCCTGGCCCAGGCCACCCAGAGCGGCACCCACGCCAGCCACCTCCAGGGCCTGCCCATGGAGATGCTCAGCCGCTCCATCTCCACCGGCCTGCCGCTCACCCACCTGCAGCCCGCCCCCACCGGGGACTACGCGGCGGCCATCCAGCCGGTGGTGCAGCCCCGCAAGGACATGAAGCCCAAGGTGATCGGCGCGGTGGTGGCCTTCCAGCTTCTGCCCCCCGGGGCCCTGGCCCGCAGCCAGCAGGTGCGCAAGGGCCTGGAGGGCTACCGCCAGCTCAAGGCCTTCAAGGAGCCCATCCGCACCAACCTGTTCATCACCCTGTCCATCGTCACCCTGCTCATCGTCTTCGTGGCCACCTGGCTGGGCTTCCGCCTGGCCCGGACCATCACCGACCCCCTCAGGGAGGTGGCCGAGGGCACCCAGCGGGTTGCCGGGGGCAACTACGACTTCCACATCGCCGGGGCCGGGCCCGACGAGATCGGCACCCTGGTCAACGCCTTCAACCGCATGACCGCCGACCTCAAGACCTCCAAGGCCCGCCTGGACGAAGCCCAGACCGAGATGCGCCGCACCAACCTGGAGTTGGACCGGCGGCGGCGCTACATGGAGATCGTGCTCAAGAGCGTGGCCGCCGGGGTCATCACCGTGGACGCCGAGGGCAAGGTGGCCACCATCAACCCCTCGGCCGAGCGCCTGTTGAAGGTGCAGGCGGGCGCGGTGCGGGGCCATCCCTGGCGGGAGCTGGTAAGCGGGGAAAATCGGACGCTCATCGAGCGCATGCTCACCGGGCTCATCCCCGGCGGGGCGGGCACCATAGACCAGCAGGTGCGCCTGACCCTGGGCGGGGAGACCCTTTCGCTGATGGTCCATCTGGGCCTGCTCAAGGACGAGCTGGGACACAACCTGGGCATGGTGGTGGTGTTCGAGGACCTGAGCGAGCTGGAAAAGGCCCAGCGCATGGCCGCCTGGCGCGAGGTGGCCCGGCGCATCGCCCACGAGGTGAAAAACCCGCTCACCCCCATCAAGCTCAGCGCCCAGCGGCTCATGCGCCGCTACGGGGAGCAGATTCCCGAAGGCGACATGGTTTTCGACGAGTGCACCCGCACCATCGTGCAGCAGGTGGAGGAGCTGCGCCGCCTGGTCAACGAGTTCTCCACCTTCGCCCGCCTGCCCGCGGCCAACCCCGCCCCGGCGGATTTGACCGTCATCGCCGCCGACGCGGTGAGCCTGTTCAAGGGCGGCCACCCAGAGGTGAACCTGGAGTTGGAGGTGGAGGGCAAGATTCCGGTGTTCGAGCTGGACCGGGAGCAGATGTCGCGGGTGCTCATCAACCTTTTGGACAACGCCGTGGCCGCGGTGCAAAAGAGCGAGCCGCCCCGCCAGGTGGTGGTGCGCCTGAGCTACGACGAGATCCTCAACATGGTGCGCCTGGAGGTGGAGGACAGCGGGCCGGGGGTGTCCCCGGAAGACAAGATCCGCCTGTTCGAGCCCTACTTCTCCACCAAGAAGGGGGGCACCGGCCTGGGGCTCACCATCGTCAGCACCATCGTGGCCGACCACAACGGCTACGTGCGGGTGCAGGACAACCAGCCCACCGGGGCGCGCATGATCGTGGAGCTCCCCGCCCGGGGCGCGCGGGGAGCATAGGAGAATAGCCTTGTTGGCCCAAGTGCTGATCGTGGACGACGAGCCATCCATCCGTTCCAGCCTGGGGGGAATCCTCTCGGACGAGGGCTACGAGATAGCCCAGGCCCCGGACGGCGAGAGCGCCCTGGCCCTGCTGGAGCAGGAGGTCCCGGACATCATGCTCCTGGACGTGTGGCTGCCGGGCATCGACGGCCTGCAGGTCTTGGAGCGGGTGAAGAAGCGCCTGCCCGACCTGCCGGTGGTGATGATCTCGGGCCACGGCACGGTGGAGACGGCGGTGAAGGCCACCCGCCTGGGGGCCTACGACTTCATCGAAAAGCCCCTGGACATGGACAAGATCCTCCTGGCGGTGCGCAACGGCCTGGCCATGAGCCGCCTCACCGAGGAGAACCTCCTCCTGCGGGCCAAGGCCGAGGCCCCTTCCATCACCGGCTCCAGCCCGGCCATCCAGCAGGTGCGCCGGGCCATCGGCCAGGTGGCCCCCACCGACTCATGGGTGCTCATCACCGGGGAGAACGGCACCGGCAAGGAACTGGTGGCCCACGCCATCCACCGCCAGAGCAGGCGGGCGGCCCACGCCTTCGTGGACGTGAACTGCGCGGCCATCCCCGAGGAGCTCATCGAGAGCGAGCTGTTCGGCCACGAGAAGGGTGCCTTCACCGGGGCCACCGGCAAAAAGCGCGGCAAATTCGACCTGGCCCACCAGGGCACCCTGTTTTTGGACGAGATCGCGGACATGAGCCTCAAGACCCAGGCCAAGATTCTGCGCATCCTCCAGGAGCAGCGCTTCGAGCGGGTGGGCGGCACCAAAACCATCTCGGTGGACGTGCGGGTCTTGGCCGCCACCAACAAGGACCTGCAACGGGAGATGGCGGCGGGCCGCTTCCGCGAGGACCTTTTCTACCGCCTCAACGTGATCCCCATCCATGTGCCCCCGCTACGGGAGCGCTCCGGCGACGTGCCCGAGCTGGCCGCCGACTTCCTGGGGCACCTGGCGATCAAGCACAACCAACCGGTGAAGCGCTTCACCCCCCAGGCCCTGGAGGTGCTGAAGACCCAGCCCTGGCCGGGCAACGTGCGCGAGCTCAAGAACCTGGTGGAGCGCATGTGGATCCTCTGCCCGGACCGGGAGATCGGCCTGGACGATCTGCCCCCGGAGATCAGCGGGGCCGCGGTCCCGGCCGGGCCCCCGCCCGAGCTGTTCGCCGGGGACTTCAAGAACGCCAAGGCCGCCTTTGAAAAGGCCTATCTGGAAAGCAAGCTGCATGAGAACCAAGGCAACGTTTCGCGCACCGCCGAGGAGGTGGGCCTGGAACGCAGCCACCTGCACAAGAAACTCAAAAACCTGGGCATCAAGGCCGGCAACGGAGATTAGACATGGACCCGGAACAGACCTATCCCACCACGGTTCCCTCCTGCCTTAGCCTGGACCAGGCCAAGGCCATGGTGGCCGGATTCGTGGAGGCCTTCCACAGCCAGGACGTCGAAGCCCTGGCCCAGGGCTGGACCGAGGACGTGGTGATCCGCTTCGCCGACCTGCCCGAGATAAAGGGCAAGCAGGCGGCCAAGCAGTGGGTGGCCTCGCGCTTCGCCCGCCAGCGGGACTATCGCCTGGTCAAGACCTTCCAGGCGATCACCGGAGATATCCTGGGCGATTCCTGGACCGGCGTCTGGACCGACGCGGTCACCGGCAAGCAGATGCGGGGCAAGGGCATGGAGTTCCTCACCCTGCGCGGCGGCAAGATCGCGGTGTGGGAGGCGGTGTTCAACGTGTGGGAGGAGGGCAAAGAAGGCTCCACCCCCGTGACCTAGGCCACCCCCGCCGCCAACAAAACGCCCGCTCCCCCGGCCGGGGAAGCGGGCGCTGTCTTTTGATGCGAACCTTGGCTAGGCGCGCAGGGCCTTCTTGCGGCGGCGCAGATAGCCCATGGCCCCCACCAGGGCGCTGCTCATCAACAGCAGGCTGCCCGGCTCGGGCGCGGCGGCCCCTCCGCCGCTGGTGGCGAACAGCAGGTCCTGCTTGTTGTCGCTTTCGGCGAAGTAGAAGTCGTTCTTGAAGGTGTAGGTGCTGAAGTCCACCCCGGCGGCCTCGGCCAGCATCTCATAGTAAAGGGTGGTCACGTAGCTGCTCTGCCATTTGGTTCCCTTGACCTTGGTCAGGTCCCAGCCGTCGAACAGGTTCCACAGCGCCGCCTGTATGGCGGTGGCCGCCTCGGTGTCGTAGGCGTCGTCCACCCCGCCCAGGGAGGGGGAGTAGTTCTCCATGATCCAGGCGGCCTGATACAGATAGGCGTAGTCCTCGTAATCAAAGGCGCTCAAAGCCTGCACCTTGTACTCGCCGCCCACGCCGTAGGTCAGCATGTCGGTGCAGTAGGCGGCCAGCACCTCCTGCTCGTCCCAGGTGATCTCCATCTCTCCCACGTAGTCGGCCTTGACCTTGTGCCAGCCGATGTAGCCTTCCATCTTCAGCCCTGGGATCTGGTAGCCGTTGAAGTCGATGGTGTCGGCCAGGGCGGCGGCGGGCAACATCAGCAGGGCGAAGAGCAGAACTGAGATTATCTTTTTCATGAGCATCCCCCAAACAAGCGCGGCCCACCGGCGCGGCCGCAATCAGGCAGCCGGCTGCGCTCACCGTAGCGCAGCGGTCAACACGCTGAATTTAATCGGGCCTATATTCCAAGACCGTTTTGGGGGCAGGCAAATTTTCGCGAGGGGCTGTCTTTAAAGTTACACCCTTTCCCCTTGCGTGAAAACGAAAAACGCAGTTGCGGCCGTGGGCTAGGAGCCGTGGGCCCGGTGGTTGGGCACCAGGAGCATCAGGGCCAGGCCCAGGGCGGCCATCACCGCGTCGATGGCGAAGCTGATATCGTAGCCGCCGGTGGAGTCGCGCAGGGCCCCGGCCACCCAGTGCACGGTGACCGCGGCCAGACCGTTGAAAACGGTCCACATGCCCACCACCGTGCCCATGACCGGGCGGGGGAAGTAGTCGCCCGCGCAGGCCCCGTACATGGGGAAGATGGCCCCGAAGCAAAAGGCAAGCACCCCCACCAGGGCCACCAAGGCCCCCCAGGTGACCCCCCACAGCAGGATGCCCAAAACCACCGCCGCCACCAGGCCGTTGGCCACCAGAATCATGTTGCGCCGCCCCCAGCGGTCGCTGAGCGGCAACAGCACCAGCACCCCGGCCACCTGGGCCAGGCCGTGCACCGTGGCCAGTTGGCTGGCCTGGGCCATGGGTATGCCCAAGGAATGCTGGGCGTAGTCCACCATGAAGGTGGTGATGCCGTAGGCCGCGTAAACCACGCAATAGTAGGAAAAACCGACGAGCCAAAACAGACGGCCCTTTAGCACCGCGCGCACCAGGCCCTTTTCCCAGGTGGGGACCGTAGGCGGCAGGGCGGTTTCGTAGGGTTGGCGGCGGCCCCAGGGAGCCACCCCGAGGGCCTCGGGGCTGCTGCGCACGAACAGGCCGTTGAACAGCACCATGACCAGGGCCGCCCCGCCCAAAATCCACCAGGCCCAGCGCCAGCTCAGCGAGGCCACGATCAAGGGGAACACCATCCCCAGGCATGCCAGGCCCAGACCGTAGGAGGTGGATAGGATGCCCAGGGCCAGGCCCCGGCGGCGGGGTGCGAACCAGCGCTGCACCAGGGCGATGAGCGGGGCCCACATGCCCGTGGCCCCCAGCCCGGCCAGGCCGAAGGCGGCCGAGGCCCAGCCCAGGCTATGGGCCGCGCCCAGCCCCACCAGCCCCAGCCCCAGGATAAGCGAGCAGAGGGTGAGGATCGCCCGGCTCCCCACCCGGTCGTTGAGGTAGCCCGCCAGGGGGGTGAAGATCAAATAGACGAAAAGGTAGGAGTTGTAGATGGTGCCGCCGCTGGTGCGCGAAAGCTCCAAAGGCCCCAGCATCTGGGGCAGCACCAGCCCATAGCCCAGCCGCGCCGCGAAGTTGATGAACACGTCGGCGAAGCACACGGCCAGGATCACCCAGGCCCAATGGATGGTAACGCGCGGCATAGGCCCCATTCTACGCCAGGCGCGCCGCCGGTCCCAAGCATTAGCTGAAAGGCCAACGCTTGACAGCCCTGCCCGCCTTTTGCTAATTAAGGGCGTGCAGGGCCAGGACCGCCCTGCCAAGAGGCCAAGACCGCCTCCTTCCCCGCCACGCGGGGAGGGGGGCTTTTTTTATTTTGGGGGGTCTCTTAAAACAAGGCGCCGTAGGGCCGCCTTGGCCGTGGGGGGGAACCATGGGCCGCGCCGCTCCCGTTGGGAGCCGGGCCCCTATTCCTTCCTTATACAGACACCGGCGCGACATTTCGGCGCGGCGCACGCCGCGACCCGGGCGAGGCCCCCGGCCAGATCCAGGGCCTCGCGTTCCACCAATCTCCGGCCTCGGCCCCAGGCCGGCCGGGCAAGCCACGGGGGGAAACCATGGCGCGAAAAATATTGTTTTGTCTGAGCCTCGTCCTGGCCGTGCTACTGGCCGCCCCCTGGGCCGCCATGGCCGCGGGCGAAAGAAAACCGGTGCGCATCCAGGGCACCAAGGCCATGTACCTCAGGGTGGTGGCCCGGCCCTTTGCCAAAATCTACAAGGAGCCCAAGGAAGGGGCCGAGGTGGTGGACGCCAACGTGCGCACCTTCCAGCCCTTCTACGTCTACACCCAGCCCAAGCAGGCCCAGTCGGTGACCCAGACCAAGGAAGAGGGCTGGTACGAGGTGGGGCCCAACGACCGGGGCCAGGTCAGCGGCTGGATCAAGGCGGGCGACGTGATGCTGTGGAAGCACGCCATGTGCCTGCTCTACACCTCGCCCAAGGGCCGCAAGCCGGTGCTGATGTTCTCGGGCATAAAGTCGCTGCAGGAGATGGTGAAAAAACCCCAGGAGCAGCGCTTGAGCGAGGCCGGGGGCTTTTACAAGGCCATCGCCGAGGCGGGCAACAAGGAGCTGCCCAAGGACTTCCCGGTGGTGGCCATGGAGCCCAAGCGCTGGGTCGACCCGCGCACCCAGTTCTACCTCATGCCGGTGTTGGAGGCGGTGAACCTGGAGGTGGACAGCTTTTACGCCACCCTGGTCAAGATGGCCGCGGCCACCGCCGCCGGGCGAGGCTCCAGCAACGTGCGCACCAACGTCGAGGCCCGCAAGGAGGCCCTGGTGTCCGCCGAATCCGGCGATGCGGTGCAAAAGATCAAGGAACAGAAGATCGACGTCGTCTACGTCATGGACATGACCAAGTCCATGGGTCCTTTCATCGAAGACACCTTGAAGACCATCCTGGACACCAGCGCCGCGCTTTCCCAGAAAATGGCGGGCGGCCAGGACCTGGGCAGCAACCTCCACTTCGGCCTGTGGGGCTACCGCGACAGCGAGACCATCCAGGGCATCGAGTTCAACACCCGCAACTTCACTCCCGAGCTGCAAGGGGTGGAGTCCTTCGGCAAGACCCTGTCCACGGTTCGCGAGGCCCGCGTGGGCAGCGAGGGCTTCGAGGAGGACATGTTCGGCGGGGTGGACCAGGCCATCCTCAACACCAAGTGGACCGGTGACGCCTTGCGCTTCATCGTGCTGATCGGCGATGCGCCCAGCCATCCCCTGGGCCACAAGTGGAACAGCAGCAAGAAGGACGGGAAGCTTCTGCGCGAGCTGGCCAACGGGAAAAAAGTCTATCTGTTCGCCATGCACATCCAATATCCCGACGCCCGCCTGCGCTCCTATCACGAGGCGGGAGAGGTCCAGTTCTCCGCCTTGGCCGTAAACCCCGGCACCGACGGCCCGGCGTTCTTCAAGATCAAGGGCGATGATCGCCAGGACTTCACCAGAGTTTCAAAACTGGTGGCCGAGAGCATGGTGGCGGCCCTGCAGAAAGGCCAGCAAGGTGTGGTGATGGCCGGAGCCGCCCCGGCTGCCGGCGCGGCTCCGACCGCGAGTGCTCCGACCGCCCAGACCGGGGCTCCCTCCGGCGGCACCAACGCCACCCAGGCCGCGCAGATAGCCGAGGTGATCCGCGCGGCCCAGGTGCAGTGGCTGGGCAAGGCCACCGGGGCCCAGGCCCCCAAGGACATCACCGCCTTTGCCATGGACCGCGACCTGGAGAACCCGGCCATCCCCAGCATGGACGTGTGCGTGCTGCTCAACAAGCGCCAGCTCGACTCCCTGGTCAAGACCCTGCAGACCATCATCGAGGCGGGCCGCCGGGGCCAGAAAAGCGGCCAGGGCTTTTTCAAGGCCCTCAAGGAGGTGGCCGTGGTCAGCGGGGCCGACCCGGACAAGATACTCAACGCCAAGAAGTACGGCGAGAGCGGCCTGGTGCCCGAGTTTTTGGCCGGGCTGCCCTACAAGAGCAAAGTCATGGCCCTGACCGGCGAAACCTGGGCCAGCTGGAACTCCATGGAGCAGGACGAGTTCATGAACGAGCTGGACGGCAAGATTCAGGCCTACCAGGACATCCACGAGCAGGCCGACCAGTGGGTGCAGCTCAACAAGGGCGACGACAAGGACCAGTACGTCTATCCGGTCAAGCTAAGCTTGATGCCCTAATCGGTGGGGGGGGAACAACGTGGAACAGGGTGAGCCCGGCGACGGGCGGGTGGTGTACCGCCTGCGCGAGGTGGTGAAAAGCAGGGCCAAGGGCGGCAGCGCCTTTGAGCTCTGCGTACCCAGCCTGGACATCGGCCGGGGAGAGTTCGTAGCCATCGTGGGGGCCAGCGGGTGCGGCAAGAGCACCCTGCTGGACATGCTGGGCCTGGTGCTCAGCCCCAGCCAGTGCGGGGAATTCTCTCTCAGGGTGGCGGGCCAAAGCCACAGCCTCATGGAGTTGGGCGAGGCCTCCCTTGCCGGCCTGCGCCGGGCCCACCTGGGCTACGTCTTGCAGACCGGCGGCCTGCTGCCCTTCCTCACGGTGGGCAACAACGTGCACCTGCCCTGCCGCCTCAACGCCCAGCGCGGCGGCCAGCTCCAGGTGAAGACGCTCCTGGAGCGCCTGAAGATCGGCGACCAGGCCCACAAGAAGCCCCAGTTCCTTTCCGGAGGCCAGCGGCAGCGGGCGGCCATCGCCCGGGCCCTGGCCCACCGCCCCCCGGTGGTCTTGGCCGACGAGCCCACCGCCGCGGTGGACAAGTTCACCGCCCTGGAGATCCGCGACCAGTTCAAGGAGCTGACCGCCAGCCTAGGCATCACCCTGGTGATGGTCACCCACGACGAAGCCCTGGTGCGCCCGGTGGCGGACCGCATTCTCACCTTCCAGGTGGAGCCCTTGGGCGAGGGCCACACCCGATCAACCTTACGGGAGGCTAGCTGACATGGCCGCGCGGGAAAACACCGGCCGGGCCTTGGTGCTGCGCCTGTCCCTGGCCGACCTGTGGCACGAGTGGATTCTGAGCCTGTGCCTCATGCTGGCGGTGGCCGCCATCCTGGCTCCGTTGCTGCTTTTGTTCGGACTGAAGCACGGCACCATCGAGACCCTGCGCTACCGCCTGATCCAAAACCCGGTGAACCGCGAGATTCGCCCCACCATCAGCCGCTCCTACAGCCGAGGGTGGATCAAGGCGCTCAACCAGCGCCCGGAGGTGGAGCTGGCCATACCCAACACCCGCCAGCTTTCGGCCAGCGTGCTGGTGCGCCTAAAGGGTGGCAAGCAGGAAACCCGCATGGAGATCGTGCCCACCGCGCCGGGCGACCCCCTGCTCTTGCAGAACCGGGCCCCGGTGCCCGGCGAGGGCCAGTGCGTGCTCAGCCAGGAGGCCATGCGCAAGCTGGGGGCCAAGGCGGGCGACACTTTGGTGGTGACCACCGCCCGGCGGCGCGGCGGCGTCTACGAAAAGGGCGTAATGGAGCTGAAGGTGGCCGGCGCGGCCGATCCCAGGGCCACCACCCAGGGCCGCCTGTTCGTACTGCTGCCGGTCCTGGAGGCCATGGAGAGCTACAAGGACGGCGAGGCGGTGCCCCGCTACGGCTGGCCCGGCTCCCTGCCCCAGGCCTATCCCCTCTATGACGGCGCCGTGGTGGCCGGTCCCCAGCCCCTGGACAACACCCTGCTCTTGTCCCTGCGCATCAACACCGGCTTTTACCGCTCCCAGGCCATGGGCCGCGAGGAGCTACTCAAAACCAGCGGCCTGAGCTTCCCGGAAAAGGCGCACACCTATTTCCTGTCCACCCTGGGCAGCGGCGCGGGGGCCTCGACCGGGCGCTCCAGCCCGGTGGACGAAAAGAACCTGGAGGCCGTGCGGGCCAAGCTGCGCGGGGCCGAAGCGGCCCTGCTGCCCTGGGTGGCCCCGCAGAAAGCGGAGCTTCTGGGCCCCGGCGGCAAGGCCCTGGCCCAGGTGGAGCTGTACGCCCTGCCCGGCGGGGGAGACCTGCCCGCCGAGACCCGCCCCGTCCCGGCCCCGCCCTGGCCCGCCGCCAACAAGGGCGAGGGGCCGCGCCTGATGCTCATGGCCGCGCCGGAGGTGAAGGCCTCGGGCGAGGGCCTCCGCCTGCGCCTGAAGATGGGCGAGCGGGAGCTGGCGTTCCCGGTGAGCCTGACCACTGAGCCTTCACCCCGTGCGGGGGTGAGCTTCATTCCCCCGGAGTTGGCCGGGGTGCTGCGCCTGGGCCAAACCCGCCCGGTGCGCTACGACCCCGAGCACAAGCAGTTTCTCATTCACCGCCGCGGCTACGCCGCCTTCCGCCTGTACACCAGGAGCATCGACCAAGTGGCCGGGCTCAAGGAGTACTTCGAGTCCCAGGGCATAGACGTGCACACCAAGGCGGCCGAGATTCTACAAGTCAAGGAGCTGGACCGCTATTTGAGCCTGATCTTCTGGCTCATCGCGGCGGTGGGCATCGCCGGAGGGGCCGCCTCCCTGGTGGCCAGCCTCTACGCCTCGGTGGAGCGCAAGAAGCGCGACCTGGCGGTGCTGAGGCTCATCGGCCTGCCCCGTGGCTCGCTGCTGCGCTTCCCGGTGTACCAGGGCGTGGTCCTGGCCGGGGGCGGCTTTTTGGCGGCGCTGGGCTTTTTCGGGGCCCTGGCCCAGACCATCAACACCCTGTTCGCCGCCCACCTGCATCCCGGCGAGAGCTTCTGCCGCCTGCCCTGGCAGGAGTTGGCCGCCACCCTGGCCGTGGCCGCCCTGGCCGCCGTCTTGGCCGCCTGGCGGGTCAGCCGCATCGAGCCAGCCGAGGCCCTGCGCGATGAATAGAGCCTCCCTGGTGGTTCTCGCCTTGGCCGCGGCCGCCCTGCTCTGGGTCGGCGCGGCCCGGGCGGACATCCACGACCCCCACCCCCAGGCGGGCGACCTGTCGCTGCCCATGCCCGACGGGGTGCGCATGGTGTTTCGGCCGGTGCACCTGGGGCGGACCATGGAAGGGCTCAGCACCCGCATGGTGTGGGTGGGCAAGGGCAAGGGGGGAGTGTTTTACGAGACCCCCACCCAGGTGGAGATAAGCGGGGCTTTCAATCTGGCCGGGGCAGGGAGCGAGGACTGGGTCTACTACCTGGGCAAGTACGAGGTGACCGAGGCCCAGTTCTATTCCCTCATGCCCGTGCCCCAGAACCTATCCCGCCAAGAGCTGATCAAAAGCACCAAGCCGGTGACCCAAGTCACCTGGTTCCAGGCCCAGGAGTTTTTGCGCCGCTACAACGAGTGGCTGGCGGGTAGCGCCCCGGACAAGCTGCCCCGCTCCCGGGGGGCCCAGGACGACGGCGGGGCCTATCTGCGCCTGCCCAACGAGATCGAGTGGGAGTTCGCCGCGCGCGGTGGCGGGCTAATCGAGCCCAGCCAGTACTTCCGTCTGTCGCCCTACGGCCCCAACCAGACCGAGGTGCACGAGTGGTGCTATCCGGACGTGGTGCGCCAACCGCCCCGGGTGCGCAAGGTGGGGGAAAAGAAACCGCACCCCCTGGGATTTTACGACCTGCTGGGCAACGTGTCTGAGATGACCTCCTCCATCTTCCGGGTGGAGTACACCGGCGGGCGCTGCGGCGGCTTCGCCCTGCGGGGCGGCTCGGCCCTCAAGGACGGGGCCAAGGCCACCCTGCCCAGCAAGCGCTCGGAGATGCCCCTTTATAAAAACGGCAAGGCCTTCTCGCGCAACGACGTGGGGCTGCGCCTGGTGATCACCTCGCTGGTCACAGCCTCCCGCCAGGACGTGACCCGCCTCAAGGAAATCTACCAACGCTACGGCCAGGCCGCCCAGCCGGTGTTCGGGGTGTCCCTGGGCGGCTCCTCGGCCGGTTGGCAGCAGCTGCGCGAGGCCCTGGCCTCGGTGAGCCCCCAGGCCCTCAAGGCGGTGTCCCCCCAGCTCAACGAGCTGGAGGCGGGGCTAAGGCAGGCCACCACCAAGATGCGCAAGGTGGAGGGCGATTCGGCCCTGGTCACCATCCGCACCGCGGTCTACTGCCTGTTCGCCGCCTACAAGACAATGGTCAACGAGATGTCCCTACAGACCATCATCCGGCTCAGCCAGAACGCCTCACGCCGCCAGCGGGCCCAGCAAAACCTGCGGGACAACCAGGCCGCCCGGGACGAGTCGCTGGAACAGTACTTCGCCCAGCTGGACCTAATGGACCGGCTCTACAACAAGGAGATGGTGCTCAAGCAACTTGAGGAGCACCGCAAGCTTTTGGTCAACAAGTCGGCCGCGCCGCAGAAGGTGAAGATCAACCAGCTGCTCGGCCAGCACTACCAACGCTATCTGACCGGCAAACAACCGGACAAAGACGGTTGGGAGCGGGATCTGCAGGAGGCCCTGTTCAGCCAGGGCCAGGCGCCCGGCGCGCGCTAGAGCCGGGAAGTCCAAATCAGGGGGGAGCCGGGCCTTTGGCGCGGCCATGAAGCAAGGAGAGGCGACATGCGCAAATTGATGTTGGTGATATTGATCGCGGTCATGGCCCTGAGCGGGGCCTGCGCCACCAAGGGACAGGAGACGGTGGCCACCGGCGCGGGGGTGGGCGCGGTGGTTGGCGGGGTGCTGGGCTATCTGGTGGGAGGACGCACCGGCGCGGCCATCGGCGCGGGCGCGGGCGCGCTGGTGGGCAACGAGGTGGACAACGAGCAGAAAAAATACGCCAGCCAGGAGCAGTGGCTGGACGCCCAGATCGCCCAGACCAACAACCTGAACCAGCGGGCCCTGGCCCACAACAAGTCCATGGAAAAGAAGCTGGCCGAGATGCGCTTCGAGGAAAAGCGCATGCGGGCCCTGGCCAGGCAGAACAAGCTCCAGGCCTCTCAGTTGGCCAAGGAAAAGGCCAAGCTGAACACCGAGCAGGAAAGCACCAAGGCCCTGCTGGCCCAGGTGACCAAGGAGGTCGAGAAGACCCAGTACATCCTGGAGAAGAAGAAGATCAAAAGCGACCAGCAGAAACAGCAGCTGGTGGCCTCGCTCAAGACCATGCAGCAGCGCCAGCAAGAGCTCAAGAGCCAGCTCGAGGTTCTGGCCTCGCTGCCCATCAACACCATGTAGGGATGCGGATCATGTTTAGATGCATCGTTGTGCTGGTGTTGTTTTTGGCGGGCGGCCTGGCCGGTTGCCACACCACCTCGGACCCGGCCAAGGGCGGTTTCTTCGACTACTTCGTGCACAAGGGCGACTACGAGCGCCGCCAGACCCAGCGCCAGCAGGAGTTGGCCCAAGCCCAGGCCCAGAACGCCGGCCTGCAACGGCAGGGCACGGCCCTGGAAAAGCAGATGGCCCAGGAGCAGCAAAAGCTGGACGCCCTGCAGGCACGCATGGAAGTGACCAGCGCCGAGTTGGACAAGATGCGCCGGGACATCCAGCAGGGCAAGGTGAAAAACCGCAAGGTTCGCCAGGAAGTGGAGGCCCTGCTCCAGCGCCGGGGCCAGCTTGAGGCCAAGCTGCAAAGTCTGCGCAACCAACAGAACATGAGCGTGCCCGCCCTGCAGGCCCAGATCGATCAACTGCAAAAAGAAATCGCCGAACTGGAGGAAGAGGTCCTGGCCCACACCGGCCTCTAAGCCAACCATGAAGCTCAGTTGTTTATGGCTATTGTTGCTGCTAAGCTGCGCCGCCTGCGCCACTCCCCAAGACCTGGTCAAGGTGCCGGGGGTGGAGCCGGAACAGGTGTGCGTCCTCCTGGAGGAGGCAGGCTACGACCCGGGCGGGTGCTGGTCCATTATGGACACCAGCCAAATGCGCCAGGCCGTCATTCGCTTCCAGGAAAACCAGCGCCTGAAATCAGCCGACGGCGCCATCAACGACGACACCTGGCTGCGCCTGAACACCGTGGTGCGGGGCGCGCGCAAGCTGAGGGCGGAACAGGAAAAGGCGCGAGCCTCCGCGCCCAAGGCGGCGCCCGCCGCCAAGCAGGCAACATCGCCACCGGCCAAGGCCCGGCCCGCCGCCGAGCAGGCGCCCCCCCCGCCGCCGCCGCCCCCCCTGCCCCTGGTGGCCGGGGCCAAGGTGTATGTGCTGGAGCGGGCCAAGTGCCTGCCCCGCTCGGGGGCCTGGGTGCTGGCCTACGTGGGGGTGGTGCAATCGCTGGAGGGGGACAAGGCCCTGGTCACGCTGCGGGACCGCATCAGCTACCGCTTCAATCCCGGCGAAACGGGGGTGGACCGCAAGGACTGGTTCTGCGTGCCCCGGCGGCAACACTGCTACAGCTCGGTGCCTTTCGGCGACTGGGGAGGCTTCCACCGCCCTGGCCAGACCGTGGCCTTTGACAGGGGCAAGGTGCGCCGCGCCAAGGATGACCCCAAGGACACCCTGTATGACCTGGCCCGCCAAGTCTGCCGTTAGCCTGGGCCTGGCCGCCGGGGCTCTGCTCTTGCTGCTGGGCCTGGCGGCCCCGTCTGCGGCACGCGCCCAGGCGGCCCCCCAGGCCTGGACCAACGACCAGAGCATGTTCCTCTTCTACCAGGCCTTCCTGAAGATCCAGGAAGAGGGGCTGGTAAGGCAGAGCGGCGGGGAGATCGTGCGCCAGGCCCTCAAGAGCTACCTGGAGGGCCTGGACCCGTATTCCACCTACCTGACGCCCGAGGAGTACGAGGCCCACAAGACCTCGAGCAAGGCGGAGTACTCCGGGGTGGGCATGGACGCCTACCGCCGTCCGGACGGGGAGCTGGTGTGCCTGCCCCATCCCGGCTCGCCCGCCGAGCGGGCCGGGGTGAAGACCGGCGAGCTGCTGGTGGGGGTGAACGGCAAGCCGGTGGCCGGGCTCTCCCTGGTGGCGGTGGGCAACCTGGTGCGGGGCCCCATGGGCAGCACGGTGACCCTGGGCCTGCAAACACCGGACGGCAAGCGCCGGGCGGTGCCCATCAAGCGCCGCCCGGTGGACAACGCGGCGGTGAGCCTCAGCCGCAAGCCGGGGGTGCTGCTGGCGCGGGTGCTGCGCTTCGACAACTCCACGGTCCGGCTGCTGCGCCAGGCCCTGAGCGAGGCCCGCCCCGGCGAGAACCTGGTCATCGATCTGCGCTCCTGCCGGGGGGGCAGCCTCTTCGCCGGGGTGGACGCAGCGGACATGCTGCTGCCCATCGGCAAGACCATCGTGACCCTGCGCCGCCGTGACGGCAGTAAGACCTACCCCAGCCGCCAAGCGCCCCTCAAGCTGGCCGGGCCTCTGTTCGTCTGGCAAGACCGCTACACCGCCAGCTCGGCCGAGCTCATGATCGCCGCCCTGGTGCAGAACGGGGCGGCCCGCTCGGTGGGCACGGTTAGCTTCGGCAAGGCCACCACCCAGAAGGTCTTCCCCTTGCAGGACGGCTCGGCCCTGGTGCTCACCGACGGCAGGCTCCTGGCCCCGGACGGCCATACCTGGAACCGCAAGGGCCTGAGCCCCAGCCTGCCCCTGGCCGGGGACAACCCCGGCCTGAGCGAATACCTGGCCCGCACCGCCGCCCCCGGCAAGGCGGCCCGCGCCACCCCCAAGCCCAAGGCGGTCCCGCCAGCCCCGCCACCGCCCGCGCCCGCAGCCAAGTCCACGGCCAACGCCGACCCCAGGGCCAAGCTTTTGGCCAGGGTGGAGGCCGCGGGAGCGGCCCTGGACACGCGCTATTACGTCTGCTTCGACACGCCCCATGCCGGGCGCGAGGCCGCCCGCGAGCAGGCCAAGCCCTTCGCGGGCAAGATCCCGCCGGAGCTGATCTTCACCCCGGTGGCCTCGGAGCTGGTCTCCCCCCTGGAGGGCAAGTTCTTCTCCTGCCTGCCGCCCCTGCTCACCAGGGGCCAGGCCCAGGAGCGCCTGCGGGTGCTGGACCGCAAGGGCGTCGGCGTGCTGGGCATCAGGGAGGGCCGCGCCCCCCAAGCGGCGCCGGCGGCCAGGCCGCCCACGCCCAACCCGGAGGATTGGTTCATCCAGGTCAACAAGTTCAACGAGGTGGGCCACGCCCTTAATGACGCCAAGCGCCTGGCGGGCAAGGGCTACCCGGTGATGCTCATGATCACCGTGCCCTCGCCCCAGCACCAGGCCAGGGTCGCCGCCTGGCTCAAGGACAACCGCCTGGCCGGGGAGATATACCTCTGCCCCCAGCAGGCCGCCTCCTGCTGGGTCTCCTACAGCGTGCTGGCCGGCCCCTACTACGCCCAGGCCGAAGGGCCGCGCCAAGACCTCCTGGGCCTTTGGCCCGGCGCCTTCTGGCTGCAACGCCGAGACCTGGCCTCCCGTTACTGAAGCGGAGGCCGGTCCGGGGCTGGTTGTCGGGGGAAGGTTGGGGCGGCGGCATGCGGCGATAGGTTCAAGACTGGTCGGGGCGCCCGGATTTGAACCGGGGACCCCCTGCGCCCAAGGCAGGTGCGCTGCCAGACTGCGCCACGCCCCGACCTAAATTGTCCTTGTTCCTACCCGCCCAGGAAGCCGCGCAGATCCTGGGCCAGCTTGGCCAGGGCCTGGCCCCGGTGGCTGATGGCGTTCTTGTCCGCCGCGCTGAGCTGGGCCACGGTCAGGCCCCGCTCGGGCAGCAAAAACACCGGATCATATCCAAAACCATTGTGCCCCGCCGGGGCCGGGGCGATGCGCCCCTCCAGGCGGCCCTGGGCCACCAGCTCGGCCCCATCGGGACGACGGCAAAGCATAACACAAACAAAGGCCGCAGCCCGCTTCACGGGCGGCACCCCGATCATTTCGGTGAGGAGCTTGGCGCTGTTGGCCGCGTCGTCGCCGTGCTCCCCGGCGTAGCGGGCGCTGTGCACCCCCGGCGCGCCGTTCAGGGCCTCCACCACCAGGCCCGAGTCGTCGGCCAGGGCCGGGCGTCCCAAGGCCTCACTCACCGCCACGGCCTTGAGCCGGGCGTTGTCCTCGAAGGTGTCGCCGGTCTCGGCCACCTCCTCGGTGAAGCCCAACGAGGCGGCGGTGACCACCTGAATGCCCCAGGGCGCGCACATGGCCTTTATCTCGGCCAGCTTGCCCTGGTTGTTCGAAGCCAGCACCAGCTCCATATCTAGGCCTTCTCCACCGCCGCGATCTGGGCGGCGAAGATCTCTTGGCCCGCCTCCAGGCCGGTGCGCACCAGGGCGGCCAGCTCCTCGGGGCTGAACAGGCCGTCCTCGCCGGTGCCCTGCACCTCCACCAGCCCCTGGGGGGCCAAGACCAGGTTCAGGTCCAGCTCGGCGGTGGAGTCCTCGGCGTAGCACAGGTCCAAGCGCAGCTCGCCCTGGATGCGCCCCAGGCTGATGGCCGCCACCTGGCGCGAAGGGGCCAGGCCCAGCTTTTTCATGGCCAGGGCCAGGGCCACCCAGCCGCCGCAGATGGAGGCGCAGCGGGTGCCGCCGTCGGCCACCAGCACGTCGCAGTCCAGGCGGATGGTGTGGCCCGCCAGGGCGGGAAGCTCCACGGCCATGCGCAGGCTGCGCCCGATGAGGCGGCTTATCTCCTGGGCCCGGCCCTTTTCGCGGTGCTCGCGCCCGGTGCGGGTGTGGGTGGAGCGGGGCAGCATGGCGTACTCGGCGGTCACCCAGCCCTTGCCCGCGCCGTCCAGCCAGCCGGGGACCTTGTCCTCCAGCGAGGCGGTGCACAACACCTGGGTTTGACCGAAGCTGGCCAGGCAGCTGCCCTCGGCGTATGGATTGACCCCGGTGCTCAGGCTCAGGGGACGCATTTGTAGGGGCTTTCGACCGTCGGGCCGCAAAAGCGCCTCCTTTTTCAAGTGATTGGAAGTGGGCCAAATCTAGCCCATACCCCAGGGGGTGTCAACCCGCCGGAAAGGCCGGGGATATGGCCATCCAGCGGTTGACGCATGCCGACGCTTGGCTTAGAGTTGGGGCCTACGTCCGGGGAGCGTGGTGGAATTGGTATACACGCTGGCCTTAGGAGCCAGTGCCGCAAGGCATGGGGGTTCGAGTCCCCCCGCTCCCACCAAAGAGGAAAACTGAAACTAAAGCAAGGGGGTTAGGGGACATGCCCTAACCCCCTCTTCTTCAGCCCTGAGTGCCCCCAAAACCCGCAATCAGTTGGCTATCAGTTGGATTCTGATTTCTTGTACTTTTTCATCAGGAGTTCTGAAAATATACGGTCGATATTTTACCCAACCTAAGAGCCCATCATCGATCTTTTCAATTTCATGCCGCACTTCTTCCGCACAGAATACGATTCCAGCTTTTGCTAAATCATCAATTATTTGCCAATAATCAGGGCATATTTCTACAGAATAATATTTGTTCCAAGGCTCAATAAGAACATTTGTATCCAAGCTGTATTTTTTCACTTACTCGAGTCCCCCCTAAAGAGTGGCCAAACCAGCTTGAGCACCTATCTTAGGAAAATGCTTCACTTTCGTATTTAGTAAAAAAGATGCGTCCCGCCCGGATATTTGGTTATTCCTATACGCTGAAATTACAGTGCGGCTGAACAACCTCCCGTTATCAATCGCAACGAGCAAAGAATATGACGGCCTTCCAGATTTTGTTTTCGACTTATGCAATTTATAAAAGTCCCATCTGTCTTGATAAAATACTCGCAATTTTTCGTATGTATATTTATCAATGATAGACAGGTCTAGTAGTCTACGCGCGACTGCTTCGTCGCTAACCTTAAGCTTCCTACTTACAAACGAAATCCTCTTTTGCAACTCACTTTTTATAGAAGACAACCTCCACGCATCATCAAATATATTTCTTTCTAAAAGAACTTCGGATGCGATTTGGTTGCAAAATTTTTCGATTCTACTGTCGGGCGTATTTAATGCACTATCCGCTTCAATTAAGTTTGACAATCCTGGCATGTTAAGCCATAAATGAGCAAGCTCATGTATCAAGGTAAACAGTTGCCCGGGCAATGCATCGGTATTGTTTATATATATAAATGGAGCCAAACCGTCGGACAATAAAAAACCTCTAGCTTCCACTAAAGAGATACCACCTCGCCGACAAATATTTATTCCAATCCGCTCTGCCCGATTAATCCATAAATTGAGCGCTTCGCGGTGGTCCCTGCATTTTATTTGTTCCGCCGGGGAAACGTTTAAATTTTCTCGAATTATTGCAGCGATATCTAGAGGACGACAATCCACACTTACGGAACCAGCGAATTCTAACTCTCTTGCGTTATCTTCTAATAGATAATCATGCAGCCAAGTTTGCTTTGCCGTTAGTTGTCTTAATAATAATGCTAATTCTGGGCTATATTCCGGTGAGTACCCTGAGGGAAGAGTTCGGAAGTCGCGCAATGTATCAAAGTCTGAAGGAGGAGACGGAAGATAAAAAACTGCCAAAGAACGCTTGTATACTTTAGAGGCTTTCCGTGCCTGAGCAATTGTTGGAAAAAGATCTCCCGTTTCCCATTTTATAATTTCCTCTTCTGGCCTTCCAATTTTTTTTGCGGCGGTCGCAACATCTAAGCGCGCCTTTTTTCGAGCCCATTTAATAACTTCGGGAGTTATCAATGCTTTTGTGCTTGCCACAGTACACCACATCTCATTTTAAATATAATTTACTTTTACGATTGCCAGCGATGGTATGTCAACATGCAAATGAAATATCTTTGCCGCCATAAATGGCTAAACGCAATAACAGAGCGTTAATTCGGCAACGACATCTCACAAATTATTGAAACACGTACTTAGGTGTCTCGATCCCCCGCCACCAACTTCCCCCCCATCATCCTTTTCACCCCTCTCGCCTTCTCCTGCCACTCCACCAACTCCTGGCGCTCGTTTACGTCCCAGGCTCTCAGGCAAGCGCTACGCAGGCGGGCGCTCAGGCTTCATCTCCGGTCTCGGGCACCAGCCCGGCGGCCTTGACCCCGTGCACCGCGCACTCCTCGTCGATCTCCGACAGGTCGCCGCTGACCCCCACCGAGCCCACCAGCTCGCCATCCGGGGTGTGGATCAGCACCCCGCCGGGCAGGGGGACCAGCTTGCCGCCGGAGATGGCGGCCAGGCCGCTGAAGAACACCGGCAAGCTCTGGGCGCGACGGGCCAGCTCGCGGCCGGCCTGACCCATGCCCAACACCCCCCAGGCCTTGGCCCGGGCTATGTCGGCCCTGAGCAGCCCGCAGCCGTCGTCGCGCTTGACCACCTTGTAGTGGCCGCCATCGTCCAAGACCACCACGGTCAGCGGCTTGGCCTTGATTTCCCGTCCTTTTTTCAGGGTCTCGTCGGCGATGATGTCGGCTTGGGACAGGCTCAGCTTGGGCATGACAGCTTCTCCCAGTCTTGGTTAGGTTGTTTCGGGTCAGGGGTTGCTATTGACCATTATGCGGCAACCACCTGTAGTCATGTTGGCCGCCGCCTCAAAATAAATTATGCCGGTTTTCACCCCACCCCCTCCACCAGCGCTTCCACCATCTTCCTCCTCAACCCCCTTGCCCTTTCCAAACCATCGGCCAGCTCCCGCCTCTCCCCCTCGCCCCATTGGGCCAAACGCGCCTTCTGCTCGGGGCACAAATGCCAGTCGCAGACCCAGGGGCGCAAGGGCCTCTCCAGGCGGCAGCCGTGGGAGCCAAGGTGGGGGCAGGCCCTGCCGGGAGCGTAGGCCATTTGGCTTAGGGGCAGGGGCAGTTCGGCCAGGTGCAAAAAGGCCAGGTCCGCGAAGCCCCACCACAGGCGGGCCCGCACGCAGCAGGGGTCGAGGCAGCGGGGGCAGGTGGCGGCGCACAGGCGCTCCATGGCCGGAGCCAGGGCTCGCCGGGCGGCGGCCAGCTGCCGGGCCAGGGCGCGGGCCGGGGATGAAGCGGGGTTGTCGGCCAAAATGAGCAGGGCCTGGTTGGCCTGGGGCCACTGGCCTGGGCCGGACCAGGGCGGGCCGCTGGGCATGGGCTCGGGGGGCATGTCTCCTCCCGGTGGCCGTTGGGGGAGGGTCGGTCCTAGTGGAGCAGCATGGGACGCTGGGACCCGCCCTTGGGGGCGGCGATAAGCTCCTGGCCGGGGTTGGCCTCCTGCCAACAGGCCACCAGGCCCATGCTGCGCTGGGCATTGCCGCCGCCCAGCTTGGAGCCTTCCCAGGCCAGCCAGCTCACCGTGGCCCGGGTGGGCATGTCCGAGGCCTCTATTTGGGCCAGCACCTCCTGAGGCGGGTACTCCAGGAGTATCTCCATGGCCGCCATGCAGGTGGCGGTGAGGATTTCCCAATCGTCCTCGCCGCCCTCGATGGCCGCGATGGACTGAACCAGATTTTCCCAAGCGACGGCCACGTCCATGGCTGCCTCCCCGGCTGCGGTTTTCGGTTTGCTTCTCGCTGCTCCCAAAACTACCCGGCAGGCCAGGGGGCGTCAAGCTGCTCCACCTCCCGGCTAAAGCCCCATGGACACCGCGCCCGCGCTTGTGCTAATCAAAAGCTAGATTAGCGGGAGGGGATTCACCCGACGCGGCCCGCAGTGGGGAGAGCGCCATGAGCACCATAGGCCGCATAATCGCCTGGCCCTTTGAATACCTGCTTATTCTGGGCGCCTTGCTGGGCAGCAATTTTTCGCCCACCAAGCCCGCGCCCGCGCCCGACCCCTGGCCAAGCGACGGGCAAGACTTCGCCCAATACCTGGGCCAGGCCACGGTGCTCATGCGCCTGGACGGCAAATACATACTCACCGACCCCATGTTCTCCAGCCGTTTTTCCTTCGCCAAGATGGTCAAACGGCGCACCGCACCGCCGCTAAAGGTGGCCGAGCTGCCGCCCATCGACCTGGTGCTACTCTCCCACGCCCACGGCGACCACCTGGACCTGCCCAGCCTGGAGGCCGTCGCCGCCCACAGCCCCTCCCCTCTTACCGTGGTGGGAGCCCACGGGGTGGCGGGCTACGCCAAGGCCAAGCTGGAGCCCGAGCACAAGGTCAGGGCCATCAACCTGGACTGGCATCAGACGGTGGAGGTGGACGGCCTGGGCATCACCGGCTGGCCGGGCAAGCACCTGGGGGGGCGGCACTGGATCACCATGGACTTCAAGAAGTACGGCTTCGGCGGCTTCGTTCTAGCCTCTTCGGCCCGCACGGTCTACTATCCCGGCGACAGCGGCATGTGCCCCGCCTTTGCCGAGCTGCCCGGCGCTTTCGATATCGACCTGGCGCTCATGCCCATCGACGCCTTCAACCGGCGCGACTTCCTCAGGCCCCGCCACATGAACCCCACCGACTCCCTGGAGGCCTTCAAGCAAAGCGGGGCCAAGCGCATGATCCCGGTGCACTGGGGGACCTTCACCCTGTGCAACGAGCCCCTGGGCCTGAGCCAGAAGCTGTTGGGCGAGTCCCTGGCCGCGGACCCGGAGCTGGCCGCCAAGGTGCACAACCTGCCCCTGGGCGGAGTGTTGACCCTTTAAAGGAGGGGACCCATGCCCCAGTCCAGTGAGCGCATATACGTCAAGCCGGTCTACGGCGTCAACTACGAGCCCGGCCTGGTGGGATTCTCCTTCATGCCCGGCACCTTCGTGAGCGAGGGCATCACCATCGCCACCGGCGACGAGGCCGTCAGCGGCATTTCGGTGTCCCACGCCTTTTTGGTGGAGGACGAGACCTACTGCATAGAGGCCACCGGCCAGGGGGTGGTGCGCAACCACCTTAGCCACTACTTCGGCAACCAGTACGAGGTCTACTTCAAGCGCCCCAAGGAGATGAACGCCAAGCGGGCCGGGCTGATCCTGGACGCGGCCCGGGCCAAGCTGGGCCAGGGGTATTCCTTCGCGGGCATCTTCGGCATGCTCACCGACAAGCTGGTGAAGCTGGGCGAACGCTGGGACGTGTGCGCCGGGTGGCGCAACCCCTTCAACAGCCGCTCCACCTGGTTCTGCTCGGAGCTGGTGGCCTTCGCCCTGCACTGTTTGCCCGAATACCGCGAATGCGCCCTGCTCAAGAAATGGCACCCCTCTCGCATCAGCCCCCAGCGCCTGTTCGAGAGCGATCTTTTGGAGCCCTGGTCATTGCGTACGCCGGAAGAGGTCAAAATGCGCTATGCTGCCTACATAACCAGCGAGGAACCTGTTAGAAGCTGAAGAAAGACCGCCTATGTCAGCAGACCGCCTGTCCCCTGCCGACCCGCAAGCCTTCCACGCCCATTACGTGGAAACGCTGCAATCCCGTCTGAAAATCGGCTTTTTGTCCGGGGTGTTGCTGGTGCCCGCCTTCTCGCTGGTTGACTGGTTCCAGTTCCCTCAGTTCTTCTCCCATTTTTTGGCTCTGCGCCTGGGCATCAGCGCCCTCATGGGCCTGATGTACTTCCTCAACCGGGCCTACAAAAACCAGCTCTGGCAAGAGGGGCTCACCGTGGCCGGCGCATTGGCCGTGGCGGTGATGCTGGAGATCATGCTGGTGGAGATGGGCCCCATAGGGGCCCGTTACTATTCGGCCATGATCCTGGTGCTCATCGCCGCCCTGGTGCTCATCCCCATTCGCCTGGGGGTGGCGGCCATCACCGGGGTGGGGGTGCTGGCGGTGTACATCCTGCCCCAGCTCTATTTTTCCGGCAGCATGGCCCCGCCGGAGACCCTGATGCACCACGGCGGCAACCTGGTGGGCGCGGTGCTCTTGTTGCTCCTGGCCAACCTGCTGCACCGTCAGGCCCTGGTGCGCCAGCTTGACCTGCGCATCCAGGTGCAGGACCGGGAAAAGGAGTTGGCCCAGCTCAACGCCTCCCTGGAGGAGCAGGTGGCCGCGCGCACCGCCGACCTAGCCCGCTCCGAAACCCGCTACCGCTCCCTGGTGGAAAGTAACCCCCAGTTCATCTATTCCCTGGACCGGGAGGGATGCTTCAACTTCGTGGGGCCCAAGGTGAAGCCCTTTATGGGCCTGGAGCCCGGCGATGCCCTGGGGCGCTATTTCACCGATTTCATCCACCGCGACGACCGCTACCACTGCGTCAAGGCCTTCAAGGAGCTGCGCGACCAGGGCCACACGGTCAACGACGTGGAGTTCCGCCTGATCCGCAGTGATGGCTCCGAGCGCATCTTCCTGGCCTACAACAGCCCCCTGATAGACGAGGACGGCCGGGTGACCGGAGTCATCGGCACGGCGGTGGACATTACCCGCCAGCGCCGCCTGGCCGCCGAGCGGGAGCAGTTCCGCCGGGAGCTGAACCAGACCCTGGACCAGCTCAAGCAGGCGGCCTTCGAGATCGTGCAGGGCTTGGCCGGGGCGGTCGAGGCCAAAGACCCCTACACCCGTGGTCACGCCGGGCGGGTGCGCCAGGTGTGCATGGCCATGGCCCGGGAAGCGGGCATGGACGACGAAGACCAGACCCGGCTGGAGTTCGCCGCCGAGCTGCACGACGTGGGCAAGATCGGGGTGCGGGGCGATATCCTCAACAAGAAGACGCCCCTGACCGACGAGGAGTACGAGCACATCAAGGAGCACCCGGTCATCGCCGAGATGATCCTCAGGGACGTGGGGCTCCTGGCCCCGGTGCGCCCCCTGATCCGGTCCCATCACGAGCGCTGGGACGGGACCGGCTATCCCGACCTCCTGGCCGGGGAGGACATCCCCTTGCTGTCGCGCATCATGGCCGTGGCCGACAGCTACGACGCCATGCTCACCCAGCGGCCCTACCGCCCGCCCCTGAGCCTGGAGGAGACCCTAAGCGAGATCAAGCAATGCTCGGGCAGCCAGTTCGACCCCAAGGTGGTGGAGCTGTTCGAAAGGGTGTTGCGCAAGGGAATGCTGAACGATATCTAGCGGGGCGATGCCGAGCAAAGCCCAACGCCTCTTTGCCCTTACAGCCATAGTAGTCTTCGCGAGGAGCATCTCCGGGGAGATGCGACGTGGCGATCTTCGCCTTACCCCAGGCGGGAGGGGGTGGGGCGTGGAAGGCTGCTGGGTGGTGTCCGGCGAGCAGAGGCATGACGAGGGAAGAAAAAAATTGCCACACAGCGGCGGGAAGGCCGTTTAATTTCCCAAGGGTAGAACGAGTCTGAACACCGCCCCCTGAGGATGGTTGTCGCCAACCTCCAGGCGGCCGCCGTGGGCCTCGGCCACCTTGTGCACCACCGGCAGCCCCAGGCCGGTGCCCTCTTTTTTGGTGGTGTAAAAGGGCGTGAAAAGATGTTGGCGCTGGGCGGGGGAGACCCCGGGGCCATGGTCGGAAACGGCCAGCACCACTTCCTCCCCCTGACGCCAGGCGGACAGGCTCACCTCGCCCTGGGCCGGCGAGGCCTGCACCGCATTGTTCAGCAGATTTATCAACGCCTCTTGTAAGCGTTCGGGGTCTGCCTCCACCAGGGGCAGGCCCTCCTCCAGATCGCTGGTCAGGCGCACCTGATGCTGCTCGGCCAAGGACGCGGCCACCTCCATGGTGCGCCCGGCAAAGTCCTGGAGGTCCAGGCTTTGGCGGTGCAACTCCAGGGGCCTGGAAAAGTCCAGCATCTCCTTGACCATGCCCTCCAGGCGGGCGGTCTGCTCGATGACCACTTCCAGCTTATGCTCCTCGGGGCAGCCCGGCTCCATCTTGCGCTTGACCTGGGCGGTGAAGCCGCCGATGGCCATCAGGGGGGTCTTCATGTCATGGGCCACGCTGGCCACCGCCCGGCCCACGGCGGCCAGGTTCTCGGCCCGCAGGGCTTGGGCCTCGTGGGCCTGCTCCCGGCGGCGCAACCAGCCCACCAAAAGGCCCACGGCCAGGAACAAAACCATCTGGGTGATGGCGGCGGTAATGGTCGGCGGGGTGAGGTGGTGCACCAAGACCACATAAGGGGCGTAGAGGCCCGACACCACCAGGGCCATGATGAGCCCTATCCAGGGGCCCCACCAAAATCCAGACAGGATTATGGGCAGAAAATAAAAGTCCTGCAGAAAAACGCTGGCCACCGCCTTGTCCGGGCCAAGGCGAAAATGCAGCCAGCAGATCAAGGCCACCAGCAGCAGCACCAAGGGCAGCCGCAGGCAAGTGTAGCGCTCCGGCAGTTTCATTTTCCCATAATGCCACGCGTTGGGGTGGATAGCCAGCCTGGAAGCGCCCCTTGTACGGCGGAAATTGTTGGGTTTCGCTTCGCTTTACCCAACCTACGCTGTTGCTCAGAGTGTGCCGCACTCGACGCATCCTACCAACGGCTTTGCCAGGTGTTCGTGGGCTAGGCGTCCGGCAAGGGACAGCCGGAGGCGTAGCCCAAGCTACGTCGAGGCTGGACCGCTGCCGGCAACACAGCCCACGGGCAGCTGGCAAAGCCGCCCCCTATGCTTCCAGCTCCGCCTTCATCGCCTGAAACTCCTGGGAGCTGATCTCGCCCTTGGCGTAGCGCTCGCGCAGAATGGCCAGGGAGCGGTCATGGCCCGGGGCGGGCAGGGAAAAGGGCGGGGCCTGATCCTTTTTTGAGGCGGCGAAAAGCCACTTGATCAGGGCGACGCCGGCCACGATCAAAAGTATCCAGATGATTATCATGAAGGGGCCTCCCAGCCAGCCGCCCCAGCCATACATCATGTGCCCGCCCCAGCCGGGGCCGCCGCCGTATTGGGCGGAGGGGGTGACCAGGCTGTGCAAATTAAACAGGTTAAAAGGCATGAGTTATCGCTCCCTTGGCGGTTAGCCCTCATGAATTATGCGGGCTGGGCCCCGGTGTAGGTCACCTGGTTGGCCATGCCCGCTTCCATGTGATAGAGGTGGTGGCAATGGTGGAACCAGTCGCCGGGGTTGTCGGCGATGAACTCCACGTCCAGACGGCGCATGGGCTCCACTATGGCCGTGTCCTTGACCAGCCAACGCTCAGGGGGCAGGGCGAAGTTTACAATACGGAAAAAATGCCCGTGCAGGTGCATGGGATGGGGCATCATGCTGCGGTTGAGGTAGCTCAGGCGAACCTTGTCCCCCGGGGCCACGGCCAGGCGCTCGCTGTTGGGGTATAAGCGCCCGTTGATGCTCCAGTAGGGGGAGTGCATGCCCCCGCTGAGGACCTGGCGGTACCAGCGCTGGGGAGCCCCGTCGGGGTGGGCCACCGGCCGGGCGGCGGCCAGGTCCCAGTAGGTGGCCAAGCTCAGGCCGGAGTGGAAAGCGGGACGCTGCGGGGCGCGGTCTTCTGCTCCCTGGTAGAGCACGGCCACGGCCAGGCCGCTTTCGCCCAGGCCGCTTTCGTTGGCCTGGAGCAGCCAAGCGCCGGGGTTGTCGGCGATGAACTCCACATCCACCCGCTCGCCCATGGCCAGGCGCACCACGTCGAAGGCCCGGGGGGTCACGTCCTGGCCGTCCAGGGCCAATACGGTGAGCCGGTGACCGGCTAGGCAAAGGTCGTAGGTGGTGGAGGAACTGGCGTTGATCAGGCGCAGGCGAACCTTGTCGCCCTTTTTCACCCGGAGCGGCGAGCCGTGGGGGTAGATCCGCCCGTTTACCGTGTAGCCCTGGTAATAGGGCTCGGCCAGGGGCCCGCCGGGCGCGGAGCCACGCCCCATGCCCCGGCCCATCATGCCGCCCATGGCGGGACGCCGGGGCACCTGGGCCAGGCCCGCGCCGTCGGCCACCACCCAATCGGCCAGCAGCAGGACTTCCTCGCGGTCCCAGCCGCCCACGGGCCGGGCGGGCTCCACGATCAGCGCGCCGTACAGGCCCTGGTCCAGCTGATAGCCCTGGTGGGAGTGGTAAAAATAGGTGCCTGCCGGGCGGGCGCGGAAGCGGTAGGTAAAGCTCTCGCCCGGAGGCACGGCGGCCTGGGTGACGCCCGGGACCCCGTCCATGGGATTGGGCACGGGAAGGCCATGCCAATGGATAGTGGTGGGTCGAAGTAAGCGGTTTTTAAAGGATATGTTAAGGCTCTGACCTTCCCGCACCCTTATGACCGGTCCCGGCGTCTGGCCGTTATAGGCCATGGCGTTGAATTCGGGCCCCTCACCCAGACTGATTTTGGCCGCTTGGGCCACCAACTCCACCCGGTGCTCGGCGGCCGCCTGCCCCGCCACCGGCCAGAGGCCGGCGGCCGCGGCTCCGGCCAGAGCGCCCAGCGATGTCTGTAAAAAACGCCGCCTGGTGTAGTCCATGGGTTCAGTCCAAGGTTAAGGGGTGCTGTCGTCCCTTCTCGTAGTAGCAGCACTCGTGCCAAGAGCCTCGGCGGCCCGGCCACGCCAAAACTAGTTGGATAATCAGATAGATGGGCAGGGCGACCGTTTGCGGAAACGGTGCGGGGGCTGTCTGCGGCGCATAAATTTTATGCGGCCGGGCGCAGGGCCGGGAAAATCCTTCCCGCTGATATGCGTTTTTCGGCTTAGGCCGGTTCCAGGGCCTCCAAGCTTCGGTCCAACTCGGCCAAGGCCTCTTCGGCTTCCTCCACCCGCTGCCATTGCCAGGGGCGCACCGAGTGGGCGGGCAAGGCGGCCCGGGCCTGCTCCACTTCTTCGATCAGCCTTCGGCGCTGAGCCAGTAATTCTTCGCGCTGCTGATTGCTCATGTAACTCCTCGCCAAGAGGTTCTTGTAATATTGTGAAGCCAAAAGACGCGGCAATGCAAATATCCGGCTCTGGCAGGGAGAAAAGCGCCTGGTACAATAGAACAAGCGGGCTGCCATTGGGCATCCCCATAACACCCCCGAGAACGAACCCCGCGAGGTGTGCATGCGCGTAGAGATCACCCCAGAGGCCCGTGAGTGGTTGGCCGCCCGAGGCAACCAACTGACCATAATGCCTCCCTCCGGCGGCGGAGGCTGAGCACCCGCCACCGGGGCGCGGTTCGCGCCCCAGCCCCCGGAACAGGACCAAATCAATCTTTTCAACCGGCAAACCGTGGACGGGGTGGAGTTGTTTCTGCACCGTGGCCTGATGCTGTCCGGACCCAAGCTGTATGTGAGCCTGGGCGGCTTCTGGCGTCTGCGTTGGCTGAAGGTGGACGGGGTGGCCGCCCTGGCCGCCGCCTGCTCCTTTTAGGAAAAATGCCGGAAGGGCGAGGATAAACCCCGCCCCTACACTAAGAGCCCTTTTCCGGGTGTAGGGGCGGGGTTTATCCCCGCCCTCTCATCTTTTTCGGTATAGGGAATTGTTGGGTTTCGCTTCGCTCTACCCAACCTACGCCAATCTGTATTTCTGCTGAAATCGACCGCCGGAATCATTTCGCGGCACAGCCAGACGCCGCAGGGCAAGGCGGCAGGCGAACGAGGGACGCAGTTGTAGCCAAGCCTACAGCGAGGACCGAGTGACGCCGACAACGCAGCCATGCGGGGTCTGGCGAAGCCGCGCGGCACAGCCAGGCGGCGGCAGGCAAGGCGCCGGCGAGCGAGACCCGCAGGCGTATATGCCAATACGCCGAGGAGGCGAGCGATGCCCGCAACGCAGCATCCCGCCGTCTGGCGCAGCCGCCCGCTTACCCCTCGGTCACCGCCTGCGTATCTCGCATAGCCTTGCTGTCGGGGATAAAACAGTAGAGCACCCCGGCCAGGCACAGGCCCCCGGCCATGAAAAGCCACACCGGCCAGTAGCCGTCGATGCCGTGCATGGAGGAGGGGTCTCCCTCCACCAAAAACCCCGCTATCTGCATCAGCCCCGCCGCGCCCAGCATGGTGTAGAGGTTTATGCCGGTCAGGGCCCGGGCCGCCAGGTGGTCGGGCAACAGCTCCTTGATGTGGGGGTACATGACCTGCCCCGGCGCGGACATGAGGCCCAGGCCCAGGAACAGGGCGCAGAGCACCCACACCGGCATCCCCTGCATCAGGCCCAGGGAGAGGATCAGCAAGGCCCAGATGAACAGGGCAGGCAGCACCACCCATTTGCGCGTGCCCAGCACCTCGTCGCTGATCCGGCCCCAGAGGGGCAGGCCGATCATGTAGCCGATGGTGATGAACAGCAGGATGTTGCCGGCCTGGATCTGACTGAGGCCCAGGCCGTTCATCAGGTAGGGACCGGCCCACAGGCCTTGCAGGGCCATAAGGCAGCCGTAGCGGAAAAAGGTGCTCAGGCTGATGATCCAGTAGTAGTGATGGCGGAAAAGCTGGCCCAGGCCCTTGAAGGGGTTCTCGTTGGCCGAGCGGGGCAGCTCCACCCCCGGCGGGGTGTCGCGCACCACCCAGTAAAACACGGCGATGACCAGGGCGTTGAGGGCGGCCACCGCGATGAAGGCTCCCCGCCAGCCCATGGCCTGGGAGATGTAGACCAGGGGGGTGGCGGCCATGAACTGGCCCGCCGTGCTCACCCCCACGATGGCCCCGGTGAGGGTGGCGAAGCGCCGGGGCGGGAACCAGGCCACGATGAGCATCATGGCCCCGATCATGTTGCCGCTCATGCCCAGGCCCAACAGCACCCGCCCCACCGTGGCCATGGCCCCGCCCTGGGCCAGGGCGAAGGTGAGCGCCCCGGCCACGGCCGCCAGGTTGAACAGGGTCATGATCCGCCGGGTGCCCCAGCGGTCCAACAGCAGGCCCAGGGGTATCTGGGCGGCGGCGAAGGCGTAGAAAAAAGCGGCGGAAAGGTCGCTGAGTTGGCTGACGCTAAGGCGCAGGTCCTCGGCCAGCTGAGGGCTGATCACCGTGACCGAGACCCGGTAGAACATGCTCAGCATGTAGCAGCAGATGCAGATCAAATAGATGGCCCAGGCGCGGCTGCGGCCCTCCGCCTGGGCGATGTATCTCAAGTTGTTCATATGAGAAATGATACCCCCCGTCCGGCCGCCGGGCATCCCCCCGGATCAATCATGCTGGCTTTTAGCCGTCCGAACCGGCAGCGCCCCCAGCTCGCCCGGCTCCCAATCTCCCACCCCGCTCCAGAACTCGCCCCCGCAGCCGTTCAGCAGCAACAGCCCGGCCAGCAGCAGGGCGGCCAGGCATAGGCGTCGAGAGGCGGGGGTGAACAGGCTCAAGGCACGGCTCCTCCAGGCAGGACTTTCTTATTATTAAGGCACAAACGCCCCGCATAAAAAAAGCGGAGCGTACTTTTTGGGCTGTTTGGGCCGGATACCGGCACAGCCAGCCGCCGGCAGACAAGGCGGCCCAAGGCTTGGGCCCCCAATGAGGTTTACCGGGAGCAGGCGTGGTTTGTGGAGGCAACTCGTTGCTCGACCCGCTTTGCCCCCAGCGGCGCGCTGGGGCGAGCACGGGACGCAGGCGTAGCCGGGCCTACGCCGAGAACCGGGCGCAGCCAGCAACGCGGTATGCCGGTGGCTGGCGCAGCCGGTCGCATAAAAGGCCGGGGCGGGAAATGATCCCGCCCCGGTTGATGCGTTTTCGGCGCAAGGCCCTACTTGGCCTTGGGCTGGGCCTCCTTCTGGGGCGGCGGCCCGGCGATCAGCTCGGCCCGGTGCTCGGGGTTCAGGTATTTCTTCACCGTGGCCAAAACCTGCTCGGCGCTCACCGCCTTCACAAATTCCGGCACCTTGGTGTAGTAGAGCCAGCCCAGGCCGTTCAGCTCGCCCCCGGCCATGGCCGTGGCCTGGGAGGCGTAGCTTTGCAGGCCGATGGCGTAGCCGCCCAGGTAGTAGGCCTTGGCCCGGGCCATCTCCTTGGGGCTGGGGGCCTGGGCCTGCATGCGGCCCAGGTGCAGGCCGATGCCCGCCAGGGCCGCCTGCTCCTTGCCCGGGCCTACGCCCATGTAGATGCCGAAGATGCCCCCGCCCTTGGCCGGGCTGTAGAAGGGCTGCACCGCGTAGGCCAGGGAGCGCTTGTCCCGGAGGTCCTCGAAGAGCCGCCCGCCCATGCCACCCAGCACCGCGTCGGCCAGCTCCAGGGGCCAGCGCTCGGGCGACTCCAGGCCGGGGGCCACGAAGCCCAGCATGATCTGGCTCTGCTTGGCCTGGGGCTCGTCGATCTTCTCCACCTTGGGCTGGGCCGGTGTGGTCAGGGGCGGCACGGTGACCTGGGCCGCCTGGCCCTTGAGCCCGCCCAGCAGGGACTTGACCTCGGCGATGAAGGCCTGGGGGTCCACGTCGCCCACCACGGCCAACACGCAGCCGCCCGGCCCACGCATGCGCCCCATGGCCGCCTTGAGCTGCTCCGGTCCCAGCTTGGCCAGGGTCTCGGGAGTGCCCAGGGGGTCGTGGCCAAATGGGTGCTCGCCGTAGACCAGGCGGCGGAAGCGCTTGAAGGCCCGGGACACCGGCGAGTTTTCCTGGGCCCGCAGGGCGGCCAGCTGCTCCTTCTTGGCCCGCTCCACCTGGTCGGCCGGGAAGCTGGCCCCGGTCCAGACCTTGGCCAACAACTCCAGGCCCCGTTTCCAGTCCTGGGCCAGGAAGCTGCCCGAGAGCCCGGCGCTGGTCTTGGAGCTGTAGCCGCTGACCGAGCCGGCCATGTCCTCCAACTCCCGGGTCAGCTCTTCGTAGCTCATGTCCTTGGTGCCCCGCTCCACCGCCCTGGACCACAGGCTGTAGAGCCCGGCCTGGCCTTGGCCCTCGGCGGCCTGGCCGCCGGGCGCGGCCAACAGATAAGACACCAGGGGCACCGCCCTGGCCGGCTTAATAAGAAGGGTCAGGCCGTTGTCCAAGACCACACGCTGGGGCTGGTCCGGGGCCGCCTTGGCCGGGGCCTGGGTGTAGGCGGCCATGGCCGCTTTCTTGAGGGCGGCCAGGTCGGGCACCTTGGCGCCCTCGGGCACCTGGATCACCACCGAGAGCCCGGCGGGGCTAAGCCAGCGGCGGGCGGTGTCGGCCACGGCGGCGACGTCCACCGCGTTGAAGCGCTGCATGTAGGTGGCCATGTGCTCGAAGCCGCCCCGGAACATCTCGAAGTAGCCCAGCTCCCTTGCCTGGCCCTGCATGGTCTGGCGGGCCCGCACGAAACCGGCGGCCAGGTTCACCCGAGCCCGTTTCAGCTCCTCGCCGCTGGGGGGCTGGGTGGCCAGGGTCATGGCCTGCTGAAGCATGGCGGGCCAGGCGCCCTCCACCTTGTCCGGGGCCAGGGAGGCCTCAACCTCGAACAGGCCCACCCCCTCGGGGGTGTAGGCCGAGGCGTTGGCGCTGTCCACCAGGCCCTGCTTTTCCTTCAGGCGGCTATACAGGCGGCTGGTCTCACCGTCGCCCAACACCGTGGCGGCCATGTCCAGGGCGTAGACCACCGGGTCGGGCAGGCCGGGGGTCAGCCACACCATGCTGATGCTGGCCTGGCTCACCTTGTCGCGCATTATCTTGAGGCGCGGCCCCAGGGCCCTGGGGTCCGGGGGGAGCTTGAAGGCCGGGGCGGGCTGGTTGGACACCGGGGCGAAGGCCTTGGCGATCAGGGGCAGGATCTCGGCGGTCTTGAAGTCGCCCACCGCCACCACCAGCATGCCGGGCGCGCGGTACCAGCGGGCCCGGTAGTCCAGGATGTCCTGGCGGCTTATGGCCCGCACCGAGGCCACGGAGCCGATGATGGGCCGCCCGTAGGGGGAGTCGCCAAAGGCCTGGGCGAACACCTCCCAGCCCATGCGCCGGGAGGGATTGTTCTGGTTCATGCGGATCTCTTCGATCACCACCTCTTTTTCTTTGGTCAGCTCGGCCTGGTCAAAGGAGGCGCCCACCACCGCGTCGGCCAGGATGTCCAGGGCCGGTCCCGCCGAGGCGCTGGCCGCGGTCACGTAATAGTTGGTGTGGTCGAAGGTGGTGTAGGCGTTCACCTCGCCGCCCAGGGCCTCGATCTCCGAGGCCATCTGCCCGGCGGGACGGCGGGGGGTGCCCTTGAAGATCATGTGCTCGATCAGGTGGGTGATGCCGTACTCGCCTTTTTTCTCGTAGATGGAGCCCGCCCGCACCCACACCTGGAAGGAGACCACCGGGGCCTCGTGGTTTTCCGAGGTGATCACCTTCAGGCCGTTGGGCAGGGTGTGGCGCTGGGGCGCGGCCCATGCGGCCAGGGGAACCAGCAGAATCGTCAGCAAAATTGCCATGATCGGCGAAAGCCGGCGCATGTTGTTCTCTCCCGCGAGGCCGTGGCCTCGGGCTGGGGTGTTCGTGGGCATATTTATATAAGCTTAAGGCCGGATGCTTGCCCCTTCAACCCCTTGCCTCATCTGGGCTATAATGGGGCCGGTTTCCCGACCGTCCCGGCAAGGAGAGCGGCATGGAGTTTCACCTAAAATTCGTCTGGCTGGGCAAGCTGGCTCTGTTCGCCCTGGCCCTGATGCTGGCCAGCGACCTGCTGCTGCTCTCCAACCTGCCCATGCACCTGTACGCTATTTACCTGGGCCTCACCCTGGCTCTGGTAGTGGTGTACTTCGTCTCCAGGGTGCGCACCGCCAAGGACGAGGGCCGCCGGGCCCTGCCCCACGTGTACCGGCTGCTGTTCATGAACCTCACCGGCTTCGCGCTCAGCCTGACCTGGTCCCTGTGCTATTTTCGCCTGGAAGGGGCCTTCGAGGGTTTGGACATGGCCTTGTTGGGGCCCAAGATGCTGGGCATCTTCATCTCCAGCTTCGCCGTAAAGGCGGTCATGCTCTCATTGGCCGTGCTCTGCCTGGCCGACGCCTTCCAGCGGGGCAAGGGCAGCGCGGACAAATCCGTCGAGGATTTCGAGCGTCCGGGAGAGCGTTCCTAGAAATTCACCAACTGCAATGCACCGCCCAGCCGCACGCTGGCTAAGGCACCAACCTACGCCACGCCTCCGGGTGGGGGCGCGGGGCTGCGCCCCAACTGCAATGCACCGCCTAGCCGCACGCTGGCTAAGGCACCAACCTACGCCACGCCTCCGGGTGGGGGCGCGGGGCTGCGCCCGCTGGGCGATCCCGCCTATTACTCCCGCTTCGGCTTCAAAAATCACCCCGAGATGTTGCACGAGGGCGTGCCCCGGGAGGTGTTCATGGTCTTGCCTTTTGGGGATGCAGTTCCCAAGGGACAGGTGGAGTTTTACCTGGGCTTCTTGGCGACCAACTAAGGCTCGCACCAACCCCTCTGGCTACTGGCCTAGGTTTAGATGTACGGCAGGTAATAACAATTCTTTATCTAAAACTTGTTATCTCTCCAAATGACCGGATGGCAAAATTGTCCGTCATTCCAGACAGATAATCTAAAATCGCAGTCTTATAGTCTTCTTCCCTATCAATTTTATACAAAACTTTGTTTTTATATTTAGATATCTTATCAATATTTCTATTTTTTACGTTTGCCTCCCATCTTAAATCAGAATATTTTATTATATACCAATAAAATCCGCGCAACAGTGACGGGAAAAATCGCCTATTTTCCTTTAATTTGTCCAGCGTATATTTATGGCTGTACATTCCATACAATTGTTCGTATATTGATTCTAAAATTAAATTGGCATATTTTTTATAGCTTGAAAGTCTTGGGTGGTCGTAAATGTTTTCATAATTAAACTTCTTTACAAGTTTCATCAACTGATACATATTTTTTGAAAAACATATACCGCTATTCAAAGTGCTATTATCACATAAGTCTAATATAAATTTATGAATTAATACCGTGTTGTTTATATTGCCTCCATTTTGAGGAATGATATCCTTTACGATCTCTTTTAGCTCCTCATCTTGTCCTGAGGTTAGAATTCCTAGACGCTGGGCATCATCTATATCGCGTCCCAAATATGCTATTTTATCCGCAACTCTTACGACGCACCCTTCCCATGTAAATGGCAATAAATTGTCTGCCTTTTTGATATCATTTAGGTCGAGGGCTTCGTCTCTAGGGTGAAGATGTTCATCAAAAATTTCTCCACAATGACAAACTATTCCATCTCTCACAGCGTATGTGAGATTTAAATTTTGTTGGTTGTTTTCTGGGTCCTTGAGGGTCTCGATATCATCTACAAAACGTAGACTGTTTTTTTCATGCCAGAATTGAATTCCAAGTTCTTTCCTGGCAATCTCTTTTAACTTGGTCTCTCCAGCATGTCCAAACGGAGCGTGTCCTAGGTCATGACCTAAGGCTATAGCATTTGCGAGTTGAGTATTTAATCCCAGTTTACTGGAGATGGTTTGGCCAATTGAAGCAACGTGATTTACGTGCTCCATCCTAGTACAGATGTGATCGTTTTCAACAGCAAAGAAAACCTGTGTTTTGTGTTTTAGTCTACTAAATGCTGTGCTATGCAAAATTCGATTATAATCTCTTGAAAATGGCGACCTTATATCTTCAAGTCTTTGATACAACAACCCCTTTCTAGCAATCGCCTCTTGATACTTAGGGTTTTTGCTAATGCAAGCTTGCTCTCGAAGTTGCCCCGTTTTTTCTCTGTTCATCCTTAACCCCCCTTGGTTATCTACTCCCCGCCGTTTTCCTCCAGGTTGAAGATACGGCGTACTAATGCCAGCTGTTGGCGCAGGGTGTCGGGGCTCTTGTTGTGGCTGGCCCCCTTGATGAACATGATGGGGTCGTGCACCAGCTTTTTGACCAACGCCTGGGTCAGGCGGTCCAGGGCGGCCACCTGCTCGGGGGTCAGCTCGCTCAGGTCCTTGAGGGTGCGGGCCATCTCGGCGGTGCGTATCTCCTCGGCCTTGGCGGCCAAGGCGCTGATGGTGGGCACCGCGTCCAGCCCGGCCAGCCAGGACATGAACTTGACCACCTCCTCGGCCACGATGCGCTCGGCCTGGCCAGCCTCCACCGCCCGCCCGGCGCGGTTGGCCTCCACCACCGAGGTGAGGTCGTCGATGTCGTAGAGATAACAGCCGTCCAACTCGCCCACGGCGGACTCCACGTCGCGGGGCACGGCGATGTCGATGAAAAACAGGGGCCTGCCCCGCCGGGCCTTCACCGCCGCCCGGGCCATCTTGGCGGTTATCACCGCCTGGGGGCTGCCGGTGCTGGCGATGACGATGTCCACCTCGCCCAGCACCGCGCCCAGCTCGTCCAGGCTGATGGCGTGCCCGCCCCAGCCACGGGCCAGCTCCACCGCCCGCTCCAGGGTGCGGTTGGCCACCTGCACCTTGCTGACCCCCTGGGCCATGAGGTGCTCCACGGCCAGCTCGGCCATCTCCCCGGCCCCCACCACCAGGGCGCTGAGCCCCTCCAGGGAGTCGAATATCTTCTTGGCCAACTCCACGGCGGCGAAGGAGATCGACACCGCCGCCCCGCCGATGTTGGTCTCCGAGCGCACCCGCTTGGCCACCTGGAAGGTCTTATGCAGCAGGCGGTTGAGCACCGTGCGGGTGGTGCCCGCGTCGGTGGCGGTGCGGTAGGCGTCTTTTATCTGGCCCAGGATCTGGGGCTCGCCCACCACCAGGGAGTCCAGGCTGGAAGCCACCCGGAACAGGTGGCGCACCGCGTCGGCCCCCTGGTAGCGGTACAAATGCTCGGCGATCAGCTCCGGGGCCTGGCCCCGGCCGCTACACAACCACTGGGTCAGCTCGGCCTCCCCGCCGTTGTCCTCGGTGGCGGCCAAGACCTCCACCCGGTTGCAGGTGGAGACCATCACCGCCTCGCGCACCCCGGGCAACTCCACGATCCGGTGCAGCTCGCCGGGCACCGTCTCCGGCGGGGGCGCCAGGCACTCGCGTACCTCCAGGGGCGCGGTCTTGTGGCTCAGGCCGATGAGTTGCAGCTTCACGGGCGGGGCCCTCCCAGGTCGGCCATGGAGCTGAAGCTGTGGTAGCCGGGCATAAGAAGCCCCGCGCCCAGGAAGGTGATGACCAGGGCGGCGAAGGCGGCCACCGAGAGCCAGGCCCCGCGGCGTCCCCGCCATCCCTGCACCAGGCGGGTGTGCAACATGGCGGCGTAGAGCAGCCAGGTGATCAGCGCCCAGACCTCCTTGGGGTCCCAGCGCCAATAGGAGCCCAGGGCCATCTGGGCGTACACCGCCCCGGAGATGAGCCCGATGGTCATCAGCAGGAACCCGGCCAACAGGCTGGCCTGGTTGAGCGAATCAAGGCGGCCCAGGCTGGGCAAACGGCGGAACACCGGGCCCATGGTCTTGGCCCTGAGGGCCTTGTCCTGGGTGAGGTAGAGCACCCCGCCCAGGCAGGTGAGGGCCAACAGGCCGTAACCGGCCATGATGCTGATGACGTGCACGATGATCCAGGCGCTCTTGAAGGCGGCGGTCTTGACCGATGGCACCACCGGCAGCACCGAGGCGGCCAACAAGAGCAGCACGCAGATGGGCCCGGCCAGGGCCCCCAGGATCTTGACCTCCAGGCGCAGGTTCACCACCAGCACCGCGCCCATGAGCGCCCAGGAGAAAACGTCCAGGGACTGGCGCAGGCTGGTGGCGGGCAACACCCCGCCCTCCACCCAGGCGGCGGCCAGGGCCAGGGTGTGCAGGCCGAAGCCGACCCACAGCAGGGCCAGGCCCATGCGGTAGAGCCCCTGGCGCTGGCGCACCAGAAAGCCCAGGGAGATCAACGAACCCAGCAGGTAGGCGGCCAGGGTTATCCAATGCAGGGTGGTGCTCATGCGGGCTGCCTCCCCTCCGGGTCGTTTTGGCCCAAATCCAGGCCCAAATCCTTCAGGGTGAAGCCCGTGCCCAACACCCTGGTCAACACCTCGTCCACCCCGGCGGCGTCACCGCCCGTCACCCGCTGCATCAGCTCCGAGTCCACCAGCTCGTAGAACAGGGGCCGGTTCTGCTCGGCGGGCCGCCCCAGGGCGGTGAGTTTTTGGCGCGCCGCCCGCAGGATGGCCAGGTACACGCCCCACTCGGGGCCGAACTGCCGGTCCAGGGACTGGCGCAGACGCCGGGCCGCCGCCGGGCTGGCCCCGCCGGTGCTCACCGCCACGGTAAGCTCGCCCCGGCGCACCACCGCCGGCACGATGAACGAGCACAAGGGCGGCACGTCCACCACGTTGACGAACACCCTGGCCGCCTCGGCGGCCCGGGCCACCGCGCGGTTGAGCTCCTCGTTGTCGGTGGCCGAGATCACCAGCCAGGCCCCCTCCACGTCCCCGGCCTGGAAGCCCCGCTCATGCAGTTCCACGCCGGGTCCTCCCGCCAGCTCCCGCGCCTCGGGGCAGAGCCCCAGCGACACCAGGCGCACCCGCGCCCCGGCCTCCAGGAGCGAGGCCAGCTTGCGCGCGGCCACCCGGCCGCCGCCCACCAGGAGCACCAGGCGGTCCTTGAGATCCAACAGCGCGGGATAAAAGGGCAAGGGCTCCTCCTTAGCCCGCATGTTTCATGAGGGCTGCGCGTCCGGCTTCGCCAGGAAGCGCCATGCTGCGTTGGCGACTGCGCTCGGGCCTCGACGTAGCGTTGGTTACGCCTGCGGCCCTTGCTTGTCGCTCGCCTTGCCTCGCCCTCCCTGGCTGTGCCGGTGAGGGGTGCAAGCTGTTACGTGTCAAGGCGAACGCTGGTTGCATAACTTGCTCTGAAAACAGGTTTATGACCTAATGCCTGCCAGCCCTCATGAAACATGCGGGCTGGCAGGGTTACAGGCAAGCATAACACCTGGGGGGCCATGGGAAAAGGAGCAGGAAGCCCTGGCGGTGGCGGGCAAGAAAAAGGGGCCTTCCCTTGGGAAGGCCCCGCAACTTTTTTCGCCGGAGCGCGCCTAGAGGGCGGCCTTGATGATTTGCACTGCCTTTTCTAGGTCAAAGCCCAGGGCGCCGTTGTTGATCACCAGCTTGTAGCTGGCGGCGTCGTCCCAGGACTTCTTGAAAAAGTGCTTCACGTACCCCGAGGATATGCCGTCCTGGCGCAGGCACTCGGCCTCGCCCTGGCCCTGGTCGTAGCGGCCATGCTTGGCGCAACGCTCGGCGCGCTGGGCCAGGGGAGCCACCACCCGGAAGTGGTGGGCGGTCGGGTCGTCGGCCAGGATGTACTGGCCGCCCCAGCCCACGATGACCGCATCGCCCTGGGCGGCCACGCCCTTGACCAACTCGGCCACCGCCGCGAAGTAGCGGTCGTCGTCCAGGGCGGCCTCGGGCTTTTGGGCGATGCGCCGCACCGTGTGCAGGAAGATTTCGTCCACCAGCTTGAACAGGGAGTTTTCCTGTCCCCGGTGGAGAAGCTCCGCCTCGCCCTCGCTCAGGTCCAGCTTCTTGGCCAGGTCGGCCAAGATCTCGCGCCCGATCAGGCGATAGCCCAATTCCCGCGCCAACCTGGCGGCCAACAGGCGGCCGCCGGCGGCGAATTCCTTGCTGATGGTAATGGTGGCCATATGCCTCTTAGAGAGCCTCTCGCCGCGCGGTCAAGGCTCCGGCAGTGAATTTGTCCAGAAAGCGATCCTGATCCTGGGGGCTCACCGCCTCCTTGAGCTTGCTTTCGGCCAACTCGGCGGCCAGCTCAACGATCTCGTGGGTAAGCTCCTGGCGGGCGTGTTGCAGGGCCATCTCGGCCTGCAGCTTGGCCCGGTCCATGATCATCTCCGAAGCCTCGCGCGCCTCGTCGATCATCCGCTGGCGTTCACGCTCGGCAAACTGGCCCAAGGTCTCCTGGTAGTCGGCAAGCTCCTGGGCCAACCCGGCGGTCTTCTCGTGAATGAGCTTGAGCTGGGCCTCGGCCTCGGCCTTGGCCTTGTTCACCACTTCCAGTTCGTCGGCCACTTTGGCCCGGGCTCCGGTAAGGAACTCCTTGAGGGGCTTCTTGGCCACCTTGTAGATCAAGAAGGCCAGCACCAGGAAGTTGATGATCTTCCAGGACCAGTTCCACCAGACCTTCCAGGTGGGGATGGCGTGCTTGGCGGCCAGGGCCGTGTCGGCCCCGCCGATCAGCAGCACCGCCGCCACGGCTAGTACTGCCATTAGATGCAAGGCTTTCACGCGACCTCCCTACCCAGGATTCGGCCGGCCATTTCCTTGGCCACCCTTTCGGCCTGGGCCCGAATCTCGGTGCGGGCCTGGTCCATTTCCTTTTGGATGGAAGCTACCATCTCTTCGGCCTGGCCCCTGGCCTTGGCTTGGGCCTCGTCGATGACCTGGCGCGCCTCGCTCTCGGTCTTGCGGCGCACCTCTTCCAGACGGTCCCGCACCTTTTGGCGGCCCTGACCCAGCTGATGGCTGTAGTCGGCCTTGGTGTCCGCCGCCCGCTCGCGCAGGGAGGCGGCCTCGGCCATCCCGCCTTTAAGGGTGGCCGCCCGCTCGGCGATCATCTTGGCGATGGGCTTATACATCATCTTGTTGAGGATGAATATAAGCACCAGCAGATTGATGATCTGCACGAACAGCGTGGCGTTGATGCTGATCATGGGCCCGACCTCCGGCCTAGACCACGAAGATTAGCAGCAGCGCCACCACCAGGGAGTAGATGCCGGTGGACTCGGAGACTGCCTGTCCCACCAGCATGGTGCGGGTCAGCAGGCCCGCTTCCTTGGGGTTGCGGCCGATGGCTTCGCATGCTTTACCCGCAGCGAAACCCTCACCCACGCCGGGGCCGATGGCGCCCAGGCCCATGGCGATACCCGCGCCCATCAGAGCGGCCGCCCTCACCAGATCCGCGCCTTCAATGGCCATTTCCTAATTCCTCCCGATGATGAACAAGTCCTCGGGGCCCTCAAAAGGACCCGGTGGTTTTAAATCACAAACAAAAGCAACAGTGACACGATGAGCGCGTAGATGCCCGTGGACTCGCTCACCGCCTGACCGACCAACATCACCCTGGTCAAGAGCACGCCCACTCCCTCGTAGTTGCGGGCGATGCGGTTGACCGTGTAGGCCGCCGCCAGACCCTCGCCCACCCCGGGGCCGATGCCGCCGAAGCCCATGCAGATGCCGGCGGACAAAGGAGCCGCCCAGGCCACCATGGTTTCGGACGCCCCCCTGGGGATGAACATGAGGATCAGGCTGACCAAAAATCCGTAGATTACCGTGGACTGGGCCACGGTCTGGCCGATGAGCATGGTGGTGGTCACCGTGCTGGAGGCCTCGGGTACGCGGGCGATGCCCGCCGATGCCTCCTGGGCGGTGAAGCCGTTGCCGATGCCCGGGCCGATGGCGCTGAGGCCGGTGGCCAGCCCGGCGCCCAAGAGGGAGGCCCAAGTGGGCCAAGCGGGCGTGCCGTTCCAGTCCACGAACATAAGCATGAACGCGACCACCATGCCGAAGATGGCCGGGGTCTGGCTCACCGCGCTGCCGATGAGCATGTTGGTGCGGATGGTGGTGGCCGCGCCGGGCTGGCGGGCCATGCCGCCCGTGGCGGCGCCGGCGGGCATGCCCGAGCCCACGCCCGAGCCGATGGCCGCCAGGCCAACCGAGAGGCCCGCGCCCATCACCGCGGCCCAGCCGGGCCACAGGGGCTGGGCCGACCAGTCCATGAACATGAGCATGAAGGCCACCACCATGCCGAAGATGGCCGGGGTCTGGCAGACCGCGCTGCCGATGAGCATGTTGGTGGTCAAGGCGTTCTGGGTCGGCGGGTTGTCGGCGATGCCCAAACAGGCCTCGGCCGCCGGGAAGCCGCCGCCGGCTCCGGAGCCGATGGCGCTGAGCCCCATGGCCAAGCCGGAGGCCAACAGGGACCAGGCCTCGATCATGGGCGCGCCCTGCACATCCATGAACACCAGGAGCATGGCGATGACCAGGGCGAAGATGCCCGCGCTTTCGGCCACGGCCTGGCCGATGAGCATGTTCTTGAGGATCGCGCCGCCCATGGCTGGGTTTTTACCGATGGCCCGGGAGGCGTTGCCTGCCGCGTAGCCCTCGCCCAGGGCCGCGCCAATGGCCCCGAATCCCACCGAGAAGCCCGCCCCCAAGAAGGACGCAGCCTGTACCCAAGTTTCCGTGCTAAAGGCCATTAAGCGATTCCTACTTGGTTTGCACCGAGATATAGACCAGAGTCAACATGGTGAACACGAAGGCCTGGATGGTCCCCACGAACAGCCCGAAAAAGGCGTTGAGCGCCGGCGGCAGCACCAGGCTGTAGACCAGGTCGCTCACCACCATGATGATGATCGAGCCGCCCATGATGTTGCCGTAGAGACGGAAGGAGATGGAGACCACCTTGGAGAGCTCGCCGATGATGTTCAGCGGGGCCATGAAGAACATCGGCTGCACGTACTCGCTCAGGTAGGCCTTTATTCCCTTGGTCTGTATGCCGGCGTAGTGGGCGATGAAAAATCCCAACACGCCATATGCCAGCGGGGTGTTCAGGTCCCTGGTGGGCTCGCTCAGCCCCGGGATCACCCCCAGCATGTTGCTCAACCATATGAAGAGGAACACGGTGATGACCAAGGGGAAATACTTGCGGTTGCGCTCATCCAAGGCGTCGGCCACCAGGCCTTGGAAGGTGCCCACCATGATTTCGCCCATGGTCTGCCAGCCGCCCGGCAAAAACGACAGCTTGCGGGTGGCCAGGAAACCGAAGGCCACGATCAAGGCCATCACCAGCCAGGACATGATGAGAGTTTCGGAGTTGAACTCCAGGCGCATGCCGCCCAGGCTCAAATACCAGTGTGGTATGTGGGTCAGCTCGTTCACGGCGCTATCTGCTCTCCGAGGTAGTACCCAGCAAACGACCGCCCAGGAAGCGGTCGCTCAACAGGGTGAACTGAACCGTAAAAAGGCCCGCGGCGGCTGCCAGGGGCGTCACTCGCTGGGGCATGGACAGGGCCACGGCCAGGGCCACGGCCATCAGGCCGAAGCGCACGATCACTGAAACCACGGTGAAGGCCTGCCCCCGGCGCTGGGCCGGGTCCAGGGCCCGTGGCAACATCCAGGACATGACCAGGAAGTTGGCCGCCGAAGCCAGTCCGCCCAGAGCCAAGCCCCGGGCCCAACCGGCCTGTCCGGCCACGGTGAGGATGAGCGCCCCGCCCACGGCAAAAAGCAAGGCACGGGTGATCACCTGCCGAACAAACAAGTTGGAGGATCCCTCAGTCTTGCTCACCGTTGCGTTCAACTTCGTCGTCCTCGGGCTCCAAGCCCACTTCGGAAATTTGCCGGTAGACCGTGTAGCCACCCCCGGCTATGCCCAGGAGGATGAAAACCGTGATGAACACCGCTCTGGCGCCAAACCACTCGCCCAGCCAATAGCCTATAAAAAGGCAGAAAAGCACCGACCCGGCGAAGGTCAAACCAACCTGCATAACCAGGGCCAGATGGTCCCAAACGGCTCGCGGCGGTCTACTCAACATTGTGACCCGCTTCCGATATTTAAAGGTTTAGCGGGCTGACTAGGCATTAATAGACCTGACCCCTTGGCATGTCAAGGACAAAGTGCAAACCGGCACAAACTATCCCCGATGCGCATGCTCGGGTCAATACATTTCATCTTGTACCCTCTTTTCACCTTATGATAGCCTGAATCTGCCAAGGGAGTTCCGATGGGCGGGGAACCGGAGCAACCACACGGCAAGAAACTCAATTAGACGGTTATTGGTTCAGCGGGGTGAACTCCCGCGGGGATTAGGGAGGATGAGCATGGGAGAAAAGCGTGTTGCCCGAGTCACCGAGATCGTGGCCGCCAGTCCGGTCAGCCTGGACGACGCCATAAAGGTCGGCTTCGAGCGGGCCACCCGCACTCTGAGGGGCATCACCGGCATGAAGGTGGTGGAGCAGCGCGTTTCGGTGATGGAGAATCAGATCTCCGAATACCGGGTCCGCCTGGAAGTGATCTTCGTCCTCGAAGCCTAATTTCAGGGCCGCGCCGAACCAAATCAGCGTACGTCATCACTCGCGGCTTCCCCGGCCCACCGGGGAGGCCTTTGAGTCTTATTTGGCTGTGCCGTGACCGCTCCCCCATATCAAGACCTTTATATTTATGAATTTTTAGGCGACGCCCGAGCCATGGCCAACGGCCTGGGCCCCCATTACCTGGGCCTATGGCTGGAGGGCGACACCAGCTTCCTGTTCTTCTCGGCCCCCTCGCCCCAGGCGGTGGAGCAGCTCTCGGCCACGGGCGGGGTCACCCTGCGCCAGCGCCACGAGCTGACCTACGAGCAGTGGCAGGGCGGCCTGGAGCTCAAACCCTGGCTGGTGGGCGACCTGTTCTTCTGCCCCTCCTGGGATCCGGCCCCGCCCCCCAAGGGGGCCAAGCGCCTGCTCATCGACCCCGGCCTGGTCTTCGGCTCGGGCCTGCACCCCACCACTCGCCACTGCCTGGAGCTGCTGTGGCTGCGCCGCCAACTGGGCCCCTTGGGGCGGGTGTTGGATTTAGGATGTGGAACCGGCATCTTGGCCATGGCCGCCGCCGCCTGGGGAGCCAAAGAGGTGCTGGCGGTGGACCTGAACCCCCTGTGCGTGAGCACCACCAAAAATAACGCCAGGCTGAACGGAATAGGCCTGACCACCTTGGAGGGCCCGGCGGGCGACTTTTTGGACAAACCGGCCGACCTGGTGCTGGGCAACCTGCCCTGGGCGGTGCAACAAGAGCTGTGGGCCGAACCCCGCGACCTGGACGGCATGCCCCAGATGATCCTTTCGGGGGTGATGCGCTCCCAGGTGGGCAAGCTGGAAGACCTTCTGCGCTCCAGGGGTTACGCCATCGCCCAGCGCCGCGAGGCGGAGTTCACCTGGTTCAGCCTCTGGGCCCGGAAGTCCTAGGCCAACCCTGGGCGAATCCAAGCTTATTTCCCGAAAAACCCAAGGTTGCCGCCGACAAGCCGTTACTTGGACTTGGGCGGATCGCTCGCCGTCCCTGGTGACTGAACATTGCTGCGAAATTGAGCCGGCGTGTTCAGTTTCAAGCCTGCTATCTCCTGGTGATCAAAGGGCTATTGACCCTCCGGCGGCGGATGGAATCGGTAACCACCTCGTTATAGGTGTAAAAAAGCTTTTACTCTGCCGTTGACAAGCCGCCTGGCTGGTGGTAGAGCCATATCTACTTGTGATCTGACGGAGGATCTGACCCATGAGGCGAAAAACAACATCCCGTAAGCCCACCCAGGCTCACCAAAACGCTTCCTTCCGCTTTGCCTCCCTTCTTGGCGCCATCCTCGGCGTAGTATTGTTGTTGGTACCCTCCGTAATTATCCTGCCCCTCTAGGGGCCGGAAACACTCTACCGACATCCTGACCTTTTAATTACAGGCCGTCGGGCCCCCCGTGAGGCTATGCCATCGGGGGCCGCGCGCCGCAAATTCTCCGGTAGGGCCCCCAGGCCGCCGGAAAGCCCCCAAGGGGAGAAAACGCGTTATGAGCTTACCCAGCGATCAGGTTAAAAAGGGCTCCGCCCGGGCCCCCCAACGTTCCCTTCTCCGGGCCCTGGGCCTCAACGATGACGACCTGTCCCGCCCCCTGGTGGGCATCGCCAACTCCTACAACACCGTGGTCCCCGGCCACGTGCACCTGGACCGCCTGGCCAAGCTAGCCGCCGACGGAGTGCGGGCCGCCGGGGCCACCCCCATGGAGTTCAACACCATCGGCATCTGCGACGGCCTGGCCATGGGCCACGCCGGCATGCACGCCTCCCTGCCCAGCCGCGAGGTGGTGGCCGACAGCGTGGAGCTGATGGCCCTGGCCCACGGCTTCGACGCCCTGGTGCTCATAGCCTCTTGCGACAAGATCGTGCCCGGCATGCTCATGGCCGCCTGCCGCCTCAACCTGCCCGCGGTGATGCTCACCGGCGGGCCCATGGCCACGGGCAAGCTGGAGGGCAAGGCGGTGGACCTGATCACCGTGTTCGAGGGCGTGGCCAAGGTGCAGTCCGGCCAGTGGAGCGAGGAGCAGCTGGCCGCCCTGGAGTGCGCCGCCTGCCCCGGCCCCGGCTCCTGCTCGGGCATGTTCACCGCCAACACCATGGCCTGCATGTCCGAGGCCATGGGCCTGGCCCTGCCCGGCGGCGCCAGCGCCCTGGCCCAGAGCCCCAAGCGGGCCGAGTTGGCCCAGGCCAGCGGCATGGCCGCGGTGGCCGCGCTCAAGAATAATCTCCGGCCTCTGGACATCCTTACTAAAGAGGCCTTTTTCAACGCCTGCCGGGTGGACCTGGCCCTGGGCGGCTCCACCAACACCTGTCTGCACCTGCCGGCCATCGCCCACGAGGCCCGGGTGGAGTTCGGCCTGGCGGACTTCGACCGATTGTCCAAGAAGACCCCCCACTTGGCCAAGCTGAGCCCGGCCGGGGAGTTCCGCATGGAGCACCTGGACGCGGCCGGTGGAGTGGGCGCGGTGATGAAGGCCCTGGAGCCGGTTCTGGACACCACCTGCAAGGCGGTGGGCGGCGAGAGCCTGGCCGACTACCTGGCCCCCGAGGTCAGCGCCTACGCCGTGGACGGCAAGCGGGTGATCCACACCATGGAGGCCCCGCTTTCCGCCCAAGGCGGCATCGCGGTCCTTAAGGGCAACCTGGCCCCGGACGGCTGCGTGGTCAAGGCCGCGGCGGTGGCTCCTGAGATGCGCTCCTTCAGCGGCCCCGCCCGGGTCTTCGACTGCGAGGAAGACGCGGTGGCCGCCTACAACGATGAGGTCATCCAGCCCGGCGAGATGATCGTGGTGCGCTATGAAGGCCCCGCCGGAGGGCCGGGCATGCGCGAGATGCTGGCCCTGACCGCCTTGGTCAGCGGCGGACCCCTGGACGGCAAGGTGGCCCTGGTCACCGACGGCCGCTTCAGCGGAGGCAGCCGGGGCGCGGCCATCGGCCACGTATCCCCCGAGGCCGCCGCGGGAGGCCCCATGTGTCTTGTACAAAACGGCGACATCATCGCCTTGGACATCGAGGCCCGCAGCATTGAGCTGAAGGTGGCCGAAACCGAACTGGAGCGCCGCCGGCAGGACTGGCGGCCACCGAAAGCAAAATTCACCCGCGGAGCCCTGGTCCGCTACGCAGCCCTGGTGGGCAGCGCGGCCGGGGGAGCGGTTCTCAAGGGAAATTAGCAAATGTGTCCCTTTAGCCATAAAAGCAATACGGCCCGCGACGAACTGGGCCTCATGCTGTCTCGACAAATAGGACTAACTCGCTCTGGCGGCCAAAGCAAAGGCCCAAGGAAGGACGCCATGAATACCCCAGCCAAACCCCAGGACCCCAAGGCCGCCTACACCGGTTCCGACGCGGTGGTGGCTTGCCTCAAGCATCAAGGGGTGGAGGTGATCTTCGGCATGACCGGCGGCGCCATCATGCCGCTATATGACGCGATTTTCCGCGACGGCAGCATCCAGCACGTTATCGTGGGCCACGAGCAAGGCGCGGCCCACATGGCCGAGGGCTACGCCCGGGCCACCGGCAAGGTGGGGGTGGTCATGACCACCTCCGGCCCCGGGGCCACCAACCTGGTCACCGGCCTGGCCGACGCCTTCATGGACTCGACCCCCATGGTGGCCATCACCGGCCAGGTGACCAGCAACCTGCTGGGCAACGACGCCTTCCAGGAGGCGGACATGCGCGGCATCACCATGCCCATCACCAAGCACAACTATCAGATCAGCAGCGTGGAAGAGCTTCCCGAGGTGCTGGCCGAGGCCTTTTTCGTGGCCCTGTCCGGCCGCCCCGGCCCGGTGCTCATAGACCTTCCAAAGGATGTGATGCTGGCCCCCTGCGATCACCTGCTGGCCGCCCCCAGCGCCCCCAGCGGCTACCAGCCCCATTACCGGGGCAACCCCCTGCAGATCGGCCGGGCGCTCAAGATGCTGGCCCAGGCCAAGCAGCCGGTGATCCTGGCCGGCGGCGGGGTGATAACCGCCGGGGCCCACCAGGAGCTACGTGAGCTGGCCCAAGTCACCGGCATACCGGTGGCCAACACCCTCATGGGCCTGGGCGCCTTCCCGGCCGACAGCGAACTGTCCCTGGGCATGCCCGGCATGCACGGCACCGGCTACGCCAACCTGGCCCTGCACCACGCCGACGTGATCCTGTGCGTGGGCACCCGCCTGGTGGACCGGGTCACCGGCAAGCTGGACTCCTTCGCCCCCAAGGCCCAGTTCATCCACATCGATGTGGACGCCAGCGAGATCGGCAAGAACCTGCCCTGCCTGGTGCCCATCGTGGGCGATGCCAGGCCGGTGCTGGCCGACCTGGCCAAGGGCGCGGCCGAATGGAAGACCAAGCCCGACATCTCCGAGTGGCTCTCCCAGATCAAGGCCTGGAAGAACTGCTACCCCATGGTCTACGCCGACAAGCCCCCGGCCATCGCGCCCCAGGCGGTGGTGGAGCTTCTGGGGCGCATCCTGCCCCAGGAAACCATCGTGGTCACCGGGGTGGGCCAACACCAGATGTACACCGCCCAGTTCTATCCCTTCAAGCAGCCCCGCACCTTCATCACCAGCGGCGGCCTGGGCACCATGGGCTACGGCCTGCCCGCGGCGGTGGGCGCCAAGATCGGCGCGCCGGACAAGGAAGTGGTGCTCATCGACGGCGACGGCTCCTTCCTGATGACCATTCAGGAGCTGGCCACGGCGGTGCGCTACAAGGTGGGCATTGTGGTGCTGATCCTCAACAACAACTTCCTGGGCATGGTTCGCCAGTGGCAGGAGATGTTCCTGGACAAGCGCCAGGCGGAGACCGACCTGCAGCCGCCCCCCTACGCCCGGGTGGCCCAGGCCTTCGGCGGCATGGGCCGCCAAGTCATGACCGTGGACGAGCTGGAGCCGGCCATCGCCTGGGCCCGCCAGCAGGCGGCCGAGAAGCACCTGCCCGTGGTGCTGGACGTGGCCGTGGAGCGCGAGGCCCTGGTGCTGCCCATGGTGCCGCCCGGCGGCGCCAACGCCGAGTTCATCCCCTGCCCCGGTCAGAAACGCGAGGAGTAGAGCCATGGAAAACTTCAGCCCCATATCCGTCCTGGTGCGCAACGAGCCGGGCGTGCTCAGCCGGGTCTCCGGGCTCTTCGCCCGGCGCGGCTTCAACATCTACTCCCTGGCCGTGGGCGAGACCGACGACCCCAAGGTGAGCCGCATCAGCGTGGTGGTGGCCGGCGAGCCGCCGATCATCGATCAGGTGGTCAAACAGTTGCGCCGTCTGGTGAGCGTGATAAAGGTCAGTGACCTCACCGGGCGTCCCCGGGTGGAGCGCGGCCTGCTTTTGATCAAGGTGAACGCTCCCCACGACAAGCGCGGCGAGCTGATGCAGCTGGCCCAGATTTTCCGGGCCAGGGTGGACCACGTGGACAACCAGTGCCTTATCCTGGAGGTCACCGGCAACCGCGAGAAGCTGGAGGCTTTCATCGATATACTTAGGCCCCACGGCATCCAGGAGATGGCCCGCACCGGCCAGATCGCCATGGCCCGCAGCCAGGGGCCCATGGCCGACTATTGGAACGATGTGGCCGCCGGTTACGACCCCGACCAAGACGGCACTTACAATATCAGCCGGGCGGCCGAGCGCCTGGCCCAAGAGATTGAGGAACAAGACTAAGGCGCTTTGCCGATATTTTTTAAGGAGAACCTGACGATGAGCGTTAACATCTATTACGAGAGCGACACCAATCCCAAGCTGCTGGCCGACAAACGCATCTGCGTGTTGGGTTACGGCAGCCAGGGCAATGCCCATTCCCGCAACCTGGCCGACAGCGGCCTGAACGTGGTGGTGGGCCTGCGCGAGGGCAGCAAGACCTTCGACAAGGTAAAGGCCGACGGCCTGGAGCCCATGGAGATCAACGCGGCGGTCAAGGGCGCGGACATCATCTGCTTCCTGCTGCCCGACACCTCCCAGCCCGAGGTTTACCAGAAGTACGTGGTCCCCAACATCAAGCCCGGCGCGGCCATGCTGTTTGCCCACGGCTTCAACCTGCACTACGGCCAGATCATTCCCCCGGCGGACAACGACGTGATCATGGTGGCCCCCAAAGGCCCCGGCAAGCTGGTGCGCGACCTGTATGAGCAGGGCCAGGGCGTGCCCTGCCTGTGCGCCGTGGCCCAGGACGCCTCGGGCCAAGCCAAGGACCTGGCCCTGGCCTACGCATGGGGCATCGGCGGCGCTCGCGCCGGCGTCATCGAGACCACCTTCGAGGAAGAGACCGAGACCGACCTCTTCGGCGAGCAGGCGGTTCTCTGCGGCGGCCTGTCCTCCCTGATGAAAGCCGGTTTCGAGACCTTGGTGGAGGCGGGCTACGCTCCGGAGATGGCCTACTTCGAGTGCATCCACGAGACCAAGCTGATCATCGACCTGATCTACCAGGGCGGCCTGAAGAAGATGCGCCGCTTCATCTCCGAGACCGCCAAGTACGGCGACATCACCCGCGGCCCCCGCGTGGTGCCCGCCGAGGCCAAGCAGGAGATGCGCCGGGTCTTGGACGAGATCCAGGACGGCCGTTTCGCCCGGGAGTGGATTCTGGAGAACCAGGTCAACCGCCCCGTGTACAACGCCCTGCTGCGCAAGGACGAGGAGCACCAGATGGAAAAGGTTGGCGCCCAGCTTCGCGGCATGATGAAGTGGCTCGGTGAATAATTGAACCTCCGGGGGCGGAGCGAGCCGCCCCCGGCCATAACCAAGCGTACCGTGATATATTTGCCGAGCGGTTTCAACTGGACGTAAATTTATTAGCGCGTCGGACCTTTGGCGGACCGAAAAGGGGAGTAACGTGCCCACGCTGCTGGATAAAATCTGGGACACCCATCTGGTGCGGAGCGAAAAAGACCGCCCGGACCTCATCTACATCGACAAGCATCTGGTGCACGAAGTCACCTCGCCCCAGGCCTTTTCGGCCATGCGCCGGGACGGCCGCAAGGTGCGCCGCCCGGACCTGACCTGGGCGGTGTGCGACCACGTGGTGCCCACCACCCACATGGCCCGGCCTTTGGCCGACGAGGTGGCCGAGACCCAAATGGCCGCCTTGGAGCAGAACGCCTTGGACTTCGGCATCCCCTACTTCGGCTGGGGCCAGGACCGCCAGGGCGTGATCCACGTGACCATGCCCGAGCAGGGCATCGTCTTGCCGGGCAACACGGTGGTGGCCGGCGACAGCCACACCGCCACCCACGGGGCCTTCGGGGCCCTGGCCTTCGGCATCGGCACCAGCGAGGTGGAGCACGTGTTGGCCACCCAGACCCTGCCCCAGTCCAAGCCTCCCTGCATGGCCGTGGAGGTAACGGGCGATCTGCCCGCCGGTTGCACCGCCAAGGACGTCATCCTGGCCATCATCGGCCAGCTGGGCAACGACGGGGCCACCGGCTACGCCGTGGAGTACATGGGCCCGGCCATCGAGGCCCTGTCCATGGAAGGGCGCATGACCCTTTGCAACATGAGCATAGAGGCCGGGGCCCGCTCGGGCATGGTGGCCCCTGACCAGACCACCTATGCCTGGCTGAAGGGCCGTCCCTTCGCCCCGGCGGGCCAGGACTGGGAGCGGGCGGTGGCCTACTGGAAGACGCTGCCCAGCGACCCGGACGCCAAGTTCGACAAGCGGGTTGTGGTGGACATCAGCGCCATGGAGCCCATGCTCACCTGGGGGGTCAACCCCGGCCAGGTGGCGGGCATCGGCGGCCTGGTGCCCGAGCCCGCTTCCCTGCCCAACGAAAGGCAAAAGGCCGCGGCCGACGCCCTGGACTACATCGGCCTGAAGCCGGGCCAAAAGTTCAGCGAGGTGCCCATCGACTACGCCTTCATCGGCTCCTGCACCAACGGCCGCCTGGAAGACCTGCGCGCCGCCGCCGCCGTGGCCAAGGGCCGCAAGGTGGCCCAGGGGGTCACCGCCATCGTGGTGCCCGGCTCCATGCAGGTGAAGGCCCAGGCCGAGGCCGAAGGTCTGGACAAGGTTTTCACCGAGGCGGGCTTCGAGTGGCGGCTTCCCGGCTGCTCCATGTGTCTGGCCATGAACCCGGACGTGTTGCCCGAGGGCAACCGCTGCGCCTCCACCAGCAATCGCAACTTCAAGGGCCGTCAGGGCAAGGGCGGGCGCACCCACCTGTGCAGCCCGGCCATGGCCGCGGCCAGCGCCATAAACGGACGCCTGAGCGACCCCAGGGAGTTCATCTAATGGAAAAGTTCGTAAAGCTCACCGGCGTGGTGGTTCCCCTGGACATGGCCCACGTGGACACCGACCAGCTGGTGCCCAAGCAGTTTTTGAAGAGTGTGGAGCGCGAAGGTTTCGGCGAGGTGCTGTTCTACCACCACCGCTACGACGAGGCCGGCAACCTGGTGGACGAGTTCGTGCTCAACCAGCCCCACTACCAAGGGGCCACCATCCTTCTGGCCCGGGAAAACTTCGGCTCCGGCTCCAGCCGCGAGCACGCCCCCTGGGCCCTGCAGGACTACGGCTTCCGGGCGCTGATCGCCCCCAGCTTCGCCGACATCTTCAAGGCCAACTCCTACAAGATCGGCCTGCTGCCCATCGAGCTGGAGACCGCCCTGGTGGACGACCTGTTCAAGCGGGTCCAGGCCAAGCAGGGCTACCGCCTCACCGTGGACCTCAAGGGGCAGACCATCAGCGGACCCGACGGCTTCGCCTGCTTCTTCCCGGTGGACCCCTTCCGCAAGCATTGCCTGTTGGAGGGCCTGGACGAGGTGGGCCTCACCCTGACCAACGAAGCCGACATAGCGGCCTATGAGAAAAACCACGCCGAGCCCTGGCAGGCGGCGACCAAGGGAGAGCAGCAGTGAGCAAGCAACATGAGATCGCGGTAATCGGCGGCGACGGCGTGGGGCCCGAGGTGACCGAGGCCGCCCTGGCGGTCCTAAAGGCCACCGGCGCGGCGCTGAACTTCACCCACTTTCAGGCGGGCGACGGCACCCTGGAGCAAACCGGCGTGGCCCTGCCCCAGGAGACCCTGGACGGCGCGCTGAAATCAGACGCGGTGCTCTTCGGCGCGGCCGGGGCCTGCGCGGCCCAGGTTATCCTGCGCCTACGGGCCGAACTCAAGGCCTGGGCCAACCTGCGCCCCAGCAAGGCCTACCAGGGCGTGGACTGCCTGCGCCCGGAAACCGACATGATGATCGTGCGCGAGAACAGCGAAGGCCTGTATTTCGGCGGCGAGGACGAGCCCGAGCCGGGCAAGGCCACCGCCACCCGGGTCATCACCGACAAGGCCTCCTACCGCATCGCCCGCTGCGCCTTCGAGTTCGCCATCCAGGCGGGCTATGAAAAGGTCACGGCGGTACACAAGGTCAACGTGCTCAAGAAGACCGACACCGTGTTCCTGGAAGCCTGCCGCCGGGCGGCCAAGGAGTTCCCCCAGATCAAGTACGAAGAGGCCCTGGTGGACTCGGTGGCCATGCGCATGGTGCTCAAGCCCCAGGACTTCCAGGTGATCGTCACCACCAACCTCTTTGGCGACATCCTGAGCGACTTGGCCGCCGGGCTCATCGGCGGCCTGGGCATGTGCCCCAGCGCCAACCTGGGCGACGGCCCGGCCCTGTTCGAGCCGGTGCACGGCACCGCCCCGGACATCGCGGGCCAGGGCAAGGCCAACCCCACGGCGGCCATCCTCTGCGCGGCCATGCTGCTAAGGCACCTGGGCTACGCCGACATGGCCGCCTCGGTGGAGGACGCGGTGGCCGGTTGCCTGGCCGCGGGCGAGACCACCGGCGACCTGGGCGGCAGCCTGGGCACCATGGGCATGGCCCAAGCGGTCATCGCCCGCATGGGAGCCTGAGATGCGCCCAGCCCGCTTGATTGCCGCGCTACTGCTTAGCCTCGCCTTGGCCGCTCCCGCCCTGGCCGGCGGGCCGGGCCGGGAGACCCTTTTCCAGGTCTCGCTGCTGGACGCCCTGTTGGCCGGTGACTATTACGGCTCCATGAACCTGGGCCAGTTGCTCAAGCACGGCGACACCGGCCTGGGCACCTTCCAGGACCTGGACGGCGAGATGGTGGTCAGCGGCGGAGTGGTCTACCGGATAGACATGCAGGGAGTCCCCCATGTCATGCCCCCCAAGACCCTGACCCCCTTCGCCCAGGTCACCTTCTTCGATTCCGATATAATCCTCGCCCCTCCGGCGGGCCTGGATTTCCCCGGCCTCAAGAAGTGGCTGGAGAGCCGCCTGCCCAGCCGCAACCTGTTCTACGCGGTGCGGGTGAAGGGGCGCTTCGCGGCCATCAAGGCCCGCAGCGTGCCCGCCCAGAAGCCGCCCTACCCTCCCCTCTTGGAGGTGGTGAAGCACCAGGCGGTGTTCGACTGGCAGGAAGTGGACGGCGAGCTGGTGGGCTTCATCTCCCCGGCCTATGCCAAGGGCACCGGCGCGCCGGGCTGGCACCTGCATTTTTTGAGCGCGGACAAGACCAAGGGCGGCCACCTGTTGGCCACCACCCTGGGCCAGGTCAAGGTGGAGGTGGACCTCACGCCTCGGTTGACCATCGCCCTGCCCATCCAGGGGCCGTTCCTCAAGATGGACCTGGACCAGGACCGCAGCAAATCTCTGCATGTGGTGGAGCAAGGCAAGAAGTAGGCGGCTGCGCCAGCCGCCGCGTGGCGGCGTAAACGGCATGTTTTCAACCTCACTGTGGCTTGTCCGCAGTGAGGTTGTTTTTTGCCCGCGCCTTGCCTCTGGGGTTGGTTTGGTGATTGTTGGGTTTCGCTTCGCTCCACCCCACCTACGCTAATCTAGTCCAAGCGAATACGGTGCTTTCGTGTCGGCATCAATGCCCGGACAAGGCACGCAATTCCCGCCCATGCCTCCAGCAATAGCCGTCATCGCAAGGAGCATCTTGGAAAAGATGCGACGTGGCGAACTTCGCCTTCCCCCAGGCGGGACGGCCGCATCCTCTGAAGGGAGGCATGACTAGGGAGAAGGAAGATTGCCACGGCCCGCCGCACGCAGCCCCTTTTTCAGGCCGGCGCCATGGGCGGCGGACCTCGCAATGACTTGCTGTTTACTGGATGACAACGAAGCATTGCGTGGCCTGACGCAACCTCAGCGGCACAGCCAGAGCCAGGAGGGCAAGGCGGAAGCGAGCGAGGGACGCAGGGGTAGGAGAACCTACCCCGAGGACCGAGCGACGCTGACAACGCCGCCATGCGGGTTCTGGCGAAGCCGCCTAATTACTGTTGGAGAGGCGTGCCCTAATATCCTTCACAAAATTAGGATCAGGCCGGGCCCCCAAGGCCTTGGCCTTGTTGAGGTGACGCCAGGCGGCGTCGTAGTTGGCGGAGTAGAAGAAGTAGTAGGCCGCGTTTTCCTGCACCATGGGGTCGGCGGGGGCCAGCTCCAGGGATCGGCGCACGTAGGGCGCGGCCATGGCCACCTTGCCCTGGGACCAATACACCACGGCCAGGTTGCCGTAGGCGTTGGTGTTGTTCGGGGCCAGTTCCAGGGTCTTGAGGTAGTTGGTTTCGGCCAGGTCCCAGCGCTTTTGCCGGGAGTAGACGAAGGCCTTGCCGAAGTAGCCGGGGGCGAAGGAGGGGTCGATGATGGTGGCCTGGTGGAAGCGGCGCAGAGCCCCGGCCAGGTCTCCCCGGTCGAAGTATTTCCAACCCTTCTCCACCGCGTAGCGCGCGGCGTCGTCGGCCGTGGACAGCTCCAACTGCGAGCGCGGCGCGGCCAAAACCGGCGCCGCCGCCCAGCACAGGGCCATACCCAGGGTCAGAAACAGCAACCGCACCTTCATGCCCGAGTCCCTCCCGGCAAGTGGTGAGTGCTCTTTCGTTGTCAGATCAAGGCTGTTTGTTCTCGAGCTTTTTCTTGAATCGCCAAATCTCGGAGGCGTAAGCCGCGGCGATAACGATCACCGCCAACACCAAGAAGGTCCACCAGAGCGTTGTCTTGTGGAAGAAAAACCGCCACAGGACAAAACCGCCGATTAGACCGGCCGCGGCCCGAATTAGAAATACGGTGAGTTTGCTCATCTGGTCTCCTGACTAAATTTAACACACACCCAGTTTCTAGGCAAAGATCAACAGCACCGCGGAAAGGCTGAAAAAACTTAGCAAAGTGCCGAGCACGATGGCCGCTCCGGCCAGGTCGGCGTCGGAGTTCATCTGGGTGGAGAGGATGTAGGCGCTGGTGGCCGTGGGCAGGGCCAAAAAGATCATGGCCACGGTGAGCGACAGGCCCCCCACCCCGGCCAGGGTGAGCAGGCCCCAGCCCACCAGGGGCAGCACCAAAAGCTTGAGCAGGCACGACAGCAGGCTGAGCGCCACCCGGCCCTTGAGCTTGGTGAGGGCCAGGGAGCCGCCGATGGACAGCAGGGCCAGGGGCAGGCTGAGGCCGCCGGCCAGGGCCAGGGAGCGCTTCAAAAACAGGGGCAGCTCCAGGCCGGAGTGGGCCCAGGCGATGCCCGCCAGGCAGGAGAGGATCAAAGGGTTGGCCAGCAGAGCCTTGAAGGCCAGCTTGGCCTTCTGGGCCCCGCTGAAGGAGGCCTGGGAATACCAGACCAGGGTGGAGACGGCCAAAAGGTTGATGAAGGGGATGGCCATGGAGATGAGGATGCCGAAGCGGGCCACCCCCTCCTCGCCGAAGGCGCTGAGGATCACGGCCATGCCCACGTAGCTGTTGAAGCGGTAGCTCACCTGGCTGAAGGTGCCGGCCTGGTAGGGGGCCACCCCGGCCAGGCGGGCGTAGACCAGGCTGAGCGCCCACACCAGGAGGATGGCGGCCAGCACGGCGGCCATGAGCGCAGGGAGGGCGCTGAGCTCCGCCCCGGCCGAGCCTATCTTGAGAAAGAGCAGGGCCGGGAAAAAGATGAAGTAGACGATCCGGTCCGAGGCCGCGAAAAAGGCGGGCGGGGCCCAGCCCTTGGCCATGATCAGACGGCCCAGGGCTATGAGCACGAACACCGGCAGTACGTTGTCCAGGATGTGGGCCACCGTCAACCTCCCCCAGTAACCTGCTCGAACTTAACCCGCCGTTCGCCGCCTGGCAATAGAGTTGGCGGCTTGGCCGGAGAATATGGCTAGGCGGGCCCTTATTGACCATCCGCCGTGGAGGGGATATTTTATCAGCACACAGGCGCTGCCAACCTAGCGCTTTAAGCTGGAAATCACCCCGTTGCCCGCCCTGCCCCGCAGCCGGGGCCGACCAGGCGCCAAAGCTCGCCGCAATCATCGCGGCGGCATGGTTTTTCTCTTATCGGCGCTCTTGGGCCACAGGACACAGCATGTTACCCAATTTCTTGGTCATCGGAGCCCAACGCAGCGGCACCACCTCCCTTTTTCAGGTGCTCAAGCGTCATCCCCAGGTTTTCATCCCCGACGTCAAGGAAGTGAACTTCTTCTTCCACGACAACCACTACCGCCGGGGTGTGGAGTACTACCAATCGGTGTTCGCCGAAGCCTCCCCCAACGCCCTGGCGGTGGGCGAGGCCTCGCCGGGCTACATCTGCAAGCCGGGGGTGGCGGGGCGCATCCACGAGCTGCTGCCCGAGGCGAAGCTGGTGGCGGTGCTGCGCAACCCGGTGGACCGGGCCTATTCCCAGTACTGGGACAACCGCCGCTTTTTGGCCGAGCCCCTTTCCTTTGAGCAGGCCATAGACGTGGCCCTCACCCCGGAATACCGCCACGGCGAGCGGGGATACTTCAGCCGGGGGGCCTACATCAACCAGATCGAAAGCTATTTGGAGCTGTTCAGGCGCGAGCAGATGCTGGTGCTGATCTTCGAGGACCTGAAGCAGGACCCGGAGGCGGTGTTCAGCCGTTGCTTCGATTTCCTGGGGGTGGACCCAAGCTTCCGCTGCCCGGAGATGACCAAGGCCTCCAACTCCTCCATGGTGTGGGACAACCCGGTGCACTCCTTTTTCCTGAGGCGCAACAAGTACCAGAAGTGGGTGCCCAAGCACTGGATCAAGCAGGCCTGCCGGGGCCCCCTGGTCAAGCGCAAGTACCCCCCCATGAGCCGCGCGGCCAGGGAGCGCCTGCTGGAGTTCTACCGGCCCTACAACCAGAGGCTGGAGGAGTTCCTGGGCCGTGAGCTGGAACGCTGGAAAAGCTGAGCCCCGCGAGGGGCCGGGGCCTAAAAAGGCTCTATCCACCTATTTAATTTATATGCAGGGTTTTTTATCTTAATATAGGTTTTTGCAGGCCCGCGTATTTCATGGGGGCCGGGGACTGGAGGTGGGCAACATGGCGGACAACCCCAAACCGATTTTGAACCAGCCCCGCCGGCTGGAAGAGGGCTTCGACCCGGGCCGCGAGCTTTGGGAGCGCCTGGTGGACGACGCCATAGAGCGCGGCGGCCCCTGTCTGGCCACGGTGGAAAACCTGTTGCACGAGGCCTGCCACTTGCCGGCCAATCCCCGCGAGCGGGGCGAGGACGAGCCCAGCCGGGAGTAGCCTTTGGACTGGCGCGAGGTATACCGCAAGCGGCGCATGTCCGCCGATCAGGCCCTGAGCCGTCTGCGCTCGGGCAGCAGCGTATACATCGGCTCCGGCTGCGCCGAACCGCGCCATCTGGTGGCCGCCCTGTCCAGGCGGGCTCCCAGCCTGCTGGACGTGCAGGTCATCCAGGCCATCAGCGTGGCGGCCAGCGAATACACCTCTGAGGCTTTTGCCGACAACTTCACGGCCATGCGCTTCTTCGTGGCCGCCGCCGCCCGCCGGGCGGTGAGCGAGGGTGCGGCCGACTACGTGCCCCTGCACATGAGCGACCTGCCCGACCTGATAAGCTCGGGCCGCCTGGCGGTGGACGCGGTGCTCATCCAGGTGTCGCCGCCCGACGAGCACGGCTGGTGCTCCCTGGGGGTGTCGGTGGACGTGGCCGGAGAGGCCATCGCCCAGGCCCGCCTGGTCATCGCCCAGGTGAACCCCGAGATGCCCCGCACCCACGGCGACACCTACATCCCCGTGAGCCGCCTGGACTGCATCGTGGAGCACACCCAGCCGCTCATCACCTTCAGCCAGACCAGCCCCGACGAGGTGGCGATCAAGGCGGCCCGCCAGGTGGCCCGGCTGATCCCCGACGGGGCCACCATCCACGCCGGGCTGGGGCGCATGGCCCAGGCGGTCTTGGGCGAGCTGGGCGGTCGTAAAAACCTGGGCATCCACAGCGACGCCCTCACCGACGCCTATCTGCCGCTCATCGAAAAGGGGGTGGTCACCGGGTCGGAAAAGGGCCTGCGCCCTCACAAGATCGTGGCCTCCTTTTGCCTTGGCGGGGACAAGCTGTTCAACTTCGTCAACAACAACCCCGAAGTGGTTTTGCTGCCCACCCGGGAAGTGAACAACCCGGCGGTGATCGCGGCCAACCACCGCATGTTCAGTGTGCACGAGGCCCTGGAGGTGGACCTTACCGGCCAGGTGTGCACCGCCGACCGCGAGGGGCGGGTCTACTCGGGCATGGGCGGGGTGATGGACTTTTTGCGCGGGGCCACGGCCAGCCCCGGCGGCCAGGGCATCGTGGTGTTGCCCTCGCTGAGGCCCGACGGATCCAGCCGGGTGGTGTTCCAGATCGCGCCGGGGGCGGGGGTGGCGGTGACCCGGGCCGGGGTGCGCAGCGTGGCCACCGAGTACGGCGCGGTGTACCTGCACGGCCTGTCGCTGCGCGAGCGCACCGTGGCGCTCATCGACATCGCCCACCCCAACCACCGCGACGCGCTCTTGACCGCCGCCCGCGAGGGGGGGCTCATCAGCCAGCGCCAGATCCTGGCCCCGCTGTTCACAGGGGTCTACCCCGACAAGTACGAGCGCCACGCCGCGCTCAAGGGCGGCGGCGAGGTCTTCATCCGCCCGGTGAAGCCCACCGACGAGCGCATGGTGCAGGAGTTCTTCTACTCCATGACCGACCGCGAGGTGTACTACCGCTTTTTGCACGCCACCAAAGCCTTCCCCAAGAAGGACATGCAGAAGATGGTCAACATCGACTATCACCGCGAGCTGTCGCTGGTGGCCCTGGCCGGGGAGTTCGGGGCCGAGCGCATGGTGGGGGTGGCCCGCTACGTGCTGGGCGGGGACGGCGAGCCGGAGGTGGATTTCGCGGTGGCCACGGAGATGCAGGGCAAGGGCCTGGGCCGGGCCCTGATGAAGGCGGTTTTGGACGTGGCCCACGACCGGGGCTACCTGGTGGCCAACGCCTACGTGATGCCCGAGAACCTGGCCAGCATGAACATCTTGAAGACCATGGGCTACGCAGTGACCGGCCTGGTGAGCCAGGGGGTCATCGAGATGAAGCTGCATTTGGACCAGCCGGTGGCCGAGCCCCAGGTGGACCTCAAGTACGACGAGCGCTACCGGCCGGGCAACGGCGTGAAGGCTGATGAGCCACTGAGCCGTATCTGAGGGAGGCGTTCCCAGCGCCGACCGCCTAATTCCAGTAAAAGCGATTTGTGGAGTTGTTGGGTTTCGGGCTTCGCCCTCTACCCAACCTACGCTATTTCTGAAATGTGCGGACGTCTGCTTGCCTCCCAGCGGCACAGCCAGACGGCGGCAGGCAAGGCGCCGACAAGCGACAGCCGGAGGCGTAGCAAAAGCTACGTCGAGGCTGGAGCGAAGGCGGCAACGCGGCATCCCGCCGTCTGGCGAAGCCGCCCCGGCCAGCGGCACAGCCAGGCACCGCAGGGCAAGGCGGCAGGCGAACGAGGGACGCAGCTGTAGCCAAGCCTACAGCGAGGACCGAGGGACGCCGACAACGCCGCCATGCGGGGTCTGGCGCAGCCGCCCACGCCTATACCCACCCAACCATGATGTGGGACATCCTGCCCACCCCCAGCCCATCCTCGCGGCCGCTGAAGTACAGGCCGTTGATGGCCGCCTGGTCCAGGTCGCGGGTTTGGGAGAAGCCCAGGGCGTCCAGCTCCCCGGCCAGGGCGGCGGGTTCGAAGTGGGAGCGCAGCGGTTCGCCAGAGGCCTTGGTGACCGCCCCTATGCCCTTGAGCAGCAGGCGCTCCCAGAGGCTCATGCCCTTCGGGTCGATCATGTAGTCGAACACCACCCCGCTGCCCTTGGGGCAGGAGGCGATGAAACCCAGGGTGGCCCTGACCGCCTCGGGGACCAGGTAGGGCGCCACCCCCAGCCAGGAGAAGAAGCTGGGGCGGGTGGCGTCGTGGCCCGCCCGCTCCAGGCCCTGGGCCAGGGTCTGCCGGTGAAAATCCAGGGGCACGTAGGTGAGGCTATCCGGCGCGGCCAGGCCCGCCTGGGCCATCAGCTCCCACTTCCAGGCCTGGGTGGCCGGGAAATCCACCTCGAATATTTTGAGGGCCTCGGGGGGGTGGGGGTTGCGCAGGGCGAAGGTGTCCAGGCCCGCACCCAGAACCACGTATTGCCCCACTCCCCGCTCCATGGCCCGGCCCAACTCGTCCTCGGCCAGGCGGCTGCGGGCGGCGACAAAGGCCCGCATGTAGCGGGCGATGACCGAGGTCTCGCTGGAGCGCGGGTCGGCCCTGAGGGCCTGGGCCCGCTCCGGGCCCAGCATGTCCAGGGCCACGGGATCGTCCAGAACCTTGGGGCGGTCCAAAAGCTGGTGGGCCGCCCGGTGGGTGGCCACGCGCAGGGCGGTTTGGCTGGGTTTGCCTTCGTGCATGCGCCTGTCTCCTTGATAGGAGTGATCAAGAAGGCGGGCGTCCGGCCCCCTTCTTTTAAATGTATCGGCGGGGCGAGGCAAATACAGCGGCGATAATGCTGCTTAATCTTGGTAAAATATATACACCGCAGGGTTTGTTGGGCTTCGGGCTAGGAGGCTCTCAACCCAACCTACGCCATGGCTCATATCTTCGCGGCACAGCCAGGGAGGGCCCGGCAAGGTGGCGGGCAGAAGCCGCGGCGCTTTTTGTCCCGGTTCGTCGTTAATACGGTAATTATGCCTCTGATTTCATACAAACGGCGCAATAGCTAACTTTTTGGCCGCCACTTTTAGAAACAATTTCAATGTTATCAAGCCCACCATGGTTCAAAAGAAGCTCTTGGAAGTCGTGTGTGGAGTAATATTTAAAAACGTCTTTATTAAGAGGCATTTTTTTCATTTCACTTTTATCGTGGAACCCAATAACCAACTTGCCTCCCGGCTTTAGAATGCGATGGATTTCAGCAATGGTAGCATCCGGGTTTTTCCAAAAATAAACCGTGTTTACAGTAAATATTTTATCAAAACTATTTGGGTCGAATACAACTTGGTCAAAGTCACCCAAATGGATTTTCACTTTACCGCCGTTGATGTGTTTTTTATTTTTTTTCCGGGCTATGGAGACCATCGGTTTGGAAAAATCAATTCCCTCTATCAATCCTTTTGAAATCGTGTCGGCAATATCCTTGATAAGCGTTCCAGTGCCGGAACCTATTTCCAAGGCATGATCATTATCCTCTACGGATACGGTTTTAAACACTAGAGCATTCAGCTCGGCGTTTCCCTTTTCGAAAATCCGAGACATGCGAAAACGACCAAAAATGCCGGTGGGTTTTCTCGCCTGCTTTGAAAAATATGTCGAATAATTCACTTTGATTCCATTGCGCTGATCGGCTTTAACCTAATTCAGGCTCTACAAACGCGGGGCTGGAATCGTGTCGTCCTTCTGCCGCCTGAAGAACACATGCTCCAACAGCAGCGCCACCACCAGGCCCATGACAAAGCCGTTGGCCAGGATGGGCCGGATCACCGGGTGCAGGGCCTGGCGGGCCGCCTCGGGGATGAAGCTGACGATCACCCCGGTGATCAGCGCCATGCCCACGGTGGCCCCGCTGGACCAGCTGGGCATCTTGCCGCCCTCCAGGAGCAGGTGCAGGGCGGCGTAGACGCTCTGGGCCATGAGGGTGAGCAGAACCGCACCCACCACCGGGGCGGGCACCAGGCTGAACAGGTACAGGCCTTCCGGCCACAGGGCCAGGGCGGCCACCGCCCCTGCCATGGGCAGCAGGGTGTAGCGGCTGGCGCTCTTGGTGCTGATGACCACCGCCGGGCTCACCGAATAGGTCACCGGCCCCAAGGAGCCCATGAGCCCGGCGGCCACCCCGCCCAGCCCGGCCACGGCCACCCCCCGGTTGGCCCGGCCGTCCATGCCCGTGGCCCCGATGAGCTGCCCGGTGGACTCGATGGTGGCCAGCTCGTTGCTGATCAGCGCCAAATAGCACAGCACGAAGGCGGCGATGACTCCGGGGTTGAACTCCAGGCCGGTGGGGAACAGCCCCGGCAGCCCGGTCATGGCCCCGCCCCGCCAGGCGGGCCAGGGCTCCAGGCCCAGGGCGTAGTAGGCCAGGCTGCCCAGGGCCATGCCGAACAAGAGCACCGCCGAGGACCACAGGCCCTTGAGGCGGTACTGGGCCAGGAGCATCACCAGCACCAGGCCCAGGCCGAACAAAAATCCGCCCGAGAGCGAGCCTCCCCCGGCGGCCGGGGTGTAGAGCAGATCGCGCATGGTGGGGGTCAGGCTCATGGCCACCAACAGCAGGGAGGAGGAGAGCACCGGCGGGGTGTAGAACCGCCCCATGCGGGCGGCCAGGCCGGTGAACCCGGCCAGGGCGGTAAGCCCCGCGCCCACGGCCATGGCCCCGGCCACCGAGGCCGGACCGGCGGCGATGGTGGCCAGGGTGCCCACGATGAGCACCGCCGAGGGCCCCACCTGGCCGGGCAGCTTGTGCCCCCAGAGCACCTGGGCCGCCTGGGCGGCAGCGGAGACCAACAGCAGGCGCTGCATGTAGGCCACCCGCTGGGCCGCGTCCAGGCCCCAGGCCAGTCCCACCACCTCGCCCAGCACCAAGACTCCGGGCACCAGGATCACCAGCCACTGGATGGCCAGCACCACGGTGACCCCGGCGGGCGGCCAGCGGTCCAGGGGGTGGAGGATTTCCAGGGTGGCGCTTTGCTTTTCGCATTCGGGCATGCCCCATTATGGTCCAGCCGGGGCCAAAGTGCTAGGCTATGAGCGCCGGGAAAAGCCGGTATAATATCCATGTAAGATAGCGTGTTTCATGAACCTTGAGCGGCTCGGCCGCTTGCGGCTTTTTGCGGCGGAGGGTTCGTGCAACCAAATCGGGGAGCCCATGCTGGAATATATCCAATCCCTGCCGCTGTGGGCCATCAAAGCCCTGGCCATGACCTTGGGCGTTTTGCTGGCCGTGGGGTTCGGTTTGCTCTTCTTCCGCTGGCTGCGCAACCTGAGCGCCAAGCTGCCACCCAGGGAGTGAGCCTTGCCAGGCTCCCGCCTGCTTGCTAAGATCATGTTTTCCCGATGCGATGCATGTTTAACCCTTGTGAGGAACCATGGCCCAGCGCCTGGAAATAGGCCTCAAGCCCCAGCTTAACGACCCCGCCGCCGGTGGGCTCATCACCAAGGCCCGCGCCTATTTGGGGCTGGCCCTGGACAAAGTTCGGGTGCTCAAGGTCCTGACCTTCGACACCAAGCTGGACCCCGACCAACTGGAACGGGCCCGGCAGGAAATATTCACCAACCCGGTGACCGAGCTCAGCTCCTTTTCGCCTCTGGCGCATGAGGTGCTGCCCGGCTTCCACTGGGCCCTGTGGGTGGGCTTCAAGCCCGGCGTGAAGGACAACCAGGGCGACACCGCCCTGGAGGCCATGGCCGACGTGTTGGGCCGCGGCTTCGGCGAGGACGAGGCGGTGTATTTCAGCCGCCTGTACCTGATCGAGGCTCCCAAGCTGGACGCCGCCGGAGCCGAGGCCATCTGCCGCCAGCTTTTGGCCAACGGGCTCATCCAGACCTGGCGCATAATCCCGCGCGGCAAGTGGTACCCGGACCAGGGCGTGGGGGTCACCGTGCCCAAGGTGCGGCTCACCCACCAGCCCGGCTTCAAGAGCCTGGCCATCGGCAGCGACCAGGAGCTGATGGAGCTCAGCGCCGCCCGGGACCTGTTTTTGAACCCGGCCGACCTGCCGGTGATCCGGGCCTACTTCAACGACCCCAAGGTGCGCGAAGAGCGCCGGGCCGTGGGCCTGGGCGACCCCACCGACGTGGAGATGGAGTACGTAAGCCAGGCCCGTAGCGACCATTGCAACCACAACACCTTCGGCGGCCGCTTCGTGTACCAGGACCTGGTCAGCGGCGAGCGCCGGGAGGTGGCCAACCTGTTCAAGGAGACCATCAAGGCCCCCACCGAGGAGCTGGCCGCGGCCAAGGACTGGGTGGTCAGCGTGTTGTGGGACAACGCGGGCGTGGCCAAGCTGGACCACGAGAACAACTACGTGATCACCGGCGAGACCCACAACAGCCCCAGCAACATGGAGGCCTACGGCGGGGCCATCACCGGCATCGTGGGGGTCTACCGCGACCCCATGGGCACCGGCAAGGGCTCCAAGCTGGTGGCCGGGCTGTGGGGCTTCTGCGTGGCCCCCCGGGACTATCACGGCGAGCTGACCCCGGCCCTGCACCCGCGCCGCCTGCTGGACGGCATCATCGAGGGGGTGCGCGACGGGGGCAACAAGAGCGGCATCCCCACCGCCTCGGGCATCCTTTACTTCGACCCGCGCTACCTGGGCAAGTGCCTGGTGTTCGTCTCGGCGGTGGGGGTGATCCCCGCCAAGCTTAACGGCGAGCCAACCGAGGAAAAGACCACCAAGCCCGGCCAGTTGGTGGTGATGTGCGGGGGCCGGGTGGGGGCCGACGGCATCCACGGGGTCACCGCCTCCAGCGCGGGCTACAGCGAGAACACTCCGGCGGGCCACGTGCAGATAGGCGACCCCTACACCCAGAAGAAGATGCACGACTTCCTTTTGGAGGCCCGCGACGCCGGGTTGGTGCCCTACATCACCGACAACGGCGGCGGCGGCCTGAGCAGCTCGGTGGGCGAGAGCGCCCGCCTTAGCCCAGGGGCCGAGGTGGACCTCAAGAAGGTGCCGCTCAAGTACGCGGGCCTGGACCCCTGGCAGATCTGGGTCAGCGAGAGCCAGGAGCGCATGACCGTGGCCGTGGAGCCCGAAGACATCGAGGCCTTCATGGACCTGGCCGACAAGCACCAGGTGGAGTCCACGGTGATCGGCGCCTTCACCGGCGACGGCAAGCTCAAGCTCACCTACGGCGAGGACGTCTGCTGCTACGTGGACGTGGAGTTTTTGGAAGAGGGCTTCCCCCAGTGGCAGTTCGAGGCCCTGTGGACCCCGCCCGCCGCCCGAGGCCTTAGCGAGCCGGTGATCAAGCCGCCCGCCGACCTCAGCGGCCTGGTGGTGGACCTGCTGGATTCGCCCAACCTCTGCTCCCGTGAGTGGATAAACCGCCAGTACGACCACGAGGTGCAGGGCACCAGCCTGGTCAAGCCCTTCGTGGGCCGGGACCAGGACGCCCCGTCGGAGGCGGCGGTGATTCTGCCGGTGCTCACCTCCCGGGCGGGCCTGTCCATGGCCCAGGTTTTGCTCACCGACTACGGCGACATCGACACCTACCACATGGTCACCGCCAGCGTGGAGGAGGCCATGCGCCGCTTGGTGGCGGTGGGCGGCGATCCCGAGCAGGTGGGCGGGGTGGACAACTTCTGCTGGCCCAGCATCATCCACGACCCCCTGGGCAACCCCGACGGCCGCTACAAGGCGGCCCAGCTGGTGCGCGCCTGCTGGGGGCTCAAAGACGCCTGCCTGGCCCTGGAGGTCCCCTTGCTCTCGGGCAAGGACTCCATGTACGTGGACGGCACCCTTACCGGCATCCACGGCCTCACCCAGCGGGTGAGCGGCCCGCCCACCATGATGTTCACCGCCACCGCGCCGGTGCCGGACCTGGGGGCCTTGCAGACCCTGGAGCCCAAGATGGCCGGGGACTACGTGTACGTGTTGGGCCTCACCCAGGACGAGCTGGGGGCAAGCGCTCTGTACGGCCTCTTGGGCCACACCGGCCTCAACGTGCCCCAGACCGACTTCGACGCCAGCAAGCGCCTGTGCCGGGCAGTCTACGCCGGGCTGAAAGACGGCCTGGTGGCCTCGGCCTGCGTGCCCAGCCGGGGCGGCCTGGCCCTGGCCCTGGCCCGCATGGTCCTGGCCGGGCGTCTGGGGCTGAGCGTGGAGCTGGACGGGGTGCCCGCCTACGAGGAATTGGACGCCATGCGCCTGTTGTTCAGCGAATCCACCGGCCGCATGGTGGTGACCGTGGCTCCTCAGTGGCGCGATGAATTCGAGCGTTTACTGGAAGAGGTGCCCTGGGCCCAGATCGGCCAGGTCACCCGCAAACAGGAGCTTGAGGTGAGCCTGGCCGGTGAGCCGGTGCTGGCCCTCAAGGCAGCCCAGATGCGCCGGGCCTGGCGGCGGCGCTTCGGGAGGATGGTGTGATGCCGGGCCAAGACAAGGTCCGGGCCCTGGTGCTCAGCGGCTTCGGGCTCAACTGCGACAACGAAACGGCCCACGCCCTGAATCTTGCCGGGGCGGCGGCCTCCATAGTGCATATCAGCGACCTGACCGGCACGGCCAAGCGGAGTCCCACGGAAACCCTGGACGATTACCAGATACTGGTTTTCGACGGCGGCTTCGCCTGGGGCGACGACCACGGGGCCGGGGTGCTTTTGGCCACACGTTTGGGTAATCACTTGAACTCGCAGCTGCGCTCCTTCCTGGATCGCGGCGGCCTAGTGCTGGGCATCTGCAACGGTTTCCAGGCCCTGGTGAACCTGGGCCTGTTGCCCATGCTGCGGGGCTGGGAGCGGCAGGTCGCGCTCATCGCCAACGATTGCGGCAACTTCCAGGACCGCTGGGTGGAGCTGCTGGCCCAGGAGAACAGCCCCTGCCTGTTCACCAAGGGCCTCGGCCGGGTGGACATGCCCGTGCGCCACGGTGAGGGCAAGTTCGTCTGCGATGACGAGACCTTGCAAAAACTGGAAGACCTGGGCATGGTGGCGGTGCGCTACGGCGACGGCAAGGGCAAGCCCGCCCAGGGACGCCGCCCGGCCAACCCCAACGGCTCATTGAACGACATCGCCGGAATCTGCGACCCCTCCGGGCGGGTCTTCGGCCTGATGCCCCATCCCGAGGGCTATTACCGGGCCAGCCAGCACCCCGACTGGACCCTGCACCGGGAAAAGGCCCGCCGCAAGGGCCAGGAGCCCGACCCCTTGGGTCCGGGCCTGGGCCTGGCCGTGTTCACCAACGCGGTGGCCGCCGCCCAGGAGACCCTGGCATGAGCCAAGCCTCCCCCGAACTGGCCTCCCTGCAGCCGGGCCAGGAGCTGGACGGCAGCTATCTGCTGCTGCGCCCCTCCCTGGGCACCACCAAAAACGGCAAGCCTTACGGCACGTTGCGCCTGGGCGACCGGACCGGGGAGCTGGAGGGACGCCTCTGGGACCAGGCTGAGGAGCTGCTGGCCCCCCTGGCTCCGGGCATGGTGGTTAAGGCCACCGGCCGGGTGGACTCCTACCAGGGCCGCACCCAGGTGGTGCTGCAAACCCTGGCCCAAGACCCTGATGCCGAACCGGCTTCCTTTTTGCCCGCCAGCCCGGTTCCTTTGGACGAGCTGAAGGCCGGGCTGGCCGAGGCCCTGTCCTGGGTGAGCCAGCCGGACCTCAAGCAAATTTTGGAAGCTTTCTTCGTGCGGGATGGCGAGTTCGCCGCCGCCTTTGAAAGCGCCCCGGCGGCCAAGGGAGCTCATCACGCCTATGTGCACGGACTTCTAGAGCATACGGTGAGCACCGCTCGCTCGGCCCGGGCCATTGCCGGGCTCTACCCGGCGGACCTGGAGCCCCAGGTGCTCATCGCCGGGGCTCTACTGCACGACGTGGGCAAGGTTTTGGAGCTCACCCTGGGCCCGCCCATCGACTACACCGACCAGGGCCGCATGGAGGGCCACCTGGTGCTGGGCCTCAGGATGCTGGAAGCCAAGCTGGCGGGGATCGAGAACTTCCCGCCCAACCTGGCCGAGCATCTTCGGCACATGATCATCAGCCACCACGGGGCCTACGAGTTCGGCAGCCCGCGCAAGCCCAAGACCGCCGAGGCCCTGGTGCTGAACTTCATCGATGACCTGGACGCCAAGATGGCCATGGCCGGAGCCGCCCGCCGGGAAGCCGGGCCGGGCCACTGGAGCCAGTACCACCGCCTTTTGGAGCGCTTTCTCTACACCGGCCCCGGCCCCCTGGAGGGCTTGGAGCCCGGCGAGGAGGTTCCGCCCCTGCCCGAGGCCCAGGCCGAGGCCGCGCCGCCGGCGCAGGACCAAGCCGAGGCGGCCCCCCGCCCGGCCAAGCGCAAGAAGCGCCCCGAGCCGCCCGAGGAAACCACCCCGGACCTTTTCGGCGGGGCGGCCCGGGGAGAGGGCTAGATGGCTTTGGAAGAAATCAAAGCCGTGCCGCCCTTCATCACCCTGGAGGGCGGCGAGGGAGTGGGCAAGAGCACCCAGCAGCGCATGCTGGTGCGCCGGGCGCGGGGCCTGGGCCTTACCGTGACCGGCACCCGGGAGCCGGGGGCCACCCAGTTGGGCGCCTCGGTGCGCGACCTGTTGACCACGCCGGGCAACGACCACCCCGGCCAGCGCTCGGAGCTGTTGTTGTACCTGGCCGACCGGGCTCAGCACGTGGAGCGGGTCATCGCCCCGGCCCTGGAAGGGGGCCAGGTGGTGATCTGTGACCGCTTCGCCGACTCCAGCGAGGTCTACCAGGGCCGGGCCCGGGGCCTGGGGGTGGAGTGGGTGCGCGGGCTCAACCGCTGGGCCTGCGGCGAGGTGTGGCCCGATCTCACCATTCTCCTGGACCTGGAGCCGGGCCTGGGGCTTCGGCGGGTGAACAAGCGCCAGGGCGAGCTGGGGCTCACCACGGACCGCCTGGAAAACGAGGGCCTGGAGTTTCACCGGCAGGTGCGCCAGGGGTTCCTGGACCAGGCCGCGGCCGAGCCGGAGCGCATCAAGGTGGTCGACGCCTCCATGCCCCAGGACGAGGTGGCCCTGGCCGTTTGGGCCCTGGCCGAACCTTTGCTCAAGGAGTTCAAGCGCTTGACGGCGTAGAGCATCATGCACTTAACCGGTGTCATAGGCCAGCGCCGGGCGGTGGCCCAACTGGAAGGCGAGATCCAAGCCCAGCGCCTGGCCCATGCCTACATGTTCGTGGGCCCCGGCGGCGTGGGACGCGCCACCACCGCCCAGGCCCTGTTCGCGGCGGTGAACTGCACCGAGCCCACCCCGGAAGGCCCCTGCGGACACTGCGGCTCCTGCCATCGCCTGGCCGCCGGAACCCATGAGGACTTTCTGGTGCTGGCCCCGCCCAGCGAGGCCCGCTCCAGCCAGATCAAGGTGGAGGCGGTGCGCGAGGCCATCCGGGCCACCGGCTTCGCCCCCTTCGGCGGGGGCAAGCGCATGATCCTGATCAAGCAGGCCGAGCACCTGAACCCGGCCAGCGCCAACGCCCTGCTCAAAACCCTGGAAGAGCCGCCGCCGAACAATATCTTGGTGCTCACCGTGGGCGACGCCAAGGAGCTGTTGCCCACCCTGGTCAGCCGCTGCCGCAAGGTGAGCTTCATGCCGCTGACCGGCGAGGAGATCGCCGCCGAGCTGGTGCGCCGGGGCGAGCCCGAGGCCGACGCCCGGCTCAAGGCGGGCCTGGCCGGGGGCAGCCTGGGCCGCGCCCTGCAACTGGACACCGCCGTATTGCAGGCCGACCTGGAGCGCCTGGTAAACCAACTCACCGCCGGAGGCCAGGCCCTGGAGGACTGGGGCTTTGCCGAAGCCCTGGTGGGAACCCACCGGGGCAGCGGCGGCATCGACCGCGAGGGCATCAGCCAGGCCCTGGACCTGCTGGCCCTTTACTTTCGCGACGCGGCGGTCACCGCCGCCGGGCGGGGCCGAATGGCCTGGCTGCCCGGACCCACGGCGGAGCTGAATATCGCCGACGCCTGCCGGGCCTTTGCCCAGGTGCGCCGAACCCAGGGACAAATCCTGGGCAACGCCGCGCCGGAGCTGGCCATGGTGGTGTTATTGGCGGGTCTAAAGGAGGCCCCAAAGCATGCCTAAGGTAGTGGGAGTCCGCTTTTCCCGCGGCAGCAAAATATACGACTTCGACGCCGGCCTGTTCGTACTCAAGCCCGGCGACTTCGTTATCGTGGACACCGAGGCCGGTCTGGCCCTGGGCGAGATTACCCGTGGGCCCAGGGCCCTGCCCGAGCCGCCCGAGGGCAGCGAGGCCCCCCCGCTCAAGCAGGTGTTTCGCTTGGCCACTCCGGAAGACCTGGAACAGCAGACCCAGAACACGGTGCTGGAGAAAGAGGCCTACCGCTACTGCCAGGAGCGCGTCGCCGCCCGCAAGCTGGACATGAACCTGGTCAAGGTGGAGTGCCTGTTCGACCGCACCAAGATGATCTTCTTCTTTACCGCCGAGGGGCGCCTGGACTTCCGGGAGCTGGTGCGCGACATGGTGGGACGCCTGCGCACCAGGGTGGAGATGCGCCAGATCGGCGTGCGCCACGAGGCCAAGCTTCTGGGCGGCCTGGGCTCCTGCGGCCGGGAAATCTGCTGCGCCACCTTCCTCAAGGACTTCGAGCCGGTGAGCGTGAAGATGGCCAAGGAGCAGAACCTCTCGCTGAATCCCACCAAGATCAGCGGGCTCTGCGGCCGCCTGATGTGCTGCCTAACCTATGAGTTCGAAACCTACAAGGCCCTCAAGAAGGACCTTCCCAAGCTGGGTAAGCGCCTGAATCTGGCTGACGGCCGCGAGGCCAAGGTCATCCGCCAGAACGTTCTGGAAAAGCGGGTGACCCTGTACATCCCCGGCGAGGGCGAGTTGGCCGTGGGGCCCGAGGAGCTGGACACCCTGCTGAACCGGCCCCCGGAACAGGCCCCCGCTCCCGCCAACAACGACAACAGAGCCAACAAGGCGAAACCAGCCGCCCCCGGCCCCGCCAATCAGGACCAGCCCAACGCGCCGGAGTCCGAGGCAACGGACGGCAAACCCGCCTCTTCCCGCCGGCGGCGGCCGCGCCGCCGGGGCAAAAAGGGACCCAAAACCACATGAGCCAGCCGTTTTACATCACCACCCCCATCTACTACGTGAACGCGGAGCCCCACCTGGGCCACGCCTACACCACCATAGTGGCCGACGTGGCATCGCGGTTCCATCGCTTGGCCGGGGACGAGGTGCGCTTCCAGACCGGCACCGACGAGCACGGCGACAAGATCGCCCAGGCCGCCCAGGAGCGGGGGGTGACTCCCCAGCAGTACGCCGACCAGATCAGCGGCAAGTTCCGCCACCTGTGGCCCGAGCTGCACATCACCAACGACAAGTTCATCCGCACCACCGACGCGGACCACAAGCAGGTGGTGACCAGCATCCTGCAAAAGGTCTACGACGCGGGCGACATCTACTTCGCCAAGTACGGCGGCCACTACTGCGTGGGCTGCGAGCGCTTCCTCACCGAGCACGAGATGGAGGGCGGCAAGTGCCCGGACCACGGCACCGTGCCGGTGTACCAGGAAGAAGAGAACTATTTCTTCCGCATGAGCAACTACACTGAGCAGCTCAAGGCCCACATCGAGGCCCATCCGGATTTCATCCGGCCCGAGCGCTACAAGAACGAGGTGCTCTCCATGCTGGAGCAGGGGCTGGAGGATCTGTGCATCAGCCGCCCCAAGACCCGCCTGACCTGGGGCATCGACCTGCCCTTTGACCCGAACTACGTCACCTACGTGTGGTTCGACGCGCTGATCAACTACCTCACCGGCCTGGGCTGGCCGGACGGGGACAACATGGCCAAGTTTTGGCCCGGGGCCCAGCACCTCATCGCCAAGGACATCCTGAAGCCCCACGCCATCTTCTGGCCCACCATGCTCATGTCCCTGGCCAGGGCCGAGGGACGCCCGGCCCAGGACTACCTGTACCAGCACCTGAACGTGCACGGTTACTGGAACGTGGACCAGGCCAAGATGTCCAAAAGCTTGGGCAACGTGGTGCGCCCCCTGGAGCTGGCCGAGATCTACGGGGTGGAGGCCTTCCGCTATTTCGTGATGCGCGAGATGTCCTTCGGCCTTGACTCCAGCTTCAGCGAACAGCTCCTGGTGGAGCGCTACAACTCCGATTTGGCCAACGACCTGGGCAACCTGTTCTCGCGAGTGCTGAACATGCTGCACAAGTACCGGGGCGGGGTGGTGCCCCAGCCCGGCCCAGAGCAGCCCCAGGACGCCGAGCTGGCCAAGCTGGCCGAGGCGGTGCTGGCCGAGTACCGGCGGGAAAACGAGCGCTTCTCCTTCCACAAGGCTCTGGCCTCGGTGTGGAGCCTCATCGGCGCGGCCAACAAGTACGTGGTGGTCAGCGAGCCATGGACCCTGGACAAGGACCCGGCCCTGGCCCCCCGCCTGGACCGGGTGCTGCACGACCTCTGCCAGCTCCTGGCCAAGGTGGCGGTGATGATCCGGCCGGTGATGCCGCTGACCGCCGAGAAGATGGCCGGGGTTTTGGGTCTGGGAAGCATCGAGCCGGGCATGCTGGCCCTGCTGGAAAAGGGTCAGGCCCTGCTGGCGCCGGGGTCCCAGACCCACCAGCCGCCCGCCCTGTTCCCGCGCATCGACACCAAGAAGGTGCAGGCCAAGGCGGCCAAGGCCGAGCAAAAAGCCGATACCAAGCCCGCCCCCAAGGCCGCCGCGGAGCCGACCGAGATCAGCATCGAGCAGTTCGGCCAGGTGAAGCTGAAGGTGGCCACGGTGCTCACGGCCGAGCGCATCCCCAAGGCGGACAAGATCCTCAAGCTGACCCTGGACGCGGGCGAAGACGAGCCCCGCACCGTGGTGGCCGGGGTGGCCCAGCACTACGCGCCCGAGGAGCTGGTGGGCCTGCAGGTGGTCATCGTGGCCAACCTCAAGCCAGCCAAGCTACGGGGCATCACCAGCCAGGGCATGGTCCTGGCGGCGGTGGGGCCGGACGGCCTGTGCGTGGTCTCGCCCAGCAAGCCCACCCCTGTGGGCAGCCAGGTGCGCTAAGGCAAAAATCACTGTCGCGCCTGCCCGCGCCAAAAGGGAGGCTGTCATGACTGGGTTGAAAAAGTTCGCCGCGAACCGCGCCTGCCTGCTCGTTTTGCTGGCCCTGCTGGGGCTATACCTGAGCGCGCCGGCCCGGGCGGCGGACGTGCAGGAGGCCAAGGCCCAAGCCCAGTCCCTGCACTGGCTGCAGCTCTTGGGCAAGGGCGACTACGTGGCCGCCTACGAGCTGTGCGCGCCGGTCTTGCAAAAGTCGACCACCCCGGCCGAGTGGCAAAAGCTCATGAGCGAGCTGGCCGCCAAGACCGGCCCGTCCAAGGGCCGCAAGCTGTTGCACAGCCGCCCGGCCAAGGACCTGCCCGGCGCGCCCAAGGGCGACTATTACCTGCTGGTGTACGAGCCTAACTTCAACAAGCTGCCCAAATTGTTGGAGCAGGTGGCCATGCTCAAGGGCGGCGACGGCCAGTGGCGGGTGGCGGGCTATTATTTAAAGTAGGTCGGCGAGGGCAGAGCGCGGGCCACCAAAGAAAAATCGATCTTGGCGTAGGGGCGGGTTTTATCCCCGCCCCTATTTATTTGATTTTGTAGGTTGGGTAGAGCGAAGCGAAACCCAACATCTTGGCGCGCTCACATGAAGGGAATTGTTGGGTTTCGGGCTTGCGCCCTCTACGCCAACCTACGCCAATCTATAATTTTGCCGAGAACAACCACCGGGACATATTCGCGGCACAGCCAGGCGTCGCAGGGCAATGAACGCGCCCATCATGCCGTTGTGAGAACACCCGTTGGCGGACAAAGCTTGCTTCGTCGCGGCGGGTAGCCGCTCCTCGCAACGACAAGGGATCAGCGGCTTTGTCAGGTGTTCGTGGGCAAGGCGTCCGGCAAGCGCAGGCCGGAGGCGTAGCATAATCTACGTCGAGGCCTAAGCGATGCCGGCAACGCCGCCCACGGGCAGCTGACGAAGCCGCCCACCCAGGCACCTAGGCGCGAACGAAGGCCCAAGCCTTCTCAATATCTTCCACGTCGAAGTAGCGCTCGGTGACCCCCCTCTTGGCGTTGGCCATGATCAGGTTGTCCATTGTCACCAGGCTCCGGGCCATCTCGCTGTCGCCCACCACCGCGATGCGCTCCAGATTGTCCCTGCGTTGCAGGGCGCGGCGGCAGTCCTCGATGTAGTTATCCAGAGTAACCTTGCTCAGGTCCAGGCGGTCCAGCCTGATCAGCATGTTCAGGCGGCCCCCGGCCCGGGCCATCCACTGGTCCATGATCTGGTCAAAGGCCTCCACGTCCTTTTTGGAATAGGTGCGCAGCACCTCCACCGCCAAAAGACGGTCCCCGCTTTCCGGCATCACCTTGAACATGTCGTACCCTCCCCGCGCGCCCCCCACGATGGTTCATCCTGTCAAATACTAACCTGAAACGCGGCCAAGGGACAGCCCCGCCATCCAATGTTCACCAAGCCTCGGGCACACAAAAATGCCCCCGGCCCATGGGGGCCGGAGGCTTGAAAGCGATTTGGGGCGGGGCTTTTTAGATGACCCCGGCGATGGACTGGGCGATGCCCTGGCGCAGGGCGGGGTAGGCCTCGGGCCACTCCAGGTTGGTCTTGCGCGCGGTTGAGATTATGCGGGTCTGGTACTTCTTCATGCCGCTGGTGCTGGCCGACTGCTGGCTTACCGTGGTCTGGCCAGTGCCCTGCTGCAGGCGGGTGTTGAAGGTCTGGGAGGTGGGCGAGGCCCCGCGCTCGGAGATCTGCAGGTCGGTGACCACCGCGTAGGTGTTCACCTTGACCATGGCCCCGGAGATCAGCTCGGCCGCGCCGCCGGCCACCGCGCCGATGGCCGCGCCGGCTGCCGCCTGGCTGCCGCCCAGCACCGCGCCGATGGCTCCGCCCGCGATGGGTCCGCCGAAGCCGGCCATGGAGGCCTTCTCCAGGGCCGATTCATCGGTCAGGCCCACGGAGAGAACGTTGGCTTGCAGCCAGTAGTGGGCCTGGTTGGGGTCGTCCACCACCTTGAATCCCTTGGCCTGCACCGCGGCCACGATGTCCGGTTGCAGGTTGAACTGCTTGTCCGTGGTGTTGCGCACCTGGATGAACACGGTGCGCTGGGCCGGGGGAACCGGGTCCATGAAGATGGAGGCGCTCATCTTGTTTTCCACCTTCAGGTCGGCGTAGCGGATGCCGGTGTAGGTGGCGGCGCAACCGGCCAGAAGGGCCACGACCCCCAGACATACGGCCAAAATCGCCAGGCGGTGCACTTTGCTGAACATTTTATTCCTCCTTATGGTATCGGCGCGCCGGGAAGATTCCCCCCGGCCCGGCCGTCTCGGACCCATGGTGAGCCATGCCGGGAAATGGTCCCCGGTGCTACTGCGTGGCCCTAATTATGGCCCACTCGGGCCGTTCTGAAAAGGGTAAGCTTTTCGCGCCCCCCGAGTTTTTGGGCGTACGCTCAAAATAACGCTTGACAGGCCCACGGCCCCGCCTTAAGTTATGGGCATAGGCTCATAACTATTTGGAGGAGTCAATGCCCAGACCACGCCGCTGCCGCCGCATATACGCCGAACCCCCGGCCCGCCGTTTCGGACCTTACGACCGCCCCCCCGCCGGGGAGGTGGTGTTGCCGGTGGAGGGCCTGGAGGCCCTGCGCCTAGCCGAGGTGGAAGGGCTGGACCAGGAGGAGGCGGCCGCCCTCATGGGGGTGAGCCGTCAGACCTTCGGGCGGGTGCTGGCCGCGGCCAGGACGGCTGTGGCCCGTGCCCTGAACGGTGGCATGGAGCTGGTGGTGGCCGGTGGCGACTACGAGCTGGTGCCTCCCGGACCGGGCCGAGGCATGGGCCGGGGACACGGCGGCGGGCGCGGCATGGGCCGGGGCATGGGGCGAGGCCGTGGAGGCCGACAAGGCGGCGGCCCCGCCCAAGAATAACCAGCAAGACAAGGAGGCAAGATATGCCTGGATTCAACGGAAGAGGACCCATGGGCCAAGGGCCCATGACCGGCGGAGGCCGGGGACGTTGCAGCGGATATGCCAACACCGGACAAGGCGCGTCCTGGGGAGCCCCCACGGCCTATGGCCAGGGACGGGGACGGGGCATGGGCCCCTGCGGCGGAGGCCGGGCCTATGGCCGTGGACGCGGCCGTGGACGCGGCCGTGGCCAGGGCTACGGCATGGGCTATGGCCAGGGTTACGGCCCGGCGGCCATGGGCCCCACCGCCCAGGACCTGCAGGCCGAGGCCGAGGAGCTTCGGCGGCGCCTGGCCCAGGTGGAAGCCCGCCTGGAGAGCCAGGGGCCGGGCCAGGAATGATCACTTTCAGCCGACTCCCGAAGGGAGGTGATAGGCATGCCATTTAGAGACGGAACCGGACCACGCGGTCAAGGACGCGGCACCGGCAAGGGCATGGGCCCCTGCGGCGGCGGCAAGAACCGCAAAGGCGGGCGCGGCCAAGGCCAGGAGCAAGGCCAGGGCCAGGGCGGACGCGGCGGCAGGAGCCAAGGCGGACGCGGCAAGGGCCAGGGCCAGCGCGGCCAGGGCGCCTAAGACACCAGGAGCCGGTCGAGCGATGACCCATCCCTTGACCTGAGCCCTTTTCAACCCCCCGGGCCTCCCCTCACGGAGCGGCCTGGGGGCGATCTTTTTCAGCCATTCGTTCAAGGGGCGCTCATGAGCCCGGAATCTCAAAACCACCACCAGCGGCGCGGCCCCAGCTCCTACGCCATGCAGGACCCCGAGCGTCTGTGGCAAATCCTGGAACCGCGACCCGGCCAAGCCTGGGCCGACCTGGGCTGCGGGCCGGGGGACTACGCCTTGGAGGCCGCCCGCCGGGTGGGCCCGGACGGCAAGGTCTGGGCCCTGGACCGCGACCAACTCATGTTGGATGCCCTGGAGGAAAAGGCGCGGCAACAAGACCTGGCCAATCTGACCACCATGGCCTCCGACCTGCGAAAGCCCCTCCCCTGCGAGATCACAGCGTGGACCTGTGCCTGCTGGCCACGGTGCTGCACGTCATCAAGTTCACCCTGGCCGAAGGTTCGTTGTTTGGCGAGGTGCGGCGCATCCTGCGCCCTGGCGGCCGCCTGGCGGTGCTCAACTGCTCCATGGCCGATCTTTGCTTCGGCCCGCCCGCCCAACTGCGCATCACCCCCGAGGAGTTGGACGAATTGGTCCGGCCCCACGGCTTGGAGCGCGAGCGCCTGGAGGACCTGGGCTTCAACTATCTGGCTCTGTACCGCAAAAAATGACCGGCGAACGGGGTTGCCGTCCGCCGGTCCCGGGTCCCTTGGAAGGGAGGGGCTGTAAAGCCCCTTGGAGGGATCGTCACCGGCCGGGTAAACCCGGCCTGATGGAATGGTTCGTTATCTCTTGCTTGCCAATACCCCGTCGCCGCGCAGGCGCCAGCGCTGCAGGCTTTTTTCCACGTAAGAGGCGTCGGGACCGGCCACGCCCACGGGGCGAGGCTCGCCGTATTCCTCTTTGGGCTTCTTGGCGGCTTTGGCTTTCACTTTTTGCTCACTCATAATTCCCCTCTCCCACGCCATGGCGCACCGCAAGGCCGCCATTGGCGCTCTAAGACGGCCGAGGCCGCCGGAGAATGGGTCCTACAGCCCGTTCTCCTTGGCGTAAGCCTCGGCGAACTCCACCATATCCTCCTCGGAGGCTCCACCGTCGATCTGGAACCAGGAGTCGGAATAGAGGATTTTACCCAGGATGGCCAGAGCGCCGGCCACGTAGGTGCGGCCGACACCGGGCTCCACCTCGTTGGGGTCGCTGATTTCGCCGTCCTGGACCTTATGCACGATGTCCACCAGGTTCTGGTGGTGACCCTGGGCGATCTGCATGATCAGCTTGTCCTCGTAGTCCACGATGGAGCTGTACATGCCGGCCCGCTCCAACATGATCATGTAGATCTGGTTGAGCGGATCACGCCACGGGGTGCCGTTAGAGATGTTGGACAGGCCGTTGGTGCTCTTGGCGCCGGGGCAGATGTCCTGGAGCATCATCATGAACGTAAGGTTGTTCATGAGCTGCTCCTGCTGGATGTTCACGGGAGTGATGATGGGGTCAACGAACAGCTTCTCGTTGTCGATGCCCAGTTCGTTGGCCGCGTAGCACAACTCCACGCACAGAGCGGCGCGCTCATTCTCGTCGCGGGGCAGGCCGTCCGGCCCCCAAAGCAGAGCCACCGCCTCGGCGTTGTACTTGGCCACGATGGGCCACATGACGGTGTAGCGCTCAGGGCGGGCCATTACCGAGTTGACCAACGCGGTGCCCTTGTGCACCTCAAGGCCGGCCTCGATGGCTTCGATGTTGCTGGTGTCCAGGGCCAGGGGGATGTCGGGCACCACTTCCTGAACCGTCTTGACCACCCACTGCATCAGCTCGGGGCCGCCCTTGCGTGCTGGGCCCAGGTTGATGTCGATGTAGTCCACCTTGGCGGCTTTTTCGGCCAAGGCGTAGCGCTGGATCGGCTCGGGATTGCGGTCCTTGAACGCCTGACCAATCTCTTTTTTGATTACGTTTAGGTTCTCGCCAATGGTCTTCATGTTAACCCTCTCTGCTCGGGGAACAGCCGGCTGATTAAGCGGCAGTCCACTCCTTGAGGAACTTGGTCAAGTGCGCTGCCTCGCGGGGGCCCACCTGGATGTTCCAACCGGGCAGCTCCTCCTCCACGTCACCGGCGATGGCCGCGGCGTAGCCGGGGATCACCAGGGATTTGTGATTGATCTTCTCTTCGATGCCGATCTTCTTGACGAACATGCCCACGTCGTCGCCGGAGAATTTGCCGGCCGCCCACGCGGTCATGACGCTGAGTCCCTCGGTGTCCTTGATGAGCAGCCACGCGGGCACCCGGGAAGACTCGATCTCGCCGCTGACGATGAAGTAGGTCAGCGAGAAGTTGGTGGTAATCAGCAGAGGGCTGTCCGGGTTGGGTCCACCGATCTCGTAGATGCCCTCGTTCTGGGTCATGGGCCGCTGGGGATCGGTGTAGATGTTGAGCCGCTCCAGCAGAAGCGGGAACACCGCCTCGGCGGTCATGTCGTCCAGGACGATGATGCCGGCGTACTTGGCAATCAGCATTGCCGCGGCCGCGACCTGCTCGCCCATGTCCTCGCCCAGCGCGCTGGCGAAGCAGATGGTGGGGAAGCCCAGGGTGCGGTTCTGCTGCAGCAGGGCCGAACGCCGGATGGCGATCTGGTCCTGGAACAGGCCGGCGATGTCGCGGGCGCCGCTGTCGATGACCAGGTCCTTGTGGCCGGCCCCGGTCAGCTCGTCGCTCAGCGCGATCACCTCGTCGATGTCCACCGCCTTGATGCCCAGGGGAAGGCCCAGCTCACCGGCGATGGCGCTCATCTTGTCGGCGTTGGCGTTGGTGGCGCCGTAGATCAGGGGGTGCTTGTCCTTCATGGCCTTGGCCACCGGGGCCATGACCTCGGGATCTTCGCAGGCCAGGATCAACGACAGGTCGCTGTTATCCACCACCGCCTTGGCGGCGGCTTCGAACTTGGCGGCGTCGCCGCTGGCGCACTCCAGGAAGACCAACTCCGGACGCAGGTTCAGGCCGACGCGCTCATACTGGAACTCGGCCCATTTCTTGACCTTTTCCGCGATGTCGGTGTCGGTGTCCTTGATGCGGCCGGCGATGCCCGGAGCGTTGAAGAAGGTTTTTTCGTGGCGGAACAAGACGGTTTCGCCGCCGATCTTGACCGCGGTGTCGCCGCTGCCCACGGTGAGTGGCCGAATGGGGGGAGCGCTGGCCTCGGCCAGTTGCTCGCGCGCTTCATCGGATACGTAGGGGCAGGAGTCCAGTTCCGCCTTGCCTGCCGCCAGGTTCATGGCGAAAGCCAAGCAAGTGGGCACCCCGCACTCACCACAGTTGGTTTTAGGCAGAAGTTTGAAGATTTGAATTCCGGTCAGGGCCATGGTCCACTCCTCTCCGAGGAACCCGCTTGTATCGTTCAACGTTGATTTGGGGCCCCAACCAGGGGCCCCAAATCAACTTGGTTCATTTAGCCGGTGATGGGGTCCATTTCCATTGCGGGGTGACCCACCTTCTGCAGGTACTCCAGCACGGTAGCCTCATCGATGCCTACGGTCTCATCGGCGATCTTGTCGATCAGATCGGGCACGCCCATCTCTTCGCCGCGGCGCTTGATGCCCTCGGCCAATTCTTCCTTGAGGCTCTTGGGCATCCACACCATGCGCAGCAGGCCGCCGTCGCCGACGATGTACTTGCGCTGCACGATGTTGTACTTGGAGTGACCCACGAAGCCCGGGGAGCTCTGACCGCCGCCCATGACGCCCGCCAGGGTGGTGAACTTCATGCCGCAGGGGGTCTCGCCGGTGTAGTCGCGATGCACGGTCATGACACCGTTGCAGGCGGGCAACACCGCGGCGATGCACTCGCAGCAACCGCAGGTGGTCATGGGCTCGTTGAGCAGGCTGTAGAAGTTGTAGCTTTCCACCGCGCCGCGCGACGCCTTGGACACGAAGTCGTTGACGCCCTTCCAGTTGCCCATGACCGGGTCAAGGCACTCGCCCTTTTCGATGGGCTGGTTGGGGCCGGTGGGGTTGATCTCGTAGGAAGCCTTGCAGTCGAACCAGTTGTAGGCGCCGCAAAGGCCGGTGCGCTCAGGGCTGACCACGCACACGTGGGTGGGCGCGAAGCTCTGGCACAGGGTGCAGGAGTAGTAGGTCTCCACACCCTCGTCGGTCATGTTCTCCACGCGCTCGTCGCGGGATTTGTAGGCCGCGCGCGCCTTCTTGGTGAACTCGTCCACGTCCTTGGGCTCGGTGAAGATGGTCACCTCGACCTTGTCCAGGATGCTGCCGAAGTCCTTGTGGAACATGTCGTGCAGGATCTGGCCGAAGTGCTTGATGGTGAAGCCCTTCTCAACCGCCGGACGGCCCAGGCGCACCCAGGCGATGTCGCGCTGGCCGATGTGCATGACGCCCTGGGCGTAGTTGATCAGGTGGTGAATCTGGCGCTCCAGGATGGGCTCGAAGTCGGCCTGCATCTTGCGTCCGGCCACCTTGACCGAAATGCCCATGGGCAAACGGCCGCCCTTGTCGCCCAGATCGCCGAGGTCCTTGCCGATGACGGTGACTTTACCGTCCTCGGTTTCGTCCATCTCGGCCATTTCCACCAGCTCGGTCATCTGGGTCTTGCCGCCGCCGAACTCCACGAACAGGTCGTCCTTGCGGATGCGCTCACCCTCGAAGGCCGCGCCGTAGCTGAGCGGGATGTCCACCTTGGTGATGACGGTCTTCAGGCCGCGAACCTCCACGGACTTCTGCACCATCTCGTGGGGGCCGACGTTGGCCACCACGTGCTCGTAGGTGCACACGCCGGTGGGAAGGATCTCGGGGATGTCGGTGTCGGCGATGGTGGGGAAGCCCCAGTTGACGCAGCCGGCCGCGTTGGCGGCCCACTCGGCGTTAACCTCGCCCAGCGCGTTGACGAACGCGAACACGCGGTCTTTGTTGTACTGCAGGATGCGGCGGTAGTCGCCGGGTTTTACGCCACCGAAGGCCATGGCCGCGCGGTTGGCGAAGCCAAGGGCGAAGACCGCGGCGCTGATGTCGGGGCCGAAGGGCACCAGGCGGGTGCCCCATCCGACCTGCACATCGGACTCCACCAATTGCTCGGTGAAGGTGGTGCCGCTCTGGTTGGCGGCCATGAACACGTACAGGTTGCGCCGCTGATACTCCTCGGCGATCTCCTTGGCCAGCTCCGGCGTGGGAGCCGCGCCCACGATGGCCGCGAAGCCCGGAGCGGAGCCGTCAACGAACTCCACGCCGCGTTTACGCATGACCACGTCGTCGGCCGCGCCCAACCAGATCTTGCTCTTGGCCCAGTCCACCTTGCCGTCGGCGTCCTTGACCACCTCGCACTCCTCGGAGTGCAGGTAGAAGTCGGGATCGTCGACGTAGCGGATGGCCTCGGCGATTTCCTCGGCGAACAGGGCGGCCATGCCCGCGTCAAGCAGTGGGCCCAGGTAGGGGAGGTGGGTGGCGCGCTGCACGTGGGCGGGCAGCAGGCTACGGGCAACCTCCAGGGGCCGCTTGGCGCTGGCCAGGTCCTTTACCGGGATGCCCAGCAAAGAGTAGATGATGGGAAGGAAGTAGCCGGTGTTGGGGAACTCCAGCTTTTGCTCGGGTCCGTACTGCTCCACGGCGCGTTTGTACAGGCCCTCTACCTTGGTCACGATATTGTATGCGCCTTGAATGGCGGCAAATGCGACTAGCTTGGACATTTCTTATGGTCCCCTTTCTCCCTAGCGGGCCTACGCCGCGTCCAGCTTCTGCCGGTCGGCCATGTCCATAAGCACGCGCTCCTTCTTCTTGTCCAGGCCCAGAGCGGCGCGCTTTTTGTCGATATGGGCGATCATCTTCTTGGCCATCTCATAGGGATCCAATTCCAGATCCCACATGCCGCCGTAGATGTCCTCCAACTCCTCGAACAGGTGCTTCTGGAAGCGCGGCGCGCCGGTCACCGGCAGGCCCACGCCGAACAGCGTGTAAACGCCGCTGGCCACGAAGTACTGGCCGATGCTGATGGCCTTCTCGCTCATCCACTCGGGCGCGCATCCGGCCGCGGGCAGATCGCTGATGTCCTTGCCCAGGCCACCCGCCTTGACCACCTGGGTGGCGGCCATGAGGATGCGGCTGTTGTCCACGCAGGAGCCCATGTGCAGCACCGGCGGGATGCCCACCGTCTCGCAGACCTCGGCCAGGCCGGGACCGCAGTAGACCGCCGCCGACTCGGGGGTCAGCAGGCCGGCCTTGCCGCAAGCCATGGCGTTGCAGCCGGTGGTCAGGACGATGACGTCGTTTTTGAGAAGCTCCTTCACCACGATCAGGTGGGCCGAGTCGTGCATGGTGCGGGCGTTGTTGCAGCCCACCACGCCGCCGATGCCCCGGATGCGGCCGTTGATGATGTTGTCGTTCAGGGGAACGTAGGAGCCACGGAAGGTTCCGCCAAGGTGGTACTTGATGGCCTCTTGGCTGAAGCCCACCACCATCTTTTCCTTGACGTTGGGAATCAACACCTCGGAGCGGCGGTTGGTGAAGTTGTCGATGGCTTCCTTGACGATGCGCTTGGCGTCTTCCAGGGCGTGGTGCTCATCGAACTCGATGTGCAGGGTGTTGCCCGACTCTATCATGGCCCGGGGGTTGGTGGTGATTAGCTTGGTGTGGTAGCAGTCGGCCACGTTGGCCAGGTTCTCCATGATGCACTGCACGTCCACCACCATGGCGTCCAAGGCGCCGGTGACGATGGCCAGCTCCTGCTGGAGGTAGTTACCCGCGATGGGCATGCCGTGGCGCACCAAAATCTCGTTGGCGGTGCAGCACATGCCGGCCAGGACGATGCCGTGGGCGCCCTTGCTCTTGGCGTATTCGAGAATCTCCGGGTCCTGGGTGGCCACCACGATCATCTCGCTCAACAGCGGCTCGTGGCCGTGCACGATGATGTTGACGTGGTCCTTCTTGAGCACGCCCAGGTTGATCTCGCCCTGAGTGGGGTAGGGCGTGCCGAACATGATGTCCTGCAGGTCGGTGGCGATCATGGAGCCGGCCCAGCCGTCGGCCAGGGCGGCGCGGGAGCACTGCTTGATTATGTTGTGGTAATCCTGGTCCACGCCCATGTGGGTGCGGTGCATGATCTCCACGATCTCGCGGTCGATGCCCCGGGGCACGACGTCCAGTTCCTTCCACAGCTCGTAGCGGGGCTCGGGAGCGCGTTTGGCGTAGTAGACTTCGCCTTCCTGCTTGCCCCACTCGCCCAGGGCCTTTACGCCCACTTCGGTGGCGATCTGGTAGATGTCGCGCTCCTGCTCGACCTTCACACCGTCTTCGCCTTCCACCATCACCGTGGTGGGCACGTCGAAGTCGGGCGCGATCTCCAGAAGCTTTTCTACGTCCTTGATGCCGTAATCATCGGTTTCCTGGCGGGCGGCGGCCAGGAACACCTCGGCCACGCCGCGGCCGTGGTCGCTGTGGGCGGCGGCGCCGGCGGCGACCATGCGGGCGAAGTTACGGGCGGCGATGGTTTCAGGGGTGGCCCCACACAGACCCATGCGGGTGTCCTTGCCTTCGATGCCCTTTTTGGGCAGGGGCAGGCGGCAGGGGCCCTGGGAGCAGTTTTTGCAGCAAGTTCCCTGCTCACCGATGTTGCAGGGCTTCATGGTTAGGGCCCGGTCGAATATGGTTTCGACGCCATCGGCTTGGGCCTTGGCCAGCATTTGGGTGGTGGCCGGGTCGACTGTGACTTCCTTGGGATTGGCCTTTTTATCCTTCTTGGATGCGGCCGTCACCTTGATCTCGTCTGCCGACATCAGAGGTTCCTCCTCTTCTTTAATGGGGGTTGGCGGTTCCCCTCTCCGTAAAACTCCGTTGACTGACTTACGCTCAAACAGCCGAAACCGATGAGCGCTGTTATATCTTTTGTCTGGTGCACCCCCCTCGGGGCTCTCGCCTCTCCCTTTTCCCGGCGTCTATCGCGGCCGGGGGTGGGAGAGGGCTCCACGCCTCCTCCTATATACGAGGACCGGCCCACCCCTGCGGGTGGGCCAGGGTCCCTTATTTGCGGCGCACCCCGTCGCCGCGCAGGCGCCAACGGGTCAGGGTCTTGAGGATGTAGGCAGCGTCCGGACCGGCCACGCCCACGGGGCGGGGCTCGCCGTATTCCACACCCTCCTCGGCCTCGTCATCCTCATGCTTTTCGGCCAGGTGAGCCATGCGCTCTTGGCGGCGCTTGGCCCTAAGGGCGTCCAGCTCGGCCATCTCCTGGTCCTTCTTGGCCTTGCGGGCGGCGGCGGCTTCGGCCTTGGCCTTGGCGGCGGCTTCGGCTTCGGCTTCGGCATCAGCCTTCTTCTTGGCCTCGGCGGCGGCGGCAGCCTTGGCGGCGGCTTCGGCCTTGGCCTCGGCCTCGGCGTCCACGGCAGGCGCGGCCGGCGCGGCCGG
>JAHIQI010000051.1 GCA_018902755.1 Pseudomonadota bacterium | reverse complement strand
GGGGCCGGGGGGCTGGTTCGGGGGGTGTAACTTTTTTATGCGGAGGGCCGGGGGGCTGGGAAAAATTTTTGCCCCAGAGGGCGCAAAAAAACGCCCCGGCCACAATGGGCCGGGGCGTGGGCGATGTCGATTCCTATTTGGGCGGGGCCTACTTGGCGGCGCGCATGTGCTCCGGGCCGCGCACGGTCAAGACCGGGCAGGGGGCGTGGCGTTGCAGCTTTTCCGCCGCGCTGCCGAAGAGCACCCCGGCCACGTCGCCGCGGCCCTTGCTGCCCACCACCAGCATGTCCGTGCCGGTATCCTTGACCGCGTGGATGATCTCCTCCCAGGGCAGGCCCTCTTTGAAAAGGAGCTGGGTGTCCACACCCTGGGTCCGCGAGATGTAATCCTTTTCGATCAACTCCTTGCGGTCGCTGATGGTGCGTTGGACGATCTCGTTGCGGTCCAGTCCGAGGCCCGCCCCACCGTATTGCTCCAGGGAGTCCAGATAGCGGGTGTTGATGACGTTGACCAAGATAAGCTCCGCCTTCAAGGCCCGCGCCAGGGTGAGGGCGTGCAAAAAGGTGTCCTCGGAGTACTTGGAAAGATCGATGGCGGCCATCACCTTTTTAATTTCAATTTTATCGGCTTGCATGATCGCTTCCTCTTCAGCTTGATTAGGGACTGCCTGGGCCGTGAGGCTCCGCCTATTTAATTTTTTGCCACTATTTGGTCCCAATGGCCAGAGTTATTTGCCTAGTGGTCTCCGGGGTTGGGCCGCCGCCAGGGGCCTAGGCCTGGGCCGCCTTGGCGTAGTCCCGGCTGCCCGCGGGGATGAACAGGGCCACCACCGCGCTGAGCAGGGGAAGCACGGTGACGATCTGCATCACCGTGGCCACGCCCCAATGGTCGGCCACCACTCCCATGAGGGTGGCTCCGATGCCGCCCAGGCCCATGGCGAAGCCCACCAGCATGCCCGAGACGGTGCCCGCCCGGTCGGGCAGAAGCTGCTGGCCCATGACGATGACCACCGACCAGGTGGACAAGAGCACCGCGCCCACCAGGGCCAGCACGATGTAGAGCCACAGGCCCGGCTGCAATACCTGCAACCAGACCATCAGGGGGGTGATGACGGCGATGCTCACCACGAAGAAGCGCTTGGGGCCAACCTTTTCGGCCAGGGGCGCCCCGACCACGGTGCCCACCACCCCGGCGGTGAGAAAGACGGTGAGCAGCGAACCGCCGGTGACCGCGTCGCCGTGCAGCACGCTGACGTAATAAAAGGGTATGAAGGCTGCGATGCCGGTGTGCACCCAGGCCCGGAGGGTCACCGCGCCCATGAGGATGGCCAGGGGCTTCAGGCGGCCCCTGAGCGGCTTGCGCTCGGCCTGGCTTTTTTCGTGGGCCTGCTTGCCGTTTTTGCGGGTAAGGTGACGCCAGTAGGCCAGGATGAGACCGGCCATGGCCACGCCGGGCACCGCGAACAGCAGGGTGCCGGTCATCCCGCCCCAGGCGTAGAAGGCCATGATCATCACCGGGCCCAGGGCCAGGCCCGCGTTGCCCCCCACCATGAACCAGCTCACCCCCACCACCTTGCGCGAACCGGCGGAGCCCAGCACCCCCTTGAAGGCCTCGGGATGGAAGCTGGCCACTCCCAGGCCGGAGAAGACCACCACGACTATGAGGGCCACGTAGTTTGGGCAGAGGCCGACGAGCCCGAAGCTGAGCCCGGACACTGCCACCCCAACCGGCACCAGCCAGCGCAGGCTGAGGCGGTCGGTGAGGTCGCCGAACAAGGGCTGGATCACCGAGGAGGTGAGGTTCATCACCATGATGAGGGCCCCGGCCTGGGCGTAGGTGAGGGCGTGGACCTGCTTCAAGATAGGCAGAAAGGCGGGCAGGGCCCCGGTGGTGGTGTCGGTGACCAGGTGGGCCAGTATCAAAAGTCCTAGTGCTTTGGCGTCCATGTGCGATGTTCCACTGTTGTTGCGAACGGCCGGCGGCCGCTTAAAACAAAACTTGTTTGAATATTATAGGAGAGGTCAAGCCCCGAGGGAAATTTAACGCCTGGGAAAGGGCTTGGCTGGGCTGGGCTGGAGCTAAAAGGGCCGGGGCCACAACGGCCCCGGCACGGCATCAGGAGGGAAAATGGTCACGCCGCTTGGCGATGACCAAGGAAAGCCACGATACGGTCGCGAAGCTTGAAGAAAGCCGGGTCTTCCACCAGCCGGTCGCGGGTGCGGGGCCGGGAGAAGGGGATGGTTATCTCCTCGGCCAGGGTGGCGCCCGGGCCGGGAGTCATGAGCAATACGCGGTCCGAGAGCAGGATGGCCTCGTCCACGTCGTGGGTGACCATGAAGATGGTGATGCCGGTGTCCTCCCACATGCGCACCAGCTCCTGCTGGATCACTCCCCTGGTCAGGGCGTCGATCTGGGCGAAGGGCTCGTCCAGGAGCATGATGCGCGGGTTCACCGAAAAGGCCCGGGCCAGGCCCACCCTCTGGCGCATGCCGCCGCTGAGCTCGGCTGGTTTCTTGTTGCGCGCCTCGGTCAGGTTCACCATCTCCACGTACTTTTCCACCCGCCGGTTTATGGCCGCCTTGTCCCATTCGGGGTAGGCGGCCTTGACCGCCAGCCTGATGTTGCCCTGCACGCTGAGCCAGGGCATCAGGGCGAAGTTCTGGAACACCACCATGCGGTCCAGGCCCGGCTTCACCGTCTGCCTGCCGTCCAGGAACACCACACCGCCGTTGGATTTCTCTATGCCCGCGATGATGTTGAGCAGGGTGGACTTGCCGCAGCCCGAGTGGCCCAACACGGCCACGAACTCCTTTTCCTTGACGCTCAGCGACAGGTCGGAGAACACGCAGAACTCGTTCTTGCTGCGCGGGTCCTGGAAGTACTTGGAGACTCCTTCTACTTTCAGCAGTGGCATTTTCACGGCCCTACCTCCTAGTCGGTGTAGGCCAGGGACTTGGCCAGGCGGTTGAAGAGCATATCCAGCATCACCCCCACCGCGCCGATGAGCAGGATGGCGAAGATGACGTTGGCGATGCCCAGGTTGTTCCATTCGTTCCACACGAAGTAGCCCAGGCCCAAGGAGCCCAGCAGGGCCTCGGCGGGCACGATGGCCACCCAGGCGCTGCCCATGGAGATGCGCAGGCCCGCCACGATGGCCGGCCCGGCCCCCGGCAGGATCACCCTGAACACCTTGGCCAGGGTGGGCATCTGCAGGATGGCCGCCACGTTCAGGTATTCCTTCTTGATGTTGTTCACGCCAAAGGCGGTGTTGGCCAAAGTGGGCCACATGCTGGCCATGAACACCACCAGCAGGGCGGTCCAGCCGCTGTTTTGCACGGTGTAGAGCAGCAGCGGCATCCAGGCGATGGGCGAGATGGCCCTGAGCACCTGGATGTAGGGGTTGAGGGCCTTGAACAGGGTGCGGTTTAGCCCCAGGACCACCCCCAGGAACACCGCCACCACCGAGCCGGCCAAGAAGCCCACGGCCAGGCGGCCCAGGCTGAAGCCCACCAGATAGCCGATGCCCTGGTCGTTGGGGCCGTTGTCGTAAAAGGGATCGGACAGGAAGTACCAAGCGTGCTCGGCCACCACCACCGGGCTGGGGAACTTCTCGTTGCCCACGGTGCTGTAGCGCTGCCACAGGGCCAGGAACAGCAGCAGGCAGAACAGGCTCAGGACCATCCAGTTGCCGCCCACCCTTTGCCCCAGGCTGCCCGCCGCGGAGCGCGCCGGGCCGGGGTCCACCGCCTTGAGCATGGCCCGCTTTTTGGCGGCCGCCCCCCCCGAGGGGGGGACCGCTGCCGCCGAAGATACGCTAAGGGTGCTTGGGTTGGAGTTGCTCATGGTTTTCACCTATATGGTCGTGCGGGAGATAAATAACTCGCCTCTTAGGAGGTCCGGCGGATGGCGAAGCTCTTGATGTAGGCCTCGGGCTGGCTGGGGTCGAAGGTCTTGCCCATGATCACGTGCTTCTTGTAGTTTTCCGCGGGCGCCTTGTAGCCCTCGCCCTGCATGATGCTCCGGCAGTCGGTGGCCAAAAACACCTGTTCGGCCACCTTGTTGTAGTCCACGTCGCCCTTCACATAGCCCCAGCGCTTCATCTGGGTGAGGATCCACACGGCCATGGAGTCCCAGGGGAAGGGATCGAAGTCGATGCGGTCCGGGGCGCTGATGTCGCCGCCCTTGCCGTCGGGGAAGTTGCCGGTTAAGACCTGCTCCACCACCACCTTGGGCTGGTTCAGGTAGTTGCGCGGGCTGATGGCCTTGGCGATCTCCTTGCGGTTTTCGGCCTTGTGGGCGTAGTGGGTGGCGTCCACCAGGGACTTGAACACCGCCTTGAAGGTGTTGGGCATGATGGTGGCGAATTCCTTGCTGGCCGCGAAGGCGCAGCAGGGGTGGCCGGGCCAGATGTCGCGGGTGAGCATGAAGATGTAGCCCGCGCCCTCGTACACCGCCCGCTGGTTGAAGGGGTCCGGGGCCAGGTAGCCGTCCACGTTGCCCGCGCGCAGGTTGGCCACCATCTCCGGCGGCGGCACCACGCGGATCTTCACGTCGCGGTCCGGGTCCACCCCGCCCTCGGCCAGGTAGTAGCGCAGCAGGAAGTTGTGCATGGAGTAGTCGAAGGGCACGCAGAAGGTGAAGCCCTTCATGTCCTTGGCCGACTTCACCTTGCCCAGGTACTTCTTGTGCAGGGTGATGGCCTGGCCGTTGATGTTCTCCACCGCGGGCATGAGGAAGGGCACCGCCGGGGAGCCCGCGCCCAGGGTCAGGGCCAGGGGCATGGGCGAGAGCATGTGGGCGCAGTCCACCTGCTTGCTAACCGCCCAGTCGCGGATCATGGCCCAACCGGCGGCCTTGACCACCCGGGTGCCTTCCAGGCCGTGCTTGGCGTAAAAGCCCATGGGGTCGGCCATGATGATGGGGGTGGCGCAGGTGATGGGGATGAAGCCGATCTTGAGCGCCTTTTTCTCCAGGGGGCCGGAGGCGTCCTTGGCCCAGGCCTTGGCCGCCTCCAGGGGGAAGAAGTTGCCGATGATGGCCATGGCCGCCGAAGCGCCCACCGCCTTCATGAAGCGGCGGCGGCTTACGTCGTTGCCCTAGAAGATGGCCTTGACCACGGTGTTTTCCACCGCGCGGTCGATCATGTCCTCGCTGCCCACTACCGGGCGGCTCTCGGCGCCGGAGCCTTGGCCGTGGTGCCTGAGAGAGACCCCGGCGTCGAAGGGGTCGTTGAGGCTGTTTACGCTATTGGTAACCGAAGGCTTGTCGTCTTTCTTGGCCATGGTGCCTGTCTCCTCGTGATCCGTAGCTGTCTAAATATCGGTCTACTCGGCGGGTCGCCGGGCATCACCACTTCTTGTAGGGGAGGAACTTGCCGTTGTAGGTGACCACCACCCGGTCGCCCTTGGGGTCTTCCTCCTTGGAGATGTCGATCTTGAAGTCGATGGCGCTCATGATGCCGTCGCCGAATTTCTCGTGGATGATGGCCTTCATGGTGGTGCCGTAGACCTGGGTGATCTCGTGGAAACGGTAGATGAGCGGATCGGCCACCACCGCCGCGTCCAGGCAGCCTTTCATGGGGCACTCCTGCAGGGCCGCCGCCAGCTCCGGCCCCAGGCCCAGGGTCTCGGCGGCCTTGGAGGCCTGCTCGGGCTCCAGGCTGTTTTGGCCCAACAGGGCGGAGGTTACGAATACCGGATGGCCGCCCACCGCCTGGGCGATGGCTTCCCAGGTGAGGCCCTTGGCCGCCTTGGCCGCGATGATGGCTTCAGTCGCTTCTTGCCTGGTCATGACTTTTTCTCCGCTAGGGCTGCCCCGTGGGGACAGGATTAAGGTGTCGGATTTTAGATGTGGCTCATCCAAAGCAATGGCTGTGCCATGGGCGGCAAGACGGGAATGGGACCGGGTAACGGGCTGTTATGTCGGGGAAAAGCAAAACTACAAAAATGTAGTAACCATTTTGTATGGCAACATAATGGTAACTAAAACATTATATAAATACCAAATGGTATGTTTGCATGGGGTGTGCGGGGCAAGAAAAACCGGGCCCAAAGGGCCCGGCTGGGTACGCGGCGGGTGAAAAAATTAGTCCACGAGGATGCGCTCGTCGGGCTTGTCCTCGCCGGGGGCGCACAGGGAGGCGTCGGCCGCCTTGCGCCCGGGGAGCACCAGGTTCAAGACCACGCCCAGCACCCCGGCCAGGCCGATGCCCGCCAGTTTGAAGCTGCCGATGGGTAAAGCCATGCCCCCGGTGCCGAAGATGACGATCAGGGCCACGATGGTCATGTTGCGCGGGTTCATCAGGTCGTGCCCGGCCCGCACCAGGGTGTTGATGCCCACCACCATGATGGCCCCAAAGAGCAGCACCATGATGCCGCCCATCACCGGGGTGGGGATGGTGAGCAAGAAGGCCCCCAGCTTGCCCACGAAGGCCAGGGCCACGGCCACGATGGCCGCCCAGGTCATGATGGCCGGGTTGAAGGCCCGGGTCAGGGCCACCGCGCCGGTGACCTCGGAGTAGGTGGTGTTGGGCGGGCCGCCCAGGAAGGAGGCCAGGCTGGTGGCCAAGCCGTCGCCCAGCATGGTGTTCTTGATGCCGGGGTCCTTGATGTAGTCCTTGCCGGTGATGCCCCCGATGGCCAGGACGTCGCCGAAGTGCTCGATGGCCGGGGCGATGGCGATGGGCACGATGTAGAGCACCGCCTCCAAGTTCCAGGTGGGGAAGGTAAAGGCGGGCACCGCCAGCCAGGGGGCCTTGGCCACGGTGGTGAAGTCCACGATGCCGAAAAACAGCGAGAGCACATAGCCCACGCCGATGCCGACCAGGATGGGCACCAGGCGCAGCCAGCCCTTGGCCAAGAGCGACACGGTGATAGTCACCGCCAACGATATCAGGGAGATGATCAGGGCGGTGCTCTGGGGGAACAACACCGCCGAGCCGTCGCCGGTTTTGCCCAGGGCCATGTTCACCGCCACCGGGGCCAGGATCAGGCCGATGACCATGATCACCGGGCCGGTGACCACCGGGGGCAGGATTCTCTTGAGGGTGTCCGGCCCGCCGATGCGCACCACGAAACTGATGATCACGTACATGCCGCCCGCCGCGGCCAGGCCGCACAGGGTGCCCGGCACCCCCCAGGTCTGGGTGCCGTAGATGATCGGGGCGATGAAGGCAAAGGAAGAGGCCAGGAAAACCGGCACCTTGCCCTTGGTGATTATCTGGAACAGCAGGGTGCCCGCGCCGGCGGTGAACAGGGCCACGTTGGGGTTGAGGCCGGTGAGTAGCGGCACCAGGACCAGGGCCCCGAAGGCCACGAAGAGCATCTGGGCCCCCAGGAGCAGGCCCTTGGGCGTGAATCGGTATTCAGGAGTGGAAAGTTCGCTCATGGCCTCTCCCTGGCTTAAGAATGGAAAATTTTTATCGGGGCGCGGCTTTTACTTGGTGCCGAATATTTTGTCCCCGGCGTCGCCCAGGCCGGGCAGGATGTAGCCGTTTTGGTCTAGGCCGTCGTCCACCGAGGCGGTGTAGATGTCCACGTCTGGGTGGGCCGCCTGCACCCGGGCGATGCCCTCGGGCGCGGCCACCAGGAAGATGCCCCGGATCTGGGAGCAGCCCGCATCCTTGAGCAGCTCGATGGTGGCCATGAGGGTGCCGCCGGTGGCCAGCATGGGGTCCAGGATCAGGGCCATGCGGTGCTTGATGTGCTTGGCCAGCTTCACGTAATACTGCACCGGCTGCAAGGTCTCTTCGTTGCGGTAAAAGCCAACCACGCTCACCTTGGCGCCGGGGATCATGTCCAGCACCCCGTCCATGAGACCCAGACCGGCCCTGAGGATGGGCACCACGGTGATCTTCTTGCCCTTTATCTCCTCCACCTCCACCTTGCCCGCCCATCCCTTGATGGTCTTGCGCTCGGTGGTCAGGTCCTTGGTGGCCTCGTAGGTGAGCAGAAGGCTCACCTCGCTGGCCAGGGCCCGGAAGCTGGAGGTGCTCAGGTCGTGCTTGCGCAGGATGCCCAGTTTGTGCCGGACCAAGGGGTGGTTTACTACGTGAACTGCCAAGAGGGTCTCCTTAGGGGTGGCGGGGCGTGAATGGTTCCTCATTTCTAATGAACCGGGACCCTGGGGTCAACCACCTTTTTGGCCGCCGGTTTGGGCCTTCCGGCGGGTGGGGCAGAAAAGGCTTGCCTACCGGGCCATATACGTGGTTTCAAAGGAGGCTGACCACCTTAACCTGCCAAGGAGGGCCCGTGAAAATCAACGACGTCTTGGAATACGCCCGCTGGACCGGGGCGGGGGTCGGCATCTTCTGGGCCAACTACGTGGGGGGGAGCCCACAGGAGCAGTTCGGCACCATCACCCTCTGGACCGTGCTGGCCGTGGCCGGGCTTTCGGGCGTCGAAAGCCTGTTCTTCGGCAAGGCGGCCTCGAAAATCTCGGGCTACGGGGGGGGAGGTGGATACCAGCGCCAGTCCGGGCTCAACAACCTGGCCCTGGCCCTGGCCTGCATCCTGGCCTACGCCCTGGGCTGGGGGACCATGGCCCAGGCGGCGCTGATGAGCGTGCTGCTCATTTTCCTCATTCTCTCGGCGGCCAACCACGCCTACAGCGCTTTCCGGGAGGGCAACCGCAACCTCAGGAATCTGCTGCGCCCGGTGCTCACCGCCCTGCTGGTGGTGGTGATCTTGCCCTACATGATCGCGGCCTTGGCCTGAGGCGCCCGGCCGTATAATGGGTGCGGCCGCCTTTAATAAATAGGAGAAGCATGCCGCCCGCCGCCGTCCCCAGCCCCCTGGCCTCCCTGGAGCCTCGCCGCCACTGGTGGTGCCTGTTGCTGGTGGCGGCCTTGGCTTTCATGGTGGGCCTGGACTTTTTGGCGGTGAGCCTGGCCCTTCCGCTGATGGCCCTGGACCTGGGGGTGGGCCTCACCCTGGCCTGCAAGGTCCCGGTGGTCTACCTGCTGGTGGGGGCCTGCCTGTTGCCGGTGGGCCGGGGCCTGGCGCGGCGCATGGGGAGCAAGCGCCTGCTGCTCTGGGGCGCGGGGCTGTTCTGGGTGGCCTCGCTGCTGTGCGGCCTGTCGCCGGGCATGGGGGAGCTTCTCGCCGCCCGGGCGGCCCAGGGCCTGGGCGCGGCGCTCATGGCCGTGGCGGGCTCGGCCCTGTTGGGGCGGGGGGATCGGGGGCTTGGCCTGGCCGCTCTGGCCGCCACCCTGGGAGCCATGGCCGGGGCGGCGCTGGGGGCCTTGGCCGCCCAGCATCTGGGCTGGCGTCCGGTGTTCTGGCTCAACCTGCCCCTGGGCGCGGCGGTGATTCTGGCGGGCATCAGGCTCCTGCCCGCCACGCCCCCGGCCGACCGGGGAAGCGGCCTGGACCTGGTGGGCGCCCTGCTGCTCATGGGGGGATTGTACTTCGTGATCAGCGCCCTGGACCTGGGTCAGGTCCACGGCCCGGCCGATCTCCGACCCTGGCTGAGCCTGGCCCTGGGGGCCGGGTGCCTGGCCACCCTGTGGCCCTGGGAGCGGCGCACCCCGGCCCCGGTCATCCTCCTGCCCGAGCTGCGGGAGCCGGGCCTGGCCTGGGGCCTGGCGGCGCTTTTGGGGGGCGCGGCCCTGGCCGGGGGGGCCTTGTTGCTGCTGCCCTTCTATTTGGTGGACCTGTTGGGCCTGAGCCCGCTCCGGGCCGGGCTGCTCCTGGTCTTGGCCCCGGCGGCGGCCCTGTTCCTGGGCTGGGTCCTGGCAACCTCTGGCCAGGTCTGGAACAGCCGCAACCTGGCCCTGGCCCTGGGCCTGGGGGCCTTGGCCGGGGTGGTGGGGGTGGAGCGGATTTTTTCCCTGTCCCTGCCCGCCTCCCTGGTGCGCGGCGGGGTCCACTTCACCCAGGCGGGCCTGCCCCAAGAGGCCCTGGCCGCCGCCTTCGGCCACGCCTTCCTCCTTATCCCGGCCCTGGCCCTGGCTGCCGTTGCCTGCGTCTGGCTCTCCCGGCGGGCCCGGGGCCGCGCGGCCTATTGATAATGGCCGGGGTACAAGTAAATACCCAATAGTTATTACCTATTTGACACTCGCCCCCCCTCCGGCTAGTTTCCAAGAATTGGTAATTAAGCGAGGCAACCAGGCATGGAGTTGTTTCTGGGATTCACCTGAGCCTCGTCCCGGAGGAGCGTCCGGGGCAAGCGGGCAGGTGGGCTCGAGAACAGGCTTTGCGCATAAGGTGCCGGAAAAACGCTTAATATGACCCGGCGCCAACCTCCAGCCCCCGGGCCGCCGCCCCTGGACGGGCCGCCCATCCGGGCCGGGCCCCTGGGGAGGATGGTTATGTCCGAAGAATTCGAACCCAAGATTCTGGCTTATTGCTGCCAGTGGTGCTCCTATGCCGCCGCCGATTTGGCGGGCAGCATGCGTTTGCAGTACCCGCCCAACGTGCGCATCATCCGGGTGCCCTGCACCGGCCGGGTGGACATGCTCTACCTGCTCAGGGCCATCGAGGACGGGGCCGACGGGGTGTTCCTCTCCGGCTGCCTGCTGGACGATTGCCACTACGTGAACGGCAACTACAAGGCTCTCAAGAGGGTGGAAAAGGTCAAGGGCATGCTCGAGGCCCTGGGCATAGAGCCGGGGCGGGTGGAGATGTACTTCAACTCCTCGGCCATGGGCCCGCAGTTCGCCCAGACCTGCATCGACTTCACCGAGAGAATTCGCAAGCTGGGGCCGCTGTATCCCCAGCCCCGACAAGCCGCCGTGGGCGCCTAGGGCCGACGGCCAAAGATAATTCAGGCCCGCCGGGCCGCCTCCGGTTGGCTGCAAAAACATCGGTCCGGGTTCGCCCCGGCCCCCAGACGGTAGGTGACACGTGTCTGAACTGATTCGACCCAAAAAGCTGCCCGACGAGGTCCTGGAAAAACTCAACGGGGCCAACCTCAATCTTTGCCTGACCTGCGGCACCTGCTCCGGGGGCTGCCCCATCACCGGCAATCCCGCCGAGGACATGCAGGGCTGGGACACCCGCAAGGTCATCCGCATGTTGGCCCTGGGCATGGTGGACGAGGTGGTGGACAGCCGCTTCCCCTGGCTGTGCACCGGCTGCGGCCGCTGCGCCGCCGCCTGCCCCATGGGTTTGGACATGCCGGCCATCTTCGGCTACATGAAGAGCCTGCGCCCCCGCGACAAGGTGCCGGGCATCCTGCACAAGGGCGTGATCAACGTGCTGGAGACCGGCAACAACATGGCCATACCCCGCGACGACTATCTTTTCACCATGGCCGACATGGGCGTGGAGATGGCCGAGGAATGCTGCCCCGGCTTCTACGTGCCGGTGGACAAGCAGGACGCGGACATCCTGTTCTTCCCCAACTCCAAGGAGGTCTTCGGCGACTTCGAGGACATGTACTGGTGGTGGAAGATCTTCTACGCGGCCAAGGAAAACTGGACCATCCCCAGCAACAACTGGGAGGCGGTGGACTGGGGCCTGTTCACTGGCAACTACGAGGCCACCAGCATCCTGGCCCAGCGCAAGATCGACATGATGAAGGAGTTCAACATCGGCCGCATGATCATGCCCGACTGCGGCGGCGGCTCCTACGGCTGCCGCAACGGCATGAAGATGTGCGAGTTCGACGACCCTGACAACAAGACCAACTGGGTCTATCTATACGACTACCTCCTGGAGATCATCAAGCAGGGGCGCATCAAGCTGGACAAGAGCGTGTACGCGGGCAAGACCTTCACCTGGCACGACTCCTGTAAGCACGGCCGCGAGCTTCAGAGCCACTTCGGCCACGGCTACTTCGAGGAGCCCCGCTGGATCATAGAGCAGTGCGTGGACAACTTCGTGGACATGTACCCCAACCGCATGAACGGCAACTGCTGCGGCGCGGGCGGCGGCAACTGGCCCCTGCCCTGGGAAGACGACGCGGCCTGGCACGGGCGCAAGAAGTACGAGTCCATCAAGGAGTCCGGGGCCGACGTGGTGGTGGTGGCCTGCTCCAACTGCCACGACCAGCTCATGAAGCGCCTGCCCAAGTACTACACCGACTACAAGTACGAGGTGAAATACATCTGGCAGCTCATCGCCGACTGCCTGGTTATCGAGCCCTGGAGCGAGGAAGAGGTGGCCAAGGCCGAGGCCGAGGCGGCGGCCCAGTGGGAGCGCTTGGGCGTGGACCTGAACATGGAATTTTAGCCGGGACATTTCACGAAGGCCAAGCGTCCGGCTGCGCCAGCCACCGGCATTCGGCGTTGCCGGCCGCGTTCGGGCCTCGACGTAGCCCTGGCTACGCCTGCAGCCCTCGCTTGCCAGCGTGCCGCTGGAGGCAAAGCGGGCCGAGCAACGAGTTGCCCCCACAGAGCTTGGAGGCTCCCGTAGAAACGTTTTGGAGGCCCAAGCCTTGGGCCGCCTTGTCTGCCGTCGGCTGGCTGTGCCGGGTCCGGTTACAAATCGCACCCCGATAAGGATGGGTTTTTCATAACTGCGGCAAAAAACAATTAGTTTTTTTAGTGCCGCTTGGCCTCATAAAATATCCCGGCTAGGGCGTTGCTTGCATTTGGCCGGTTTGGGCCTTATGTTTGATCTCAAAGACAACCCCTAGCGAAAGGCATTTTGTCATGATGGAAGTTACCCCCTCGGCAAGCGAGGCCCTCAAGGCGGTGATGGCCGAGAAAAACCTCGAGCCTCCCATCCGCATTTTCTTGCAGTCGGGATGCAGCGGATCGCAGTTGGCCATGGGCGTGGACCAGGCCCGCGACGGAGATGATCAGTTCGACGTGGACGGCGTGAGCTACGTTATCGACGGCAAGCTGTCCGAGCTGGTCGGTGATATGAAGCTGGACTACCTCACCGACGATGGGCAGCAGGGCTTCATGCTCTCCAGCTCCAAGCCCCTGCCTCAGCCCGAGGGCGGCGGCAGTTGCGGCAGCGGATGCTGCGGCTCCTGCTAAGGCATAAAAGTTAGCGCTCAGGGAGAGGACTTCGGTCCTCTCCCTTTTTAAGGCCCTTAAATCCTAGCAGATGATTAGCCTATAATGCGGTATGATAATAAGCCGACAACTCCAACCCCAACGGCTAATGATCGCGGGGGCCGGGGATCGCGCCCCGGGTCATTCCCCCGGCCGCATGTATTAGGAGTCTAGATGGCCAAGAAAATACTGATCATCGAGGACGAAAAGCACGTCGCCGAATACCTGGAGGACATCTTCCAGGACCAGGGCTACGAGACCCTGGTGGCCACCGGCAGCGAGCAGGGCCTGGCCATGGCCGCCCAGCACCGGCCGGACCTGATCACCCTGGATTTGCAGATGCCCGAGGAGCACGGCACCCGCTTTTACCAGCGCTTCCGCAAGGACGAGGCCCTCAAATCCATCCCCATCGTGGTGATATCCGGCCAGTACTCCCCCCACCGGGCCATTAACCCGGACAAGGTGGCGGCCATCGTGGCCAAGCCCTTCGAACCCGCCGAACTGGCGGCCATCGTGTCAAAGGCCCTGGGCGAGGCCTAGGCCCGGCCGGGGCCGCCGCCATGGGCGACAAGATCCTGCTCATCGCGCCCCGGGAGCTGGGCCGGGAGTTGGCCGCCCAGCTTTCCGGCTGGGGCCACATCTCCCTGTTCGCCGCCGACGCCGAAGAGGCCCTGGACCTGGCCTTCCGCCACAAGCCGGCCATCAGCATCCTGGACGACGGCTCGGACACGGGCGAGGCCCTGGAGCTGGTGCGCCGCTTCAAGGCCGAGCACCCCTGGACCGAGACGATCTTCCTGGCCGATCTGGCCGAAATCGAGCGCGGGGCCCGGGCCCTGGAGTTCGGGGCCAGCGACTACCTCATCAAGCCGGTGAGCCCCCACCGCCTGGGGGTGGCCCTCAGGCGCGCCCAGGACCGTTTGGTGGTGCGCAAGAAGCTGGCCTATCTGTCGGGCCACATACCCAACGGAGGCCTGCCCGCGGCCCTGCCCCCCCTGGGCGAGGAGACCACCCGGGCGGCCCGGCTTTACGACACCCTGCAACAATATCAGCAGCTTTTCGACGAGGTGCCCTGCTACATCTCGGTGTTGGACCACAACTTCACCATCACCGCCACCAACCGGCGCTTCAAGGAGGAGTTCGGGGAGCTGGTGGGCAAGACCTGCCACGATGTGTACCAGGGCCGCTGCGAGGGCTGCCCCGACTGCCCGGTGGCCGACACCTTCGTGGACGGCCAGTCCCACCAGTACGAGCAGGTGCTAAGGGCCCAGGACGGGCGGCGCTTCAACGTGCTCACCTGGACCGCCCCCCTGCGCGACGCCCAGGGCGAGATAAACCAGGTCATGGTGATGTCCACCGACATCACCCAGATCCGCAAGCTCCAGGACCACCTCTCCTCCCTGGGCATGGTCATCAGCTCCATCTCCCACGGGGTCAAGGGCCTGCTCACCGCCCTGGACGGGGGCATGTACAAGGTGCGGGCCGGGCTGGAGCGGGGCGACATGGACCGGGTGTCCAAGGGCTGGGAGTTGGTGGAGCGCATGACCGAGCGCATCCGCCGCACCGTCTTGGACATCCTGTACTACGCCAAGGAGCGGGAGCTGGACACCGAGCAGGTGGAGGTGGCCGAGTTCGCCAAGGGGGTGGCCGTGGCCGGGGAATACGCCGCCAAAAAGCACGGCCTGGACTTCAAGCTGGTGCTGGCCCCGGACCTGGGGCGCTTCGAGGTGGACCCCAACGCCCTGAACCCGGCCATGATCAACATCCTGGAAAACGCGGTGGACGCCTGCCTGGACGACGACGAGGAAAAGCCCCACCGCCGCATCCTGTTTCAGGTGAGCCGCGAGGACGACGTGCTGGTGTTCGACATAGTGGACAACGGCAAGGGCATGGACCACGAGACCCTGGAGAACATGTTCACCCTGTTCTTCACCTCCAAGGGCTCGGCGGGCACCGGCCTGGGCCTGTTCATCGCCAACGACACCGTGCAGCAGCACGGCGGCTCCATAACCGTGGATTCGGAGCCCGGCGAAGGCTCCCACTTCCACGTGCGCATCCCCGAGCACCCCATGGCCATGCCCTGGGAGCGGGCACCGGGGCCGCTCAAGTCCAAGAACCTGCCGTTTTAATTCAGGCGGTACGGGCAGCGCTGCGGCGCAGGCCCCAAACCAGACCCAGCATACACAAGACGGCCAGCCCCAGGGCGAAGATCCCGGTTGGAGTGAGCCCGGCGGCCACCACCGCTCCCCGCCAGTCGGCCCGGAAGGGCTCGACGATCAGGCGGGCCACGCCGTGCAACAGGCCGTAGGCCAGCACCACCTGCCCGGCGAAGCGCCGCCGGGGCAGCAGCCAGGTCAGCAGGGCGAAGATGATAAGCAGCGCCCCGGCGGTGTAGAGCTGGGTGGGGTGCAGAGGTATGCCGGTGGGGGCCAGGGAGTGGGGGGCGCTGAACACCACCGCCCAGGGGCCGTCAAAGGGCTTGCCGTAGCTGTCGCCGGAGAAGAAGCAACCCACCCGGCCCAGGGCCTGGCCCAGGGCCAGGGAAGGGGCCAACATATCCGCCCAGGCGGCGGCGCCCCAGCCTTGGGCCCGCCCCCGCCAGATGACCAGGGGCACGGCGGCGGCCAAACCGCCGTAAAACACCAGGCCGCCTTGCCAGATAAAGGCAAAGCGGCCCAGGTTGCCCAGCAGGGGGCCCGGCTCCAAAAGCACGAAGGCCAGGCGCGCCCCGGCCAGACCGGCCAGCACCAGCCACAGGGCCTCGTTCTGGGCGGCTTCGGGGGCCAGGCCCAGGCGCCGGGCGTTGATCCTCAGGGCGATCAGCCCCAGGAACACCCCCAGGGCCAGGAGCACCCCGTAGGTGTGGATGGGCAGGGGCCCCAGGTTGAACAAGATGGGGTGCATGGGGGGCCTCCTATGCGGGGCTGGGGTCTGGGGTCAGTTGCAGCAGGAAGGGCCCGAGGTGCCGAATTCCTTGGCGTTGGCCTTGGCCAGGCGGTCCAAAAAGTGGCCCCAGCGGCCCTTGGGCTTGGCACAGCAGGCCCCGGCCAGGAACTTGTCCCGGCAGCCGGGGGCGCAGAAGAAGTAGAGCCGCCCCTCGCGCTTTTCCACGTACTCGGCCCCGTCGGTCTTCACCGGCATACGGCAGATGGGGCAGGTTTCGGTTCGCTGTATCATCTGGGGCATGTTTCACCTCCTGGGGAGGTGGGGGCCCAGGCCCGAAAGCCCGGACCCCCGGGGGATATGACTAACGTTCCAGGTTGTCGGCCGGGGGAGCCACCGGAGCCTGCCGGTAGCCTCGGCCGTAGCCCTGGTTGGGAGCTTGGCCCTGATTGGGGCCGTAGTAGCCTTGGCCCTGGTTGCCGCCCTGGTAGGCGCTCCAGCCGGGGCAGTTGGCCGGGCCGTAGCCCTGGCCCTGGTAGCCGGGGCCGTAATCGTTGCCTTGGTTCATATGGTAACCGGGAGCCATCATGTGGCCCCAGCCGCCGCCGTAACCGCCGCCCATGCCGCCACCCCAGGCCATGGCGCCCACGGCCAGAAGAAGGGTGAAGCCGGCGGCCAGGATGAAGGTAGTTGCGCGTCTCATGTCTTTCCTCCTTTGAGGGTTGTCTTTGCCCTGGTTAAGTTGCAGCGGGCGTGCCAACCGTGCGGAGGAGAAGGATAATATTCTCTAATCTCTATTAATATAGTAGGTTATGCAATGCCCGCCCGCAAGCCTGATCGCCTAAGGCCTGGATTTGCCGGGTAATTTTTTCGCACAATGACCGGGCATCGCGGAGATTTTTCACGGGAGGCCGGTTATGGGGCATAATAAAACCACCAAGCAATCATCAGCCCCGGCCCAGCGCCCCCAAGGAGAGCAGAGCATGGAAAACTCAGCGGACACCCTGGTTATCATCTGGACCTCCCGCGACCGCGAGGTGGCCAAAAACATGGTCTTCATGTACGCCAAGAACGCGCGCCTCCAGGGATGGTGGCCCGCGGTGCGCCTGGTGGTGTGGGGGCCCTCGGCCTTGCTCATCGCCGAGGACGCCGAGTTGCAGGCCGAACTGGAGGAGATGAAGCAGGCCGGGGTGGAGCTTCTGGCCTGCCGGGCCTGCGCCGACAGGTACGGCGTGGCTCCCCGCCTGGAGGAACTGGGCATCAAGGTGATCTACATGGGTAAGCCTTTGACCGAGTATTTGCAGGCCGGGTTAAAAGTACTAACCTTTTAGCAACTCGGCTTCGTCGTAATTTGATCCAAGCATATGGAGGAAGAACGTGGACGCCCATCAGCAAAAGTGGAATGAGACCGTGGCCCAGGGCATCATCGCCTGGCTGGAGAAAAGGCGCATGGCCGGCTCCTACGCCGCCGACGCGGCCCAGGCCAAGGAGCAGATTCTGGCGATGATCCCCGCCGGGGGCAGCGTTTTACGGGGCGGCTCCTGCAGCACCGTGGAGATGGGCCTTTGGGAAAAGATCGAGGCCATGGAAGGGGTCACGGTCTTCAACCCCTACAAGCCGGGACTGGCCCCGGAAGAGAGCATCGCCATCCGCCGCCAGGGCCTAACCGCCGACCTGATGCTCGCCTCCAGCAACGCCATCACCCTGGACGGCCGCCTGGTGAACCTGGACGGCATGGGCAACCGGGTGGCGGCCATGGCCTTCGGCCCGAAAAAGGTGGTCCTGGTGGTGGGCATGAACAAGGTGGCCCCGGACCTGGAGAGCGCCAAGGCCAGGGTCAAAAACTACGCCGCGCCGGTGAACGCCATGCGCCTCAACTTGGACACCCCCTGCAACAAAAACGGCCTGTGCGCCGACTGCCGCGCGCCCAAACGCATCTGTAACTTCTGGAGCATCATCGAGGGCTCCATGGTGCCGAACCGCATCCATGTGATTCTGGTGGGCGAGGACTTGGGATATTAGATCGGGTCAGGCTGGGGCGGCCATCCGTCCCAGCCGCTCCAAAACCAAGGGCAGGCGGGCCTGACCGGCTGGATCGCCAGGGAGATGGCCGGGCAGGGCGTCTATAAATTCTCGGTCGTCCAGCAACTGCCGCAAACGCACGGCCAGGTACTCCCGCAACTCAACTCTCGCTGCGGGCCACCTCCTCCGCCAGTTCTTCTCGACCATCCACCACGGCCACCAGATCCTCCAGATCATGGCTGGCCATGAAATCCCGCTCCCCCCGGCCGTCAAAGGCCTCCAGCTTGGTGGCCAGGAAGCAGGGGGCGGAGATCACTTTTATTTCCAGACCAGCCAACTCGATCACCTGCGCCGTGCGCATGGCGGCGGCGTACCAGCGATTGGTTATGTAGCCCTGAACACCTTCCTCGGCGGGCATCAGGTCCACCGCGATGCCATCAATATTCCACCGACATATGGGGCCGTTGGGATCTTCGCGGAATCCCAGATCCCGTAGCTTGTCCTGTTGCCGGGTGAACTCGCTCCAACTGCTCGCTCCCACCACCAGATCAACGTCCAGGGTGGGGCGCACCGGCGGCTGGGCCGGGTCGCTGATGAGCAGCTCCAGCACCGAACCACCCACGAAGACCATATCCTTGCGTAACTCGCCTAAACGACGGGCCACTAAGAGCATTTGGCCCAGGTTTTCGGACAACTCGTTACGCATTTTCCTTCAACAACTCTTTCAGCCTTCGCTTGGCAAAATCCATTTCCCGCTTGCTTCCCAGCCGCAGGGCGTCCACCAGGGCCATGGCGGTGTAAAGCAAAGGATCTTTGTTGGCAGCCTGGGGGGCGGATTTGTAAAGGGGCGAAAGGCTCATACCCCTTTGCGTCCCTTCAGCGTAGGGCCAAACGTAATTCTCCTGCGGGCTGAAAGAAAATTCTTCCTGAAAAACCGGGTGGCTGCCTGCAGTGGGCACCCCACGGGTGATGCCGCCTATCTCCGGGGGATAGGCGTAGCGCACCCCGTGCAGCAGGAATTCTTCCAGGTTGTCCAGCAGAGGACGGCGCAGTTCCCGAGAGAATAGCCCCGAGCGTTCGGCACGTTTCAAGGCGGAGTGCACCTGAGAAGGGCTCAGGCCTAGGTCATGGGCCAGCCCTGCATAGGTCCATTCTCTGCTGGGGTTCACCGCCAGCTTTAGCAGCACCAATATGTCTTGGGGTAACAACATGTATTGTTCTATATTCTAGATTCTAGAATATAGCAAGTGAAAAGATTCCTGGCCGGGATTTTATGGCCGCTCCCTTTTGCCCAATTCAGATTGTTGCGATAACCTATTAGTAAGCCTTTTGCCTATAGGGAGAAGCCATGCCCGACGCCCCCCTGACCATCGAGGTTTTCAGCGACTACATCTGACCCTGGTGCTACTTCTGTACCGGGCGTATAGAAAAGCTGGTCGCCGAAGAGAACGTCGCCATCAAGTGGATCGCCTTTCCCCTGCACCCGGAAACCCCGCCCCAGGGCAACACCCTGGAGAAGCTCTTCGAGGGCCGGGGCATGGACATCCCGGCCATGCTGGCCCGCCTGGCGGGCGTGGCCAGGGACGAGGGCCTGGCCTGGGGCATGCGCACCATGACCTTCAACAGCCGCCGGGCCCAGGAACTGGGCAAGTGGGCCGAGGAGCAGGGCAAGGGCGAGGCCTTTCACAACGCCATGTTCCACGCCTATTTCGCCGAGGGCCAGAACATCTACGACCTGGCGGTGCTGACCCGGGAGGCCGCCAAGGTGGGCCTGGAGCCTTACCAAGCCATGGAGGCGGTGGAGTCGGGGCGCTACGCCCCGGCGGTGGACGCCGACTGGGCCTACAGCCGTAAGGTGGGCATCAGCGCGGTGCCTTCTTTCCTGGCCGGGGGGCGTCTTTTGGTGGGGGCCCAACCTTATCCCCAGCTGAAAAACCTGGTGGACACCGCCCGCAGCGGAGGCCGCTTGCTCTGAGCGGCGATCTTGTCTCAGAATAGTTATTAATCGGAATATATCACTAGGTAATAGTTACTATATAATTTTAGTTGCATATATAAATATCATAATATAGAAATAAATAAATTAAGCTCCACGGAGAAATTTATGGACCAATGCTTCATCGATGACGCGGCGGAAATGCTCAAGGTAATGGGGCATCCCATGCGCATAAGAATAGCCCAGTGCCTGGAGCCGGGCGCCAAGAACGTGGGCGAGATCAGCCAGGCCATCGGCGCGGCCCAGGCCGCCACCAGCCAGCACCTCAAGGCCATGCGCGTGCGGGGCCTGTTGGACGCCCGGCGCGAGGGGGCCTGCGTCTACTACAGCATTGCCCGTCCCGAAGTTTACAAGATTATTCATTGCATCCGGGAGGGCGCCGAGCGCGCCGCCGGAAATCAAGCGGGGGCCAGGGCCATCTAAAAAGGTCGCTAGGTCGAAAGGAGCCTTGCCATGGAAAAGGAAATTCAGAGCTATATCGACGAGGCGGTGAAAAAGGCGGTCAACGAACAGTTCAGCACCGCGATGAAGAAAAATTCCAAGGCGGCCATCATCGCCTCCAAGGGCACCCTGGACATGGCCTACCCGCCCTTGATCTTGGCCTCCACCTGCGCGGCCCTGGACATCGAGTGCCAGGTGTTCTTCACCTTCTACGGCCTGGACATCTTGCGCAAGGGCAAGAACGCCCACCTGGGCGTGGCCCCGGTGGGCAACCCGGCCATGCCCGTGCCGGTGCCCAACATCATCGGCATGCTGCCGGGCATGACCGCCATGGCCACCAAGATGATGAACAACTGGATGGGCAAGGTGGGCGTGCCCACCATCCCCGAGCTTCTGGACACCTGCGTGGAAAGCGACATCAAGATCATCGCCTGCCAGATGACCATGGACGTCATGGGCATCAAGCGCGAGGAGCTTATCGACGACATCGAGCTGGGCGGCGCGGCCACCTTCCTGAACTTCGCCACCGGATGCAACATCACTCTTTTCGTCTAGCGCGTAAGGGGCCCCCGGGGTCAGCCCGGGTTTAGTGACAGACCCGGGTACGGGGGTCCCACAAAAGATAACAAGCAGGGGTCGGCGGGATGGCAATCCGCCGCATTACAGGGAACCGGAGGGGTGTCGTTTGGCGGTTCCAAAGACATAGTTAAACCATGGGAAAGAGAAGAAAGGGATCCGTCATGAGAAGGATGCTGGGAGTAGTTTTAACCGCTTTGTTGGTGCTCAGCGCACCGGTGTGGGCCTGGGCAACCAACGGAATGAACATGATCGGCACCGGGGCGGTGTCTTCGGGCATGGGCGGGGCCGACGTGGCCGTGCCCGCCGGCTGCACCGCCATCGCCGGCAACCCGGCCCAGTTGGCCACCACCTGCAACCGGGTGGTCAGCGTGGGCGGGGCGTTTCTAAACCCCCAGATGGAAGTGACCATGCCCGGCCAGAGTGGGGTGGACAATGAGTTCCAGCTCTTCCCGCTGCCCTTCGCCGGTTACGCCCAGCGCATCGGCACCAGCCGTTGGTCGGTGGGCGTGGGCATCTTCGCCCAGGGCGGCATGGGCGTGGACTTCAACAACGTCAAGAACTTCATGGGCAACGACGACAGCCTGTACTCCCAGGTGGCCTTCATGCGCCTGGCTCCCACCGTGGCCTACAACGTCACCGACAAGCTGACCCTGGGCCTCACCGCCTTCGCGGGCTACGCCACCATCGACTACGACTTCTTCCCCCGCGGAGTGCAGGGCCAGCACGTCACCGGCCTGTCCTCCTACACCATCGCCGGGCGCTTCGGAGCCAACTACCAGATCAACGACCAGTGGGCCGTGGGCGCCACCTACACCACCGAAAGCTCCCTGGACTTCGACGGCGGCGAGATGCGTTTCAACTTCGGGCCGGGGCTGGGCCAGGTCACCTACCGCGACGTCAAGATGGATGACTTCACCTGGCCCCGCCAGGTGGAAGTGGGCGTGTCCTTCAAGCCCGGCCCCAAGTGGCTGCTGGCCTTTGACGTGAGCTGGGTGAACTGGGCCGCGGCCATCAAGACCGTGACCGTGACCGCCAGCAACCCCAACGTGGCGGTGCCCGCGGGCTACGACACTCTCACCATCCCCTTCGTCATGGACTGGAAAGACCAGTTCGTCTTCGCCCTGGGCGCGCAGTACGAGATCAACGACATGTGGACCGTGCGGGCGGGCTACAACTACGGCCAGAACCCGGTGCCCGACAACACCCTGAACCCGCTGTTCCCGGCCATCGTGGAGCACCACCTCACCGCGGGCTTCACCTTCACCTATCAGGACTGGGACTTCGACTTCGCCCTGGAGCACGGCTTCAGCAACGACCAGACCAACAACGGGGCTCCCTCGTCCACCAACCCCTTCGCGGGCACCGAGGTGAGCCACTACCAGGACACCGTGCATATCATGGTGAGTTATCGTTTCTAAACACACAGGGGAGACAAGAGCCATGCCACGCCTCAGCGCCCTGGCCGGTCTTGTCCTGCTGGCGGTTTTGGCCTGGGCTTCGGCCCCGGCCATGGCCGCCGAAGGCGGCATCCATTGGCTGGAATACGACGCAGCCCTGGCCGCCCAGAAAACCCAGGACAAGCCCATGCTGATCTATTTTCATCTGCCGTACTGCTACCGCTGCAAGGAGATGAAAATCAAGGTCTACAACCAGGCGGCGGTGATCGACAAGCTCAACGCGAACTTCATCGCCGCCAAGGTGGACGTGGAAAAGAACCCGGCCCCGGCCAAGCTTTACCGCTCGGACTACACCCCCAGCTACGTCTTCCTCAGCCCTGGCGGCAAGGAGGTGTACCGCGACAAGGGGGTCATGGGCGAGGAGCGTTTCCTGGGCATGCTGGACTACGTGCAAAGCCGTGCCTACATGCGCAAGAGCCTGGAACAGTTCATGAAGGGCCGCTAGTTTCTTGCCTGCCCTCCCAAGCATCGCAGCCGCCCCGGCTCCTTCCGGCCCACCACCCCTCGCGGCCGGAGGGAGTCGGCGGGCGGCATTTTTACTGCTCATGGCCTTGCTGCTGTTGGCCCCGGCTCCGGCAGGGGCGGAGGGCGGGGTCGCCTGGCTGGGCTACGAACAGGCCGCCGAGCTGGCCCGGCAGGCACCGCGCCCCATCGTGCTGTTTTTCTCCGCCCCCTGGTGCTACCTGTGCAAGAAGATGCAGCGCCAGGTCTTCAGCGACCCCGAGTTGGCCGGGCGCATGCAAAAGCAAAGCTACCCCGTGCTGGTGGACGTGACCCAAGAGCCTCGCCTCATGGAGCTCTACGAGATCAAGCAGGTGCCCACCACCATCTTCCTGGACCTGAACGGCAACCCGGCGCTGCGCCTTACCGGCTACCAGAACCGCGCCGCCATGGGCCGGGCCCTCATGTTCGTGACCAAGGGCCACCACCACCGCATGAGCTGGGAGGCATTTTCCTCCCAACCCTGACCCAGCCTTCCCTCGGGTGCTATCATTAAGCAAGCTATGGATTTTTAAAACGGGTTGATCATGGATCAAATACGTTTCCGCTTGCGCGCGTTCCTGTTGGTCATGCTGGGCATCCTGGTCCTGGGCACGGTGGGCTTCACCCTGGCCGAGGGCCTGCCTTTCTACGACGCGGTTTATTTCAGCATCGTCACCGTGACCACGGTGGGCTACGGCGACATAAGCCCCCACACTCCCCTGGGCAAGGCGCTGGCCATCTTCCTGATCCTGGGCGGGGTGGGCACCTTCATGGGGGTGGTGGCCAACTTCACCGAGATGCTGCTCAGCCGCCGGGAAAAGGCGGCTCGGGAGCTGAAGCTCTACATGGTGGAGGGCATCTTCTTTTCCGAACTGGGCTCGGACCTGCTGCACCTGCTCACCCAGGGCGACCCCAAGCGGGGCGAGCTGTCCGGAGAGTTGCGGGTCAAAGCCGACTGGAGCCCCACGGATTTCAGCCGTTTGCAAGAGCGCCTGGTGGCCTACGACTACGAGGTGGAGTCAAGCCTGGTGGACCTGGCCGGGATACGCACGCTCCTGGCCTCCAAGACCAGCCTGCTTTTGCGCCTTTTGGAAAACCCGGCCATCAGCGAGGACGACGGCTTCGCCGAGTGCCTCCGGGCGGTGTTTCACCTAAAAGACGAACTGTACCACCGCCGAGGCCTGGCCGAGCTGCCTGAGAGCGACACCGCCCACTTGGCCGGTGACCTGAGGCGGGTGTACCGCCAGTTGGTGATGCGCTGGCTCACCTACGCCGGGCACCTCAGCCGTAGACACCCCTACCTTTTTTCCCTGGCGGTGCGCCTGAATCCCTTCGATCCCGAGCGCGACGCGGTGGTTCGCTAGTAGCGGCGGCTTCGCCGGGAAGCGCCATGCTGCGTTGTCGGCGGCGCTCAAGCCTCGACGTAGCGTTTGCTACGCCTGCGGCTTTCGCTTGCCGAACGCCTTGCCTGACACTCCCTGGCTGTGCCGCAGATGATATGCCCTATAGAATCAGCGCGCGGCCTTTGATGTAGCGCACCGCACATAATTATCGATTAGGGAGTCGATGTCTGACTCTGGGCCAACCATGCGCTAAAATAGAGGAAAACCCCAGCACGCAAGCAGCGAGGAGATTGTGCGTTATCACGTAGGCATGGGCGGCGAGGGCAAAAAACGCCCCAACATAGTCGTACGCACCATGGAGATCGACGACCTGGCCCCGGTGTTCCACCTGGGCGAGGATCTGTTCACCGCCGAGGAGGTGCCCAACCTCTACCGCACCTGGGACGAGTTCGAGGTGGTGGGCCTGTTCACCAGCGACACCGAGTTCTGCCTGGTGGCCGAGGAGGAGGACGACGAGCGCATGGTGGGCTTCGCCCTGGGCACCACCATCACCAAGAGCGGCAGCGCCTGGAAATACGGCCACCTGGTTTGGCTGGGGGTGGACCCGGCCTGGCAGGAGCACGGGGTGGGTTCGCGCCTGTTCAACATGCTGCGCGACCGCTATCTGGCCGCCGGGGTGCGCATCATGATGGTGGACACCGAGGCCGACAACCTGCCCGCCATCCGCTTTTTCCGCAAGCTGGGTTTCGGCAAGCCCTCGGAGCACCTCTACATGAGCCTGAACCTTTCGGGCCGCCGCGCGCCGTCCCATAAGAGCCCGGAGGAAGGGCCATGAACCATTCGCCCATCAACCAGGCCCGCCTGAAGAAGCTCTTGGCCGCCATGCTCGACATCTACAGCCCCTCGGGCAAGGAAGAGGACCTGTGCCAGTACCTGCACGGCTGGCTAAAGCGCCGGGGCCTGCCGGTGGTGCGCCAGGAGGTGGACGAGGAGCGGGGCAACCTGGTGGTTGCCCTGGGCGGCGAGGAGGCCGAGCTGGCCCTGATCGGCCACATCGACACGGTCAGCGCCCACGAGCTGGAGGACTTCGGCTATCGCCAGGAGGGCGACCGGGTCTGGGGCCTGGGCGCGGCGGACATGAAGGGCGGCTGCGCGGCCATGATCGAGGCGGTGCTCTCCCTGTGGGAGCAGGGGGTGCGCGAGCTGCCGGTCACCCTGGCCCTGGTGGTGGGCGAGGAGGAGGCGGGCGACGGGGCCGAGGCCTTGGTGAACGAGTATCGCTTTCCCTGGGCGGTGGTGGGCGAGCCCACCCGCCTGGAGCCCTGCCTGCACAACTACGGCTACATGGAGCTGAAGCTGGTGACCCGCGGCGAGCGCCGCCACGCCTCCCTGGCCGGGGGCGGGCGCAAGGCGGTGGAGGACATGCTGCGCCTGCTTTTGACCCTCACCGCCCACCTGCAAAACAGACGGCCCGAGGTGATCTACAACATCCGCGACCTTTTCAGCAGCGGCGGCGGCTTCGTGGTGCCCGAGGAGTGCGAGGCCTGGCTGGATTTGCACCTGCCGCCCAACTCCCAGGCCAGCGAGGTGGCCGTGGAGATAGAGGAACTGGTGGCCGCCGAGAAAAACAGCGACGACGGCCTGAACCTGCATCTGGATTTCGAGACGGTGCAGGCAGGATACGAGCTGCCTCAACGGGGGCCGGTGGTGGATGCGCTGCAAAACGCGGTGAGCCGCATGGGGCGCCCCTGGCTGCCGGGAGCTTTCCGCAGCCACTCCGACGCCAACCAGCTCTGGGCCGCCGGGGTCAAGCCCATCATCATGGGGCCGGGCAGCCTGGAGGCGGCCCACCGCCCCGAGGAGTGGGTGAGCTTCAGCCAGGTGGCCGCGGCCTCGGAGCTTTACTACCGTCTGGCCCTGGCCCTGGCCCCGCCCCCCGCCGCCTGATTGCCGCTCCCAGTAGTTGATCCTATCTGGACAAACAGGGGGTGTACTAAGCTAAGATAATAGGGCGTCCTGTGGGAAAGGGGAGTCCGCCCCTGGGCGCTGCGGTGGAATTTTCGGCAACACAATCAGGCCGGCCCAGGCAGGTGAAGCCATGGGAGATTCCTCCCCCAAAAATCACGATGAAAACAATGAGCTGAACCAGCTCCGGGCTCAGGTGCGGCTGCTCTCCCAGGCCAAGGACCGCCAGCGGGAGATGTATCTGCGCACTCCGGCCATGCTGCACTCCTGCGGCTTCCAGGGCCGGGTGGTCAACGTCAGCGACCGCTGGCTGGAGGTGATGGGCTACCAGCGCCACGAGGTGCTGGGCCGCCTGGAGACCGAGTTTTTCAGCGAGGAGTCCCGCCGGGAATACCTGGACAACCATTTGCTCGATTTCAACCGCCGGGGCCGCCTGGACGACGTGCCCCTGACCATGGTGCGCAAGGACGGCGGGCTCATCCAGGTATTGTTTTCGGCGGTGGTCGAGGATGCCTCCCCGGGAGAGCCCGGCGGCTGGCTGGCCGTGCTGCGCGACATCACCCGGCAGGTGGATGCCGAAAAGGCCCTGGCCGAAACCCGCAAGCGCCTGAGCGGCATCTTCGAGAACAGCTCGGTGCCCATGGGCATGGCCGACCTGCAGGGGCGCTGGCTGGAGGTCAACCCGGCCCTGTGCGCGATGTTGGGCTATTCCCGCCAGGAAATGATGGAACTGGACAACCTGGGTTTGGCCCACCCCGCGGACCGCGAAAACTTCGCCGGCCGGGTGGTGGAGCTCATCAAGGGCCAGACCGACAGCCTGCGCATGAATCTGCGTTACATGCACAAGGACGGCCGCCCCTTGTGGGTGGACATGTACGTGAACCCGGTACGCGACGCTCAAGGACGGGCGAGCTCCCTGGTGGGAGCCGGGGTGGACATAACCGAGCGCAAGCGCACCCAGGAGGCCCTGGCCGCCAGCGAGGCCCGCTTTCGGGGGCTGGTGGAAAGCATTCGTGAGGTGTTCCTGGTGCGCGACCCCCACACCGGGCAGCTGGAGTACATCAGCCCGGCGGCGGAAGAGATCTTTGGCCACGACCTTCAGTACATGTACGACAACCCCTTGGGCCTCCTGGAGATGGTGCTGCCCGCCGACCGGCCGGTGTTGGAGAAGGCCCTGGCCGATCAAAGGGTGCGCGGGGCGGACACCGACGTGGAGTACCGCATACAGCGTGCGGACGGGTCGGTGCGCTGGATCAGGGGGCGCGGGGTGTGCGTGCGCGGGGAGGAAGGCCGGGTGGAGCGGGTGCTGGGGGTGGCCGAGGACGTCACCGAGCGCAAGCAGGCCCAGCTGGCCCTGGCTAAGAGCCAGGAAAAATTCTCCCTGGTTTTCAAGAACAGCCCGGTGTGGATGACCATCACCACCCTGGAGGACGGGGTCTTCCTGGATGTGAACGACGCCTTCACCGAGGTGACCGGCTACACCCGCAGCGAGGTGCTGGGGCGCACCGCCAAGGACGTGGGCCTTTGGCCCGACGCCTTCCGCCGCCACGAAGCGGTGCGCCTTATCAAGGAGCATGGCCTGCTCAGGGATTTCGAGATCGAATACGCCCCCAAGAACGGCGAGGTGCGCTACGCCCTGTGGTCGGCCGAGGCCTTCGAGCTGGAAGGCCGGCAGTGCCTCATATCGGTGATCCGGGACGTGAGCCGCCACCGCATGGCGGAGACCGCCTTGCGCCAGACCAACGCGGCCCTGGAGCTGGCCCAGAAGACCGCCCGCTTGGGCTACTGGAGCGTCGACCCACAGACCATGGAGGCCCAGTGGTCCGAGGTGATGTTCGAGATCATGGGCCAAGACCCGGCCAATGGGGTCCCCCCCTACGACCGCCACGATAAGATCATCCACCCCGAGGATTGGGCGCGTTTCGATGAACTGGTGCGCCGCGCGGTGGAGACCGGTGAGCCCTTCGACATGGAGGCCAGGGTGCCCTGGCCCGATGGCTCCATGCACTACATCCACGGCTGGGGCTTGTCCCTGCAGGACCACCGGGGCAGGCCCAACCAGTTGTTCGGCATCACCCAGGACATCACCGGGCGCAAACGGGCCGAGGAGGCCCGCCTGAACCTGGAAAAGCAGCTTCGCCAGGCTCATAAGCTGGAGGCGGTGGGCACTCTCTGCGCGGGGGTGGCCCACGATTTCAACAACATCCTCTCCGCCATCCTGGGCAACGGCGAGTTGAGCCTGGATTTGTTGACCGACGGGCATTCCTGCCGGGAAAACCTGGAAAAAATAATCGAGTCATCCCTGAGGGCCTCCAAGCTGGTGGAGCAGATGCTGGCCTTCAGCCGCGCCGCGCGCAGCGAGCCCCAGCCCGAGCGCCTGGCCCCCTTGGTGTCCGAGGCCCTGGAGCTGTTGGAAACCGAGATCCCCGCCGGGGTGGACCTGCGCACCGAGATGGATGAGGATATGGTGGCCCTGGTTGACGCCCATCAGATAGAGCCGGTGGTGGTGAACCTGGGGCGCAACGCCTTGCAGGCCATGGAGGAGGGTGGCGGCACGTTCACGGTGGAGTTGGGATGGGTGGACCTTTCCCCGGAAGATGCGCCTCCCGGCTTGGCCGCCGGCCCCTACGCCCGCCTGAGGTTCGTGGACAACGGCAGGGGCATGACCCCCCAGGTGCGGGAGCGGGTGTTCGAGCCCTTTTTCACCACCCGCGAGGTGGGCAAGGGAGTGGGCATGGGCCTGGCCGTGGTGCATGGCATAGTCAGCAGCCACGGGGGCGCGGTGAGCCTGGAAAGCGAACCCGGCCGGGGAAGCACCTTCACCGTGTACCTGCCCCTGGAGAAGCCTACCGCCTAGAAGTGGCGGGCCTCGCTCATATCAATTCATCACCGAACTTAGGCGGCTTCGGGCCGTCCCAGCCGGATTCCGCTATCCCCGCGAGAGCATGGGCCCCAGGGGTCGTCCGCCCACCAGGTGCATGTGCAGGTGCATCACCTCCTGGCCGCCGTCGGGGCCGCAGTTGATGATCAGGCGGTAGCCTCCGGCGGCCACGCCCTCCTGGCGGGCCAGGTCCCGGGCCACCAGGATCATGCGCCCGGCCACCTGGGCCTGGGAGTCCTCCAGGGCGTCCACTCCGCTGATCTCCTGGTTGGGCACGATGAGGATGTGGGTGGGCGCGGCGGGGCTCACGTCCCGGAAGGCGGTTACCAGCTCGTCCTGGTGCACGATGTCGGCGGGGATCTCGCCGCTTACGATTCTGCTGAAAATGGTGGGCATGGCTGCTCCCTTGCGTTGAATGATTTCGCTACGGTCTCGGCTCCCAGTATAATAAATATCAGGCTCAACGGTGAGCCCGCGAGCCCGAACACCCACAGTCGCCCGTATTGGGAGGATGACCATGAAGCGCCCCCTGTCCCGCAAGAGCGGCTTGTACCTCTTGGCCTGCCTTTGTCTGTTGGCCGCGGCCTGCGCCCCCGTGTTTCTGGACCCCGGCCCCAACCCGGCTCGCATAGAGGTGGAGCTTACCGCCAAGATCAATCCGGCCTTGCTGGAGCATCCCGGCGAACCGGTCTTTTGGGACTGGGGCCTGAACCTGGTGGTGCCTCAAGGCCCCCTGCCCCTGCTCAAGCCCACCGAACCCCAGGACTTCAAGGTGATCCCCAAGGTCAACCCCCTGGTGCGAAAGGTCACCTTCCTGGCCCCCACCGGCAAGCGCACCTACCTGTTCCAGGTTAGCGGCTATGCCCTGCGCACCAGGGGCATGGGCACGGTGCCGGTGGATTTGCTGGACTACGAGCAGAAGCTGGAGCTGGACCTTAAGCCGGGCCAGGTGTACCGCATCAAGCGCGACCTGACCTCGGCCCGTTAGCACCCGTATTCCCGAGCCTCCCCGGCGGCCGCCCCTGGACGGCCCCTGGGGAGGGCCCGTTTGAGGCTCGGCCAAGGGGCCGGGAGGTAGAAACTTTTGCGTAAGGCCTTGCTTATATTGCTGGCGATCCTGAGCCTGGCCTGCGCCTCGCCCGGTCCGCCCCCGCCGCCGGGGGAGGGCCGCTCGGTGCTGGTAAGGGCCGCGGCGGTGGCCCTGGACCCGGCCGCCCCCCGCAGAACCAGCCTGGGACGCCTCACCTATTTGGGCGGCCTGGAGCTTTCCAGCCCGGACCCGGCATTTGGCGGGCTCTCGGGCCTGTGGCTGTCGCCGGAGGGCGGGCGGCTGTGGGCCATCAGCGACCAGGGCTGGTGGCTCAGCGCGGAGCTGACCCACGGCCCCGGCGGCGCTCCGGTTTCCCTGAGCGAGGCGCGCCTGGGGCCCCTGCTGGACCCCCAGGGCCGTCCCCTCATGGGCAAGCGCAACCGCGACGCCGAGGGCCTGGCCGCCCAGGACGGCGGCTTTTTGGTGAGCTTCGAGCGCAACCATCGCCTGTGGCGCTACCCCGCGCCCCAGGGCCTCACCGGCAGGCCCCAGCCGCTCGGCCTGCCTCCCTGGCTCACCGCCTCGCCCAACAACAGCGGGGTGGAGGCCATGACCGTGTTGGCCGACGGCCGCCTCTTGCTCCTGGCCGAGGACGCCACCGGCGGCCCGCGCACCCTGGGGGCCCTGGGCGACGGCGAGCGTTGGCAAAAGCTCGGCTACCGCCTGCACGCGGACTTCAAACCCACCGCCCTGGCCGCCCTGCCCGGCGGCGGCTGCCTGGTCCTGGAGCGGGCCTACAGTCCGGCCCTGGGGGCCCGGGCCCGCCTGGGTTGGCTGCCCGCCGAGCAACTCAAGCCCGGCGCGGAGCTGGCCCTCATCAACCTGGCCCAGCTTCTGCCGCCCCTGACCACCGACAACTTCGAGGGCCTGGCCCTGGTGCCCGACCCCAAAGGGGGCTGGCGGGTGTACCTGCTGTCCGACGACAATTACTCCCCTGTGCAGCGCACCCTGCTGTTGCTCTTCCATCTGCCCGCCGGACCTTGGCAATAGGGCCCGGCGATAGGGCTTGGCCCGGCGGGGTCCGGCGGGCTAGGCTATTAGGTAGAGTCCGTCTTCTGTAGGTAGAGTCCGTCTTCTGGAGGATGAAAAGCATGCCCATGTCCCGTTACGCCCCGGCCGCCACCCTGTGCCTGGCCCTGCTCCTGTGTCTGGGTGTGCCGGCTTGGGCCCAGAGCGCCCGCGGGGGGGTGATCTACGCCCCGCTATATCAGGAGGCGGTCATAGACCACCGGGGCCGCAGCCTGGATTTGGCGGCCACGGTGTACGTGCGCAACCTCAGCCAAAAGCATCCGATAACCATAGAGGCGGTGACCCTGGTGGACGGCAAGGGCGGAGTGGGGCCGCAATGCATCAAGCAGGCCCAGACCCTGACGCCCCTGGCCACCCTGCGCCTGCTGTCTCCCCGCTGCCCCAAGGGCTCGGGAGAGCCCAGCCTGTTGGTGCGCTGGTCAGCCCGCCAGCCGGTGCAGCCACCCCTGGTGGAGGTGCTGATGATGGGCACCGCCGGGCAACAGGGCATCAGCGTGTCCAGCCAGGGGGTGCCCCTGGAACCGGAGCCATGAGCCAGGCGCGGCGCAGGGTAAAGGTCCACGTCTTTTCCGACGCCACGGGCCTTACCGCCGAGCGGGTCACCCTGGCCGCCCTGACCCAGTTCTCCCGCAACATACAGGCCGAGATCCTGCGCCACTCCCACCTCAAGACGCCCTCCCAGATCAACAAGGCCCTGAACCGTGCCGAGCGCGACCAGGCCCTGGTGATATACTCCCTGGTGGATGAAAAGCTGCGCCTGATCATGGATCAACAGCGGCACCGGCGCTCGCTGGAAGCCTACGACCTGCTGGGGCCGCTGTTGACACGCATGTCCCGGCGCTTCCGGGCCAGCCCCAGCCTGCATCCGGGCATGCTGCACGTGGCCGGGGAGGAGTCCATGCGCCTGGCCGCGGCCATCGACTACACCCTGCGCCACGACGACGGGGCGGGCCTGGAATCCCTGGGCCGGGCCGACGTGATCGTCATGGGGGTCAGCCGCACCTCCAAGACCCCCACCAGCCTCTACCTCTCCTGCAACTACGACCTAAAGGTGGCCAACGTTCCCCTGGTCCGGGGCATGGAGCCGCCGGGCAAGCTGTTCACCCTCAAGCGCCCCCGCAAGGTGGGCTTCACCATCAACCCGGACGTCCTGGCCCAGATACGGCGCAGCCGCTACCAGGGCCAGGTGGTGCAGGGCTACACCGACGCCCGGGACATAGCCCGGGAGCTGGCCTACAGCCACGAGATCTATGACATGCTCAAGGGGGTCAAGCTCGTGGACGTGACCAACCTGCCCATCGAGGAGGTGGCCGGGAGGGTGGTCAGGATGCTGGGTCTGTCCAAGACCTGACCTGGGGATCGTTTTCCCGCCAATAAGCCAGATCGCCTGGCGTGTCCAGATCGCGCAGGGGCGGCAGGAGCGCGGGCTCCAGCCCCAGGGCCTTAGCTCGGGCGCTGAGGGCGGCCAGGCTCTGCCAGTGGGGCGCCTCCAGGAGCCCCGGCGCGGGGCGGCTTTGGCCCACCAGGTAGTAGCCGCCGTCCAAGCTGGGGCCCAGCGCCAGGGGCGAGCGCTCCAACGCGGCCAAGGCCTGCTCCAAAATTGCTTGGTCCAACCCGGGCAGGTCGCTGCCCACCAGCACCGCCTTGGGCGCGCCCTGCTTCAGGGCCCGCTCCAGGGCGCGGGCCATGCGCGCTCCCAGATGGCCGCCGCCCTGTTCGCGGCAGGCGAAGCCCGCTCCCAGCCAGGCCTGGGCCTGCTCCCGCTTGCCCCCGGTGTAGCACAACTCCAATTCCAGGGGCAGGCGCTCGGCCAGCCCCTCCATGCGCCCGGCCAGGCGGCGGGCCACCCGGTCCTGCAACTGGGCGGCCCCTCCGGCTCCCAAGGCGGGGGCGAGGCGGGTCTTGGCCCGCCCGGCCAAAGGCAGGCGGGAGAAAAGTATCAGGCGGGGGAGATAGTCAGGCATGGAACTTTTCTCGCTGGACGCGGTTTAATTCCTACTAGTTTAGTTGACTATTGCCGGGGGCGGCGCTATCTTTTAGATACTTTATTTTATGGAGATGGGGTCTTTGTCCCTAGTAAAGTATGCCATAGCAGCAATGCTCCTGCTCGCGGCGGTGTCGGCGACACCCGCCGTGGCCGGTGTCATGCCCCCGACCTGCCCGGAGATGTCCGGGCAGTCCATGGGGCATGACGGCTGCCCCACGGGCGCGGCGGGTTGTTGCTGCATCGAGGCCGCCCCCAGGGACGGCCGCTCCCTCATACTGAGCCATGCCCCCAGATCCATCACTCCGGCCATGGCCGGGACCGTGCGTCCCGTTGCCTGGACCGCCCCGCTTTCGCGCCCCCTGCCCGCGCCCCAACCCAGGGCCAGGGCTCCGGTGCCCCTTTACCTGTCCACCGCCAGTCTCCTGATCTAGAGCTCTCCGCCGAGGCCGCGAGCCTCCCCAACGACGGCGCGCCTGCGCTTTGCGCGGTAGTGCGCCCATGCGCCCCCATGGGCGAGAGCAATCATCAAAAAGATCAGGAGAGAATCATGTCGAACAAAAGCAAGCAGGTTATGGACAAGAAGGCCCAGGTTCTGGGCGGCGACAAGGGCGGCTCTTCCAAGGGCCTGGCGGCGATGATGGTGGTGGCGGTGCTGGCCCTGGTCGGCGGCCTGTCCTGGTGGTTCATGTCCCCCGGCCAGGCCGAGGCCCCTCTGCCGGCCAGGGCGGCGGTGGTGGGCGGCGAGCAGGTGGTGGCCTTGGACGAGGCCCTGTTCGCCGACGGCAAGGCGCGCCACTTCGAGCTCAAGGGCGCGGACGGCGTCCTGGTGCGCTACTTCGTCATCAAAAGCTCCGACGGGGTGATCCGGGCGGCCTACGACGCCTGCGACGTGTGCTGGCCCGAGGGCAAGGGCTACTACCAGGAAGGCGACATGATGGTCTGCGCCAACTGCGGCAAGCGCTTCCCCTCGGTCAATGTCAACGAGGTCAAGGGCGGCTGCAACCCCGCGCCCCTAGAGCGCCGGGTGGAAAACGGCAAGGTCATCATCCGCTTGGCCGACATCGCGGCGGGCAAGCGCTACTTCGACTTCCCGCGCAAGGGCTAAACCCATGAACCTCACCGACATAGCCCTGCTCAACCTGCGGCGCAAGAAGGCCAAGGCGGCCTTTGTCCTGGCCGGGCTCTTGACCGGGGTGGCCACCATGGTGGCCCTCATGGGCCTGGGCTCGGCCTTGACCCATGAGATAAACCACAAGCTGGAAAAGTACGGGGCCAACATCCTGGTCACCCCCAGGAGCGACCAACTCAACATGTCCTACGGCGGCATGAGCCTGGGGGGCTTTTCCTTTGACGCCAAGGAGATCCATCAGGCCGACCTGGCGGCGATCCGCAAGATAAAGAACTCGGCCAACGTGGCGGCGGTGGGCCCCATGGTCCTGGGCCGCACCGAGGCGGCGGGCCGCCCGGTGCTGCTGGCCGGGGTGGACTGGGGCGAGGCCCGCATCCTCAAGCCCTGGTGGAAGATGAAGGGCAAGGAGCCGGGCGCGGGCCAGGTGGCCCCCGGCGCGGAGGCGGCACGTTTGCTGGGGCTCACCACCGGGAGCAAGGTCAAGGTGGCCGGGCGCGAGCTGACCGTCAGCGGCGTGTTGGAGCCCACCGGCAGCCAGGACGACCATCTACTGTTCATGCCCCTGGCCCCGGCCCAGGAAATATTGGGCAAGCCTGGCCTGATCTCCCTGGTGGAGGTGGCCGCCCTGTGCAAGGACTGCCCCATCGAGGAAATGGTGGCCCAGATAGACCGGGCCCTGCCCGGGGCCAAGGCGGTGGCCATCCAGAGCGTGGTCAAGGGCCGCATGGAGGCCATCGCCCACTTCAAGCGCTTCGCCCTGGGGGTGTCGCTGTTGGTGGCCCTGCTGGGAGCCCTGGTGGTGCTGGTCACCATGATGGGCAGCGTGAAGGAGCGCACCGGCGAGATCGGCATCTTCCGGGCCATAGGCTTCCGAAGCGGCCAGGTGATGCGGGTGGTATTGACCGAGGCGCTAATCCTCTCCGCCGCGGCCGGGCTCTTGGGCTACGGGGCCGGGCATCTGGCCGGCGAGCTGGCCCTGCCCCTGTTCAGCCAGGACGGCGGAGGCCATCTGGCCTGGGACCCCTCCCTGGCCGGAGCGGCCCTGGCCCTGGCCCTGATCTGCGGATCGGCGGCCAGCCTTTACCCAGCCTGGATGGCCTCGCGCCTGGACCCCGCCCAGGCCCTGCGCACCCTGTAGGAGAAAATACATGAGCATGATAATCGCGCGCGACCTGGTCAAGACCTACGGCAAGGGATCGTCGCTGGTAAAGGCCCTGGACTCGGTGAGCCTCAATATAGACGCCGGGCAGTTCACCGCGGTGATGGGCCCCTCGGGCAGCGGCAAGTCCACCCTGCTGGCCGTGTTGGGGGCGCTTAACACCCCCGAGGTCGGCACTTACCTGGTGGACGGCATCGAGGTGTTCGCCCTGGGTTCGGACAAGCGGGCCGACTTTCGGCGGGAGTACCTGGGCTTCGTGTTCCAGTCCTTCAACCTGGTGCCCTACCTCAGCCTGGCCGAAAACGTGATGCTGCCCCTGGCCATCAAGCGCCTGCCTAAAAAGCAAAAGCTGGAGATGGCCCATCTGGCCCTGGAGCGGGTGGGGCTGGCGGGCAAGGAGAAGCGCCTGCCCTCGGAGGTGAGCGGCGGGGAGCAGGAGCGGGCCGCCGTGGCCCGGGCCCTGGTGAACCAGCCGCCCATCCTTTTGGCCGACGAGCCCACCGGCAACCTGGACCAGGCCAACACGCAGCGCATGATGGAGCTGTTGCAGCAACTGGGCTCCGAGGGCATGACCATCGTCATGGTCACCCACAGCGCGACCTGCGCGGGCTATGCCGATAGGGTGCTCAACATGGCCGACGGCAAGTTGTTGGGTGAGGAGAGCGGAGTCAGCTTGGCCGCCGCTTGTGCTGTGTAGCCGGCTGCGCCAGGCGGCCGGGGGCTGCGTTGCCGACTCCGCTTGGGCCTCGCTGTAGGTTCACCTACAGCTACGGCCCGCGCTCGTCGGACGCCTTGCCCGCGACCGCCTGGCTGTGCCGGTGGCCGAAGAGAAAATTTAAGCCGTGTTCTGTGAGACGAAGTGCCTGGCTTAAGCCGATAAAAATATAAGGCTCCTTTGATTGGCGATCTAATGTGCCTGACGAGCCTTAAATAATTTCAGGCTATGATTCCGCCTCGGCGAAGGGCAGCACCTGAAGCCAGCGCTCGATCATGGCGTTGATCTGCTGGGGCACGATGAGGGTGAGGAAATGGCCGCTGCCCGCCGCCTGGGCGTATTGCACCCAGGGGCTGGAGGCCAGCATGGCCGCCTGGCCGGTAAGGGGCCGCCGCGAGCCGATGTAGAGCAGGGGCCGCTTCAGGCGGGCCAGGGCCGGAGGGCCGTCCCAGGCGATGAGGCCCCTGGTCAGCTCGATGAGCACGTGGCGGGGAGGCGAGGACATCACCGCCTCCACGTGCTCCTTGATCGCTTCGCCGTCGCTGGGCAAAACCATGCTCCCGGCGAAGCGGCGCGCGGCCATCAGGTAGTGCGGCCCCTGAAGGGAGCGGAGCATGGCGGGCAGGGCCTTGGCCTTGCGCTCGGGGCTGGAGATCAGGGTGGAGTCTATGGACACCGCCGAGCGCACCAACTCCGGCCACCCGGCGGCCAGCTCCAGGGCCACCGACCCGCCCATGCTGTGCCCCACCACCACCACGTTCTTGAGACCAAGGTGCTCCAGCAACCGGGCCACCTCGGCGGCGAAGCGCGGCAGGCGGTACTCGGTCTCCGGCGTATCGCTCTGGCCGTGGCCCAGGAAATCCACCGACACCACCCGGTGCCCGGCGCTGAAGTGCGCCGTCTGGGGGGCCAGGAAGCTGCGGTCGCAGGCGAAGCCGTGCAAAAACACCAGGGCGGGATCGCCCGCTCCGGCCTGCTCGTAGGCCATGCGCCCGCCGTCCAACTCGAAATATTCCGTGCTCATGCCATCGGGTCCATACAGGCTAGGGGTGTCTGACGTAGGCTTCCATGGCCAGCAGGGCGGTGACGATGCCCAGGCCCAGGGTGAAGCAAGCATAGCTGGAGTTGCGCTCGCCGGGCAACTCCTCCTTGAATACGTTGTAGAGGATGGAGCCCGACAGGAAGGCGATCATCAGGCTCACCGCCATCACGTCTATGGGATCGGTGAGGGCGGTGACCACCCACCCGGCGGCCAGCGAGCCCAACAGGATCAGGCGGCCCCCCAGGGAGAAGCGCTTGGGGAAGTGGCGGTTGAAGTTGCGGTCGCTCAGGATGAAGTGCAGGGCCATGGCCACGGTGAAGATGAGGGCGTAGACCAGGCCGGTCTGCACCCTCAGCGGCATGGTGTAGGTGATCAGGAAATTGTACAGGCAGTACATGCCCAGGTGCAGGGCGTAGACCTTGCCCTCGGCCTCCGGGGAGCGCACCGCCGCCTTCTGGGCCAGCAACTCCAGGCCGTAGTAGAGGGTGAAGCCCAACAGGGCCACCATGAAGATGCCCAGGTCCAATAGCGGCGTCAGGTGCTCCACCCGGCTGAGCAGGCGGCCCACGGTGGCGTTGCCCTCCACCAGCTCGGGCAGCATGTGCAGGAACACGTAGGCCACGGCCACCCCTCCGGCAAAGGAGGCGGCCTGGCGTTCGCTGATGCCCGGTATGCGCCGGATCAGGGGCGAGAGGTAGTGGCTGACCATCAGGGCCAGGGTGATGAGCAGGGCGACCAGCTCGCTGCCCAGGTTGATGAACTCCAAAGGCCTACTCCCGCTTGCCCTGGCCCCAGCCCTGGAGCTGTTCCAGCAGCTCGCGCTCCATCTCCGGGCTCCAGGCCTCGCGCCAGTCGTCGCCCCGCTTGACCAGGAGCTTATTAACCATGATGGCCTTGGAGCCCGCCTCCAGGACGCCCTCCACCGCCACCGGGCGGTTGAGGTGGCGGGCCAGGATGGCCCGGTCCAGGTTGGGCAGGTAGTACCAGCTTCCGTCGGCCAACAGCAGCACGAAGGTCTTCTCCAGGGCGATGAGCGGGTCCTCCATGTTGATGGGGCAGACCTTGCCCTGGGTCACGCAGGCCAGGCCCTGGATGCTGCCCTGCCAGCGCTGGGCCGCCGGGGCCTGGGCGGCGGTCAGGAGAATCATCAGGAGCATGGTTGCGCCGAGGCAACCAAACATGAGCCATCGCCTGTCATCTGCCCGGCAGGCCGCCGCGCCTATTTCATGTTGTTTGAGCGGCATCAAAAACCCAATCCATGATTTTCAGGTCTCTAAAAAATGCGTTTCTGTGAAGTCATCAGCGCATCATCTGCGTAAAGTCCACCTTGTTCCATCCGGCCGGGGGCTGAAAGGTGGAGGCGGGCAGGTTTTTCTTTTCAACCGAGGTCATGGTCATCACGGTCATGGGGCCGCCGTGGCCGTATTCCACGATCTTCATGGGCATACCTTGGGAGATGAGCTTTTGCACCGCCTCGGAGCGCCGCCAACCCAGGCCCTGGCCGCCGGCTCCGGCGCGCATGGAATGGGCCAGCTTCATCATCTTGCCCATGTCCATCTCTTTCTTGAAGCCGGGCACCTGGGCCACCCACATCTCCTGGCGCAGCTTGCCGTCCACGTAGACCTGGTATTTGGTGGAGTTGTATCCGGCGATCTTGGCGCTCTGGCCGGTGTCCTTCACCTCGACCTGGGCCGCCGGGGGAGCCATGGCCTTGCCCTGGCCTTGGCCCATGCCGCCTTGGCCCATGCGCTGTTTCATCATGGTGCGCATCTGGTCGCGCTGCTCCGGGGGCGCCTGCTTGAGGGCCTGCTCCATGCGCGCTTCCAGGGCCTGGTTCATCTGCTGGCCGAGCTGCTGGGGATTGCCCGACCAATAGACCTGGCGGTCCGGGTTGAGCATGGTCGCGGTTTCGTTTTTCAGGTCGTAGATCATGCCCCCCAGGCCCACGCCCGCCCGCACCTTGTTGTCCTGCACCAACATGGTGCTGGGCCCGCCGGGGGTCTCCTGGTGCAAGACCCAGCCCGCCTGGGCCGTGGTGGCCAGGAGCAGCAGCGTCAGGGCGGCCATGGTGATACGCAGTTTCATCTTTGTTCCTCCCGTTGCCCCGGTTTGGATTGGTCCGGGGGCCTATTCTTGAGCCTACGCCGGGTGGCGCCCCACGGGCAAGCCCCGGGCGCGGGGCGGGCCCTTTCTGCTAAGATTCATACAAGGGGTTTGCGAACAGGGCAGGGGGATTGAGTCAGGAGGTTTTCGATGTACAAGGCGTTGGCCGTGGTTCTGGCGGCCCTGCTTTTGGCCGCTCCCATGGCCCTGGCCAACGGGGGCAAGGGCATGCTCAAGGTGGGAGGGCCTTTCCCCTCCGCCAAGTTCCAAGCCCCCGAGGACGCCGGGCAGCGGGCCTATTTGGGCCTGAAGCCGGGCGACGGCCTGGACCCGGCCAAGGTGGACGCCGACCTGGTCATCGTGGAGTTCCTCAACATCTACTGCCCCCACTGCCAGCGCCAGGCCCCCAGGATCAACGCCCTCTACGAGCTGATCCAGCAAAAGGGCTGGGGCTCCAAGATCAAGATGGTGGGCATCGGGGCCAGCAATACCGGCGAGGAGGTGGAGGGCTACGTGCGCCACTACAAGGTGCCCTTCCCGGTGGTGCCCGACTACAAGGTGAAGTGCGCCGAGATTTTGGGCACGGTCTACACCCCCTATTTCGTGGCGATCCAGCGCCTGCCCGGCGGGGGCAGCCGGGTGCTCTACGCGGCCAGCGGCGAGTTGCCCCCGGGCAAGCGGTTCCTGGAGGACATGGCCGTCCAGGCGGGCATCAAATAAGGCGAAAGCTGGGCCTGGCCCAAGCACCCCAAAAGATGGTAAACCTTCGGGCCAGGAACCCAACCCTGGCGGAGCGAAGCGGATGAGCGACGAGCAGACCCGGCTAAAACAACTGGCGGCCGACGCGGCGGTGAACGAGGTGCGCTCGGGCATGACCGTGGGCCTGGGCTACGGCAGCACGGCCCTGTTGTTCGTGCGCAGCCTGGCCAAGAAGGTGGCCTCGGGCGAACTGAAGGATATCACCGGGGTGGCCTGCGCCCTGGCCATGGACAAGGAGGCCCGCTCCCTGGGGCTCAAGGTGTCCACCCTGGACGAGCACCCGGTGATGGACCTCACCGTGGACGGGGCCGACGAGGTGGACCCCGCGCTCAACCTGATCAAGGGCGGCGGCGGGGCCCTGCTGCGCGAGAAGGTGGTGGCCCAGGCCTCCAAGCGCGAGATCATCATCGTGGACGAGTCCAAGATGAGCGCCCAACTGGGCGAAAAGTGGGCCCTGCCGGTGGAGGTGGTGCCCTTCGCCCTGCGGCCGGTCAGCGAATACGTCCGCTCCCTGGGGGCGGTGGTGAAGTTGCGCCTGATGGAGGGCGGCGATCCCCTGGTCACCGACCAGGGCAACTGGATCATCGACTGCAACTTCGGCCCCATGCCGGACCCGGCGGGGGTGGCCCGCTCCCTGGAGGGCCGGGCCGGGCTGGTGGATCACGGCCTGTTCCTGGGCCTGGCCAGCGAGGTGATCGTGGCCGGGAGCGACGGCATCCGGCGCATCGCCCGGCCCTAGACGGCCCGGCTGCGCCGGGGGGCGGTGCAACCCGCGCCGAGATTTGCCGGAAGCCGTCGGTTCAGGGGCGGCCCGGATACCGGTTGGCGGCGTGGCTCTCGCGCCGGGGAGGATTTGGTGCAGACCTTCCTGCCCTATGCCGATTTCGCGGCCTCGGCGGCGGCCCTGGACGACCGCCGCCTGGGCAAGCAGAGGGTGGAGGCCCTTACCATCCTGAACATCCTCGAGGGCCGCACCCGGCCAAAAGGAATGAGCATTTTGGGAGGCGGCATGACCCGCTTTTGGCTTTGGTGTCTGCTCGTTTTGCTGGCGGCCCTCTGGGGGGCCGCGCCGGCTACGGCCCAGTATGCGCCGGGCAAGCCGGGCTCCGGCCTGGACGAGATGAGGTACCGGGCCATCTACGGCCGCCCCCCGCCGCCCCCCGCCGAGGACCAGGACAAAAAGGACGACCCGGCCGCCCAGGGCCAAACCACCACCACCGAGGCCCCCAAGCCCCGCTACCGTTTCAGCAACGATCCTTTGCTGAACCCTCCAGGCTCGCGCACCCCGGAGCCGGTTTCTCCGCCAGCCCAGGCCCCGGACGCGGCTGGACCCGCATCGCCCTATCCCCAAGCCCCGTCCCGCCCTCCCGGCCTGGGCTACAGCCCGCAATCCCCGTTGGAGGCTGTCCCCTCCTCGGCCTTGCCCTTGCGCGAGATAAGGGTGCTGGTGGTGGACGATCAGGGCAAGCCGGTGCCCCAGGCCCAGGTGAGCCTGTCCACCCGGCAGCGGCCTTTTTTCCGCGAGGGGCTCACCGACGAGCAGGGCAGCTTCATCGCCTCGGTGCCCTGCTACGTACCCGGCGTAGAGCCCATGCTTTCCCATAACCTCCGGGTGACCAGCCCGGCCGGCTCTTCGGAGCGCCTGCTGGTGACCCGTCAGGGGGCCTGCGATTTTGCCGATCAGGTGAGCGTTATCCTGGCAGACCCCGACCGGCTCAACCGGATGCTGCGGCACTACCGGGAGCGTCAGGAGCTGTACGACCAGGAGGATGAGGAGCAAAAGGCCAAGGAGGAGAAGGAGCAGGAGGCGCTGCCCGCCAAGGACAAGGCCAAGGGCAAGGGCAAGCCCGCGCCCGGAGCCAAGAAGTAAGGCTAAAGTTCCGCAGCCTCCCGGTACACCGCCAGGGCCGTCCGGCCCATGGCTTCTTGAGAAAAACGCCCCGCCTGGGTGGGGGCCTTGGCGGCCAGGTCCTCGCGCAGGCCCGGTTGGCCGGTGATGCGCTCCAGGGCGTCCAACAGCTGTTCCGGGTCCTCGGGGTCCAGGTACAGGGCCGCGTCGCCGCCCACCTCGGGCAGGGAGGCGGCGGCCGAGGTGACCACCGGCACGCCGCAGGCCAGGGCCTCCAGCACCGGCAGGCCGAAGCCTTCATACAGCGAGGGGTAGACCAGGGCCCAGGCCCCCTGGTACAGGGCGGGCAGGTCCGGGCCGGGCACGTAGCCCAGGCGGCGGATGCGTTCGCGCACCGGGCTGTGGCTCAGGGCCTCCTCGATGGGCCCGGCCTTCCAGCCGGTGCCTCCGGCCAACACCAGATCGAACTCGTCCTGCCCTCCGGCCACCAGGCGCTCGTAGGCGGCCAGCAGGCGCACCAGGTTCTTGCGCGGCTCCAGGGTGCCCACGAACAGCAGGTAGGGCCGCTCCAGGCCGTGGCGCGCCAACACCTCGCGCACCGGGGCGGGGTCCGTGGCCGGGCGATACACCGGCAGCACCGCCTCGGACACCACCCGCACCCGGCCCCGGGTGGCGGGGTAAAGCTCCTCCAACTCCAGGGCGGTGAACCTGGACGGCGCGATAAGAAGGTCGGCTTTGGCCACCGCGTTCGTCAGGGCCCGCAGGCTGAACTCGTTGTTGGCCTGCTTGTGCCACTGGGGCTGGCGGCAGAAGGAGAGGTCGTGCACCGTGACCACCAGCTTGCCGTGGGTCAGGCGCGGCCCGGCCAAGTTGGTGGAGTGGGTCACCGCGGGCTTGGCCAAAAACCAGGGCTGGGGCAGCTTGAGCTTGAACCACAGCAGCTTTACCAAAAGCTCGGGACGCCCGGCACCCCACAGGGAGAAGTTGTCCTGGGGCGGCACGAACTGGGCCATGTCCTTTACCCGCCGGGGGAAGCACTCTGGGAAATAGGGATAGAGGATGTACTGGTTGTCCCGGTCCACGGCGGCCAGGCCGGCCAACAGGTTGGCGATGTAGTTGCCGATGCCTGTCCAGGGGTCGGTGAGGCGGCAGATGTCTATGCCTATCTGCATGGTTACTTTTGCGCCTCTTCGGCCACCCAGCCCATCTCTTCCTCGTAGGCGGTGAGCACCGGCTCCCAGCCGTAGTGCTCCGCCACGTAGGCCGCGCCCGCCCGCCCCATGGACGTGGCCTGGGCGGGATCGCCCAGCAGGCGCTCCACCGCCGCCTGGAACTGTTCGTAGTCCCGGTAGGCCAGGCCCGCCCCGGCCTTGGCCACGTATTCGGCCAGCACCTGGCACTGGGCGTTGACCAGCACCGGCTTCATGGCAGCCGAGGCCTCCAGGGTGACCATGGACAGGCTCTCGTGGGGCGAGGGCATCACCAAAAGGTCGGCCGCGTCCAGGGCCGCGTCGCGCTCGGCGTCGGAAACGAACCCCAGGCTCACGACGCCGGGGTGCTTGGGGACTTCCATGCGCTGTTTGCCCACCAAGACCAGCTTGAGCCCTGCCCGCCCGCTGCCCCCGCTCAGGCGCGCGAAGTGCTCCAGCATGTCCCGGCAGCCCTTCATCACGTCCACCCGGCCCAGGTACAAGAGCATGGGCCCGTCGATGCCGTGGCGCTTCTTGAACTCCGCCCCGCCTCCGGCGGCGGGCGGGTCTATGCCCAGTGCCACCACCCTGCCCGGCACCTGACTGTTGCCCGTGACCCGTTGAACCAACTCCCGTTCGCTGTGGGTGTTGTAGATGATCACCCGGGGCAGGTGGAACACCGGACGGAACAGGGGCAGATACAGGGTGGGCTCGTCGTGGGCCGTGGGCACCAGCAGGGCCCGCCGGGGCACCAGGGGCAGGCCCGCCGCGGTGGGGAAATACAGGTAGGTGAAAAAGACGATGGCCTGGTAGTCGCCCTCATGATCCACCAGGTGCTGGATCAGCTCCGGGCAATAGGGACCCTGGCGCACCAGCCAGCGCCACTGCACGTCGATGGGCTGGCCGCCCCGGTAGACCTTGCGGGACCAGAGGTTGAAGGGGCGCATCCAGCGCCGCTTGGCCACCGGGAAGCGTTTCACGGCCACCCCGTCCAGCTCGCTGTCGCCGGGCGGGAAGTGGTTGGCCCAGGAGAGGTAGTCCTGGGCGGTGGTGGTGAGCATTGTGACCTGGTGGCCCCGTGCGGCCAGGCGCTGGGCCACGGCCCGGCAGTGGACCTCGGCCCCGCCGTCCACCCCCTCGCCGTAGCGCTGAACCACCATGCCTATGCGCAAGCCCGACCTCCGCCTGGAGAAATGCCCCGCCTCCCCGGCGGGTTGCCTCACTATGACACGGCCCGCCCCGGCCCACAAGCCCCGCCCGGCCATGTCGCGCGGGGCTGGTGGACTCCACCGGACTTTGGCATACTAAACGAAGCGATTATGTTGCAACATTAATATCCATAGGATGTGGTTCCGGTCCGCACCGATCCGGTGGAGTATTTGGCTATACTCATCTTCCGGGGGGGCTCATGAATCGTTGGGAACTTTTGGCCCTGATTTTTTGCTGTCTAGCGTGCCTGGCACTGACCCTGGCCGCTCCGGCGTCGGCAGATGACCTGGACCAACTGCGGGCCCGGGGCGAGCTGCGCCACATGGGCGAGCCCTACGCCAACTTCATCACCGGGGCGGGCGACGGCCTGAGCGTGGAGGTGATGAAGGCCTTTGCCGCCCACCTGAAGGTGCGCTACCGTTTCGTGCCCACCACCTGGGGCACGGCGATAGGCGATCTTTTGGGGCGCAAGATAAGCATGACCGGCGGCGAGGCGGTGCTGGGGGAGCCCCAGCCGGTGCGCGGCGACGTATGGGCCGGGGGGGTCACCGTGTTGCCCTGGCGCCAAAAGGTGATGGCCTTTTCCCAGCCCACCTTCCCCAACCAGGTGTGGCTGGTGGCCCGGGCCGACGTCAAGGTGGAGCCCATCAAGCCCAGCGGCGACCCGGGCAAGGACGCGGCCCAGGTCAAAAATCGCCTGAAGCACCTGAGCGTGTTGTGCGTGCCGGGCACCTGCCTGGACGGCCGCCAGTACCAGCTGGACCAGGCCGGGGCCAAGCTCATCGACTACACCGGCAAGGTCAGCGACATCGTGGCCGTGGTGGTGCAGGGCCAGTCCCAGGCCCTTTTGCAGGACGCTCCCGACGCCATGGTCTCTTTGCAAAAATGGCCCGGCCAACTCAAGGTGATCGGCCCGGTGTCCCCGGTGCAACAGATGGCCGCGGCCTTCGCTCCGTCATCGCCGCGCCTGCGCGGGGAGTTCAACCGCTTCCTGACCCAGCTCAAGCGTAGCGGCCGCTACCGCGCCATGGCCCAAAAGTACTATCCCGCGGTGGTGGACTACTTCCCCGAGTTTTTCGCCCAAGAGCGCTGAACCATCGGCGCTTGCCGTCCAATAGTCCCTCTGAGGTGGAGCCTTCTTGGTTAGGTTGCTAAGCAAAAAATGGCTCGCGGTGTACGGGGCGGGCATGGCCCTGGTGCTGATGATGGCCGTGCTGGTGGGGGCCTATTACCGCTCCCAGACCGCCCTGCGCGAGAGCCATTTGGAGAGCTTCCACCAGGAGCTGATCCTCCGGGCCACCTCGGTGAGCTTCTTCTACAACGAGCTTGCCGGCGACCTGCGCCAGATGTCCGGCAGCAAGCGGGTGGAGTCCTACTTCGGCGGCAAGGCCCTGGGCATGAGCCTGCGCTACGGCCTGGGGGCCAGCCTGGCCCAGGTGGGCCGCATGTTTGAGCGCGAGACCAGCGGGAAACTGCTGGGGCCCAGCCCGGTGTGGCTGCGCCTGGCCCTGGTGGAGCCGGGCGGCAAGGTGCTGGTGGAGCAGCGCTCCCTGGACCCGCGAGGCGCCCAGGCCGAAGGACTGGTCATGCCCACCCTGGACAAGCTGGGCAGCCGCCCGGTGATGCTCTCCAAGGGGGAGGGCGCCCAGGTGGCCATGGGCGCGCCCTGTTTCTACAGCGGGCGCGTGGTGGGCTACGTGGTGGGCTGGGTCAACACCGCGGCGCTGTGCGCCGGTTTCATCCGGCAAAAGGACGCACCGGGCATGGGCGATACGGTGTTGGCCGTCAAGCTGGAGGGCGGCCTGCAGACCGTGGGCTGTTCCGGTCCGGTGGCCCGGGAGATGCTGCCGGCCATGCTGGACCGCTCCCTGGGCCAGGCCCACCTTCTGCCCCCGGTCCCCGCCTCGCCGGGCAACGACGGGCGCTGGCTGGGCATGGGCGAACCGGTCAAGGGGACCCCCTTCGTGGTCTATTCCTTTTCTCCGGCCCGGATGTGGCTGGGCGAGATCAGCCCCTGGCAGCTTTCCCTGGCCCTGGCCCTGGCCGCCCTGCTGTTGATGGGCGGCCTGGGGCTTTTGGTGTGGTCCAACTACCACAACGCGGTGCTGGCCGCCCGCCTGGACCAGGAGGAGCTGGGCCGCCAAGCGCTCAAGGAAAGCTACGATCAGCTCAGCCGGGAGATGGCCACCAGGGCCAGGGCCGAGATGGCCCTCCGGGCCAGCGAGGAGCGCTTCCGGGGGGTGTTCGACCACACCTCCCTGGGCATCGCCATCACCGACCGCAAGGGCCGCATGATCCAGGTCAACCCCGCCTGGGGCGGCATGCTGGGCTACACCCCCCAACAGCTCGAGGGCCTGGTGGTGTCGGACATCACCCACCCCGACGACCGCGAGGCCAGCGCCGAGCTTTTCAAGCGGCTGGTCAGCGGGGAGTTGGACAATTACCGCCAGGAAAAGCGCTACCTGCGCTCCAGCGGCGAGGTGGTGTGGGTGGAGCTGGTAGTCTCGGCGGTGCGCGGCCCCGGTGGAGAGCTGGACAAGGCGGTGGGGGTGGCCAACGACATAAGCGAGCGCAAAAAGGCCCTGGAGGCGCTCAAGAACAGCGAGGAGAAGTTCAACAACGCCTTCCAGGCCAGCCCGGACAGTTTGATGATCAATCGCTTGGAAGGAGAAGTTTTTCTGGAGGTCAACGACAGCTTCCTGGCCACCACGGGGTATGAGCGCAGCGAAGTGCTGGGGCGCGGCGACGAGGGGCTGGGCCTGTGGGCCGACCCCGCCGCGCGGGAGCGTTTCTGGCGGGAGCTCAGGGAAAAGGGCGAGTGCCTGGGACACGGCGCCACCTTCCTGGCCAAGGACGGCCGGGAGATTCCCATGGTGGTGTCCGGGCGGCGGGTGACCGTGGACGGCCAGGCGGCGGCGGTGTCCATCGCCCGCGACGTGACCGAGGCCCGGCAGGCCCAGCAGGCCCTGGAGCTTTCCCAGCAGCGCTACCGCTCCCTGGTGGAAAACGTGCCCTACGGCATCTTCATCACCGAGCAACCCTCGGGCACCATGCTGTTCGTCAACCAGACCGCCGCCGAGATGATGGGCTACAAGGTGAGCGAGGTCCTGGGGCGCAACGTGTGGGAGATGATGGTCCCGGAGGACATGAACCGCGCCCGGCGGCGGGTGGAGGCCAGGGCGGAGGGGCAGCGCCTGGGCACCGATCACGAGATATACACCTGCATAAAAAAGGACGGCACCACCTTCCGCTGCGAGGTGTCGGCCGGCATGGTCAGCTTCCAGGGCAAGCAGGCCCTGCAGGGCATCGTGCGCGACGTCACCGAGCGCGAGCGCCTGGAGCGCCAGCTGCAGCACGCCCAGAAGATGGAGGCCCTGGGGACCCTGGCCGGAGGCGTGGCCCACGAGTTCAACAACATCCTGATGACCTTCAGGGGCTACATCCAGATTTTGCAGATGCGCGCCGGGCTGGACCCGGAGGTGGGCCAGACCCTGGAAAAGATGAACCAGAGCACCCGCCGCGCCGGGGCGTTGACCCAGAAGATGCTCACCTTCAGCCGCATGGAAGCCGGGGAAAAGGTGCCGGTGCAGGTGAATCAGGTGATCAAGGACATGGAGGGCCTGCTGCGCCAGACTTTCCCGCCGGGCATCCGCATCAACCTGGACCTGGCCCAGGACCTGCCGGTGGTGTTGGCCAACCCCAACCAGATCGAGCAGGTGCTGGTGAACCTGGCGCTCAACGCCCGCGACGCCATGGAGGACCACGGCAACCTGAGCCTGACCACCCGCCTGGCCTCCCTGAACCAGGAATTTTGCCTGGCCCATCCCTGGGCCAAGCCGGGGCCCTATGTGAGGGTGCAGGTGGCCGACGACGGGCCGGGCATTCCCCCCGAGGTGTTGGAGCGCATCTTCGAGCCCTTTTTCACCACCAAGGAGCCGGGCCGGGGGACCGGCCTGGGCCTTTCGGTAGCTTATTCCTTGATAAAAAGCCACGGAGGGGGCATCCTGGCTGTTAATCGCCCGCAAGGCGGAGGCGCCTTTAGAATTTTCCTGCCGGTAAGCGAGGGTGTTAGTTTGGATTCCAGTCGCGACTTTTCCCGCGAGACCACGCCCAAGGGAAGCGGCCAGAGGTTGTTGGTTGTGGATGACGAAGAGGCGGTGCGCGATATCTGCCGTCAGGCCTTGGAGACCTTCGGTTATCAGGTGACCCTGGCCTCCGACGGGGCCCAGGGGGTGGAGGCCTTCCAGCAGGCCCAGGAAAAGGGCGAGCCCTTCGAGCTGGTGCTCATGGACCTGGCCATGCCCAAGATGGACGGACGCGCCGCGGGCAAGGCCATCTGGGACATGGACCCCCAGGCCCGCATAATCATCACCACCGGCCACGGTGGAGACCGCTATCAGGTGGCCGACCTTTATCCCCAGGCCCAGGGGGTCTTGCAAAAGCCATTCGACCTCAGCAGCCTGCTGAAGGAAGTAAACCGCATCCTGACAGCCTGATTCCCAGGAGGGATTTTTCGCCATGCGACCCAAGGCCCCAGCGCGTTGGTTGTGCCTCGCCCTGCTTATTTTGGCCCTGGCCCCGGTTGCTCAGGCGGCCGAGCCCCTGGCCTCCTGGCGCGAGCCCCTGCGGGGGCAGCTGCTGGCCTACGCCGCCCAGGCGGCAGACCCCGCCTCGCCGGGCTTCGTGCCAGCTCCCGAGCGGGTGGCGGCCTTCGACCTGGACGGCACGCTCATCACCGAGCGGCCCAACTTTTTCGTGCTGGAGGTGGCCCTGGCCCGCCTGAGGGCCATCTGCCCCGCCTTCGGCAACCAGGGGCCCATGGAGGCCGAGCTGTGCCGGGCCGCGGCGGGCGAGAAGGACCGGCGCTGGGTTCGCAAGAACCTGAACCACGTTCTCAGCCTGCCCTTCAAGGGCATGAGCTTCGCCCAGTACCGGGAGCTGGTGGCCAAGGTGTGGAACCAGGGCATCCACCCCAAGCACCAGAAGCCCTTCAAGGACACGGTGTACCGGCCCATGCGCGAGCTGATCGCCCTGCTGGGGGCCAAGGGCTTCACGGTGTACCTAAACTCCGGGGCCGACGAGCTTTCGCTCATGGCCGTCAGCGCCGACCTGGGGGTGGAGCCTAGCCGCTGCATCGGCACCCGCTACCAGGCGGAGCCCCGGGAGCGGGAGGGCCGGGTGGAGCTGGTGCGCACCGGGGAGCTGGATCTTAAGTTCCTCAACCTGGGCACGAACAAGGCCGTGAACATGTACTTCGCCGCCGGGAGGGCCCCGGTTTTGGCCGCGGGCAACTCGGGCGGCGACTCCTGGCTGCTCAAGATGGCCGGGGCCAATCCCCGGCCACACATGGTCTTGGTGGTCAACCACGACGACCCACGGGAGGCGGTGTACACTAGACCCGAGCTTTTGGAGTTGGCCAAGGAGCGGGGCTGGCCGGTGGTGAGCATGAAAGACGACTGGCTCCGCCTTTTTGAATAGGAAGTAATTTGCGTATTTGGATCGATGCCGACGGCTGCCCCCGGCCGGTGAAGGATGTGGTGTTCAAGGTTTCCCAGCGCCGGGGGGTGCCGGTGACCATGGTGGCCGACCGCCAGGTGGGCCGCCCCACCAACTCCCTGGTGACCATGGTGGTGGTGCCCGGCGACATGGACGCGGCCGACCGCTACATAGCCGAGCACCTGGAGCCGGGCGACCTGGTGATAACCACCGACCTGCCCCTGGCCGCCCAGGTGGTGGCCGGCGGGGCCTGGGGGCTCAACCCTCGGGGCGAGCTGTACACCGAGGAAAACGTGCGCGAACGCCTGAGCATGCGCGACTTCATGAGCAACCTGCGCGAGGCCGGGGTGGTCACCGGCGGGCCCGCCCCCTTCGGCCCCAAGGACCGCCAGAAGTTCAACGACGCCATTGACCGCCTGCTCACCTCCTGCCTTAACCAAGACTAAACATACGTTTATCGCCATTAACGCCGCGTTAAGCAATTAACGCGGACCTGGGGCCTCCTCCCGCGAGGCCTGTCGTAACATTTTTTGTAATAACAAATTGTTATCCATCGCCAGGCCCCGGCGTTTCCGCCCCGGCACGCTCTTTGCTCGTATAGCTTCCCAAAGACAATCGGTTACCCATTCAACGACCAGGGGAGGTTAGCTCATGAACAAGTTCCTGTACGTGCTGTCCAAGGGTTTCGAGAAGTCCGGCGGGGCCACCCGGGCCATGCAGTTCGCCGCGCTCACCGCCGAGGGGGGCCACCACACCGAGGTGTTCCTCATCGACGACGCCATCCACTGGGCCCAGTGGGGCATGGCCGAGGGCATCCGCGCCTCCACCGGCGAGCACATGAAGGTGCTGCTGGACGAGTTGGTGGCGGCCAAGGCGCCCATTCACGTGTGCAAGGCCTGCGCGGACAAGCGCCTGGTGGGCCCGGACGACATCATCAACGGAACCGTGCTCTCCGGCGCGCCGGTGTTGGTCAAGATGATGACCGACCCGGAGTACAAGGTTTTCACCTTCTAGGGGGCCATGTGGTGCCTGCCGTCTTCGGATCCGCTCCTCAGCCCGCCCCGGCCTGACCCTCTCCCCCAGAGCTGCCTTGCCCCTATGGCGGGCCGCTCCGGGGACGGTACACTAGGGGACATGGTAGCTACACATGACATACGCCCCGAGCTGCGCGACCTCAGCCCGGCCCAGGTGCAGGAGTTGGTGGTGACCCTGGGGCAAAAGCCCTACCGGGCCCGCCAGGTGTTGCAGTGGCTCTACCAGCACGGGGCCACCGGCTTCGAGCAGATGACCAGCCTGAGCAGGGTGTTCCGCGAGCGCTTGGCCCAGGCGGCGCGCCTGGACAACCTGGAGCCCGAGTTGGTGGAGGCCTCGGCCGACGGCACCAGGAAGATGCTGTTCAAGCTCGGTGACGGCCACGCGGTGGAGAGCGTGTTGATCCCCGAGGAGGACCACTCCACCTTGTGCGTGTCCAGTCAGGTGGGCTGCCGCATGGGCTGCGCCTTTTGCCGCACCGCCACCCTGGGCTTCAAGCGCAATCTCAGGCCCTCGGAGATCATGGGCCAGGTGCTGGCCGCCCGCCGCCTGGCCGAGGAGGCCCGGCCTCTGACCAACCTGGTGTTCATGGGCATGGGCGAGCCGCTCGACAACCTGCCCTCGGTGAGCCTGGCCCTGGGGCACATCCTGGGCAGCCACGGCCTGGCCATGAGCCAGCGCAAGGTGACCGTCTCCACCGCAGGGGTGGTGGACAGGCTCCCCGCCCTGGCCGCGGCCAGCCCGGCGGCCCTGGCGGTGAGCCTCAACGCCCCCAGCGACGAACTGCGCAGCCGCCTGATGCCGGTGAACCGGCGCTGGAACCTGGCCGCGCTCAAGAAGGCCCTGATGGCCTACCCCCTCAAGCCCACCCGGCGCATCACCTTTGAGTACGTGCTGTTGGGCGGGGTGAACGACCGGCCCGAGCACGCGGCGGCCCTGGCCCGCTGGCTGGACGGCCTTCGGGCCAAGGTGAACCTCATCGCCTTCAACCCCCACGAGGGGGCGGCGTTCGAGCGCCCCAGCGACGCGGCGTTGGAGGAGTTTCAGGGCCTGCTCATAGAGCGGCACATCACGGCCATAGTGCGCAAGAGCCGGGGGGTGGACATCAGCGCGGCCTGCGGGCAACTGGCGGGCAAAAAGGCGGGCACGGCCCAGGTTACTTTGGAGTGACGGCGGGGTGTTAGCCTGCTTCCCGGCCTTGACAACCCCCAACCCTGGCTATAAAAAGATTAATTCAACTTTTTACCAGGCTCAGGGAGCCCTAAGCGATTATGATTGAACTGGATTTCAACAAAACCGGCGGCCTGATCCCGGCCATAGCCCAGGACGCGGCCACCGGAGACGTATTGATGATGGCCTACATCAACCCGGAATCCTGGGCCAAGAGCCTCACCACCGGCGAGGTGCATTACTGGTCCCGCTCCCGCCATGAGCTGTGGCACAAGGGCGGCACCAGCGGCAACGTGCAGAAAATTAAGGCCATCTACGTCGATTGCGATGACGACACCGTGCTGTTCAAGGTCGAGCAGGTGGGCGGGGCAGCCTGCCACACCGGCATGCGCTCCTGCTTCTTCCGCAAAGTTGAAGGCGACAAGCTGGTGAGCGAGGGCGAGCCCGTGTTCGACCCCAAGGAGGTTTACGGCAAATGACACCACCGCTGAAACTGGGGATTCCCAAGGGCAGCCTGCAGGACTCCACCACCCGGCTCTTCGGCCGGGCCGGTTGGCGCATTAACGTCAACGGCCGCTCCTACTTCCCCGAGATCGACGATGAGGGCATCGAGTGCTCCATCTGCCGGGCCCAGGAAATGAGCCGCTACGTGGAGTCGGGCACCCTGGACGCGGGCATCACCGGCATGGACTGGATCAAGGAGAACGACTCCGAGGTGGTCTACGTGGAGGAGTTGATCTACTCCAAGGTCTCCACCCGCCCGGCCCGCTGGGTGTTGGCCGTGGCCAAGGACTCGCCCATCAAGCGCCCCGAGGACCTGGGCGGCATGCGGGTGGCCACCGAGATGGTCAACTTCACCAAGCGCTACTTCGAGGAGGCGGGCATCGACGTGACGGTGCATTTCTCCTGGGGCGCCACCGAGGCCAAGGTGGTCAACGGCCTGGCCGACGCCATAGTGGAGGTCACCGAGACCGGCAGCACCATCCGGGCCCACGGCCTGAGGATCATCGCCGAGCTGATGCAGTCCACCACCCAGCTCATCGCCAACAAGGCGGCCTGGGAGGTCCCGGAGAAGCGCAAGAAGATTCAGCAGATCGCCATGCTGCTCAAGGCCGCCCTGGTGGCCGAGAAGCTGGTGGCGCTCAAGATGAACGTGCCCAAGATAAAGGTGCAGGACGTGGTGGAAGCCCTGCCCAGCCTCAACGCCCCCACCGTGTCGCCGCTTTACAACAGCGACTGGTTCAGCGTGGAGACGGTGGTGGACGAGTCGGTGGTGCGCGACCTGATCCCCGAGATCATGGAAAAGGGCGCCGAGGGCATCATCGAGTATTCGCTGAACAAGGTAATTTAGCCCTCCCGGAGGGCGGGCATCCGGGCGGGACGGGCTTGAGGCCCATCCCGCCTACTTATTAGGGCCAACACTCAACAACGGAACGTGGTCATGGGCATCAGCGCCAGAGCCAAGCAGATACCGCCTTTCATCGTCATGGACGTCTTGGAGCGCTCCCAGGAGCTGGAGGCCACCGGCCGGGACATCATCCACCTGGAGGTGGGCGAGCCCGACTTCGAGACCCCGGCGGTCATCACCGAGGCGGCCATCAAGGCCATCAAGGACGGGCACACCCACTACACCCACTCCCTGGGCCTTCGGGAGCTGCGCGAGGCCATCGCCGAGTACTACGCCGAGCGCTACGGGGTTTCGGTGGACCCGGCCCGGGTGTTGGTGACCTCCGGCAGCAGCACCGCCATGCTCCTGGTGTTTTCGGCCCTTTTGGAGCAGGGGCAGGAGGTGATCATCTCCGACCCCCACTACGCCTGCTACGACAACTTCATAAACTTCGTGGGCGGGACGCCGGTGCGCGTGCCGGTGCGCGAATCGGAGGGCTTCCAGTTCCGCCCGGCGGAGATCGGCGCGGCCATGGGGCCCAATACCAAGGCGGTGTTCATCAACAGCCCCTCCAACCCCAGCGGCCAGGTGGCCACCCCCGACCGCTTGGCGGCCATCGCCGAGATGGTGCCGGGCAAGCCGGGCGGCCCCTACCTGCTCAACGACGAGATCTACCACGGCCTGGTCTACTCCGGCGAAGAGCACACCATCCTGGAGTACAGCGACAACGCCTTCGTGCTGGACGGCTTTTCCAAGCGCTACGCCATGTGCGGCTGGCGGCTGGGCTACGTGATCTCCCCGGCCAACTACGTGCGGCCCTTGCAGAAGATGCACCAGAACTTCGCCATCTGCGCCCCCTCGGTGAGCCAGTACGCGGCCATCGCCGCCCTCAAGTACGCCTGGCCCGACGTGGAGCGCATGCGCGCGGTCTACGACACCCGCCGCCGGGTCATCATCGACGGCCTTCGGGATCTGGGCTTCTCCATCCCCGTGGAGCCCCAGGGCGCCTTCTACGTGCTCACCAGCTGCCGCCACCTGGACCCGGACGACTACAAGCTGGCCTTTGATATAATGGAAAAGGTCGGAGTGGCCATGGCCCCCGGTTGCGACTTCGGCCCCGGCGGCGCGGGCTTTTTGCGCTTCAGCTACTGCAACAGCCTGGAGAACATCGAGCGCGCCCTGGTGCGCCTGCGCGAATATCTGGAACGCTACTACCCCAAGGCATTGCCATGACCATACCCACCGGCAACGCGGAGTTCATCACCACGGCGGCCAAGCCCAGCGGCTACCCGCCGCCCGGCCCGCCGGAGGTGGCCTTTGCCGGGCGCTCCAACGTGGGCAAGTCTTCGCTGATCAACACCCTGACCAAGCGCAATAAGCTGGTAAGGGTGTCGGGCACCCCGGGCCGCACCCAGCACATCAATTTTTTCAGCATCCACCATGACACCCTGCGCCTGGTGGACCTGCCCGGCTACGGCTACGCCAAGGTGCCCATGGCGGTCAAGGCGGGCTGGCGGCCCATGGTGGAGGCCTACCTGGGCGGGCGCGATACCCTGGCCGCGGTGGTGGTGATCCTGGACATCCGCCGCGAGCCCACCGCCGACGACCTGATGCTCCTGGACTGGCTCCGCGCCTTGCAGATCACCATCCTGATCGCCGTGACCAAGGCCGACAAGCTCTCCAACAACCAGCAGGCCTCGCGCCTGGCCAAGCTCAAACCAGCCTTGGCTCCCTTCGACCACAGCCCCACCCTTTTCTCGGCCACCACCCGGCTGGGGCGGGAGAAGCTGTGGGAGCGCATCTGCGACGCCGCCGGAGTTTAGGCCCGGCTTCGCCAGCCACCGGCATACGGCGTTGCTGGCCGCGCTCGCTCCTCGGCGTAGGCGTACTACGCCTGCGTCCCTCGCTTAGCCAGACGCCTTGTCTGCTGGCGGCTGGCTGTGCCGGGGGGAGGTCTTCAGGTGCCCATTCCCAGGGCAGAGATTGTCTCATTTCAATCAAGGTGTGATGATATAAGAAAGCGGGTGCCCGGAACGGGGCGTCCGTCATGTCTAAGCCTGTGGGGGTGAGCGATGCAATACTCCGAGATAATCAAGCGCCTGGCCCCGTGCGGCCTGTCCTGCGCCAAGTGCTTTGCCTTCAAAGACGGCGAGCTGGGCCATCACGCCGCCGAGCTTAAGAAGCGGCTGGGCAACTTCGGGATCTATGCCGAGCGCTTCAGCGCCTTTTTGCCGGAGATGAAAGACTACCCGGCCTTTGAGCGGCTGCTGGACTACATGGCCGGGCCAAGCTGCGCCGGGTGCCGTCAGGACCAGTGCCTGTGGCCCGACTGCGGCGTGGCCAAGTGTTGGCAGGCCAAGGGCGTGGACTTCTGCTTTCAGTGCGACGAGTTCCCCTGCGGCAAGACCAACTTCGACCCGCACCTGGAAAAGCGCTGGATAGCCATGAACCGCCGCATGGCCGAGGTGGGGGTGGAGCAATTCTTCGAGGAGACCAAGGACAAGGCTCGTTACGTATGAGGGAATTGTTGGGTTTCGGGCTTCGCCCTCTACGCCAACCTACACGACTCTGAATTAAGCCAATCCAGCAATAGCCGTCATCACGAGGAGCATCTCGCAAGAGATGCGACGTGGTGATCTTCGCCTTCCCCCGGGCGGGATGGGTTGGGGCATAGCGGACGGTGCGGCCATGTCTGGCCAACGCAGGCATGACGAGGGAAGGGGAAGATTGCCACACAGCGGCGGGAGTTGCCGCCATTATTTTCCTAACCCTTGCCTCCGCCGCTGTTCGCAATGACGGCTATTGGCTAGAGGCAAGGAGCGGGGCGGATGTACTCCGCTCCGGCTTTGCAGCCTTATCGGGTGCGCCTGCTGCGCGCGGAGATTGCTTCGCCGCTGAGCGGCTCGCAACGACAAGAGGGGGTGACTCATACCGGCTATCGCGTCGCCCAAATAAAAAGCCCCCGCCCGATACCGGGCGGGGGCTTGTGCTTTTAAGGCGGGTCGGGGCTACTTGACCTTGACCACCCAGCCGAAGGGGTCGGGGCGCTTGCCGAGCTGGATGCCGGTGAGCTCGTCGTAGAGCCTCATGCTGACCGGGCCGGTCTGGCCGTCGGCCACGGCGTAGTCGGTGCCCTGGTAGTGGATGGCCCCCACCGGGCTGATCACCGCGGCGGTGCCGGTGCCGAAGGCCTCTTCCAGTTTGCCCGCGGCCTGGGCCTCGATGACCTCGTCGATGGTCAGCTTGCGCTCGCTGACCTTGAGGCCCCAGTGGCGGCACAGGGTGAGCACCGAGTCACGGGTGATGCCGGGCAGTATGGAGCCGTGCAGCGGGCTGGTGATGATCTCGCCGTCGATGACGAAGAACATGTTCATGGTGCCCACTTCCTCGATGCTCTTCTTGTCGCAGGCGTCCAGCCACAGCACCTGGGTGAAGCCCTTGGCGTGGGCCTCCTCGGCGGCCAACAGGCTGGCTGCGTAGTTGCCCATGGTCTTGGCCTCGCCCACGCCGCCCACCGAGGCGCGCACGTAGGTTTCCTCCACGTAGATCCGCACCGGGTTGAAGCCCTCGGGGTAGTAGGCCCCCACCGGCCCCATGATGACGAAGTAGAGGTACTTGGAGCTGACCTTGACCCCCAGGCAGGCCTCGGTGGCGATGACCGTGGGCCGGATGTAGAGGCTGGTGCCCTCCAGGGTGGGCACCCACTCGTGCTCGGTCTTGACCAGCTCGAACAGGTGCTCCAGGGACTCCTCCACCGGCAGCTCGGGGATGCACAGGCGGCGGTTGGAGCGGTTCATGCGCTCGATGTTGGCCCGTGGCCGGAACATGTAGATGCCGCCGTCCACGCCCCGGTAGGCCTTGAGGCCCTCGAAGACTTCCTGGCCGTAGTGCAGCACCAGGGCGGCCGGGGACAGGGACAGGGGGGCGAAGGGGACGATGCGGGCATCGTGCCAGCCCTGGCCCTTGTCGTAGTCCAGCTGGAACATGTGGTCGCAGAAGATCTGGCCGAAACCAAGGGCGGACTCGTCGGCCGGCTTGGGCTTGCAGCTGTCGGCGGGCAGCAGTTCTTTTCTACACTCCATGGCGCTCTCCCAAAGGGCTAAGTTAAACTCTGGGCCTTGGCCGCGGCCAGGCTGCGGTTAAACGGCGGCCTGAGTACGCCCACCTCGGTGATGATGGCGCTGACCAGGTCGTTAGGGGTCACGTCGAAGGCCAGGTTGATGGCCTCGGCTCCGAGTGCGGCGCGGCTGCCGGCAAAGGCGAGCACCTCGGCGGGGTCGCGCTCCTCTATGGGTATCAGGTCTCCGCTGGGGGTGTCCATATCCACGGTGCTCAGCGGGGCGGCCACGTAGAAGGGCACTCCATGACGGCGGGCTTGCAGGGCCACGTTGAAGGTGCCGATCTTGTTGGCCACGTCTCCGTTGGCCGCGATGCGATCAGCCCCCACCACGCAAAGGTCCACCAGGCCCTTGCTCATCAGGGCGCCCACCGCGCCGTCCACGGCCACGGCCACGGGTATGCCCTCGTCCACCATCTCCCAGGCGGTGAGCCGGGCCCCCTGCAACAGGGGCCTGGTCTCGTCGGCGATGACCTTGATCTTCTTGCCCGCCTCGGCCGCCGCCCGCACCACGCCCAGGGCTGTGCCGTAGCCCCCGGTGGCCAGGGAGCCGGCGTTGCAGTGGGTGAGGATGGTGGCCCGCTTGGGCACCAGCTTGTTGCCGTGACGGCCCATGGCCCGGTTGATGGCCACGTCCTCGGCCAGCATCATCTCGCTCTCGCGGCGCAGCATGGCCAGGATGGTGGGCGCGTCTTGGGGCGCGGCGGCGGCCAGGGCCAGAATGCGGTCCACCGCCCAGCCCAGGTTCACCGCCGTGGGCCGGGCCGCGCGCATGATTTCGGCCTGGACCGCGAAGCGCTCCATCCACTTGGCCGGGTCCTTCACCTTGACGGCCTTGGCCGCCAGGACCAGGCCCATGGCCGCGGCGATGCCGATGGCCGGGGCCCCGCGCACCGCCAGGGTCTGGATGCAGTAGATCACCCGCTTCATGTCCCGGCAGGCGATGAAGGTGGTCCTGGCGGGCAGCTTGCGCTGGTCCAGGATCATCACCACGTCGTCTTGCCAATACAGGGTGGGGACCACCGTTAGCCTCCCAAAAGCTTGTTGATGAGCTTGTTGACCAGCTTGGGGTTGGCCTGGCCCTTGGTCTTTTGCATGACCTGGCCCACGAAAAAGCCCATGAGCTTTTTCTTGCCGCCCTTGAAGGCCTCCACCTCGTCCGGGTTGGCCGCGAAGATCTCCTGGAGCATGGCCTCCAACTCGCCCTCGTCGCTCACCTGCTGCAAACCTTCTTCGTCAACGATTTCCTGCGCAGTTTTTCCAGTTTCAATCATTTTGACATAAACTGATTTGCCCATTTTTCCGCTTATGGAACCGTCGTCTATCATCTTGTAAAGACCAGCCGAAGTTGGCGCGGAAATCGTACTTTCAAATTCGGGTATGGGAACACCCTTTTCATTCATTAATCCTAGCAATTCACCTTGTATCCAATTGGCTGAGGTCTTTGGCTTAGCTCCTTTATTAACAACATCTTCGAAATACTTGGCCAGTGCTGGCTCTGAGGTCAACACCCCGGCGTCGTAGTCGTTCAGGCCGTAGTCGGCCATGAAGCGCGCCCGCTTGGCCTCGGGCAACTCGGGCAACTCGCCGCGCACCCGCTCCACCCAGGCCTCGTCCACCAGAAGGGGCAGCAGGTCCGGGTCGGGCATGTAGCGGTAGTCGTGGGCCTCTTCCTTGCCCCGCATGCCGAAGCTCTTGCCCTGGTCCGGGTCCCACAGGCGGGTCTCCTGCTTCACCTTGCCGCCCTCGTCCAGGATGGCCCGCTGGCGGCGAATCTCGTACTCCAGGGCCCGCTCCACTCCCCGGAAGGAGTTCATGTTCTTCAGCTCGGCCTTGGTGCCCAGCTCCTTTTGGCCCACGGGCCGAAGGCTCACGTTGGCGTCGCAGCGGAAGGAGCCTTCCTCCATGTTGCCGTCGCAGACCTCCAGATAGACCAGGATGTCGCGCAGGGCCCGGAGATAGGCCCCCGCCTCGGCGGGAGTGCGCAAGTCCGGCTCGCTGACCAACTCCATGAGCGGCACGCCGGTGCGGTTGTAGTCCACGTAGCTCACCGGCTGGGCCGGGTCGTGGATCAGCTTGCCCGCGTCCTCTTCCATGTGGATGCGGGTGATGCCGATGCGGCGCTTTTCCTGACCCTCCACCTGGATGTACAGCCAGCCGTCTAGGCAGATGGGCAGCTCGTATTGGCTGATCTGGTAGTCCTTGGGAAGGTCGGGGTAAAAGTAGTTTTTACGGGCCCATACGCTCTTGGGCTGCACCGCGCAATTGGTGGCCAGCCCGGCCCGGATGGTGAACTCCACCACCCGCTCGTTCAAGACCGGCAGCACACCGGGCATGCCCAGGCACACCGGGCAGACGTGGGTGTTGGGCGGCGCGCCGAACTTGGTGGAGCAGCCGCAGAAAATTTTGGACTCGGTGAGGAGCTGGGCGTGGACCTCCAGCCCCATGACCGCTTCGTATTCCATCGCGGTTTCCTGAACTTAACTGTAGTTGTAGGTCAAGCAAAGAATCTACTGCGGGGGTGGAGGAAAGTCAAGGAGGGGTGAGTTGGGATTCAGCCTTATAAGGGCCGAAAGCCATGGCCGCGTCCGGGGCGGGCGGCGGCGGGGCAAGCAACCTGGACAACCCGGCCCCCCTCGGCATAATATGAACCCGCCTGTCCCCTCCGCACGCTTGCGGCGGGCGAATTCAACACGCTCCCGCTTGGTCCGCGGGAGGGCCGGTGCGAAGCCGGCCCGGAAGTGGGAACAACATGACGCACAGCGACCAGGCCGATCGGCCCTGGCCATGGATTATTTTTGGCCTACCCCTGGCCTTGGCCCTGGTTATGGTGGGGATCAAGATTTACGCCCCAGCCTACTATCACGCCATGATTCAGGAAGACGGCCCCCTGGAGAACGTCCAGTTCTGTTGCTACGCGGCGGCGGGGCTGTTGAGCCTGTGGGCCGCCCTGCGCTTCAGGACCTCGGGCCTGGCCTGGCACGCCGGGGCGGCGCTGTTGCTGGGCCTGGGCTTCTTGCTGGTGGCCGGTGACGAGATCAGCTGGGGCGAGCGCATCCTGGGCTACCATCTGCCGCAGTTTTTCGCCCGCTACAACGTTCAGCGCGAGGTGTCGCTGCACAACCTGAGGCCGGTTCAGTATTGCCTGCACACCATGTACATGCTGGCGGGACTGGTACTGTCCCTGGGCTGGCTGGTCAAGGACAAGCTCCTGGCCAGGCCGGGGCTGAGCCCTCTGCTGCGCTCCCTGGCGGACGGCCTGGTTCCGCCTTGCGCCCTGACCCTGTACTTCCTGCCGGTGTTTCTGATCTATTCTTACTTCATTTGGGGCGACGTGCTCTTGGCGGCGATCTTCGGGGGCGAGAACTTCGCCATCGGCCGGGTGATCGTCTGGCGGGACCAGGAGCCCGCCGAGTTGCTTCTTTCCATGGGCTGTCTGCTCTGGGCGGGGCGGCTCTTAGGGCAGGCGGTCCACCGGGACCAGGTCCTTGGCCTTGGCCCCATGGTGGCCGTTTTGGGTCGAGGAATAGAGCAGCCACAAGAGTAGGGCCGCGGCCACGGTGGCCCCGCCGCCCAGCCAAAGGGCCGCGCCGCTGATGCCGCTGAGGTCCACGGCCCAGCCTCCGCTCACCGGCCCGAAGAACACCCCCACGCTGAGCGCCATGGTGAAGGCCCCGGTGGTGAGCCCCATGCCCGAGCCCAACTGCTTGCCCCGGCTGACGGCCATGGCGGTGAGCGCGGGCAGGGCCAGGCCCGAGAAGATGCCCTCGGCCATGGACAGGAGCATCAGGGAGGTCAGGTCGCTTCCCCAGGGGATGAGTATCTTCATGATCCCGGCCATGCCCAGGCCTCCGGCGGCCAGGGGCAGGCGGGGCAGGCGGTCGGCCAGGCTGCCGGCGGGCCGCTGCATGGCGGTGCTCACCAGCACGTTGGCGGTCAGGCACAGGCCCACCCCCAGGGTGCCCAGGCCGTGGCCGGTGGCCACCAGGGGCATGAAGGAGATGAAGCAGCTCATGCCCGCCGCCGCGCCCATGCGGGCCACCATGATGGCCATGAAGCCCCGGTCGCGGGTGAGGTGAAGCATCTCCCGGAGGCCCCGCTTGCCCCCGGAGCGCAGCTCGGCGGAGGGCTCCTTCACGCAAAAGAGCACGGTGAGGGCGGCGGCCACGCTGAGGAAGAACATGAGCAGGAAGTTGGCGTTGAGCCCGGCGTATTCATAGACCGCCCCGCCGATGACCGGCCCCACCCCGAAGCCCATGAGGAAAAACATGTTGAAGGCCCCGAAGGATCGGCCCTCCATGCCCGCCGGGGTTATGTCGGCCACCAGGGCCATGGCGATGGGCAGCACCATGGCCGCGAACACGCCCTGCAACAGGCGGGTGAAGACCAGGGCCTCGGAGCTGCCCGCCCACATGAAAAGCAGGGAGGTGACCCCGTAGCCGGCCATGCCCGCGATGATGAAGGGCTTGCGCCCCAGGCGGTCGGAGAGCCCGCCCAGCCAGGGCACCACAAAGGCCCGCGACAGGGAGAAGGAGCTGAAGATTAGCCCCAGCATGACCCCGTTGGCCCCCAGGTCCCGGGCGTACAGAGGCAAAAAGGGCACGATGATGCCCACCCCGGTCATGGCCACGAAGGTGGTCAATCCCAGGATGTAAAGGGCGCTGCGATAAGAAGGTTGGGTCACTTGGCCTGGCGCAGCCTTTCCAGATCTTCCTGGCGTCCGGCCACCACCAGCACGTCGCTGTCCTTGAGCACATAATCGGGAGAGGGGACCAGATGGGTGCGCTCGGGCACCAGCTCGCGCACCGCGATGACGTTGACCCCGTATTTTTGCCGCAGCTCCAACTCGGCCAGGCTCTTGCCCACCAGGGCGCTGGGCGGGGCCAGCTCGGCCACGGAAAACTCGTCGCCGATGGGCAGGAAGTCCAGCAGGTTGGGGTCGGCCAGGGAGCGGGCCAGGCGCTGGGCGGCGTCCCGCTCGGGAAACACCACCTCGCCGGCTCCCACCCGTTTGAGGATCTTTTCGTGCTCCGGGCTGACGGCCTTGGCCACGATGCGCCCCACCCCCATCTCCTTGAGATGCAGGGTGGTGAGGATGCTGGCCCCCAGGTGGTCGCCCAGGCTGATCACCGCGCCGTCGACCAGGTTCAGGCCCAGCTCTTCCAGGAGGCTGCGGTCGGTGCAGTCGGCCACCACCGCCTGGTCCACCACGTCCTGCACCCGGGCCACCGCCCGGGCATCGGAGTCCATGGCCGTGACGTGGTGCTTCAGCTTTTTTAGCTCCAGGGCAAGGGACGAGCCGAATTGCCCCAATCCGATAACCGCCAGGTTCATCTGAACCTCCCAACTTGCCTATTCAAATAGCATACTCCCGGCCCCCGCTTTTGCCAGGGCTAGCCCATGATCACCCGCTCCTCGGCCAGGCGGTATCCCGGGTCGCGCAGGGACTGGGCCACGGAGTAGACGAAAGCCAGGGGCCCCAGGCGGCCCAGGAACATCAAGAGGATGATGATCACCTTGCCCGCCGGGGTGAGCAGGGGCGTGGCCCCCAGGGACAGCCCCACCGTGCCCAGGGCGCTGGTGGCCTCGAAGGCCAGGCTGATGAAGTCGCCGCGCGTGTGGCCGCCGTCGGCCAGGCCCACGGCGGACAGCAGCACCACCGCGATCAACAGGGTGGCCCCGGTGCCCAGCACCAGCAAGAGGGCCAACTCCACCTGGCGCTCGGGCACCGTGCGCCCCCAGGCCTCGGCCCCGGAGCGGCCCCTGAGGCGGTTGACCGCCAGGGCCCAGAGCACCGCGATGGTGGTGGTTTTAATGCCGCCGCCGCAGGAGCCCGGCGAGGCCCCGATGAACATGAGCACCATGATAACCACCAGCGAGGCGTTGGTGAGCTGGCCCATGTGAACGGTGTTGAAACCGGCGGTGCGCGGGGTGATCGCCTGGAACAACAGGGTCCAGGGCCCCTGCTGCCAGGCCGGGCCCTTGCCCAGCCACTCGGCCACCAACAGGGCCACCATGCCGCCCACGATGAGGGTGCCGGTGGTGAATAGCACCAGGCGGGCTTGGAGCGAAAGGCGGCGGCGCGGGTTTTCCGGGGAGCGGCGCAGGCGGCCCACCAACTCCCGGAGCACAACGAAGCCCAGGCCGCCCAACACCACCAACCCCAGGATCACCAGGTTCACCGTGGGGTCGGTGGCGTAGCCCACCAGGTTGTCGGTGAACAGGCTGAAGCCCGCGTTGCAAAAGGCGCTGATGGAGTGGAACACGGCCAGGGCCGCGGCGGTGGGGGCGGAAAAATCAGCCCAAAAGCGCATGAACAAAATCGCCGCGCCCACCCCCTCCAGCAGGAAGGCGTACAGCAGCACATCCGAGACCAGGCGGCCCATCTCCCCGCCGGGCACCGGGCCCAGGGCCCCCTTAATGGCCAAGTGGGTGCGCGGGCCGGGCCGCCGCCGGGCCAGGTACAGCAGGGCCACGGAAAAGGTCATGATGCCCAGGCCGCCGGCCTGCAACAGGATCAGGATCAGCCCCTGGCCCCAGGGGGACCAGGCGGTTGCGGTGTCCACGGTGATGAGACCGGTGACGCACACCGCGCTGGTGGCGGTGAACAGGCAGTCCAGCAAGTCCACCCCGCCGGGCCCCTGCATCATCGGCAGGGCCAGCAGCGCCGCGCCCAAAAGGATGAAAAGGGCGAACGACGCCAACACCAGACGCGAAGGGGTCAACCATTTGGGCATGATTTATAGCCGGGGAGGCGGGACCTCCCCGTATGGCTCAGTCGCCGCTGGGGCTCGGTTTGGCCGGTTGAATCAGGGTGATCAGGGGGCGGGGTTGGCCGGGCTGGTCCCCGTGCCCTTGGCAGTGGTGGTGCCCTTCGCCGTGGCTGTGATCATGATCATGGCCATGCTCATGGTGATGGCCGTGGTCGTGATCATGCCCGTGCGGGTGCTGATGGCCGGGTCCGGCTTTTCCGCAACATTCGCACATTTCGCTCGCCTCCTCCCTTGGATGCATTGAATCAAGTGTAATTCGGTGGGTGGGTATTGTCAAAGGGTTGAGTAATTGCGCGGTTGCCCCCCGCTGGTGATACGGCTAGTATCAAAGCTGGGGCCGCCCACCAATTTGGATGACCATCACGCGGCACTTTACGCAGAGTTTGTCTCCCCCGGCCCCGGTGGAGAAAAGCGCCATGGGCATAAAACATTTCGGCTTCAAATTAGCGGTGGGGGTGCTGTTCGCCGTAGTGCTGGCCACTTACGCCTTCTACTGGCTGGGCATCAGCCAGTTGCATGACAATGTGCAGCAGGTGGTGGTGGTTTCCAACCACCTGAAATCCGGCGAGGCCTTTCACTCGGCCATCCACTCCATGCTCCTGGACGCCGAGGGCTACTACCTGAGCAACGGCCGGGCGTCTTTTCGGGAGGATTACCAAGCCCACCGGGCCAAGGCCGAGAAGGCCTTGGCCGAGCTGCGAGACCATGTGCGGCAAATGCCCCCAGGCCGGGACAAAGAGATGGTTAACCAGCGCACCGAGGGCATCGCCTCGGCCTTTAGCAATTACCAAGAGGAGCTTGACCGCATAATTGGCGGAGATTTTAATCGAGGCTCCCAGCGCCTGGAGCAGTGCACGACCGAATTCAACAGCATTTTCAAGAAATATTACGTGCACTTGCACGACCATCACGCTCTGCTGCAGACCGGGTTGAGCCAACGCTCCAGCCAGACCTGGCACACCATGAGCGTGGTGTTCGCGGTGCAACTGGGCCTGGCGGTGGTGGCCGGGCTGTTGGTGATTTTTTACCTGGACCGGGTGGTCCTGAAGATATTTTCGTTCACCGAAGGCATGGCCTACCGCGACAAGCTCACCGGCCTACGCAACCGCGCGGCCTTGGAAAAGATGGTCAGCTTCCTGGACGGGGAGGAAAATCGCCCCCGGCGGCGCTACGGCCTGATCATGCTGGACATCGACCTGTTCAAGGATTTCAACGACACCTACGGCCATCCGGTGGGGGATGTCCTGCTGGCCGAGTTCGCCGGGGTGATCACCGGCAGCGTGCGCGAGCATGACCGGGTGGTGCGCTACGGCGGCGAGGAGTTCCTGGTGGTGTTGCAGGGGGTGGGGCCAATGGAGATAATCGCCGTTGCCGAGAAGCTGCGCGGGGCCATAGAAAACCATCGTTTCACCCTGCCCGGCGGCAAGCAAGCTACCCAGGTGACCGCCAGCCTGGGAGCGGCCTTGTATCCCCAGGATGGCGACGATTATCACCAAGTAGTGCGACGGGCCGACGAGCGGCTCTACAAGGCCAAACAAGGCGGCCGCAACCGGGTGATGGGCCCACCGGTATAGGAAGAGACCGCTTCCGGCCATGAACGAGGGAACGGGTAGGCGATCCCGGGGCGGCCGTGCCTGGTTCAGCCGAGCCCGGCCTAGTCCAGTTCGGCCTCGTACTCCCGGGCGTCGTAAAGCTCTTCCAACTCATCGGCGTCCGTCAGCTTTACGCGCGCGATCCAGCCGCCGGTGTAGGGCTCCAGGTTGATCAGGTCCGGGGTTTCCTCCAGACGCCGATTGACTTTCAGCACCACTCCGGTGACCGGGCTGATGAGGTCGCTGACGCTCTTGGCGCTTTCCACCGCGCCCAGCTCCTCGCCCACGCTCAGGTCCTGCTCCACGTCGGGCAGATCAATGTAGATCACGGTGCCCAACTGCTCTTGGGCGTAGTCGCTGATGCCCACGGTTGCCTTGCCGCCCTCTTCCAGGCGGACCCACATGTGCTCCGGGTGATACTTGAGATCGTCGGGGAAGTCCACCTTAGCCTCCCTGTTTGGCGGCGTTTTTCTTGCGTAAGTAAACCAGGGCCGCGGCGCTGACCACGGCCAGGGCCAGGGCGAACCAGCCGGTGGGGGTAAGCCCCAGGATGGGCTCGCCTCGCCAGTCGGCTCTAAACGTTTCGATTATAACTCTGGCGATGCCGTGCAGAAAGCCATAGGTGAAGAAAATTTGCCCCGCGAAACGCCGGTGCCGCCAAAGCAGCAGAAGCACGCCCAAAATGACCAAGAGGGCCGCGGAGGTGTAGAGCTGGGTGGGATGCAGGGCCACGCCCTTGGGGGCCAGGGAGAAGGGATCGCTGAAGGTGACCGCGAACCAGCCGCCCTCCCACACCCGGCCGTAGCAGCAGCCGGCGCTGAAGCAGCCCAGGCGGCCGACGGCCTGGGCCAGGGCCAGGCCCGGGGCCACGCAGTCCATAAGGGTGAGCGCGGGCATGCGCCAGCGGCGCATGAGGATGAGCCCCACGATGAGCGCGGCCGCCACCCCGCCGTAGAACACCAGGCCGCCTTCCCAGATGGCCAGCACCCGCCAGGGGGCGCTCTTGAACTGGGCGGGCTCCAGCAGGACGAACATGAGGCGCGAGCCCACCAGGCCGCAGATCAAAAGCCACAGGGACAGGGTCATAACCCGGTCCGGGTCCAGGCCGGATTTTTTGGCCAGGTGGGTCAAGAGCCACAGACCCAGGGCCGCGCCCAGGGCCAGCAGCACGCCGTAGGTGTGCAGGGTCAGGGGGCCGATGCTCAGTAGAACGGGGAACACGCGGGGGCCTCCCTAGGTTAGGCCTTGCCCCTTATGAGGGCCCAGGCCAGGTATACGCCGCCCACGGTTATGGCGGCGTCGGCCAGGTTGAACACCGGCCAGTGCCAGTTTCCCGCATAAAGGTCCACGAAGTCCACCACCGAACCCAGGCGCAGGCGGTCGGCCAAGTTGCCCAGGGCCCCGCCGCAGATGAGCCCCAGGGCCCAGAAGGTGGCCCGGCGATTGCCCAGGGAGCCGCAGGCGACCCAGGCCGCCAGGGCCAGGGCCACCAGGGTGGCCCCCACCAGCATCCAGCGGGCCCCCTCCATGGAGGAGAAGCTGCTGAAGGCGGCCCCGGTGTTGTAGGCCAACACCAGGCGGGCGAAGCCGGGGATGACGCTCACCGGCCCGTCCTGGAGCCAGGGGACCATCACCGCCTTGAGCAGCTGGTCCGCCCCGGCCACGGCCAGGGCGATGAGGGCCAGCTTGCCCAGGCGTCGCACGGGCTAGGCGATCTCCCTGACCACCGAGGCGCAGCGGGCGCAAAGCTCGGGGTTCTCGGAGTCGGAGCCCACGCTCTTGCTGTGCATCCAGCAGCGGGGGCACTTTTCCGCCTCGGTGGGCTCCACCAGAATCACCAGGCCGGGGATCTCCTCGCTGGCCAGGGTGGGGCTCTCGGGCGCGGCGTCCAGAAGCTTCAGCTCGCTGATCATGGCGATCTCGGCGAAGGCCTCGGCGTTTTGCCCCAGGAAATCCAGGGTGTCGGCGTCGGCGCTCACCGAAAGCACCGCTTGCAGGGAGTTGCCCACCAGCTTGTCCTTGCGGGCGATGTCCAGGGCCTTGTTCACCTCGCTCCTGAGAACCAGCAGGCGCTTCCAGCGCGAGGCCAGCTCGGCGTCCATCAAGCCCTGGTCCGGTGTGGGCAGCTCGGCCATGTGCACGCTGTGGTGCTGGGCCTTGGCGCCGGGCACGTACTCCCAGGCCTCCTCGGCGGTGAAGGACATGATGGGCGCGCTCAGGCGCACCATGGCGTCCAGCAGGCGGTAGACCACGGTCTGGGCCGCGCGGCGCTCCGGCCCGGCCGGGGCGCTGGTGTACAGGCGGTCCTTGATCACGTCTAGGTAGAAGCCCGACAAATCCACCACGCAGAAGTTGTGCAGGCCGTGGAACACGGTGTGGAAGTTGAACTCCTCGTAGCCGCCAAGGCAGCGGGAGATGAGGTCCTGCAGCCGGTGCAGCATGAGCCGGTCCATCTCGCCCATGTCACTGAGGGCCACCTGATCGGTGGCCGGATCGAAGTCGTCCAGGTTGCCCATCATGAAGCGCATGGTGTTGCGGATGCGGCGGTAGGCCTCGGCCAACTGCTTGAGGATCTCCGGGCTGATGCGGATGTCGTCGGTGTAGTCCTCGGAGGCCACCCACAGGCGCAGTATCTCCGCGCCGTACTGGTCGATGACCGTCTGGGGCGGGATCACGTTGCCCAGGCTCTTGGACATCTTGCGGCCGTCGCCGTCCACCACGAAGCCGTGGGTGAGCACCATGCGATACGGCGGCTCGCCCTTGGTGCCCATGGCGCACAGCAGCGAGCTGTGGAACCAGCCGCGGTGCTGGTCGCTGCCTTCCAGGTACATGTCCGCCGGCCAGGTGAGGCCGGGGTTGGGCTCCAAGACCGCCGCCTGGCTGGTGCCCGAGTCGAACCACACGTCCAGGATGTCTTTTTCCTTGTTGAGCTCGGTGTGGCCGCAGATGGGGCACACCGCCAGATCGCCCAGAAGCTCCTGGGAGCTGTGGGCGAACCAGGCGTCCGCGCCCTCTTCGCGGAAGGCGGCCACTACCTTGGCGGCCATCTCCGGGGTGAGCACGTACTCGCCGCAGGAGGCGCACTGGAACACGATGATGGGCACGCCCCAGGCGCGCTGGCGGCTGATGCACCAGTCGGGGCGGTTCTCGATCATGCCGTAGATGCGCTCCCGGCCCCAGCGGGGCACGAAGCGGACCTTGTTCTGGATGGCCTCCAGGGTGCGCTCGCGCAGCTGGTTCTCCTCCATGGAGATGAACCACTGGGCCGTGGCCCGGAAGATAACCGGGCTCTTGCAGCGCCAGCAGTGGGGGTAGGAGTGGCTGATCTTCTCGGTGCCCAAGAGGGCCCCCACCTCCTTGAGCTTGGCCACCACCAGGTCGTTGGCCTCGAACACCTCGTGTCCCGCGAAGAACTCCACCTCTTCGGTGAAGCGGCCCTGGTCGTTCAGGGGGCTGTAGACCTCCAGGCCGTACTTGAGGCCGGTCTCGTAGTCCTCGCGGCCGTGGCCCGGCGCGGTGTGCACCAGTCCGGTGCCCGCCTCAAGGGTCACGTAGTCGGCCAACACGCCCACCGACTCGCGCTCATACAGGGGATGCTTGGCCTTGAGCCCCTCGATGTCTTGGGGGTCGATGCCCGTGAGCTTGGTCCAGCCCTCGAAGCCGAAGGCCTCCATGTTGATGGCCGCCAGGCGCTCGGCCAGAATGTAGACCTTGCCCTGGTGCTCCACGGCCACGTAGTCCAACTCGGGGTTGGCCGCCACGGCCATGTTGGCCGGGATGGTCCAGGGGGTGGTGGTCCAGATCACCAGGTGCACCGGCTTGCCGGCCAGTTCGGGGTACTTGCCACTCAGGTCGTCGGTCACCGGGAAGGCCACGTAGATGCTGGGGCTGGAGTGGTCGGCGTACTCCACCTCGGCCTCGGCCAGGGCGGTCTGGCAGGAGTTGCACCAGTAGATGGGCTTCTTGGAGTGATACACCCCGCCCAACTCGTAGAACTTGGCCAACTCCGCGGCGGTGATCGCCTCGTAGTCGTAGCTCATGGTCAGGTAGGGGTTGTACCAGTCGCCCAACACGCCCAGGCGCACGAACTCCTTGCGCTGGATGTCGATGAACTTCTCGGCGTAGGCCCGGCAGGCCTTGCGCACCGAAAGCTGGTTCATCTGGGCCTTCTTGCCGCCCAGCTTCTTGTCCACCTCGTGCTCGATGGGCAGCCCGTGGCAGTCCCATCCCGGCACGTACACCGCGTCCAGCCCGCTCATCTGGCGGGACTTGACGATGATGTCCTTGAGCACCTTGTTGAAGGCGGTGCCCATGTGGATGTTTCCGTTGGCATAGGGCGGGCCGTCGTGCAGAATATACTTTTGACGGCCGTCCGCCTGCTCGCGGAGTTGCTGGTAAAGCCCCTCATCCTGCCAGCGCTTGAGCATTTCCGGCTCCCGCTGGGGAAGGTTGGCCTTCATGGGAAAGGCGGTGCGGGGAAGATTTAGGGTCTTTTTGTAGTCCATGCGGCGTACCCCGGTGTGACGTAAACTACCTTTAAGAATTCGAATTTCTACCATACACCAGGCCCAAGTCAAGGCCGGCGACGCCAACAGGGCCGTTACAAGGGGGTCACGGGGGCAAGGCTCTTGACACTTATTAACCGCCCGGCTAGAGTTGGGAAGGATTTTCCCTTGGCGAATAGGGGAGTTAAGTGAGTATACTCAAACGCCTTTTCAGCCGCGAGCCGCAGAAAAAGCGTCTTTTCGTTTTAAGCATGGACGGGGTGAGCCTGCCATTCGCCCAAAAAGCGGGCGGCGGCGGCCTAATGCCCAACCTGGGGGCCATTCTCTCCCAAGGGGCCAGCGCCGGGATCACCTCCACCCTGCCCACGGTGTCCACCGTGGCCTGGACCAACTACATGACCGGGGTCAATCCGGGCAAGCACGGGGTCTTCGGCCTGGTGGAGCGCCACCCCGACCCCTTCTCGGTGATCATACCCTCGTCCCTGGACATCAAGGCCCCCACCCTGTGGGAGATGCTGGGCCGGGGCGGGGTGCCGGTGGGGGTGATGAACGTGCCCATGACCTTCCCGCCCCGCAAGGTCAACGGCTTCATGGTCAGCGGGTTCCTCAGCCCGGACCTCTCCCAGGCCACCTACCCGGTGGAGTTGGCCCCCCGGCTCATGGAGATGGACTACCGCATCGAGGCCGACGTGGCCCTGGCCGCCGAGGAGCCGGACTTCTTCCTGGCCGAGGTCGGCGAGACCATGAGCCGCCGCTTCAAGTCGGCCTTCCAGCTCATGCGCGAGGACGACTGGGAGTTTTTCCAGCTGCACCTCACCGGGCCGGACCACATCAACCGCCTGTACTGGGACGCCTGGGAGCAGGGCGGCGAAAACAGCGGCAAGCGCATGGCCGAGTTCTACCGCCTGCTGGACGGCTATCTGGGCGAGCTCACCGAGCAGCTTCCCCAGGGCTGCCCCCTGGTGATGGTGAGCGCCTACGGCATGACCCGGGCCAGGGGCGCGGTGTACCTGAACCAGTGGCTGGAGGCCAACGGCTACCTCTTGTTCGGCAAGGGCAAGAAGGAGCTGAAGAACCTGCACAGCGACAGCAAGGCCTACAGCCTCATCCCCGGCCGCATCTACCTGAACCTGGAGGGGCGGGAGCAAAAGGGCACCGTAGCGCCGGGCAGGCCCTACGAGGACCTGCGCGAGGAGTTGATCCACCGCATCAGCGGCCTGGAGCACCCCGAGAGCGGCGAGCCCCTGGTGGCCAAGGTGCACCGGCGGGAGGACCTCTATTCCGGCCCGCAGCTTTCCCGCGCCCCGGACCTGGTGGTGGAGGCGGCCCAGGGCTATGAGATCAAGGCCAACCTGGGGTTGGGCGGCCTGGTGTCCCCGCCCGAACGGGGAGGCTGCCCCAGCCGCAACGATGCCCTGTTCTACATCAGCGGCCTCAAGGAGGGCCTCAGGCCCGGTCCCCATCGCCTGGAGGACCTGGCCCCCACCCTGCTTTCCCTGCTGGACCTCAACACTCCCCCCAGCCTGGACGGCCAAAGCCTGTTATGAACCGAGACGGTTTCACCGTCTGGCTCACCGGCCCCCCCTGCGCGGGAAAAACCACCCTGGGCCGCCTGCTCTCCCAGGAGCTGGCCCGGCGCGGGGTGTCCGCCGTGCACCTGGAAGGCAGCGAGGCCAGGGCCAACCTGGGCCCGGAGCTGGGCTTCAGCCCCGAAGATCGCCACGCCGCCAACCTGCGCGCCGCCTACGCTGCGGGCCTGGTGAACCAAGCCGGGGCCGCCTGCGTGGTCAGCGCCATCGCCCCCTTCGCCGCCACCCGCCGCGAGCTGCGGGCCTGCCTGGGCCAGTACGTGGAGGTGTTTTTGGACTGCCCCCTGGAGCAGCTGGTCAACCGCGACGGGCGGGGCCTGTACCAACAGGCCCTGGGCCAGGACGGGGGCAAGGAGTTCACCGGCCTGGGCAGTTCCTACGAGCCGCCGGACGACCCGGAGGTGCGCTGCCTCACCGGCCGGGAGACGCCCCAGGAGAGCCTGGGCAGGATTCTGACCTATCTGGAAGCGGCCAATCTGGCGCCACCCGCTGGTGAACAGGCCGCCGAGGAGGTCGCGCCACAGGAAAAAGGTGAGGGTGCTTATTCCGCCGAGGAAGAGGCGGAGCTGACGGCGCGGCTGAAAGACCTGGGATACCTGTAGGCGGCGGCTGCGCCAGCTGCCCGTGGGCTGTGTTGCCGGTATCGCTCAGGCCTCGACGTAGCTCAGGCTACGCCTCCGGCCTTCGCTCACCGGACGCCTAGCCCTCGAACATCTGGCTGTGCCGCAATCAATGACCGTAGGTTGGGTAGAGCGAAGCGAAACCCAACAAGTCCTTTTGTCGTTTCCAGCCAATAGCGGTCATTGCGAGGCCGGGCAGAGGCAAACCCACGGCGGAACAAGGCTGCCCGGTCTGCCCGGCCGTGGCAATCTTCCGTTTCCCTTGTCATGCAATTGTGTGGGAGACACGGCAAAACCGCCCTCCGCGCCTCAACCCCTCCCGCCTGGGGGAAGGCGAAGATCGCCACGTCGCATCTCCTTGGAGATGCTCCTCGCGATGACGGCTATTGCTGAATATGCATTAAAGATGTTGGGTTTCGCTTGGCTCTACCCAACCTACAAGAGCTTTTCCGACCTTCCCCCACCTTCTTCTCGTTTCCATCCATCCAATAAAAAACCCCCGGCCGGGGCCGGGGGCTTGGTGCCGAGACGGCGGGTCTTACTTGTCGTACTTGTCCAACTGGCCGATGAGCTTCTTGGCCGATTCGGGAATCGCAGCCTTGTGCTCCACCAAAATCTGCTTGGCGGTGTAGGCCTTGCCGTAGTAGGCCTTGGTGCGCTTCTTGTCGAACTCCAGGCCCGCGCCGTCCAGGGAGACCCCGGCAAAGGCGCCCGCGCTCATGGAGTAGGAGTAGATGTCGCTGTCCTTGCCCGCGAAGGTGCTGCCGCCTGTGGCGGAGCGGCCCACGGGACCGGCGGCCACGGTGGCGTCGCCGCCCAGCTTGGCGTGGCCTTCGAGGATGCCCTTAAGACCGTTGGCGGACATGATCATCAGCATGAAGTCGGTGGAGGAAGCGCCGATCTGCAGGCCCACGCTGGCCCCGGCCATGGTGTAAAAGGCCGGTCCGGTCCAGGAGCCATCCTTGGTGCGGGACAGGATTACGCCGGTGCCGCCCTGGCCGCCGATGATGAAGCCGGCCTTGAACACGCTGGGGAATATGGCCACGGCTTTGGCCTTCTTGAGCAGGTCGCGGGCCACGCCCTTATCTTCGGCGCCCATCATTTTCTGAACCACCACCGAGGCTTCGTCCACCTTCAGGACCGCTTCGTCTTTTTCTCCGGCCAGGGCCGGAACCACCGCCAAGGCTATGAGCAGGGCCAAGCTGGCCAATAGGCAGGTCAGAGCACTGATGTGCTTGCGCATATTTTCTCCTCCGTTGTCGTTTTGTTGGTTGCGCCCGTGGATATCCTCATGGGCGCTTGTCGGGCCTTGTTTTATCCCTATGACAATTACGATACGCGCCCTTGGAGGGTGAAAGCAAAAAAATTTGGAATAAAAAATAAGGTGTTATTTCAGCCAGTCCCATGATTCGCCCGGCCCCGGCCGGCCCTGGGGCAGGCCCAGATGGGCGCACAGGGAGGGGAAAACGTCGTACAGGCGCGCGCCCCGGACCTCCCGCCCGGCCCCTTCCAGGCGGCCCCCCGCGGCCGGGGCGGCGATGAGCACCCCGTGCTGGGCGTGGTTGGCCCCGTCCGGGCCGGAGTCGTTGCCCTCGGTGAAAACCGGATCGTCGGTTGGCCACACCGTGGCCAGGGCCCGCCAGGCCAGATCGCCGGGGTAGAGGATCAGCTCCGGGGGCAGGCCCCGGGTCTCGTGGTAGATGTCCTGGGGCCGGAAGACCCGGTTGCCCAGGGGCCTCCCGTCCGGCCCGGCCATGGCCGTTAGTTCGCCGCTCAGGCGGGCCAAGAGGGCCTCGGCCTCCGATGGCGGCACCGAACCCTGGGGCTCGCGCCCGGCCAGGTTCAGGTAGACGCGGCCGTAATAGCCGCCGTCGGCCCAGACCTGGGTGTGGGGCCAGTCCACCATCTCCGGAGTGAGGGGGGCGGGTTCGGCGGGGGGCTGCTTGAGCTTCAGGTAGCCCCTTTGGCGCAGCCACTGGTTCACGGCCAAGCCGCCCTCCAGGGGCCGGGCCCCGTGGTCGCTGACCACCAGCACCAGGGTTTCCGGGTCCAGGCAGGCCACAAGCTCGCCCACCAGGGCGTCCAGCAGGCGGTAGTGCCCGGCCATCAGTTCGGGCTCTTCCCAAAAGGCGTGCTGGAGGCGGTCCGAGGACATCTCCACCATCATGAACAGGTCCGGGGCGTACAGGCGGTAGAGGCCCTGGGCCACGGCGAAGCGCCGCTGGGCCATCAGCTCAAGCTGGGCGTACAGCTCCCGGCGGGGGGCGGTGCGGAAGTTCTTCACGTCATGGAGGTATTCGCCTCCGGCCCAGCGCTCCAGGCGCGGGGCCAGGCTGGGGGGCCACACCCCGTCACGGGCCCCCGGCGGGGTCAGCGGGCCGCTGACCATGGCGCCCTTGAGCGGCGCGGCGGGATAGGTGAGGGGCCAGCCCAGCACCACCGAGGTGAGCCCGGCCCCAGTGGCCGCGTCCCACAGGCGCGGCGCGTCCACCCAGTCGGCGGCGGCGGTGGCCGGGGGGCCGTAGGAGGGCTCGCGGCGGTTGCGGAAGCCGTAGATGCCAAGCTGGCCGGGGTCCTGGCCGGTGGCCATGCACATCCAGGCGGGCACGGTGATGGGCGGGATGGTGCTGGTGAGGCGTCCCCAGCGGCCCCGGCTCATCAACTCTTCCAGGTGGGGCAGGCTGCCCGCCAGCCGCTCGAAGGCCAGGGAGGGCTCCAGGCAGTCCAGGCCGATCACCGCCACCTTGGGGCGGCTCATGGCCTCTCCTCTTGGGTGGCGGCCAAAAATCGCTTGAGCTGGCCCTGGTAGTAGCCCAGGCGATCGGTGGGCCGGGCGGCCAGGGCGGCCCGGGCGGCGGCCACCGCCTTGGCCGGGTCCCCGGCGGCGAAGTAGGCCTCGGCCAGGGTGTCCCAGATGTGGGGCACCGGGGACAGGGACACCGCCTGGTGGGCCAGGGACACCGCCTGGCGGGGACGGCGCAGGGAGGGGTCCTTGGCCGTGGCCCAGAACCAGGCCAGCCCGTTCAAGACCTCCGGGTCCCTGGGGGCCAGGGCGAGCGCGCCCTGGAGATGCGCCAGGGAGCGGCGCTCGTGGCCTTGCTCGAACAGCAGCACCCCCATCTGCATTTGCAGGCGGGCGTCGTGAGGCCGCTTGGCGATCTCGGAGGCCAGGATGCGCTCCAGGGTGGCCTGCTTGAGCTGCTGGTCCAGGCCCAGGCCCTCCACCGTGAAGCCTCCGGCCACCACCAGGGCCAGGCCCAGGAAGAACACCCCCAGGCCCCGTCGGATGAGCCGGGCCTGGGCCGCGATGCGCCGGGGGTCGGCCTGGGCCGCCTCCAGGGCGCGCACCCGCTGGGCGATGGAGAAGTGGTGCCAGGAGGGCACGTCGCGGGTGTCGCCGGAGAGCATGGCGATGGTCTCCAGGGAGGAGGCCAACGGCTCGGCCTCGCCCATGACCCTCAGGGCGAAGAAGTCGGCCTGGCGCTCGAAGTGGCGCATGAAAAAGCCCATGACCAGGCGCAGATAGACGATGAGCAGAGCCACCAGGGGCAGGGCGGGCAGGATGCTGAAGGCCCCGCCCGCGCCGTCGGCCCCCAACAGGTCCATGCCCCAGGAGCTGCCCGCCAGCCACCACACCAGGCCGCTGATGGTCAGGGCCAGGGGCTCGGCCAAGGCGTAGGCGGCCAGGAACAGGCCCGCGAAGAACATGAGGTAGTACCAGAGGTGGCGGTGCGCCACGTGGCCCGCCTCGTGGGCCACCACTGCGGCCAGCTCCCGGTTGTCCAGGGCCCTGGCCAGGGCCGGGGTGATGAGCAGATAGCGCAGCCGGGGCAAAAGGCCCAGGATGCCCGCGGTGAGCAGCCGCCCGCCCATCAGCGGCCAAGTGAGGATGCCCCCCACCGACACCTTGGTGTGCTCCAGGACCATGGTGGCCACGTCCCGCTCCCGGCCCGGCGCCAGGGGGGCGCAGCCCCACCAGTACTTGACCAATACCGGGAAGAACAGGGCCAGGCAGGCCACGAACACCAAGAGGTAGACCAGGTTGCCCGGCCCGGTGTTCAGCCAGGCTCCGGCCGCCGGCCAGGCGTGGGCCAAAAGGTCCTGCACCAGGTTGACCGCGAACCAGGGGAACACCACCGGGGCCACCAGGCGCAGCTGGCCGCCCACGTAGTCGCGCCGCTCCAGGCCCTCCAGGCTGGCCGAGCGCTCCAGGCGGTAGGCGGCGCTCCACACCACGCCCAGCAGCAGCAGGTAAAGCCCCAGGGCGGCCACGCCCCGAAGGCTCTCCCGGGTCTGCATGCCCGGCCAGGAGAGCAGGTGGGCCTTGAGCTCGGCCAGGGTGATGATCAGTATCAGGCAGACGATGGCCGCCAGGTGCAGCTTGGTGACCAGACGGCGTCCGGTTTTGGCCGGGTCCGCCGGGGGGCGGGAGCCCCTCAGGCGGCTCTGGTGCATACCCACCGCCAGGCGCGAGGCCAGCCAGAGCATGGCCGCCAGGGCCGCCGAGGCCAGATAGCTTTCCCCGGCGCTTAGCTGGGGCGGCCCCGGCTGGTAGGCCTCGAACACGGCCATGACCAGGATGAAGGCGATTATCTGGGCGAAAAGCATGGCGCCTCGGGGAGAGGGGGAAACAAAAAGGCGAGGTCCGGACATTGCTTGCCCGGACCTCGCCTTGGCGCTTAAAAGTGGCGGAGAGAGAGGGATTCGAACCCTCGGTGGAGCTTTACACCCCACACTCGCTTAGCAGGCGAGCACCTTCGGCCTCTCGGTCATCTCTCCGCGGCCGGCCCTTTGGGCCCTCAAATTGTCTCGACACCGCCCTGGGCGGCGTTGTTCTCCTGGCGGAGGGAGTAGGATTCGAACCCACGGAGCCTTGCGGCTCAACGGCTTTCAAGGCCGCCGCCATCGACCACTCGGCCATCCCTCCTCTATATACCTATAAAATTATAGGGAGGTTCGGGCTGTCCGGCCAAGGAACGCTCCTGGGCCCCACTCCCAGGCTTATGTACCACCAGCCCCCCGAGGGCGTCAACCGTTTACGGTTGCGTAAAGGGTGTTTGAGCCAATAATACCTCAGGAATCCTCATGATGCGCGGCGGCCTTGTCCAGGTCGATGATGCGCCGCCCGGGCAGGTACTCCTTGGTTTCGTAGCGCACGATGCGCCCGAAGCGCTCCACCAGGTTGGCCAGGCGAAGGGCGTCCTCACGGATGCGCTGCGCCTGGCGCTTGAGGTCGCCCACCTCCTGGTACATGCCCATCATCTCGCTGCTGGCCAACAGGGAGGTGAGCGGCTGGTTAAGCTCGTGGGCCGCGGTGCCGGCCAGCTCCACCACCCCGGTGAGCCGCGCCGCCCTTTGCCGCTCTTTTTCCAGGCGGTGGCGGTGGGTGATGTCACGCAGGTTGATGACCACCAATCCGCCTTCCAGGTTGACCGCCAGCAGTTCGAATATCCCCTGGCCTCCCTGGTTTGGCAGGGGCAGCTCAAGCTCTTCCCGGGCCACCTTGCCCTGGAGAACCCATTCCCAGAGGGAGCGTCCCCAGGCCTGTCTATCGGGCGGCAAAAGATCCAGCGCCGGTTTGCCCGGCTCGGCGTCGAGCACCTCGTTGGCCGCACGGTTGGCCATTAGCACCCGGGCCCGCCGGTCCAACACCAGCACCGCGTCCGGGCTGCCCTCCAGCACCGCCCGCAAGAGGGACTCGGAGCGCTTCAGGCGCTCTTCATCGGCCAGGGATTGGGTGATGTCTTCCGTGAGCAGGAAGTTTTCCCCCTCGGATAGGAACCCGGCCCTGAACATCACGTCCTTGTCCGAGCCGTCGGCGCAACGCACCCGGAAGGTGCGCTGGCCGAGTGCCTGCTTGCCGCTGCCCATGTCTTCCTGCCAGGCCTGCTCCGCCTGGCGGCGTATTTCCGGGTCGGGGTAGGCCAGTTCGCGCCAAAGTTGTTGGTTGACGATCTGGTCGCGGTCGTAGCCGAACATGCGCTCCATGGCCGGATTGCAGTACAAAAAGCTCCCCTGGGTATCCACAAAGGCGGCGCCCAGGGAGATGTTCTCGGTCAGGGACTGGAAGCGCATCTGCTCCTGGGCCAGGGCCCGGGACATCTCCCGTGACTGCTCGGTGAGTAGCTCCACCTGGCGGGCGTGCTCGTTGAGGCTGTCCACCAAAAAGCGGGCCCGCCCGGCGTTGATTCCCCGGAAAAGCCCCCTGAGGTGTACACGCCAGGTCTGGGGGGCCCAAGACATGCGCAGCACCGTGGCCGGGTGGCCCTCAAAGGCGCACTGCTCCTCCACTACCTGCGCCGGTGGGGAGCCCCAGCGCAGGGGCATGGAGGCTATCCCTCCCATCATGGTGAGGCAGTTGTCATGGTTCAAGGTTGGGTGGGGCTTCCAGGTCAGGTGCAGGCTGCAACCGGAGCCGGTCAAGTCGCTCACCCAAAACTTTTCCACCGAACGGGAAAAGCGCCTGATGAGCCATGGCGCGGCGCGAAGGAGGTTGGCCGGGCTGCCCATTAGGCGGATAAAAATGGTTTTAAGGGGGCCCCAGTTGTGGAAGGCCATGGCCTCGAAAAACAACCGGTAGGGCACGCGGGGGTCTTGGAAGATGTCTTCCTTGGCCCGGCGCAGCATTTCGTTGTGCACCTCCAGGGGCACCCAGCGCCCGGAGTGGGAGAGAAGGGCCTCGGTCGCGACGGGGTTAAGTCCCAGTATCTGGTCCAGGCCCTCCAGCAGACGGGGCACTGCGTCCGGGCGGCGGCGGCGCACATAGGATATGACCGCCATGGTGTTGAAAGTGCTGGTTCGTGGCTTGCTCATGCGGTCCCGGTTGCGTTGTTAACAAACTAGGTTAGCAGTATCCAAAAACCACGCCCGGTTGGCAAGCCAATAGAAAGGGCCGGGAGGCGGGCTGGACGCGGGCCGAGGTCGTGGTGTATCAATAAAGTTTATCTGATGGTCTTTTGGTATTTCCCAGGTTGATGATAGGGAATGCCTGGTGTATTTTAGTTAGTTATATATAGTTACCAACGATCAATCCCGGCCCCGAGGTCATGATCGATCTGATGGCGCAACCGCCGCCCAAGGCGGTTTGTTTTGGTCCGGGTGATGGATTTAACTATCCAGGGAGCAAGGAAATATGGACGGCAACAAGGCTCCTAACGTCACGGGGGTGGACAGCCCCGGACGCAGGACGGTCTACGGCCTCTGCGGCATGTGCGCGGTGCGCTGTCCCATCCAGGTGGAGGTCGAGGACGGCCGCGTGGTGTGGATCCAGGGCAACCCCAACGACAAGGCCATGGAAACCAGCCTGTGCGCCAAGGGCGCGGCGGCCATCGCCTTCGAGTACGACGACGAACGCCCCCAGTACCCCCTGATCCGCACCGGACCACGGGGCAGCGGCCAGTGGCGGCGCGCCGGATGGGACGAGGCCCTGAACTACATCGTGGAGAAGCTTCAGGGAGTGATCGAAAAGCACGGGGGCAAGGGCATCGCCTTTTCCGACCGCGGCGGCCCCTTCACCGACCTGAGCAAGACCTTCATCAAGTCCCTGGGTTCGCCCAACTACTTCAACCATGACTGCACCTGCGGCCGCAACGCCCACCACGCCAGCAAGAGCCTGTTCGGCCTGGGGCGCACCGACCTTAGCATGGACATCAAGAACACCAAGCACCTGGTGCTCTTCGGCCGCAACTTGATCGAATCGTTGCAGGTGAAAGAGGCCAAGGACTTCATCGGGGCCTTGTCCAAGGGGGCCAAGTGCACCTACATCGACGTGCGGGCCACCCTCACCGCGAGCAAGGCCACCCGTTTCTGGATGATTCGGCCCAACACCGAATACGCCCTGAACCTGGCCTTCATCAACGTGGTGTTGGCCGAGAGCCTGTATGACGCCGATTTCGTGAACAAGTGGGTGGTGGGCCTGGACGAGCTCAAGGCCTTTGTCAAGGACACCACCCCCGAGTGGGCCGAGAAGATCACCGGGGTTCCCGCCGGGGATATCCGCTCGGCCATCCGCGAGATCGCCGCCGACCGGCCCAAGGTCATCTTCCATCCCGGCTGGATGACCGCCCGCCACCGCCAGAGCTTCTACACCAGCCGCACCTCGCACATACTCAACGTGCTCATGGGCAACATCGAGCAGACCGGCGGCCTGATCATCTCCAAGGGCCCCGGCGACTACGGGGTCAAGGGCCTGAACAAGCTGGAGGACCGGGCGCCCAAGCCCCAGGACCCCCGGGTGGACGGCATCGGCACCAAGTTCAAGCACTTCGACTCCGGCCCGGGCCTGTTGCACCTGCTGTTCCCGGCCCTCATAAGCGGCGATCCTTACCAGGTGGGGGCCTACTTCGCCTACCGCCACGACCCCATTTCCAGCCTGCCCGACGTGGAGGCCATGAAGGCCGCCCTGGACAAGCTGGACCTGCTGGTGTCCATCGACGTGAACTACTCTGAAACCGCCTGGTACTCAGACGTGATCCTGCCCGAGGCCACCTTCCTGGAGCGGGGCAACATCATCGCCCAAAAGAGCGGGGCCAAGCCCAGCCTGCACCTGCGCGACCAGTGCATCTCCCCGCGCTTCGACAGCCGCCCGGCCTGGTGGATCTTCCGCGAGATTTTGCGCCGCCTGGGCAAGGGCGAGGCCCTGGACTTCGAGGACCTGGAAGAGATCTGGCGCTACCAGCTGGAGGGCACCGGCGTCTCCCTGGCCGACCTCAGGGCCAAGGGCGTGATCGGCCTAGTGAGCAAGGAGGTCCGGCGCGACCGCGACACCGGCCTGGGCTTCAAGACCAAGTCCGGCAAGATCGAGTTCGTAAGCCCGGTGTTGGCCGAGGCCGGCCTGCCCCAGTTCGCTCCCTTCCACGAGCCGGAGGCCAAGGGGGCCGGCGAGTTCAACCTGGTGTTCGGCCGGGTGGCCTATCACAACCACGCCCACACCATGAACAACCCCCTGCTCAACGAGCTGATGAGCGAAAACGCCCTGTGGATCAACAGCGCCCGGGCCGAGGAATTGGGCCTGGGCGACGGCGACACCATCGAGGTGAAGGCCAACGGCTACAGCGCCAAGGGCAAGGTGAGGCTCACCGAGTTCATCCACCCGGAGGCGGCCTTCATGGTCCACGGCTTCGGGCGCACCGTGCCCCTGCAAACCCGCGCCTTCGGCAAGGGCATCGCCGACCAGCGGCTGATGAAGGGCAAGCTTACTTCCTATGATCCCGCCGGTGGAGGCAACTGTCTCACCGAGACGGTGATCTCGGTGCAAAAGGCCTAAGGGAACTAACGCGGCTATAAACCTCACCCGTTGAGGAGCGATTAAAGTGAGCAAATACTATCTTTTGCAGGATTCGGAGCGCTGCATAGGCTGCCTGGCCTGCGAGGTGCACTGCAAGAGCAACAAATCCCTGCCCATAGGCCCGGCCCTGTGCAAGAACATGTCGGTGGGCCCGGTGGAGGTGAAGAACATACCCAGGGTGCGCTTCGTGTTCATGCCTTGCTTCCATTGCGAAGAGCCCTGGTGTCTCAACGTGTGCCCTTCCGGAGCCATCCAGAAGCGCGGCAGCGACGGCATCGTGTTCATCGAGCCCAGCCTGTGCATCGGCTGCAAGAGCTGCATCACCGCCTGCCCCTGGGGGGCCTGCCAATGGGACCCCGGCGCGGCCAAGGCGGTCAAGTGCGACTATTGCAAGGACCGGGTGGACCAGGGGCTCAAGCCCGCCTGCGTAACCAAATGCCTGACCCAGTGCTTGGAATTCGGCACCGCCGAGAAGCTGCCCACCAACCGGAGGGAGCGCTTCGCGGCTCAGATAGCAAAAGACGCCTTCAACCCCAAGGGTTAGCTTATGCGCGCATCAGCCACTGGATTGTCCCTGGTCCTGGGCCGCACCCTTTTGGCCTGGTGCGACCAGGTGGGGGCCGGGGGACTGGAACGTTACGTGTCCCTGGGAGGCTTCCAGGGGCTGCAACGGGCCGAGGCCATGAGCCCGGTGGAGGTCATCGCCGAGCTCAGGACCGCCGGCCTGCGCGACCGCTCCGGCGACGCCGAGCCGGTGTACCTCAGCTGGCAGCGGTTCCTCCGGCGGGCGGACAAGGGCCTGCTGGTGGTGGACGCCAGCGAGTTGGACCCCCGCCACCTGGCCGGGGCCGAGCTGCTGGGCAAAAACCCCTACGGCCTGCTGGAGGCGCTCTACGTGGCCTCCAAGGCCACCGGGGCCTCCCGCTGCCGGATCCTGTTGCCGCCCCAGCTCTCCGGCCACGCCGCCGGCCTGTTGAACGCCGCCGAGCAGGTGGCGGCCAGCAACCTGACCGGCAACGGCTCCCTGGAGCTGGAGATCACCAGCGACCGCCAGCCCTCCATCATGGCCCACCCCACCCCGCCGGAGACCGAGGTTCCGGTGCTGATGCACGACCTGGAGACCTGGTATCACGTCTCGCTGGTCATGTCCCTGGGGGCCGAGTGGCACGAGGCCCTGGGGGTGGGAGGCCACACCGGCACCCGGCTCATCACCCTGTTGGGCGCGGTAAACCAGACCGGCCTGGTGGAAACCCCCATGGGCAGCGACCTGTGGCAGGTCATCACCGCCCTGGGCGAGGGGGTCAAGGGGGCCAAGCCCCTGGCCCTGGCCATCGACGGCGGCATGGGCGGCTACCTGCCGCCCCCGGCGGCCCAGATGCCCCTGGCCACCGAAGAATTGATGGCCGCGGGCGTGGACCCCGGCCTGGGCACCCTGGAGTTGTTGTCGGCCGGGGAGTGCCTGGTGGACCTCACCCGCCGGGTGCTCTACCGCTATTGGGTCTTGGCCGGGCAGGAGCCCAGCGCGGAGCGCAACCTGGTGACCAGGGCCCTGCGCATGGTCACCGAGATAACCCGGGGCAAGGGCCTCCCCCACCATCTGGACGAGCTGGCCAAGATCGGCCGGGAGATGACGGTCAAGGGCGTCAACGCCGCCTGGCCCCTGCTCAGCTCAATAACCTACTTCCGCGAGCAGTGGAGCGAGCACGTGGCCAAGAAGGCCTGCCCCAAGCACGTATGCCTGGAGCGGCCCCTGGCCCCCTGCCACAGCACCTGCCCGGCGGGCATAGACATCCCCAGCTTTTTGGCCCTGGACGGCCACGGCCGCTACCTGGACGCGGTGGCCAGCATCAGCCAGGACAACCCCCTGCCCTTCGTCTGCGGCCTGGTTTGCCCCGGCCCCTGCGAGGGGGCCTGCCTCAGAGGCGGGGTGGACCAGCCCATCTCCATCCGGGCCATGAAGGCGGTTTCCGCGCGCCATGCCCTGGCCGCTGGCGGCTATCCCGCGCCCGAGGTGGCCCCGCCCACCGGCAAGCGGGTGGCCATCGTGGGGGCCGGCCCCGGCGGGCTCACCGCCGCCTTTTTCCTGGCCAGGGCCGGTCACCAGGTGACCATCCTGGAGGCCCAGGAGGAGGCCGGGGGCATGCTGCGCTACGGCATCCCCGCCTACCGCCTGCCCCACGAGGCCCTGGAGGCCGAGGTCAAGCGCATCACCGACCTGGGGGTCGTAATCAAGACCGGCCAGAGCATCGACAGCATCGCCCAGCTCCGGGCCCAGGGCTATGACGCCATCTTCCTGGCCGTGGGCACCCAGGTCAGCCGCCTCATCCCCATCGAGGGGGTGGACCAGCCCTTCGTGCTGGGCGGCCTGGACTTCCTCAAAGACGTGCGCGGCGGAGCGGACATCCAGGTCGGCCCCCGGGTGGTGGTGGTGGGCGGCGGCAACGTGTCCATCGACGTGGCGCTCACCGCCATACGCCAGGGCGGCAAGCGGGTGGACATGGTCTGCCTGGAAAAGCGCCGCGAGATGCCCGCCCACCCGGACGAGATAAACCAGGCCCTTGAGGAGGGTGTGGCCATCCACAACTCCTGGGGGCCCATGCGCATCAATCCCGAAGGCTCCATCACCTTCCAGCGCTGCACCAGGGTGTTCGACGAGCGGGGCCGCTTCAGCCCCACCTTCGACGCCGAGCGCACCCTCACCATCGAGGCCGACCACGTAATCCTGGCCATCGGCCAGGCCACGGACCTGGCCTGCGTGGAAGCGGGGTCCAAGGTGGAGGTTGAGCGCGGCCTCATCTGCACCGACCCTGACACCCTGGCCACCAGGGAACAAGGCGTCTTCGCCGGCGGCGACGTGGTCAGCGGGCCGCGCACCGTGGTGGAGGCGGTGGGCGCGGGCAAGCGGGCCGCGGCCAGCATCGACGCCTACCTGAAGGGCAAGCCCTTCGACCCCGCCGTGGTGGCCCCCACCCGCCGGGCCGAGGTGGAGCCCATCAAGGTGAGCGCCATGGAGCGCACCAACCTCAGGCGGCCGGAGATGCCCATGCGCGAGGTGGCCGACCGCCAGGGCAACTACCACCAGATCGAGCTGGGCCTCACCGACGAGATGGCTCATCAAACCGCCAGCCGCTGCCTGCGTTGCGACCTGTGCATCGGCTGCGGCCTGTGCCAGCTGGTGTGCTCGGAGATCGGGGCCGAGGCCCTGCGCCTGGAGCAGACCGGGGCCGACCGCCTGGCCTTCAACCAGTTCACCCGGCCATCCACCCGCTGCGTGGGCTGCGGGGCCTGCGGCTGCGTGTGCCCCACCGGGGCCATCAAGGTGGTTGACACCCCCGAGGGACGCCGCCAGACCATCTTCACCGGCACGGTGGTCAAGGAGCACCAGCTGCTGACCTGCGGCTCCTGCGGCGAGCCCTACGCCCCGCCCGCCTATCTGGAGCACCTGAAGAAGCGGGTGGGACCGGCCGCGGTGCCCCACGTGGAGCGGGGCATCTGCCCGGCCTGCGCCCGCCGGCGCCGGGCCGAGGAGTTGGCGGGGCAACCCTTCTACAGCGCGGCTTAGTCCCAAGACCCCCTGAACAAGACGCCCCAGCCCCCGGCCCCTGGCCGGGGGCTTTTTTACGCCTCGGACCGGACGGTTGCCGGGTTCGCGGGAGTGGTGGTAGGCTTGGCCCAAGGAGGCCAGGGGTATATAATCGCCCCAGCCCAGCGGCCATTTATCCGCCATTTATATCCGATACCAGCCGAGAGGCAGAGATATCCATGAGCGCTCCTTCCACTGAATTGCCTTACCCTCTTTTGCAACGTCTTACGGACGACGAGCTGTCCAACCTGGACCATTACCTGGCCGTCGGCGGCTTTGCCCGCGAGAGCCTGACCCTGTTGGAGGCGGTGGTGCGCCTGCGCGAGTCCGGCCTGCGCCGCCGCAATGGATTGGGACTGCCCGTGTTCTTGGAGTGGTGGGGGTTCGCCCGCTTCCCCCAAAAGGGCGAACTGGTGGCGGATGCCCGTTTGCGCGATCCCGAGAGCCTGGTGGAGTCCAAGCTCCTGACCCGCGACCCCTTCGGCCTCATCGAGGCCCTGCACCTGGCCTACTTGATCAGCGGGGTCCGCAAGGCCCGGCTGCTGCTGGACCCCACCCTGGCCTCCATGCGCCCGGTCATGCTCGACGCCATGGAGGAGTTGGCCCGCCGGGGCATTCCCGCGGGGGTCGACCTGGACCTGGAGGTCCTGGTGGGGCCGACACCGCCCATGCCGCTCGCCGAGGGGCAGGCACGCCTGAGCCACTGCCTGGAGACCTGGTACCAGATCCGGCGCATCCTGGAGCATCCGGGCCTGGGTTCCCAGTACAACGGCCAGGCGGCCACCCGGCTCATCACCGTGGGGGGCAAGGTGAAACGAAGGGGCTTGGTGGAGGTGCTCATGAGCCGCCCCCTGGGCCAGATTCTGGATCGGGCCGGCGGCCTGGACGACAAGGCGCCGGCCAAGGCCCTGGCCCTGGATTCGGGGGTGGGCGGCTTTTTGCCGGTGGCCAGCGGCTCCTTGCCTCTGGTGCCGGAGGAGATGATGACCGCCGGGGTGCGCCCCGGTTTCGGCACCCTGTTCGTGGTGGGGCCCGAAAGCTGCCTGGTGGATCTCACCCGCCGGGCCCTGATCCGCCTGGCCCAGTTGGGCGATCACCCCTCCGAGACCTCGCGCAGCCTCACCTGGCACGCGGTGCGCCTGACCATACAACTTTCCCTGCGCCGGGGCGGCCCTGCGGCGGTGGAGCAGCTGGAGGCCATCGCCGCCCAGCTGGAGCGCCTGGGCTCCCCGGCGGCCTGGCCCCTGGTCTCCTCCCTGCGCTATTTCCGCGAGGAGTGGGCCGAGCACGCCGCCGGTCACTCCTGCGTGGCCTTCGACTGCCTGCGGCCCCTGGTGGCCCCCTGCCACTCCGGCTGCCCGGCGGGGATAGACATTCCCTCCTTCATGGCCCTGGTGGGCCAGGGCAAATACCGCGAGGCGGTGGAGGTGATCCGCCGGGACAACCCCTTGCCCTACATCTGCGGCCTGGTGTGCCCGGCCCCCTGCGAGCGATCCTGCCTCAGGGCAGAGATGGACCAGCCCATCAGCATCCGGGCCATGAAGGCGGTGGCCGCCCGCCACGCCCTCAACGAGGGCGGCTACCCCAAGCCCCAGGTTTCCCTGCCCAGCGGCAAGCGGGTGGCGGTGATCGGCGGCGGGCCCGCCGGGCTCACCGCGGCCTACTTCCTGGCCATCTACGGCCACGAGCCCACCCTGTTCGAGGCCCAGGAGGTCATGGGCGGCACCACCTATCTGGGCATCCCGGCCTACCGCCTGCCCCGGGAGGTGATCCAGGCCGAGGTGAACGCCATCGCCGAGGCGGGGGTGGACATCCAGACCGGCAAGGCCCTGGGGCGCGACTTCACCCTGGACGATCTCAAGGCTCAGGGCTACGACGCGGTGTTTTTGGGCATCGGGGCCCACGAGGGCTACACCCTGGGCATCGAGGGGGAGCAGGACTTTCCCCAGGTGCACGATGCCATCACCTTCCTGCGCGGCGTCTCCCTGGGCACCCAGGGCGCGCCCGCCGACAAGGTGGTGGTGGTGGGCGGCGGCAACGCGGCCATGGACGCGGCGCGCACCTGCCGCCGCCTTGGCTGCCAGGTGACCATCAGCTACCGCCGCACCAGGGGCGAGATGCCCGCCCACGACGAGGAGATCGACGATGCCTTGGCCGAGGGCATCGACATCGCCTTTTTGACCATCCCCATGGCGGTGGTGGGCGAGGACGGCAAGGTGACCGGGCTCAAGTGCCTGCGCGCCGAGTTGGGCCCCCCGGACGCCTCGGGCCGCCGCCGTCCCCAGCCGGTGGAAGGCAGCGAGTTCGTCATGGAGGCCGGGGCGGTGATCGCGGCCATCAGCCAGCGGCCGGACCTGGCCTGCCTGGGCCCCTGGGCCCAGGACTCCAGCCTCTGCGCCAAGACGGTGTACGCCGATCCGGCCACCGGCCAGACCTCCCTGGGCTGGCTCTTCGCCGGGGGCGACGCGGTGACCGGCCCGGCCACGGTGGTGGAGGCGGTGGCCGCGGGCAAGCGCTCCGCCCTGGCCATCGACGCCTACTTGAACGGCAAGACGGTGGAACTGGCGCTAAGCTTCCCCCACCCCAGGGCCCGGGTGGAGCCCATCATCATGAGCGCCGAGGAGAAGACGCGCCTCAAGCGTCCGGAGATTCCCAAGCTGGACCCGGTGGCCCGCGCCGCCACCTTCGACCAGGCCGAGCTGGGCCTCACCGACGCCATGGGCCTCATTGAGGCCAAGCGCTGCCTGCGCTGCGACTTGTGCATGGGCTGCGGCCTGTGCCAGACCGCCTGCGCCGAGGTGGGGGTCAACGCCCTGGTCCTGGCCGACACCAAGGCCGACCGGGGGGTGGTCCTGGACTTCCAGCGCGCGGCGGACAAGTGCATCGGCTGCGGCTCCTGCTCCAACGCCTGCCCCTCCGGGGCCATTAAGCTGGTGGACGAAGACGGCAAGCGCAAGACCACCCTGGCCGGCACCGTGCTCAAGGAGATGGAGCTGGTCAAGTGTTCCCGCTGCGGCCAGCCCTACGCCCCGGCGGCCTACCTGCACCAGGTGGCCGGGCGCCTGGACCAGCGCCACAAGCCCCTGCGCCTGGAGCAGTGCGTCTGCCCCCAATGCGCCCGCCAAGACAGCGCCCGCCAGCAATGGACCGGCCGCTTTGCAAAATTAAGGTAATTACTTTAATATAGCGCCCCACCCCTCGGGGGTGGGGCGCGCGGCGTTCTAGGCCCACGGTATGTCTTGCCAAAGGCGGCGCGGCGTTATAGGCTGAATAAGTGCGCGAAAGGAGGTTAGCGTGGCCCAAGCCCCCATCGGTGAGTTAGCGGAGTTCCGGCCTTCCTGGCAGTCCTTCGGGGTGTGGTACTTCGGGATCTTCATTTTCCTGGCCGGTCCCCAGATAAACCCGGAGACCTGGGTCTCGGCCGCCTTGGGCCAGCTCATCGCCTCGATCATCGCCGCCTACGTGATCATCGTTCGCTTCACCCGCATGTACCGTGTGACCCCCGAGACCTTGGAGGTGGAGCGCACCTTCCCCTCCCACGTGAAGCAAGAGGTGAAGATCGCGGACATCACCCTGGTGGACCTGCGCCGGGGCATGAGCCAGCGCCTGCTGGGGGTGGCCCACGTGCACGTGTACGCCAAGGGCCCCGAGGGGGAAGTGCAACTCCGCTTGAATGGAGTGCCCGATCCGGTCCGGTTCAAGCAGGTGCTGGTGGACCGGGGGGCGGCCAACGAACGGGTTTACGGGGCCTTTCGAAGCTAACCCCTGGAGCCGCAAAGGTTTGACAGGCACCTCGGGCGCGTGCTACCTAGAAAAGAGCGGGGCGGCACCCTTGAGCCACCCGCCTAATCCGCGATAATAAACTTTCTCTAAGGAGGATAGAGTCATGGTGGCTTTGGTGGGTGGATTGATAGCCCTGTTGTTGGGAATCATCGGCATCTTTGCTTGGTGGGATGAATTCCTGTGGCTGCTCAAGGGCGTCATACCGCCCATTCTGATTCTCGGCGGCGTCCTGGCCACCTACCTGGGGGCCGAGGAAATGAAGGACAAGAAGCGCGCCGAGAGCGAATCGGCCATGGAGCCCTTCAGCCCCGCCTCGGCCGGCGACGAAGAGGCCGAGCGCTACAAGAAGGAAGTGGCCGAGCTAAAGGCCAAGCTGGCCGCCATGGAAGAGTCCGACAAGGCGGTGGAAGTGCCCGAGGGCGCCAAGACCGGCGAGGAAGAGAAAGCCAAGTAGCCTACGGCTCTTTTCATCTCCCGCGATGAATATCAGGGGGCGTGCCTCGGGGCGCGCCCCCTATCTTATGCTCCCTCGCCCCTGGCGGGTTTCCCAGATCCCCACGCCCTTGACCGCCTTGAACATCGCCGGGCCCTTGATCCAGGCCAGGGCCGCCGCGTCGTCCCGGAGATAGGCGTTCAAAAATCCCCGGCAAGCCATGAGGATGAGCTGGTGATAGCGGGCTTCGTTCTTGGGGCGGTCCGGTCCGGGGGGATAGCCCAGGGGGGTGCGGTGGTCGGCCTGGTCCAGCCAAAGCAGATACTGGTCGGCCCTGCCGATGTTGTCAAAGGGCACCCGCCGCTCCTCGGCCGGGGTCACCCCCAGGCGGGCCTCGTCCTTGCCGCCGCTCACGTGCAGGCCCGGCAGGTCGATGCTGCCGTAGGCCCGGGCGAAGTCGCGCTGGTCCTGGGAAACCGGAGGGCTGAACACGATGAAGGCCCGGGGCACCGGGTCGCGCAGGCTGCGCAGCCCCACGTCGGTGTTGAAAAACTGCCCGGCGGCCAACAGGGTGGTGAGCGCGCCCATGGAGTGGCCCATCACCGCCACGTTGTTGAGATCGATGTTGTTTTGCCAGGGGCCGGGCTGGTGGTCGCGCATGGAAAGCTGTTGCAGCACGAAGGCCAAGTCCCCGGCCCGGAGCAGGTAGTTGCGCGGCTCCCGGGCCGCCCGCCACAGCCGCCAGGCGGCGAACAGGCGGTTGGTGTCCTCGCCCAGGCTCATGTCGCTGCCGTAGTGCTGCATGGCGGTAACGTAGTAGCCGTGGGAGCACAGGAAGCGGGCGATGTATCCCAGGGCGTCGCGGCTGTCGCCCAGGCCGTGGGAGATGAGCACCACCGGCCAGGGGCCGGGCGCTCCCAGGGGCCGGTAGAGCTTCACCGGCACCTCCCGGCCCGCCCGCCGGGTGTCCCGCCAGGTTTCGTAGCTGATGGAGGCCAGATAGGGCCCGGCCTGGGGCGGGTCCTAAGCGCGGCCATCTCAGTTGGCCCGGAACATGAGGGCCTCGCCCCGGCGCAGGCGCTCGATGTTGGCGGCGATTTGGCGGCCGATGGCCTCGAAGCTCTGCTCGGTTACCCCGCCGATGTGCGGCGTGGCCACCACCATGGGGTGGCGCACCAGGGGGTGCTCCGGCCCCGGCGGCTCCACGGCGAAGACGTCCAGCCCGGCCCCGCCCAGGTGGCCGGAGTCCAGGGCGGCCAACAGGATGGCCTCGTCCACCACCGAGCCGCGGCCCACGTTGACGAAGAAAGCCCCCGGCCGCATGGCCGCGAAGGCTTTCTCATCGAACATGCCCACGGTGCTGGGGTTGGCGGTGAGGGTGGCGGCCACGAAGTCCGCCCGGCCCAGCAGGCGGTGCAGCTCATCAGGCCCGGCCAGCTCGGCCAGGCCCAGGCGGTGGGCCAGCTCCGGGTCGGGGTGGGCCTTGACCGCGCTAACCTCCATGCCCAGGTTGGCGAGCCGCCGGCACAGGGCTTGGCCCACCCGGCCCAGGCCCACGATGAGGGCGCTTCGCCCGAACAAGGACATTCCCAGGGGCGCGCCCCAGGGGCCGGTCTTGAACTGCTCCCGGAACCGGTTGAAGCGCCGGGCCACGGCCATCATCAGGAAAACCGCGTGCTCGGAGGTGCTCTCGGCGTTTTCAGCCGCCTGGTCGGCGGGCACGTTGCACACCGGGATGCCCAGGGCGGTGGCGGCGGCGATGTCCACCCCCTCCAGGCCCACCCCCCACTGGTGGATGAGCCTGAGCCCGCTGCCTTTAATCACCTCGGCGGGAATGCGGGCCATGGTGGGCACCACCACCTCGGCGCTCCGGCAGGCCTCAGGCAGGCGCTCCTCCGGGGTGGGGACTATCTCGTCCTGGGGCAGGTTGCGGGCCAGGGTTTGGGCCACGGCGGGGAAGTTGAGGCTGGCCACGATGATGCGCATGAGCTTTCTCCAGCAGGCGATATGCGGCTAATGAGATCATCCTACGGCAGGGAGCGCGGCCTGACAAGACGGCCCGGACCGGCGGGCGGTCCGGGCCGTGGAACGTCGATCATGCGGATTTAGAAGCCCAGGGACTCCAGCAGGCGGTCCACCTTCTTGGCATCGGGGACGGGCGGCTCGTCCGGGTCCTCGGGAAGCTCCAGCCCCTTGAGGGCCCGCTCCACCTGGGTCTGGGCCTTCTGCTCGGCCTGGAAGGCGTTCACCGCCGGGTTCTTTTCCTTGGCGGTGAGCTTCACCTGGAGCCCGGCCAGGATGGCCAGCATCTGCACCAGGGCCTCGCCCATGCGCCGCAGCCCGGGGTCGCCGCCCGGGGCGGCGGTGGCTTCCTTGGCCAACAGGCTTTCCATCTCGGCCAAACGTCGCTCCACCTCGCCCAGACCCTGGGCGCGGGCCGCCTCCTGTTCAGGCTCGTCGTGCAACAGGGCCTTGATTATCTCCCCCATCTCGCTGGGGGCCGAGGGGGCGGAGCGGGACACCGACTGCACCCTGGACAAAAAGCCCTCCACCTCTTCCAGCAGGGCGGGGTCCGGCGGCTGGGCGGTGCCGCCCAGCACCTCGGCCTCCACGTAGAGGTTGCCGTCCGGGAAAAGCTGGTCCACCGTGGACTGCATCTTTTGCAGGATCTGGCCGTAGCGCGGGTTGGTGGTGCTCTCCTCCAGGGCCGAAAGCACCGAGGGAAGCTGGAAGCGCACCACTCCGCCGGGGGGCGGCTCCGAGGGGGCGGACCGGTTGAGCAGCTGCTCCATCTGGCGCTCGTCGAAAGAGGCGGGGTCGTCCCACATGCCCTGCAAGTGCTTGCGCACCGTCTGGTTGGTGCAGTGGTCGTAGATCGCCTGGAACACGCTGTCCAGGCCGAAGCGGTAGCCCACGGCCTGGCCGTTTTGCACCCTGGCCTTGGCCGCCAGGGTCATCAGCTCCTGGGCCCGCTTGGCCAGGGGGGCCAGGGGGCTTTGCCCGTTGGCCGTGGATTTTTCCACCGCCGCCAACAGCTTGCGCCGGTCCTCGGCGTTTTGGCGCTGCTCCTCGGAGGCCTGCTTCAGCCCGGCCAAGAGCTTGCGGGCCTTTTCCAGGGCGCGGCCCATCTCCTGGGCCAACTCCTTGGCGGCCGGGGCCTTGGCGCTGGGCAGGCCCGGCTTGTCCAGGGAGGTGGCCAGGCGGCGGGCCAGCAGGCCCACCTCGCGGTAAACGTCGTGGCACAACTCGCTGTAATAGTCCGCCGCCGGAGGGGCCAGGGCCGGGGAGGCCTCCCCGCCGGGCAACTCGCGCTGGGCCTTGGCCGCCGGGCGCTCCAGGCCGGGCAGGGCCTGCTGGGTAGCCGGGGGCAGGGTGCGCGCACCCTCGCCCAGGGCGGTGACGCTGACCTGGTACACCGCCTCCTGGGTGCGGATGGTCATCACACCCCCGGAAAACTCCAGTACTATGTCCGGTCCTTCAGTGGGGCTCATGCTGTCAGCTCCGGCCGGGGCAGGCTGGGCTTGGTTAGGTAACGGTCACGCTCGGAGAAGATGCAGCCGCAGTACTGCTGGCGGTACATTTCCTGCTTCTGGGAGCGCTCTATGCCCTGGCGCCAATAGGGCCGCCAGTCGCGGTAAAGGAACTTCACCCCTCGTTTTTTCCCCGCCGCCTGGCCCAACTCCTTGATTAGCTCATGTTTCTGCCGCACCGAGTATAGCAGAGTGGTGCTGTAATAGTCATAGCCTCCGCGCTTGGCCACCGCCGCCGCCCGGTCCAGGCGTTGGGCCAGGCAGGGGGCGCAACGCTGGTTTTCCCGCCAGGCCACGTTTCTCAGCCAGGCCTCTGGCTCGTACTCGTCCTGCACGATCAGCGGCAGATCCTCCCGGGAGGCCCATGCCTCCAAGGTCTCGCGCCGCCTGAGGTTCTCGGCGTAGGGCATTATGTTGGGATTGTAGAACAACCCCCGAATCTCCGCCCCTTCCTCGCGCAGGGTGGCCACGGGCATTATGGCGCAGGGCCCGCAGCATATGTGCAGTAAAACGCGCATGTTGCTAGTCTAACGCAACAAAGTCCCTGGGGATAGAGGCCCTCAGGCCCTTTTCGCCGCCCTTTCCAATTCTATCACCAGGATATGGGCCAGGGCGGCCAGGCACTCCAGATCCAGGAAATTGGGGGCGGTGAGGTCGAAAAGCACCTTGGCCTCGGCCGGAAACTCATCATCCGCGTCGTAAAAGCGTAACTCCAAGGGAAGCTTGGGCAGGGCCGGGAAGCGCCAGGCCCCGTCATGGGGGCTGGAGGACTCCAGTTCCTCGCCGCCCAGGGAGGCGGCCGCGCCCTTGAGTTCGGGCAGGCGGCCCGCGAAGCCCTCGGCCAGTCGCTGGTAGGTGATGGTTTGCAAGGCCCGGGCAAAGTCCGCCCCGCCGGGCAGGTCCCGGTAGGGCACCATGCTCCCGCAGGGCTCTCCGCTGCCCGCGTGCAGCAGGTACCAGGCCAAAACGATGCGCTGGGTGATGAAGGCCTCGCCGCCGTCGGCCAGGGTGACCCCGGTGGGCCCCACCAGGTAGTCGCGGCCCAGCAGGGGCACCAGGCACCCCGCGCCGCTACGCTCCAGGCCCAAGGAAGCGGCGGCCCCGGCGAAGTCGACTCCGCCCAGGCGCTCCACCAAACCTATGTAAACCGTTTCATAGACATCGGGTCGGTCGGAATCGAACACGGCTAGACCTCCTGGGGCACGTAGTCGGCCAGCAGGCGGTCCACCACCTCGCGCACCGCTCCCCGGCCCGCCGGGGCCTCGGTGACCATGTGGCACATGCCGCGCACCCAGAGGGGGGCCTCCGGCGGGCAGGCGGCCAACCCGGCCAGGCCCAGGGCGGGCAGGTCGTCGAAGTCCCGGCCCAGGTACACCGCCTCCATGGACTTGACCTGGTTCTCCCAGGTGATCTGCTTGAACAGGATGTCCTTGTCCCCGCCCGAGGTGCGCAGGGTGGCCCCCAGGCGCGAGGCCAGCTCCTCGGCCACGGCCAGGCCGGGGCGGGCCACGATGACCAGCATGCGCCCCGCCTTGAGCCAGGCCTCCAGGCCCAGAACGTCGGCCCGGTACAGGGAAATGCTCTCCCCGCCGTCCGGGGCCAGGTAGCTCACCCCGTCGGTCAGGGCTCCTTCCAGCTCCACCATCAGCAGCTTGGCCGCCGCGATGCGTTGCTCCAGGGTCATCTCTTCTTGGGGAACCTTGGGCGCGATGCCCTGGGGAAGGATGGGCTCCATGGCCTCGAGCCTCCATTTCAGGGGGTGCAAAGAATAAAAAACCGGGCCGGACACTTGGCCCGACCCGGTTAAGTTACATCCAAGGGATTGGGAAATAAAAGCTTTTTTTGCCGGACCCGGCAGCTAGGCCAACAGGGCGGCTGCGCGGGTGTTGGTGAGCTCCAGGGCCAAGGGGGCGCTCTGGCCGCTCATGCCCGCCACCTCGGAGGCCGGGGCCAACACGTCCAGGGTCACCGGGTGGGCGATCTTGCCCGCCTTGTCCACCGCCGCCTCGGCGTTGGTGATTACCAGGTGGGGCATGGCGAGCGCCAGGCCGTAGCTCACCCCGGACTCGATCTCCCCGCCGCTGAAGGCGATGCTGAGCTTCTTCTGGGTGTGGCTGCCCAGGTCGCTAAGGTAGGTGTCGCTGGTGTAGGTGGGGAACTCCAGGGTGAGGCTCACCTCGGGGAAGGCCGCCGTGGTGGGCTCGCTGATCTTGTCGCCGCCCCCGGCCAGGTGGTCGCCCTTGAGGCCCCGCTTGAGACTTAGGGAAAAGCGGCTGGGGTGGATGGCGTCGCCGGCGACGAGGGCCGCGCCCGAGGCGTCGTTCATGAGGAAAGAGGCCTGGCGGAACAGCACCCGCTCGCCCCTGACCGGCGCGGCCAGGGCGTTCATGGCCGCCAGGGTGTTGACCCCGCCGGTGGTGTTGAGGCTCAGGCCGTCGCAGATCAACTCGAAGCTCACCGTGACCGGCTGGCCCGCCGCGCCCTCGATGGTCAGTCCGTCCACCTTGACCGAGGCGAACTCGTGCACCGAGAACCCCTTGGCCACGGCCAGGGTTCCGAACAGGCCGTCCAGGCCGCCGGTCATGTCCAAACGGTGCTTGTAGGCGGTCTCGCCCTGGGCGCTGGGCGCGGAGGCCGAGCCCATGGCCAGGGCCAGGAGCACCCCCAGGCTCTGGTAGCGCAGATAGGCCCCCAGGGCCCCGCCGCAGGTGATGAGCCCCTGGTCGCTGGCGGTGTAAAAGCTCTGGCCCGCCGAGTCGTCGGGCAGGTGCTCGATGGACTGGCTCACCGACTCGTTGGTGATGTACAGGGCGTCGCCATCCGCGCAGGCCACGGCCTGGCCCCAGGTGGCGGCCTGGGCAAAGGCGGCCTTGATCTCCTTGCCGCTGCTCATGTCTTTCTCCTTAAGTTAAGGTATGTGCTCAAATAACTCCCAGGGCCGATTCGTAGCTCACGCAGAGCTCCAGGTCGAAAATCCCCAGGGGATCGCCCGCCCCGCCCTCGTACAGCTCCAGGGCCCCGGCGGTGGTGAGAGCCCAGTGGGGGTTGAGGGCCGGGTCGGCCAAGGCGGCGATAACGCTGGCTATTAGTTGGTCAAGTTGGCTGAAATCGCTGCCACCGGCGTGCACCGCCCCCCACAGGTGCAGCACCAGGCGGCGCTGGGCGCTGCGGTCGCTCTCTTCGCGGGTATCCACCTTTTGGTTGAACAACGCCAGGCCGGGCAGCTCGGGCAGCTCGTGGGCCAGGTGGATGCCCCGGGCCACGGTGGCCGCGGCCAGGGGCTGGCCCTGGGCCGGGCCCATGGCCCTGAGGCAGGCGATAAGGTCGCTTATGATCTGGGCGCGGGTCATGCCATGGCCTCCATTAGCTTTTGGGCGATGATTTCCCGGAGGGCCTCGGCGGCGGCTTCGGCTCCGGGTCGCAGATAAGGCCGGGCGGGCAGCTCCACCCGCTGCTTTTGCACCCAGCGGCCCTGAACCTGGAATTTTAGGTATTTACGCTGCTTAGCCTGGATAACCGCCCCGTATTCCTGGGCGGCGGCATAGGGCGCGTCCGCGCTGAGCCGCCCCACCCAGGTGTCGCCGTCCTGGAAAACCTCGGTCCGGAGGCTGTTCGCCAAGCGGCCGGAGCGGATCTGGGGCCCGCCCCCGCCGGGGCGCATGCGCTCCAGGGACGCGGCCAGGCCTACTTGAAGCGCTTGCTCCAAGGAGGCCCGCAACACCTCGGGCAAGACCCGCTCCAAACGGGTGAAGGGGTTTTCGCCCTCCAGCCTGGCGCTGAGGCCGATCACAGCAGGCTCCGGTTGCGGTAGCGCTCCAAGACCGCCTTGACCTGGGGCAACAGCGCCCCGGAGTGGTAGCTCACCGAGCCGTCGGCCAGGGTGCGGGCGCTCACCCCCAGGCGGCCTTGGCCCGCGGCCGACTCCTGAAAGCGCACCGCGCTCTGCTCCACCGCCGCCTGGGCCAGGTCCGGAGGCGCGCTGTTGAAACCGGCCCGGTAGGCCAAGCCCACGTTGTGGGCTCCCCGTGGAAAGACCAGGCCGATGAGGCTCAAGACCCCGGCCCCGGAGTCCAGCAGCCAGCCCACCCCGCCGCCGGTGGAGGCGCTGATGCTGCGCCCCTCCACCGTGAGGCTGCTCAGGCTGATCACCGGGTATTGGGGCAGGAGCAGCTCGGGATAGCCCGAGCCCGAGAGCAGGGCGTTGTCCGGGTCGTAGGCCGGGTCCTCGCTCAGGTAGGAGTAGTCCCGGGCCATGAGCTTGCGGCCGCAAAAGGCGTTGAACTGGGCGCTGACCGCCTCGATCAGCCCTTCCAGCAGGGCGTCGTGGGTGGTGGCGCTCAGGCCCAGGTATTGTTTGACTTGGGCCAGGGAGGTCAGGGCGTCGGTGGATAGGGCCATGGCTTAGCTCCGGGCTGGGGCCTTCACCGTCACGGGCCCCAAGATGACCGTGTGGCGGGGAGGACCCTCCAAAAATTTGATATGGCTCTGAGGCATGACGGCTGCTCCGGTAAAGGCCCCGGAGGCGCGGGGCCTCCGGGGCGCGGTTTGGCTTAGGCGGTGGGCACCGCGCTCAGCATGGCGAAGCGCTTCTCGTCGCTCAGGTTGAAGCCGATGCGCACCTCGGCCAAAAAGGCGGTCTGGTTGTAGGAGAAGTAGGGCTCGGCCCAGGGGTTGGTCTTGACCACCAGGCCCTGGCGCTGGCCCACCAGGGCGCTGCCCGCGAAGTCGCCCGCGAACAGGCGGGTCTGGTTGGTCTCGCTGCCCAGGTTGGTGAGGATGTTGGGGTCGCGCACAAAGGGCTCGCCCCACACCAGGGGACGGCCCTCGCCCTCGGCCCGGGGCTGGCCGGGGTGGCGGTAGATGTAGTCGCCGTTGTCGTCCTTGAGGGTCATCAGGATCTTCTCGGCCTTGGGGTGGCCCAACACCGGCACCGAGGCGGCGTGGGGGGCGTTCTGGTACACCGCGAAGATCAGCCCGGCCAGGTCGTCGAAGCTCAGGCTGGTGTCCACGCTCAGGGCGTTGGTGGTGATCTTGCCCGCCAGGCCGGAGATGGGGTCGGTGGCCGCGCCGGTGCCCCGCAGGCAGGCCACGTCGAAGGCCTGGCCGATGGTCTCGGCAAAGAGATTCTGCAATACCTGGTCCACGCCGGGGTCGGAGTCGTCCAACAGCTGGTTGCTCAACACCACCTTCACCGCCAGCACGTGGGCGGTGAGGGCCAGCTGGCCGAAGGTGGCCTCGCTGCGGGGCTTCTCGCCGTTGGCCACGCCGTCGCCCAGGCCGTAGGTGTCGGTGTCGGTGGCCTCGGGCACCCAGTAGGCGGTGAGCCCGCCGCTGATGGTGGGGAAGGTGATCTGGCGCCCGGCCATGGGTACCTGGCGGCACAGGGACTTGACCGCGCTGAAGTTGTTGACCAGGTTCAAGACCTCCCCGGCCTGCTCGGTGGGCACCAGATAGCCCCCGGCGGTGGTGGCCCCCTCGCGCAGGTCCTTGGCCTGGGGCGCTTCCATCTGCTTCATGGCCGGGGCGCTCAGGCTCACCAGCTCCCCGGCCTCCAAATGGCGGGGGGCCTGGCCCATGCCCAGGCGGCGCACGTCGCCCAGGTATTTGCTGATGCCCAGGCCGCCGCCCGGCAGCGAGGCCCCCAGTGATACCTGGCGGGGCTCCACGGCGGTGAGCAGCTTTTCCAGGCGGGTGTCGATGAGCCCCTTGAGGCTTTCCTCGTCCAGGGACAGGCCGGTGGCCTGCTCCAACAGCTCTATGATCTTGGTTTGCTTCATGCTCAAAGCTCCTAATCGCTAGTTTGGTTTCAGTTCAAAAGGCCCAGGTGGTAGCGCAGGCGGGCGGCGACAAGCTCGCCCAGGGCCGCCTGGGCCAGGGCCTGCGCGGCTTTGGGGTTGACCGCGCCGGGAGCGCCCGGAGTCCGCGCCGGGGAAGGGGTGGGGGATGCGCCTGCCGGGTTGGGAGTGAAGCGCGGACTGCCAAGCCCCAGGGCAACCAAGGCCTCGGGGTTGGCCGGCAGGGTGACGCAGGAGATCTCGTACAGCTCCTGCTTCAGGTAACGGGTTCCGGTCAAAGAGCGGCCGCCCACCGCGTGGGTGGCCACCTCGCTCTCCAGGGGGGCGAAGCCCACGGAAAAGGCCCGCAGATAGCCGCCCTTGTAGAGGCGGTAGATGGTGTCGGCAAAGGCGTATTCCTCGGCGGTGGGGAACTGGGCCTTGAACAGCATACGGCCCTTTTCCACCTTCACCGCCAGGGCCCGGGCCACCGGGGGCGAGGCGTAGTCGTGGGCCCAGGGGATCACCGGGTTCTTGAGGAAGTTGGCGAAGTCCCAGCCGGTGGGCTCGATGAGGTCTCCCTGACGGTCCACGGTGGGGCTGGAGGCCACCGCCCAGAAGGTGCGGGCCTGTTCATCGGCCCGGCCCACCTCGAAGTCCATAACCTTGTGCACCAGTTTCATGACTGTTCTCCTTGGGCCGCCCGGCCCAGTTTGGCGAGGGTTTGGGTGATATCCAGGCCTTGGGTCAGGCAGGCGCTGAGCTCGCGGCCCAGGGCCGTCCGCCGCTGTCGGCTCAGGCCCTGGGGTAGGATGCCCTCAACCACCTGGGGCCGAGCGCTCAGCTCCCGGGCCACCTTGGCGCGCGACCACCCGGCAAAGCGCCCCTCCAGGCGGGGCCAGGCTTGGGTCAGGGCCGCGCGCACCTCGGGCTCCAGCTCCACCGGAGCCCCGCCCCAGGCGGGCAAGGCGTTCTGTTGGGTGGGCGGGCTGTAGGGCGCATCGCCCCAGGCCACCGGGGCCCGCCCCTGACTGGCGCGCAGCTCGTTGATGGTCAGAGCGCCGCGATCCAGCTGCTCCATGGCCTCCTTGTGGCTCTGGGCCCGGTCGCTGGGCACCGGGTTGTCGAATTTGAGCCGCAAGTCCTGGCCGTAGCGGGGCAGCAGGAAGGCGTTCATCACGTCCTCCCACAGCTCCAAACGGGGGCGCACGCACTCGGCGTTGAAGGTCACCTCGATGCCCTGGGCGTTGGCCCGGTTCACGTCCTTGACCAGGCCCAGCTTCCCCGCCGGGACCCCGTAGGCGGCCAGGATGTTGTCCTGGGTCCAGCCGGCCAGCTGGGTGAACTCGAAGTCCTTGGCCGAGTAGGCCAGGGGGGTGGCCTTTAGCCCGCCGTCCAGGACCGTGGGCTCGAAGACGTGGGCCAGGCCCTGGTGCTTCTGCCGCCAGCGGGTGAGCACCCGCCGGGCCTCGTCCTCGGTGAGGCGCTGGTCGGTGGAGAGCACCACCTCGGGCCGGGCCGAGTTGCGGAAGAAGTTGCGCTGATAGATGCGCACCGCCAGGTCGATGTCAAAGGCGTGGGCCATGGCCTCGATGGGGCTGGCCCCGTAGACCAGGCTGGAGGGGCTGGGATGGCGGAAGTAGAGCACTTCGCTGGGGCGGTACACGGTGCGCTTGCCCCCCGGCCCGTTGAACACGAAGCCGGTGAGGGGCTGGCGAGTGTCGGCCCCGGTGCTTATCTCGATGAGGTCCGCCGGGTTCAGCGGCCACAGCTCGGCGGGGCGGCCCAGGGCGTTGTTCAAGACCAGCACGAAGGCCATGCCGGTCAGCTCCAGATGCAGGGCCAGGGTGTAACGCAGCTCCCGCCCGGTGTTGAGGGGGTTGGGCCGGGCCAGCAGGTCCAGAACCGGGTGGGCCGCCACCTCCAGGCCCTGGGCCTGGTGCAGCTTCAGCGGCACCCCGGCCATGCGCCGGGCGATGGTGCTCACCGCCGCGAAGACCCAGCCCTGGTAGGCGGCCAGTTGACGGGCCCGCCCGCCGCCGGCCCCCCCGCCCAAAAAGGGCGGCGGGCCGGGCGGGGGCGGGGGCAGTTCCAGGCGCTTGGCGCGGCGATCGGCGAATTTCTTGCTCAGCCAATTTTTCATGTAATTCCTCACCAGACGTTGGGCCCCGTGGATTTGACCAGGCCCACCGCCCCTTCCAGGGCGTCGGGGCCGTCGTCGTGCACGTTGGGGGAGGGGAAGTGAAGCAACTGCTCGATCAGTTCGCCTTGGTCGGAGTGCTCGGGGCGGAAACGCACCAGGCCCCGCTCCACCAGGGGGCTGAGCCCGGCCAGGCGTAGCTCCTTGGACAGGCGCTGGGTCACGCCCCTAAGCGGCAGGCTCACCCCGGCCTCGGCGGCGGCGGTTGCGAACTGGTCCAGCAAGAGGCGCTGGAAAACGTTGTCCTCGATGCCGAACAGCAGGTACTTGTGCCGGGCCAGGCGTCTGAGCACCGCGCGGATGAGCTGGTCCAGGGAGCAGCGGCGGATAAAGGCGTCCAACACGTAGAAGATCTGGCGCTCCCGGTCCAGGCCCACGGTGAGCACCGCCTTGTAGTCGCCGTGGCTGCCCGTAGCCAGGGAGGGGTCCAGGAAACCGGCCACGGCCAGCTCCCGCCCGGCCAGCTCGGCGGGGTGGTAGGAGCGCAGCCACTCTTCCTGGAACAGGCCGTCCTCGTCCCTGGGGTCGTTCTGCTTTTCGGTGTTAAAGGCCTTGGAGCCCATGAGCCGCTTTTGCTTGAGCAACTCCTCGGCCGGGTGGCGGGAGGGCCACAAGGAGCGGCCCTCATTGTCCAGGGCCCGGTAAACCCCGCGCACGTAGCCGCTCCAGGGCTCCTCGGGCGAGTTCACCATGATGGCCAATGCGCTGGAGCGGGCCAGGATGGTGCCGATGATGAACAGGCTGCCATTGGGGTCCAGGGCCGGGTACACCGCCTGGTTTATCCACTCCAAACACTCGCGCACCAGGCGGGGGTTGCGCACGTTCTTGTCGTTTTCCAGATCGTCCAGAATCACCAGGTCGGGCCGGTGGCGGCCGTGCTTGAGGCCCCGGAGGCGCTGGCCGCTGCCCCGGGCCAGGACCCTGGCGTGGCCGCCCACCACGAAGTCGCCCGCCGGGCCCTCGGCCCGGCAGCCGGAGCCGAAGTCCTCGGCCAGGCGGGGGTTGAGCCCCAGCTCCAGGCGCAGATAGGAGGTCAGGTCTCCCGCCAGGTCGGCGGTGTCGGAGCCGATCACCACGAAGCGCCGCCGCTGGAACAGAAGCTGGTGCAGCACGTAGCCGAAGGAGACCAGGGTGGTCTTGGCAAAACCGCGCGGCGCGGCCACGGCCACCGGCACCACCGCCGAGCCGCGCGGGGCCAGCAACTCCACCAACTCGTGATGAAAGGGGGCGAAGGCGTCGTGGAAATAGTGGGGCAGATACAGGCGGCAGAAATACAGGGGGTCTTCGGCGGCCCTGGCCTTGCGCGCCGGGGGGGGCGGGTCGTGGGGGGCGGGGGGCCCCGGCGCGGGGGG
>JAHIQI010000050.1 GCA_018902755.1 Pseudomonadota bacterium | reverse complement strand
GCCACCGACAACTTCACCCTGGACGATTTCAAGGACCAGCTTCAGCAGCTGAAGAAGATGGGCTCGCTGGACGGCCTGCTTTCCATGCTGCCCGGAGCGGGCAAGCTGAAGGGGATGAAGAACCTTCAGCCCGACGAAAAAGAGTTGAAGCGCACCGAGGCCATCATAAACTCCATGACCCCGGGCGAGCGCGGCAACCACCAGATCATCAATTCCTCCCGGCGCAAGCGCATTGCCCGGGGGTCGGGCACCTCGGTGTCCGAGGTGAACCGGCTGCTCAAAAACTTCACCCAGGCCCGCAAGATGATGAAGGGCATGGCGAAGATGGGCGGCAAGAAGAAGCAACTGGCCCGCCTAATGGGGGCCATGCGGTAGACAGCGAGGCACTCTCGCGTTGATAATGGCTTATAGACAGATAAGCGGAAAGAACAATCATGGCAGTGAGAATCAGACTGACCCGCAAGGGCGCCAAGAAAAAACCTTTTTACCGTATCGTGGCCGCCGACTCCGAGGCCCCGCGCGACGGTAAGTTCCTCGAGGTTTTGGGCACCTACGATCCTCTCCAGGATCCCGCCCAGTTGAAGGTGGACGGTGAGCGCCTGCAGATGTGGCTGGACAGGGGCGCAACCCCTTCGGACACCGTTTTCAACTTGCTCAAGGCCCAGGGTATGTTCGCCCAGGCCGGTGAGGGAGAGGCCGCCGCGGCTCAATCCTGAGCAGGGCCGTGGTCCTGAAGCGGTTGATGTGATTTTGCTCTCTCGCTACGGTGGAGGTGCTCAATGAAGGAGCTCATCAGGTATATTGCCCAAGCTTTGGTGGACAACCCGGATCAGGTTTCGGTAAATGAAATCGAGGGTGAACAAACTTCGGTGATAGAGCTCAAGGTGGCCAAAGAGGATTTGGGCAAGGTGATCGGCAAACAGGGCCGCACCGCCCGGGCCATGCGCACCATTTTAAGCGCCGCTTCCACCAAGATTCGCAAGCGTTCGGTGCTGGAAATTATCGAGTAGCCATGGCCCTTCCCGACCTGGTTCTGATGGGTCGGGCGGCGGGGGCCTTCGGGATCAAGGGCGAGGTGAAGCTGACTTCCTTCGCCCAGGACGACGGCATATTTCAGCGGGTTGATCTCATTTACGCCGGGCCCGAGCCCGGCGCGGCCAAGCCGCTGAACGTACTTGGGGCGCGCCGCCACAGCGGCCGCCTTTTGTTGCGCCTGAAGGAGATCGCCACCCGCGAACAGGCCGCCGCCCTGGGCGGGGCCTGGGTGTATCTGCGCGCTGAGGATCTGGATCCCCTGGGCGAGGATGAGTACTACTGGTTCCAGCTCGAGGGGGCCGAGGTGTTCACCGCCGAGGGGCAACTGCTGGGCCGGGTGAAGCGGGTCACCGACGCCGGGGCCCAGGAGCTGTTGGTGGTGCGCGCGCCGGGCAAGCCGGATCTGCTGGTGCCGGTGGTGGACGACATCGTCAAGGAGATAGCCCCGGAACAGGGCAGGGTGGTCGTGGACCTCCCGCCCGGTTTGCTGGAGGCCCAGGGTTGGGAGGAGGAGGAATGATATTCGACATCCTCACCCTCCTGCCCGAGGTCTGCGCGGCCTATGTCAAGGCCTCCATCCTGGGCCGGGCCCAGAAGGCCGGGCTCATCGAGGTGCGGATGACCAACATCCGCGAGTTCGCCTTCGACCGCCACCGCACGGTGGACGACGCCCCCTACGGCGGGGGCAACGGCATGGTCATGAAGGTGGAGCCATTGGTGGCGGCTCTGGAGAGCCTGCCGGGCAATCCCCGACCGCGCATCGTGTTGATGGCCCCCCAGGGTCGGCCTTTCGATCAGGAGATGGCTGCCGAGTTGGCCGGGCTGGAGCGCCTGGTCATCATCTGCGGGCGCTACGAGGGCATCGACGAGCGGGTGCGCAAGTTGGCGGTGGACCAGGAGCTTTCCCTGGGCGATTTCGTGCTCAGCGGAGGAGAGCTGCCCGCCCTGGCCGTGGTGGACGCGGTGAGCCGGCTCATCCCCGGCGTGTTGGGGGGGGAGTGCTCGGCGGCGGCGGACAGCTTCAGCGATGGCTTGCTGGAGCATCCCCACTACACCAGGCCCCCTGAATTCAGGGGCTTGGGGGTTCCCGAGGTGCTCACCAGCGGCAACCACGGGGCCATCGAGCGCTGGCGGCGCAAGGAGTCGTTGAGGCGTACTTTGAACAAACGCCCCGAGCTTTTGGAAAAGGCTCCCCTGAGCCCCGAGGACCACAAGCTCCTGGCCGAGTTACGGGGCGAGACGGATGGGGCCGAACCAGGATAGGGCTGGCAAAGACAGGAATTTAGGGTAAAATACGCACCCGGTCGGATTCTACGGCCGGCGAGGCTTCCCAGGAGGTTTTTACAGATGGATCCCATAGAGCTTATCGCGCGGGAACAAGTCAGGGTCGACATACCCCAGTTCCGCGCCGGTGATACCGTAAAGGTGCATGTGCGCATCAAAGAGGGCGAGAAGGAACGCGTCCAGATGTTCGAGGGCGTGGTGCTTCGCCGCCGCGGCCACGGGCCCGGAGCCACCTTCACCGTGCGCAAAATCTCCTACGGCGTGGGCGTGGAGCGCATCTTCCCGCTCAACTCGCCGGTGGTGGACCGGGTGGAAATCGTCACCCGGGGCAAGGTGCGCCAAGGGCGCATCTACTACCTGCGTGGCCTCAGGGGCAAAGCCGCCCGCATCAAGGAGGCCTCCCGGAGGTAGGAATGTCCGCCTCTCCCGCCGGCCCAAGCCGAACCCGGGAGCGCCTGTTGTCGCGCTCCGGGTACCGTCTAGTGGCCGGGGTGGATGAGGTGGGGCGCGGCCCCCTGGCGGGGCCGGTGGTGGCTGCGGCGGTCATCTTGCCGCCGCAGTGGAGTGTCCAGGGTGTGAACGACTCCAAGCGCCTAGACCACCGGAGGCGGCGCACCCTGTCGGCGGCCATCAAGCGTGAAGCCCTGGCTTGGGCGGTGGCCGCCGCCTCGCCCCAGGAGATCGACCGCATCAACATCCACCGGGCCAGCCTTTTGGCCATGCGGCGGGCAGTGAACACCCTAGCGCCCTCACCGGACTATTTGCTGGTGGATGGGCGCTTTGTTTTGGATATGGACTTGCCCCAGGAGGCGGTGGTGGGCGGCGACGGCTCCTGCACGGCGGTGGCCGCGGCCTCCATCCTGGCCAAGGTGGAGCGCGACGCGGTGATGCAGGCCATGCACTGGATTTGGCCGCAGTATAATTTTGCCTCCAACAAGGGCTACGGCACCGAAGAACACCGCCGGGCCCTGGTGGAGTGCGGCCCCTGCCCCCTGCACCGGCGCTCTTACGCCCCGGTGGCCCAGCGCCAATTGGGTCTGGGCCTTGGCTAGGCTGGGCGAGGCCAGGGGGCGCGAGGCCGAGGCTTTGGCCAAGGCCCACTTGGAGCGGGGCGGTTACCAGGTGGTGGCCACGCGCAAGCGCACCCTGGGCGGCGAGTTGGACTTGGTGGCCTGGGACGGGCCCACCCTGGTTTTCGTGGAGGTCAAGGCCCGTAGCGATGCGGGCTTCGGCCGGGCCGAGGAAATGGTGGACCGGCGCAAGCAAGAGCGCCTGGGCCAGGCGGCGGCGGCCTACCTGGCCGAATTGGGCCCGCCCCCCCCGCCTTGCCGATTCGATGTGGTGGCGGTGGACATGGGCTCCGGGCCGCCGAAGTTGCGTCACCTGCCCGACGCGTTTCGGCTGGGGGACTGATTATGGCCACGCTGTTCGTGGTGGCTACGCCCATCGGCAACCTGGAGGACCTGAGCCCTCGAGCGGCGCGGGTGCTGGCCGAATCGCCGGTGGTGGCCGCCGAGAGCGTGGGGCGGGCCAAGAAGCTTTTGGCCCATTTGGGCCTGAGCGGCAAGTGGCTCATCTCCTGTAGGGAGGCCAACCGCCGCCAGGCCGCGGCCAAGGTCCTGGAGGCCCTGGGCGAGGGCAAGGACGTGGCCCTGATCAGCGACGCCGGCACGCCGGGGCTCAGCGACCCGGGCCAGGCGGTGGTGGAAGAGGTGGCCAAGCTGGGCCACCGCATAAGCCCGGTGGCCGGGCCCAGCGCCCTGGCCGCGGCCTTGTCCGTGGCCGGGATAAAACAGGCGCCCTTGGTGTTCCTGGGCTTTTTGCCCGCCAAGTCCGGCGCGCGCAAGCGCCTGCTGGAGCAGGCCGGGGCCGGCGGCTGGAGCCTGGTGGCCTACGAGGCCCCCCACCGCATGGCCGATACGGCCAAGGATTTGGGCGAGGTTTTGGGCGGGCGGCAGGTGGTGCTCTGCCGGGAGCTGACCAAGCTGCACGAGGAGATTTTGCGCACCACCTGCGCCGAGCTGGCGGGGCGTCTGGACCCGGACAAGCTCCGGGGCGAGATAACCCTGGTCATCGGGCCGGGGGACGCCCAGGAGGCCGACCCGGATGAGGTGCACCGCCTGGTGCAAGAGGGCCTGGCCGCCGGGGAGTTGAAACCCAGCGCCCTGGCCAAGCAAGTGGCCGGGGCCACGGGACTGGGCCGCGAAGAGGTTTATCAGATCATCCTGGCCAGCCGGGACCAAGCGCAGCAAGACGGGGACGAGGCAGTGATCCACGGAGATACCAGCGAGGAAGAACCACAGGAACGCCAGCTCCTGGTGGCCAACAGCTTGGGCCTGCACGCCAGGGCGGCGGCCAAGATCACCGAGGCGGTGGGCAGGTTCGACTGCGAGGTGGTCTTGAGCAAGGGCGGCGAGGAGGCCGACGCCTCCAGCGTGCTCTCCATCCTGGGCCTGGACGCGCCCAAGGGAAGCCTGGTCACCGCGCGGGCCGAGGGCCCCCAGGCCATGGACGCCTTGAACGCCTTGGATAAGCTGTTCGCGGGATTGTTTGGAGAGGGCCGTTGAGTTCCAGCGCCGAAAAAATAATGCGCGGGGTTGGCGCTAGCCCGGGCATCGCCATCGGGCGGGCCCTGGTGGTCAGCCGCAGCCCGGTACAGGTTCCCTACCGGCCCCTGGCCGAGGATCAGGTGGATCGGGAGGTGGAGCGCTTCCGGGCGGCGGTGGGCGCGGCCCAAAACGAGCTCAACGCGGCCAAGGCCGAACTGGGGCCGGATCTGGCCGACTACGCCTACATCATCGAGGCCCACCTGGGCATCCTGGGCGACAAAATGATCTCCCAGCGCTCCGAGGAGCTGATCCGCTCCCAGCGCATCAACGCCGAGTGGGCCCTGGGCCTGGCCGAGGCCGAGGCCAAGGGCATCTTCGAAAAGGTCAAGGACAACTACATCCGCTCCCGCTCCTCGGACGTGGAATACGTGGCCGGGCAGGTGCTTAGGCATCTTTCGGGCAACAACGGCATCGAGCTGTCCACCATCCGCGAGAAGGTGGTGGTGGTGGCCCACGACCTGAGCCCGGCCGAGACCACCCAGATGGATCTGGGCTGGATCATGGGTTTCGTCACCGACATGGGCGGACCCACCAGCCACACGGCCATCATGGCCCAGGCCAAGGCCATCCCCGCGGTGGTGGGCCTGGAGCGGGTGAGCGCCGAGGTGACCAGCGGCGATTTCGTCATCGTGGACGGCTCCAACGGCACCATAATCGTGCATCCCGAAGAGGAGACCCTGCACGATTACCGGGACAAGCAGGAAGCCTACGAGATATACGCCCAAGAGATTTTGGCCCAGGCTCACCTGCCCGCGGCCACGCTGGACGGGCGCCGCCTGGAGGTGGGGGCCAACATCGAGCTGGCCGAGGAGGTGGGCACCGCGCTGACCTACGGGGCCGAGGCGGTGGGGCTGTTCCGCACCGAGTTCCTCTATGTGAGCCAGAAGACCCTGCCCACCGAGGAGGAGCTTTTCGCCAACTTCGCCGCCGTGGCCCAACGCCTGGATGGGCGGCCGGTGAACATCCGCACCCTGGATATCGGCGGGGACAAGTTCGCCAGCTCCCTGGAGCTGGCCCCGGAGATCAACCCGGCCCTGGGGCTTCGGGCCATCCGCTACTGCCTCAAGGAGCCCGCCCTGTTCCGCACTCAGCTGCGGGCCATCCTGCGCGCTTCGGTGCACGGCGAGGTGAGGGTGATGTTCCCGCTCATCTCCGGGGTGGGCGAGCTGTTGCAGGCCCGTCAGATGCTCGAAGACGTCAAGCGGGAACTTGCCGTTCAAGGCATCCCCTTTAATCCCGACCTCAAGGTGGGCATCATGATCGAGGTGCCCTCGGCGGTGGCCGTGGCCGACCTTTTGGCCCAGCACGCCGACTTCTTCTCCATCGGCACCAACGACCTGATCCAGTACACCCTGGCCATCGACCGGGTGAACGAGTTCGTGGCCCATCTGTACCAGCCTTTGCACCCGGCGGTGCTCAGGATGGTGCGCCAGGTGGTCACCGCCGCCCACGGCGCGGGCATCCCCGTGGGCATGTGCGGCGAGATGGCCGGCGACGCCCGCGACGTGCCCCTGCTATTGGGCCTTGGCCTGGATTCGCTGTCCATGAACCCCCTGGCCATCCCCCGGGTGAAGCAGGTGCTGCGCCTGGCCTCGGCCGGGGAGTGGGCGGGCCTGGCCGATCAGGCCCTGGGCTACGCCACCGCCACCGAGGTGGGCCGCTTCATGGATGATGAGTTGGGCAAGCATTTCTCCCAGGTGCTGGCTCCCCGCACCCCTCTGCCCAAAGACGTGGGTTAGGAGGGCGCCATGGAGGGCGGCAACATCAAAATAGTGGCCCGCAACAAGAAGGCCCGCTTCGACTACGAGCTGGGCGACCGCTTCGAGGCGGGCATGGTGCTCACCGGCACCGAGGTAAAGTCGTTGCGCCTGGGCAAGGCCAGCCTGAGCGAGGCCTACGCCAAGGTCACCGACGGCGAGGCCTGGCTGGTGGGTTGCCAGATCCAGCCCTATCCCTTTGCCTATTACGACAATCACGAGCCCACCCGCCAGCGCAAGCTCCTGCTGCACAAACGTGAGCTCAAGCGCCTGACGGTCAAACTGGCCGAGCAGGGCTACAGCCTCATCCCCACGGCGGTGTATTTCAAGCGGGGCTTGGCCAAGGTCGAGCTGGCTCTGGCCCGGGGCAAGAAAAAGCACGACAAGCGGGCTACCATTAAAAAGCGCGAACAAGAAAGGGAGATGGCCCGAGCCCTTAAGCACTGAATCCTGCCATTCGTCTGCTGGGTAACTTATTCCTGTTAAATAATAAATACATGGTGTTACACAAAAAATTCACCTAGGGAAATGCTAATGGTAGCATTCCATAGGTTTTATCAAGGAATTCCCGTTGACAGCCTTATTACCCACCGATATATTCTTAATCCTCCCTAAAGACCATGCGCTCTATATGAATTTATCAGCAGGGGGGAGGAAAATTGGGGAAGTTAGCAGTGGCCATGAGCGGGGGCGTGGACTCCTCCTTGGCCGCGCTTGTTTTGCAGCAGGCGGGTCACCAGATAGTGGGGCTCAGCCTGCGTTTGGGCGCGGGGCCTGACCAGGCCTGGCGCGCCGGGGCCGCGGCTGCGGCCCAATTGGGCCTTGAACATCGGGTGGTTGAGGCTGACGGGCCCTTTGAGGAGCGGGTCCTGGGACCGGTGGCCCAGGCATACGCCGCAGGGTTGACCCCCAACCCCTGCGCCCTGTGCAACGCCCGGGTCAAGCTGCCCCTGTTGTGGGAGGCGGCCCGGGAGATGGGCTGCGAGGCCCTGGCCACCGGGCACTACGCCCGCCTGGAGCAGAGCGAAGATGGGCCGCGCCTGGCCGAGGCCGATGACCGGAGCAAGAGCCAGGCCTATTTTTTGGCCCAGGTGGCGCCTGAGCTGCTGACCCGGCTGGTGTTCCCCCTGGGGGAAATGGCGAAGGGCCGGGTGCGCGAGCTGGCGGCCCAAGAGGGGCTGGTGTCGGCCCATAGGCCCGAGAGTCAGGATTGCTGTTTTTTGCCCCCTGGCGGCTGGGATGAGTTCATGGACCAGCGGGGGGCGATAAGGCCCGGGGTGTTGGAAGACGCCCAGGGCCGGGAGCTGGGGCGGCACCAAGGGCTGCACCGCTTCACCGTAGGACAACGGCGCGGGCTGGGCCTGGCCATGGGCCAGCCGGTCTACGTGACCGGCCTGGACGCTGTCCGGGCCGCGGTGCGGGTGGGCACGAGGCCCGAGCTGGCTACTTTGGGCCTGGAGGCCGTGCGGCCCTTGTGGTATCGGCCTCCCCGCCATGATGAAGAATTTACGGTGCGTTTTCGTTATTCCCACCCAGGCGTCAAATGCCGGGTGGAGCCAAATGGCCAAGGTTTGCGGGCAATGTTCGCCCAAGAGCAGGGAGCGGTGGCTCCCGGCCAGTTGGCGGTTTTTTACCGAGCCCGAAAGATCGTGGGCTCTGCTTGGATTGACAAGGCGATAAAACCATTAAGGATAGGGACATCATGAAACTTTCCACAAGAGGACGTTACGGGGTTAGGGCCATGTTGGAATTGGCCATCAACGCCGGCAAAGGGCCGGTGCCCCTCCGGGATCTGGCCTCGCGCCAGGAAATTTCAGCCAAGTACCTGGAGCAGCTGCTCATCCCCCTCAAGGGAGCGGGTCTGGTAAAGAGCGTGCGCGGCGCGCGTGGCGGCTACCTACTTTCCAGCGACCCGGACAGCATCTCCCTGTATGATATCGTGCGTAGCCTGGAAGGGCCGTTGGCCCCGGTGGAGTGCGTGCAAGACGCCAACTACTGCGACCGCGTGGGCGGCTGCACCGTGCACATGGTGTGGGGCGACATGGGTCAGTTGTTGGTGGACTTTCTCTCCAACATCTCCTTGGCCGAAATGGTTCGGCGTCAAAAGGAGAGGGATCGGAACTGCCAGGCGGCAGAGGCGGCAGCAGTAGGATAAACAAAGGAGTCAGCCATGAGGAGCCTCGAGGAGATCAACGACAAAATTAAGTCGGGCAAGGTGGTGGTGGTCACGGCCGAAGAGGTCGTGGACATGGTGAAGGAACAGGGCGTCAAGAAGACCGCCCGAATGGTTGACGTGGTAACCACCGGCACCTTTGGGCCCATGTGCTCCTCGGGGATCTACTTCAACATCAAGCAGTCCACCCCCAAGATCAAGTGCGGGGGCGGGCGGGTTACCGTGGACGGTGTGGCCGCCTACGCCGGCTGGGCCGCGGCGGACATCCTGCTGGGCTGCTCGGCCATGACCGACGAGGACCCGCGCAACGCGGTCTATCCCGGCCTGTTCAAGTTCGGCGGCGCCCACGTCATCCAAAAGCTGGCCGCCGGGGAGAAGGTGCGGATTCAGGTTCGCACCTACGGCACCGACTGCTACCCCCGCAAGGAGTATGACGCCGAGTTGGGGCTCAGCGACATGAACAACGCGGTGCTGTTCAACCCCCGCAACGCCTATCAGCTCTACAACGTGGCGGTGAACCTGGGCGAGCGCACCATCTACACCTACATGGGTGTGCTAAAACCGCGCCTGGGCAACGCCAACTTCGCCACCTGCGGGGCCTTGAGCCCCCTGCTAAACGACCCCAGACTGCGCACTCTGGGCATCGGCACCCGCATCTTCCTGGGCGGCGGCGAAGGTTATGTCGTCTGGCCGGGAACCCAGCATGTGCCCAATCCCGAGCGAGACGAAAAGGGCCTGCCCCTGACCCCCTCGGCCACTTTGGCGGTTATCGGCGACTTGAACGGCATGAACGACCATTACATCAGGGCGGCGTCCATCGCCGGCTATGGAACTTCCCTGGCCGTGGGCCTGGGCATCCCCCTGCCGGTGGTCGACGAAGAGGTGATCGCCTACGCGGCGGTGACCGACGAGGACATCACCTTCCCCGTGGTGGATTATTCAGAGGCCTATCCCCTGGGGCGCCCCGGCGCCCTGGGGCGGGTCTCCATGGCCCAGCTCATGAGCGGGGCAATCGAGGTGGACGGCAAGAAGGTGCCCACCGGCGGCATGGCCAGCCGGGCCCGGGGCCGGGAAGTGGCCTTGGAGCTCAAACAGCGCATCGCCCAGGGCAGCTTTTTGCTGACCCGTCCGTCCGCCGCCCTTCCCGGGGCCGAGTTGGCCCAGGGCCTGTAGAGACACACCGCGAGAAAGGAGCAGGGCCATGGTCAAAAAGAAGCTCGTACTCAGTTTTCCTCCCCGGCTCATCCAGCAGCCGGTCACCAACGATCTGATCCGCAAGTTCGACCTGGAAGTCAACATCCTCAGGGCCAGGGTGGTGCCTCGGGAAAGCGGCCGCATCGTCATGGAGCTCAAGGGCTCCTCCAAAAACCTCAAGGCCGGCCTGGAATACCTGGACGAGCAGGGCGTTCAGGTCGACCCCATGGTCCAGGAGATGCGCCACTACGGCGAGAAATGCGTGCAGTGCACCGCCTGCACCGCGGTGTGCCCCACCGACGCCCTTACCGTGGAGCCGGTGACCCGGGAGATCGTCTTCGAGCCCTCCCACTGCATAATGTGCGAGTCGTGCATCGCCGCCTGTTCCTACGGAGCCATGGAAAGCCAGTTTTAGCAACTGGTGTTGCTTGACCCGGGTGGCGCGCGCGCCGCACAATGCCCCATGACCTTGGGACGCCACATACCTCCCCGCCGCATGGTTCTGGCCGCGCTTTTGCTGCTGGGCCTGGGCCTGCGCCTGTGGGGTCTGGACTGGGAAGCTCCCGCCACCGGCGAGGGCGGACCGGAGCAATGGGGCTGGCGGGTAATCGCCGCTCTGTCTTGGTCCTCGCCGGTCTACCCCGGCCTGATCACCCAGGCTTTTTTCTCCCTGGCCGCCCTGCTGCAAGGGGCGGTAACCCTGATCACCGGCGGCCTGGCCCTGTTGATGGGCCAGGCCCGCTTCGTGGGCGAATGGGCCATGGACCCCCGCATGGCCGGGCGTCTGTGCGCCGCCTTGCTGGGGGCGGGGCAAATCCCCCTGGCCTATCTCCTGGGACGCCGCTGCTTCGACAGCGTGGCCACCGGCCTGTTGGCCGCCGCCGTGGTGGCGGTCAGTCCCCTGCTGGTGGTGCAGAGCCATTATCTATCCCTGGAAACCCCTCTTGGCTTTTGGGCCCTTCTTGCCGCCCTGTTGGCCTGGCAGACCATGGAGGAGCCCCGCAAGGGCGGCATGGCCGGTCTGGGCTTGGTGTTGGGCTTGGCCGCGGCCACCTCGGTGCTGGGCCTGCTTCTGTGGCCGGTGGGCCTGGCTGCCTGGCTGGCCGCAGGGCGCGACTCCAGGGTGACGGCCTCGCGGCGCTGGCTGCTCTGGCCTCTGTGCCTGGCCGGTGGCCTGGTCCTGGGCCTGGGCCTGGGTGCGCCGGGCCTTTGGTGGCCCCATGAAACCAACGGCTTTTGGGACATCTCCAGCCTGGGCGTGCTGTGGCCCGCCGGGGCCGACTGGCAAAGCCTGATCCGGGAGCGCCTGATCCGGGAAAGCCGCATTCTGCTGAGGTGGGAGGGCTTGGAGATCGCCGCCCTGTGGCTGCTGGGCCTGGCCATCCTGCTCCGGAAAAAGCAGGGACGCCGCCTGGTGGTGGCCCTGGCCCCGGCCCTTTTGGCCCTGCTGGGCCTGTCCTGGCCCGCCACCAGCGGCCAGGGCTGGCTGGCCCTGTGGCTGCCCTTGGCGCTGGTTACCGCGGTGTGGCCCCTGGTGCTGCTCTGCCGCCGCCTGCCTTCCTACGCCTGGCAGGTGGCCGCGGTGGGGGTGCTGCTCACGGCCATCGCCCTGGGCGGCGTGTGGCGATCCTCCGGAGTGGGCTACCTCTTTTGGCAGGAAGGCACCGTGGCCTCGGCCCGCTTTTGGCTGGAGGCCAACGTGCCTTCCGGCGCGCCGCTACTCAGCGGCCCAGGAGCGCCCCTGGACATCTTCCCCGGCGCGCGCCTCTGGCGGCCGGGCCAGGACGCGGCCGGGGCCTATCTGGTGCTGGACCCCCAAGAGGCCCGCGCGGCCAAGGGCGACGACCGCCTGGCCGAGGAACTGGCCGCCCGGCAGCCTCTGCAACGCTTTGACCTTCGGAGCGCCTGGGGACGTGGCCCCTGGGGCCTGGGCGGGTCATCCCCGGCTTTGCTCAACCCCAACCTGACGGTCTACGCCCCCACCCCGCGCGGCCACATCAAGGAGCCCATGGCCCTGGACCGCCCCCCGGTGGGGGCCCCGCGCCCCTATGGCCTGGTCTATCAGACCGGCACGGCCTACAGCCGCGACGACGCGGTGATGCTGGTGCCTCCCGGCGGCCGGGCGGTGCGGGTGCTGCGTCGCATGGGCGGTTCCCCGCCGGTGGGCCTGCGTCTGCGCAACCTGGGGGCCGGGCTGCTCAAGGCCAGGCTGACCCAGGGGCCCTGGCACCGGCAAAACCTGACCCTGTACCCGGGCCAGCAGATGGACTTGGCCCTGTCGGTGCGGGGATGGCCGCCGGTGGTGGAGGGACTGTACCCGGTCAAGCTGAACCTGGAGGACAAGGGCGTTATGTGGGCTCGCCTGTTGTCCGACCCCTTGCTCCTGGGCAAGCTGGACATGGAGGCCGGGCGCTGGGGCCGGGCCCAGGAGTGGCTGGGTCTGGCGGCCAAAAAGCACGAGGGCTTCGAGGTCATGAGCATGCTGGCCGGGGCCCTGGCCCGCCAGAACAAGCTCAAGGAGGCCTCCCTGGCCTTGTTCCATCTGGATTTCATGTCCCCGGACCGCTACATCGCCCTGGCGAACGGGACTATTGACCAGGCCTGGCGCAAAAGCCTGGCCGAGTTCACCGGCTATGACCTGGACCTTTTGGAGCGGGCAACCTCCCTGGGTTACGATATCCTGGGAGCGCTTTATTTGGGCGACGACCGGCCGGTGAGCCTGCAAGGCAAGGGCTTCACCGGCAGCCTGCGCCGCTCGCCCAAGGGCGACGGCCTGGCGCTCAACCTGTGGCTCAAGACTCCCTGGCCCCAGGGCCAGTGGAAAGCGGTGGTCAAGCTGCGGGGCCAGGGCTTGGGCGCTTCGGATCGTATTCTGGGGCAGGCCGAGTTGAGGGCCCTGGGCCCTCAGGGCAGCCGACTGGTGGCTCACGAGGTCATTACCATGGACAGCCTGGCGGGCGGCGGCCTGGAAATGCCCTTCCGCCTGGCCGAGGACGGCAATCGCCTGGAACTGCGCCTCAGCCTGGCCCATGACGCCGGACTCAGCCTGGAGGGCCTCAGGGTGGGCGCGGACATACAGGCCCACATGCGCCGCATATTGCTGTGGTACTACGACGCCCGGGGCCTGGTGGCCCTGGGGGCGGGGCAGCACCAGGAGGCGGTGGATGCCTTCCAGGCGCTTCTGGAGTTGTCTCCCGGCTACCGTGCCGCTTACCTGCCCCTGGCCCGTTCCCTGCTCGAGATCGGCAAGTTGGACCAGGCCACCCAGGTGACCAACCTGGCCGAGGAGGCCTACCATTCCTTCCCCGACCGCCTGATCCAAGTGGGCGGCCTGTACAAGGACCTGCGCCACAAGGACGCCCTGGCCAGGGTTGAAAAGCGCCTGGGCCACCTGCGGCCCTCGCTCAAGCGGGTCAGCCGCTTTGACGACGGCATGAGCCTGTTGGGCTACGACCTGCCCAAGAACAAGGTGAAGCCCGGCGGCAAGCTGGAGGTGAACCTGTACTGGCGGGCCTGGCAGGCGGTGCCGGTCGACTACACCATCTTCGTGCATCTGGTGGGGCCGGGCGGGGTGCTCAACTACGACCATCGCCTGGAACGGGGCAGCCGCTCCATGACCACCCTGCGCGCCGGTCAGGTGGTGCGCGAAGACCTGAGCCTGACCATACCTCCCGGCACCCAGCCGGGGGCCTACACCCTCACCGTGGGCCTGTGGGACCCGGCGGTGGCCAGCGAGGCCCTGCCGGTTATCGAGGGGGAGGACGCGGGACGCCGTCACCTGGAGGTGACCAAGATCGAGGTGTCCGCGCCCGAGGCTAATCCGAAGAAGTGACCGAGGCTCCGGCCACCCGTACCTCGCCGCCCTGGGCGTAGCGCACCCTGAGCCCCAGCTCGCAGCGCCGCTTCAACTCAAAGGAAAGCTCGATGTCCCGGTAGCCGCCTCCCAGGTCGCGGCCATGCACCTGGGCCGTGGCCAGGGGCAGGCGCCCCAGGTCGGTGGCCACCGTCACCTGGGCCAGCAGGGCCTCGGGCGGCGCGCCCGCGGGGGCGGCCAGGCGGAAACGGGCCACGTAGCGCCCCGGCGGGTAGGTCTGCTGGGGGCCGTGCATCAGGTACAGGGGCGGGGTCCAGCCCGGTTTGGCTCGCACCGCCAAGCCGGTGGGGGCCTGGGGATCGGCCACCAGCTCGCCTGCCTGGCGCCACAAGCGGCTGGCCGGATAATAGGCCTGGGGCCGCTCCATGCCCGCGAAATTGATCAGGGCCACGTCCAGGGCCAGGTCGGCCTGCCCGCTGAACCACACCCGAAGCTCCAAGGGAAGCAGACCCTCCAACGTAAAGGGCAGGGCCACGTCGTGCCAGGAGTGGTCATCGGGCAACAAGGCGGGGCTCAGCTCCAGGGAGGCCAGCATCTTGCCGCTGCGCTTGTCAACCGCCTCCACCCGGCCGGGCATGCCGCCGGGGCCGCGCCGCAGGCGCAAGCGGGCCACATAGCTCCCCGGCGGCAGAGGCCGCCCGGGGCCCCTGGCCAGCCAGCCGGGGGCGTCGCCCCCCGCCTTGGCCTGGGCCACGTTGCCCGCCGGGCGCTTCATGCGCGGCCCCAGGGGGCCGCCCCAGGTCGCGGCCTCCTCGAACAGCAGGCCCCAGCCCGAGGCGTTCTTGTCCTCCACCAGCCGCCCGGTGGCTCCTGGCAACCAGGAAGCGTCCCACCAACTGGTAACCGGCGAGACCTGGGCCAGGGCCTGGGCGGGGTCCGGCGCAGCGTCGCGTGGCCTGAGCAGCCACACGTTGCCCGCCTGCAACTCGGCCTGGAAGCGTCCCCCGGCCGTCAGCCGCCTGCGGGCCAGCTCGGGCGGGAAGGGGCACACCTTGCGGGTGTAGACCTCTTCGTCCTCGTAAAAGGCCACAAGGCCCACCTTGAGGCGCTTGAGGGTGTCCCAGGCCTGGGGCGTCACCAGGCCGAAGTCCAGGGAGTACAGGGGCCAGAAAACCTGGTCCACGTAGGCCTGAGGCGCCTGGGGCGAGTAGCCGTTGACCATGACCGCCCTGGTCTGGGAGATCAAAAGCTCGTACACCGAGGACTGGTGGGAGTCACCGGGCCAGATGGGTAGGCCCAGCAGGCGTTGTTTGGCATCGGGGCCGGTGGGTAGCTTGCCCTTGACCGCCGCGGCCAGGGGGCCGGGCGGGGGCATGAGGCACAGGCCGGGATCGCGGGCGGGCCGGAAGTCCCAGGCGACGCCCAGGATCACCGCCAGGGCCAGCACCAGGGCCGTCATGCGGCCGCCGCCCCAGGCTTTGGCCAGCTCCTTGAGGGTCCAGCCGCCCAACAGGCCCAGGAACAGCACCGCGAAGATCACCAGGCGGCCGGGCACCCGGGGGTAGTTGAAAAAGGGCATGTACTGGTAGAGCCAGTTGTACAGCGGCATCTGGGGCAGATTGGGCCCCAGGCACAGCAGGGCGGCCAGCACCCCCAGCACCGCCCACAGCGCCGCCGGGGCGCGCAGGCCCCGGTCCCGTCGGCCCAGGGCCAGGAGCAGCAGGCCCGCCCCGGCCAGCACCAGGGTGACCAGTCCCAGGTAGACCACCTGCTCCGAGTGGGCCGGGCTGAGCTGGAACAGGTCGGCCAGGTTCGGGGCGAACAGCTTCACCTCGCCCAGGCTGCGGCCCTGGCTGGCGATGCTCTCGTCGAGCACCCTGGCCTTTTGCACCATCATGGCCGCCGCGCCCAGGCCCCAGCCGATGCCCAGGGCGATGAGCGGAGGCCAGGTGCCCCTGGGGAAGCCGGGCCAACGCCGGGCCCGCCACAGGGCGGGCAGGGCGCGCCAGGCCCCCCACAGCAGCAGGGCGGCGATGAGCGCTTTGCCCAGGTGAGGCACATCCAGCCAGTACTGCACCGCGTACAAGGGGCTGAGCAGCAAGGGGGCCAAACCGCGGGCCAGGTAATCACGCGAAGCCGCGAGGCCCAGGGAGGTGAGCCGGGCGGCCAGCTCGGCCAGCGTCAGCCACAGGCACACCAGCAGCACCAGGCCCAGGCTCAGGCTCACCGCCAGGGCCATGCCCCCGCTCAGGGCCGCATCGCCCCGCCCGGCGGCCAGGTGCAGGCTGAGCCCCAGAGCCAGCCCGGCCCCGGCCACCCACCAGGCCGAGGCCGCGCCGCCCGTTTGGGGCGCATCGCCGGGCTCCGCCGGGTCGGTTAGGGTAAGCAGGCGCAGAGGAAGGTACAGGCCCATGAGCAGGGTGGTGTAAAACAGCAGATGACCTTCCATGAGCCCCACGGCCAACAAGAGCAGCCCGCCCAAGGCCCCCCACCAAGCCGAGCCTTTGGCCCAGCCCTTTTCCAGGCACCACAGGGTGGCGGGCAGCATGAAGGCGATGAAGCCGTAGAGGTGGCCGGAGAGGGCCTGGGAGGCGCGGAAGGGCAGCAGGGCGTAGATAAGGGCCACGGGCAGGGCGGCCAGGGATGAGCCCAACATGCGCCGGGCCAGGGCGAAGGCGGCCATCCCGGCCAAAAGGTAGGTCAAAAGCACCACCGCGTTGTAGGCCGACAGCGCGCCCAGGGGCTTGAGCGCCAGGTAGAACAGGCTGAAGGGAAAGTTGGCGTACAGGGCGATGCCCTGGGGGTGCAGGAAGGTATTGAACTCGTAGGGGTTGCTGGGAAAGCTGCTGGGGCCGGTCACGTTGTCGGTGAACAGCCAGGACCAGTAGTAGAACTGCAAATGGTCGCCGGGCATCTGGGGCACCAGCTCCCAACCCGGCGAGGGGTGGTACACGTAGGGGATGGACTGGTTCCAGTGGGCGGCCAGGGGCCAGGTGTGGGCTAGGGTCAACAGGGCCAACAGCGCCAGCACGGCCAGTCCGGCGGGCCAGGCGCGCCGCGCCGCCTGCTCTCTGGGATCGCTGCTCATGGCTCCAGCCGGGTGATGTTCATGGCCCGCACCCTAAGGGGGGCCAGGCCGGTGGAGCCCACCCGGAACTCCAGGTTGGTGGCCCAGCGCTTCAACTCGAACTCCAGGCCCACCGGCTGGGCGAGCTGCTCGCCGGTCAGCTTGCGGCTCATGAGGGTGCTCTGGCCCTTGTTTTCGCTCAGGTCCAGCCAGCCCACCTGCTCCGGCCCGGCATAGGGGCTGCTCAAAACGGCGGCGGCCCGGTAGCGCCCCGGCGGCAGGGCCAGGTATTGGCCCCACACGAACAGGCCGGGCTTGTTCCCGGCGGGGATGTCCAGGGTCTGGGGATCGTCAGATGCGGTCTTGGCCGCGCCGTGCTGGTAGCGGGACGGGGGCAGGGGCAGCTCCATAAGGGCCTTGGGCTCCACCCCGTCCGCGCCCACGCGCCACGCCGCCCCGCCCCGGGGCAGGTCGGAGAGCCGGTTCCACAACACCACCCGCTGGGCCGGGTTGCTGTAGTTGAGCACCCCCGCCCCGACGTGGTCGGCGGCCACCCCGGCCCCGGCCACCATGAGCATGGCCAGCAGCATGCCCACCAGGGAGCGGCTGGGCCCGTAGCGCTGGTTGCCCAGGTTCATGGCCACCAGCGCCACGAAGGCCAAAAGCATCCATATGCGCGCCAGGTCGGCGTTCACCTTGGGGGCCTTGTAGTTGAAGATGAAGGCGGGCAGCAGGTTGTCGATGAGCGGGAACTGCAAGCCGCTGCCCAGCACCACCTTGTGGCCGTACACCGCCGAGGGGTAGTGCATCACCCAGGCCGATGCGGCCAGGCTCAGCGCGCCCAGCACCGCCACGAAGAGCATATAGCGGGGCGGCCCCCAGTGCGCCCCGGCGGCCAGGCCCACCGCCAGGAAAGGCACCGCGGCCACCAGATAGCGCGAGGGCGGGTTGATGCCCCCAAACCAATCAGCGAACAGCCCGGCCACCACGTACACCGCCCCGGCCATGGCCAGACACCAGAATCCGTCGCCAAAGCGCCGCCGCACCAGCCAGAAAAGCCCGGCCAGGGCGGCCAGCCAGATGGCCCCGTAGGTGAGCATGCCTTCCCCGGCGTCCACCCAGATGCCGCTGAGCCCCTCCCAGAAGCCGCGCGGGTTCAGGTAGGACCCCTGGGCGTGAATCTCCTGGCCGGGGAAGGGCTTGCCGTAGAGCCACATGAAATAGGCGGCCAGCAGCCCGGCCGAGACCAGGCAGGGCAGGGCGAAGGCGGCCAGGCCCTTGAGCGAGCGCCAGTGCATGCGGGCCAGGAAGTAGGCCCCCAGCACCAGGCACAGCACCGCGAAGCGCTCGTGGAACCAGGGCAGATAGGCGGTGAGGAGTCCCGCCAGGAGCAACAGGCCCCACTGCCCCCGGGAGGCAGAGCGCATCAGGCGGAAGGCGCTCACCGCGAAGGCGGCGGCGGCGATCTCGGGGAAGGCCAGGTTGGAGTAGATGAGGCCGGGCATGGCCAGGGCCGCTGTGGCCGCGCCCAGCAGGGCCGGGCCCTCGCGCCTGGTGAACAGCCGCCCCAGCCAGAACACCTCGGTTACCATCCAGGCGGCCAAGAGCCACAGGCACACCGTGGCGGTCTTGCGCGGTCCCTGGCCCAGGTAGAGCCCCCAGGCGTAGAAGGGGGCCATCAGGGCGGGAAGGCCGGGCCGGTGCTTGCTTATCCACCGGCCGTCCTTGGTCCAGCCGCCGTGGCCGCCGATGACCTTGGCCGGGTCCAGGTAGTAGGAGTTTTCCCGGAGGAATATCTCTTCGGTCAGGTCCAGGTCGTGGTCCACGGCCAGGCTGTGGGCGTTGAAAAGGTACTGGGGCTCGTCGCCGCCCATGAACTTGCCCACCTGGTTGCTCACCTGGGTGAGCCGCGCCCCCACCCCGGCGAACAGGGCCAGGGCCAGGATGAACACCACCGGGGCCAGCCAGCGGCGTTGCTGCTCCTCGCGCTTTCTTATCAGCTCCGGCGCGGCCAGGCGGGTCTGGATAAGCACCGCTCCGGCCACGGCCAGGGCGGCCAGGGGCCAGGCCTCCTTGGCCAGGGCCAGGGGGGCCAGACTGCCTCCGTACAGGGGCGGCAAAAACTCGGCCAGGGGCACCAGGAACAGGGCCAGGGAGGGCAGCCAGGCCAGCCCGGCCAGGCGTCGCGCGCGCGGCCCCTCCAGGCCTTGGCGGGCCAGCCAGTTGTGCTGCCAATAGGCGCTCAGTATCTGCGCCAGCCACACCGCCAGGCCCACGGACACCGGGAGCCACCAGGGGGGCCAGTGCCAGATCACCGCGCTTCGGCTTCCCTCCTGGGCGGCCATGACCACCGCCCAGCGGGTGGCGGCCAACAGGCCCCAGGCCAAGCCCGCCACCCAGACCACCGGATGGCTCAGGCCACCTGATTTGGACATGGCGGCGCTCATCGCGGGGGCAACCCGTAGCGCTCCCGCCAGGGGTCCCAGAGGCGGGTGCGGGTCATTTCTTTGTAAAGGCGGGGATTGTCGGCCTGGGCCCGTTTAAGGGCCTCGCGGGCCCGCTGCTCGTCCCCGGCCCGGGCCTCCAGCCAGGCCAGCTCCAGCCAGAAGAACACCGGGTAGGAGCCCCGGTAGGCCTCCAGCTCGGCCCACAGGCCATCGCGCTGCTCACGGGAAAGCTCGCCCCCCTGGGCCACGCTTTTATGATGGGCCAGGCCTAGGCGCGGCAACAGGCGGTAATCGGGCCGCCAGTTGGTCTCCACGCGGTGCTGGGCGGCCATGCGCCGCAGCTCGCGCCCCTGCAAGGTGGGCCAGAGCAGGATGAGCGCCGCCACCACCACCACAACCGTGATCAACCAAGGGGGGAGGCCTTGACGCTGGGGCGTGGGCTGCAGGGAGGACAAACTCAAGCTACTTGGGCTCCCCTAACACCACCCCGTGGACCACAGGCTCCGGGGAGGTTGTGTGCGGGTTGCAGGGGCGGGCCCGGTCGGCCCGGATCGGGTTGCCGTCTATAAGGCCCCGTTAATTGCTGTCTTTTCCTGTAGCACGATTACCCGGTGCTACTCAAGGAGATATTGCGGGGGCCATCTCCGGGGGCGCTACTGGAACATCTCCATCAGATCCACCTTGCGGTAGCCCTGGGGCGCGGTGAACAGGGAGGCGGGCAGGTCCTTTTTCTGGGCCTGGACCACCTCGCGCACCATGGTTTCACCGTCCAGGTGGCTGACCACCTTGACCGGGTAGCCCTTGCTCCACAGGGCCTGCACGGCAGGGTCGGTCTCGTAGGAGTTTTCGCCGCCCACCTGAGCGAACACGGCCATCATCTCCCGCATCTTCTTGGTGTCCAGCTCCTTGGAGGTGGCGATGGCCGGGGCTATCCACTGCTCCTCCCGGAGCTGGCCGTCGGACCATATCTCATATTTTTGGGCCTTGAAACCGGCGATGACCGCGCTCTGTCCGGTCTTTTTGACCTGCACCTTGGGCCGGGGGCCGTCCTTTTTGCCCATGGCCTCTTGCATGGCCTTTTGGGCCACTTCCCTCTGCTCGGGCGGAAGTTGCTTCAGCTGCTGCTGCATCTGGCTCATGGCCTGGTCGCGCATCTTGAGCATGTCCGAAAAGGGGCCGGTCCAGTAGGTCTTGGCGTTGGGGTTGATCAGGATGAGACGGCCCTTGGCCAGGTCCATGATGGAGATGGACTCCGCGCTTTGGTCGCGCACCTGGTTGTTCTGGAAATACAGGCTGTTGGTCACGCCTTCCGATTTTTCGTTGATCAGCCAGCCCGCCGAGGCCGGAGCGGCCAAGACCAGGATCAAAAGTGCGGCCAGAAGCGCTTTGCAGGTTTTCATCTGAGGTGTTCTCCCAAATCTGAATAAAGTGCGGGTTGGCCGAAGTATAGCAGCCCACGGCCACGGTGTAAGCAGCGCCCTGAGCCGACCGGCGAGGATTTTAAAGCGGAATATGCCCTGGGATTCAGGCGGATGACCCGCCTGGAGGTGCTGGCGGCGCGGCGCGGTCCACGCCGCCCCTGAGGTACATGGGGATGGCGGGCAGGGCGCTGGCCATGGAGCCCAGGTTGACCAGAAAGCCGATCAAAAAGGCCGAGGTGGAGCCGATTCCCACCAGGCTGAAGAAGGCCACGTACAGGCCCTCCAGCACCCCGAAGCTGGAAAAGCTGACCGGCAGGCGGGCCAGGAAGAACACCGCCGGGGTCACCGCCGCCGACTCCAGCAAGGTGAGGTCCAGGTGCAGGGCCTTGGCGATGAGCCAGTTGAAGATCACCGGCGCGCCCTGCTCTATGAACGACAGGAACAAAAACCACAGCAGCACCCCCCGGTTGCGGCGGTACTGGTGGTAGGCCTTTACGAAATCCAGCAGCCAGGCCAAAAGGCGGCTGCGCTCGCGCCAGCGGCGCTCGGCCTGGCCGTGCAGGCGCTCGGCCCAGGCGGTGAAGCTGAGTAGCACCGCCAGGCAGGCTGCGGCCAACAGCCCGAAGGCCCAGTAGAAAAATTGGGTGGGTAGCCCGGTGGTTATGCCGGTGAGCAACACCAGGCCGATCACGGCGGCCAGGGCGGCGGCCACGAAGCCCAGGGCCCGCTCCAGGAAGATGCTGGCCGCCACCGCCTGGCTGGGGCGGTCCGGCCGGGCGAAAAGGCCCACCCTGATCGCGTCGGACCCCAGGGTGCTGGGCAAAAAGCATCCCGCGAAGGTGGCCAGGTAATAGGCCTTGAGCGCCTCGCCGTGGCCCGCCGGGTAGCCTTGGCTTATCAACAACAGCCGCCACTTGTAGCTCATCAGGCAGCGGTCCAGGGTGAAGGCCGCCAAGAGCAGCACCAAAAATTCCCAACGGGCCTGGGAAACGGCCCGCCAGGCCTGCCCCAGGTCCACGAAGAAGAACAAGAGGACCAGCAAGAGCCCCAGGCTTATGCCCAAACGCAGCCAGGTTTTGGCGGTTTTTTTCAAGCTGCCTCGCTTCCAGGGGAATTGTCCTGAGCCAAGGTAACACCCGCCCCCCCATGCGTCAACGCGGCGCCTGTTGCCCAAACCGCCGGGTTTCGTTAGGCTTAGCACATCTTGCGCCCGGAGACGGACTCCGGCTGGTCAACGAGGGCGAATATGTGCGGCATCAATGGATTCAGCTGGGAAGACCAAGGCCTGATCCAGGCCATGAACAAGCGCCTGGTGCACCGGGGGCCGGACGCCCACGGCGATTACGTGGGCGGCGGGGCCAGCCTGGGGCACACCCGCCTGTCCATCATCGACCTCTCCCAGCGCGGCCGCCAGCCCATGGTCAACGAGCACGGCGACGTGCGCATCGTGGTAAACGGCGAGATCTACAACTACCTCGACCTGCGCAAAGAGCTGATCGACGCGGGGCACATCTTCCGCTCGGACAGCGACTCCGAGGTGGTGCTGCACGGCTACGAGCAGTGGGGGCCGGGGGTTATCGAGCGCATCACCGGCATGTTCTGCTTCGCGGTCATGGACGCCAAGCGCCGTCGCATCATGCTGGGCCGCGACCGCCTGGGCATCAAGCCCCTCTACTACCACCACGCGGGCGGCAGGCTGATCTTCAGCAACGAAATCAAGGGCCTGTTGGCCTGGGACGGTCTGGAGCGCCGGGTGGACCTGCCCGGCCTGCACCAATACCTGGGCTATGAGTACGTGCCCGCCCCGCGCACCCTCTTCGCCGGGGTGAACAAGCTAAGGCAGGGCCACTACGCCATCTTCGACATGGACAGCGGCGACTTCACCGAGACCCAGTACTGGGACGTGAAGTTCGCCCCGCGCTTCAAGCGCCCCGAGGAGGCGGTGGAGGAGTTGCGCTCCCTCATGCGCCTGGCGGTGAAGCGCCGCCTGATGAGCGACGTGCCCCTGGGGGTGTTCCTCTCCGGCGGGCTGGACTCCACCACCGTGGTAGCCCTGATGCGCGAGTTGGGGGTGGAGCACATCCGCAGCTTTTCCATCGCCTATCCCGACCCCAGCTTCAGCGAGCTGGAGTACGCCAACGACATGGCCCAGTACTACGGCACCGACCAGACGGTGCTGATGATCGAGGGCCTGACCATGGAGGACCTTCAGAGCGCGGTCTACCATCTGGACGAGCCCATGACCGACCTCTCGGCCATCCCCCTGATGCTCCTCTGCCGCAAGGCCAAGGAGACGGTCACCGTGGTGCTCTCCGGCGAGGGCGGCGACGAGGTCTTCGCGGGCTACGACCGCTTCAAGGCGTCCAAGGCGGCGGGCTACCTCAGCCGCCTGCCCGGCTGCGCCCCGTTGCTGCACCGCCTGGCCTCCCTGTTGCCCGACCAGCCCCAGAAGAAGGGGGCCATCAACGTGGCCAAGCGCTTTTTGGACGGCTGCGTCCTGCCCCGCGAGGGCGAGCATCTGCGCTGGCAGTATTTCCTGCCCCCCATCCTGGCCGGGCAGCTGTTCAACCGCGACGCGGCCGCCGCGCTCAACCTCAATGACCCCTTCGCGCCCATCCGCTCGGTGCTGGCCCACTGCAACTCCACGGACCGCCTGGACCGGGAGGTGTACCTGGATCTCAAGCTGGCCATGGCCGACAGCGTGCTCATGAAGGTGGACAAGATGTCCATGTCCACCTCCCTGGAGGTGCGCGTACCCTTCCTGGACCACGAGGTGGTGGAGTTCAGCGCCGGGATGCCCTCCTGGTTCAAGCTCAAGGGCTTCACCACCAAGTACATCATGCGCCAGGCCATCCGCGGCCTGGTGCCCGACCGGGTGGCCTTTAGGGGCAAGCAGGGCTACTCCCTGCCGGTGAAGAACCTCTTGCGCGACCAACTCCAGCCGGTGATGCGCGAGCTTTTGACCACCAGCCCCCTGGTGACCGAGTATTTGCGACCGGATACGGTGAACACCCTCATGGCCCAGCATCTGGCCGGCACCCACAACCACAACCACGTGCTGTGGGCCTTGATGAACGCCGCCCTGTGGCACCGACGCTTCTTCGAAAACTAGACAGACCTCGAAGGGGCATGATATTTTCTTCTAGGCTAAACGCCTGTAGGGCAAGGTAATTTAATGGAAGATTTCAATCAGGGGCCATATAAGACCCACCAGATGGCCACCAACGGGGGCAACGTCCTCAAGCGGTATGAAGACCTCATTGTGGGCTCGCGTTCCTTGAGCCGATTGATCTACTTTGAGTTGTGCATGTTTTTCGGCAACTGCCCTGGAGCCCTGGGACTGGTTCTGCGAAAGCTGCTGTGGCCTCGGCTGTTCGGCTCTTGCGGCAAGGGGGTGATGTTCGCCGCCGGAGTGGTGCTGCGCCATCCGGGGCGCATCCACCTGGGCAAGCGGGTGGTGGTCAGCGAACGCTGCATTCTAGACGGCCGCAGCCCGGATAGCGACCGCGTCGTGGTGCTGGGCGACGATGTGAACCTGGCCAGTGATGTGATGCTTTCGGCCAAGATGGGCAAAATCGAAATCGGCGAGCGGGTTGGCATCGGGGCCAAGACCATAATCCACTCCGCTGCGGGCAATCCGGTGATCGTGGGGCCAGATGTGGTCATCGGGTCGCAATGCTACATAGTCGGCGGCGGCAACTACAATACCGACCGTTTGGATATACCTATCGGTCAGCAGGGCATAGCCCACGATGGCGGCGTGGTCATCGGTCAGGGCGCTTGGCTGGGTGCAAAGGCGTGCGTTCTGGGCGGGGTTAACATAGGGCCGGGCAGTATCGCTGCGGCCGGATCCGTGGTGACCAAGGATGTGCCGCCATACGCTGTGGTGGCCGGCGCGCCGGCGGTAGTGATCAAAACCCGCGGAGAGCAAGGTTAAGCCGCGGCGCTCCCTGGGGCCCCAAAGGAGATAAGAGCTAGTGCAAGACGATCTTTCACCTGAGATCAAAAAGATCCAAGAGGCCGTGGTGGGCATGTACTCCGAGCATCCTTGGCCCCTGAACCGCGAGACCGACGAGGAAATGGGCTGGCGACTGAAGTGCCTGGGCGTGGAGCCCTCGGACTACCAGGGCAAGAAGGTCTTGGACATGGGCTGCGGCACCGGCGAATACGCCATGTGGTACGCCAAACAGGGCGCGGCCGAGGTGCAGGGCATCGACCTGTCCCAGGGCTCCTTGGCCGTCGCCCGGCAGCGCAAGCAGGAAGGCGGCTACGACAACGCCGATTTCCGCGAGATGGACATTCTCAACTGCTCCCTGCCCGACAACTACTTTGACTATTCCTACTCGGTGGGGGTGCTGCACCACACCGGCGATCCCCTGCGCGGCTTCAAGCATCTGGTGAGGGTGACCAAGCCCGGCGGGGTGGTGGTGGTGAGCCTATACAACTCCTTCTCCCGCCGCACCCTAAGGACCAAGCAGAGCATCTGCCGCCTGCTGGGCGGCGCTGACATCGACAAGCGGGTGGAGTGGGGCGAGCGCCTGTTCGGCGGCACCCTGCGCAAGCTGGACAAGCGCTACCACGGCCTGAACACCAAGCAGATCGCCTACGACATCTTCGGGTTCCCCCACGAAAGCCTGCACTCGGCCCAGGAGGTGTTGCGCTGGTTCGACCAGACCGGCCTGGAATACAAGGGGGCCTTCGCCCCCCTGCGTATAACCGACTATTTCTACGCCTTCCAGCAGCCGGAATACGGCCGCTTCCGCTCCACCTTCGACGGCTTCCCGGTGATGCGGGCGGTGGCCGACGGCATGGTAAAGCTGGCCGGCTCCCTGGGCCCCAAACAGGGCAGCGTGCCTCCCTTTCCCCGGCCCAGCTTGGCCTCCTGCGTGCTGTCCCAGTTGATCTGGGTGCCTTTTGGTCTGCGCTTCAACTGCTTCACCATGGCCGGCGTTAAAAAGCGCTAGCCGTCAGTTGCAGACATGCCCAACATAAGCGGCGAGAAAAACCGGCCTTTTTACAAAAGATGGAAGGCCGGTCTTTCTTTGCTGGTGGCCGCCTGTTTTACTGGGGCTCTGTTCTGGTACTTGTTTCGCACCACCACCCTGGATGACTGGCTGAATCTCTACCGGGGCCTGCACTGGGGCTGGCTGGCCGGGTTCCTGGTGCTTTTTTTGGGCTCCATGCTGCTCAAGGCCCTGCGCTACCAACTGCTGCTGGCGGCCTCCAGCCTGGAAAAGCCCCCGCCATTCATGGGCTTGGTGGCGGTCACCTTTGTAAGCAATCTTTTCGTGGACCTGTTGCCCGCCCGCTCCGGCAGCCTGGCCTATATTTTGTTCCTAAACCGCAAGCTGGCCGTGGGCCTGCCCGCCTGTTTCAGCTCCTTTGCTTTTTCCTTTATCTTTGATCTCATCGGCATGCTGCCCCTGCTTTTTCTGGCCATCGTGTTGCACGGACTGGCCGCCGGGGAGCAGGCCCCCCTGCTGTGGGTGCTGTTGGGGGTGTTGGCGGTCATCGCCCTGCTGGCCCTGTACCTATTGGAAAAGGTGTTGGCAATGATCGCCCGGCTGGCCGCCTGGCTGGCCCTGCGCCTGCCGGGCAAAGCCGTTGCGTGGGCGCGGCGCGTGGCCGAGGAACTGGCGGCCATGGCCCTGGACGTGGGCCGGGTGAAAAGCCGGGGAGTGTACGGCCGGGTGCTCTGGGTGTCCGTGGCCATAAGAGCCCTCAAATATCTGGGCCTGTACCTGCTGGTGGCAGGGCTGGCCGCTCAATGGCCGGACCAGGCGACCCATCTCACCTTCCCACTGGTGCTGTTCGCCCTGGTGGCCGCCGAGGCCACGGCCAGCCTGCCGATCAGCGGCCTGGCCGGGTTCGGGGCCTACGAGGGGGTGATGATGGCCACCCTCAGGGGGGCCGGGCTGGCGGCCACCCAGGCCGCTCTGATACCCTTTGGTCTGCATCTACTTACTCAAGTGATCGACTACAGCCTCGGGGGCCTGGCCCTGGCCGCCCTGAGTTTGATTAAGCCGCGAGAAAGCGACCATGAAGGAAAAGCTTAAAAAGCAGCCCCTGAAGCACTGGATCATCATGGGGGTGCTGGCCCTGATGCTGGTGGTCACCGCGGTGCACTTTGGCCCGCGCTATCTTTACTCCCATTTCGGAGACATGGTGCTGGGCAAGGTGGTGGGCGGGCTCAGCCCGGAACAAAAAGACACCGTCCGGCGCGGGACCCAGGGTCTAAAAGCCAAGGTGGTTTGGTCCTCCAGCCGCAGCGGCAACCACGAGTTGTACATGCTCACCTTGCCGGACATGGAGTTCAGGCGCCTGACCCACACCGACCTGGTGGAGTATTACAGCCGCTTTTCGCCAGACGGCAAAAAGGTGATCTTCGCCCGTAGCCAATTGCTGTGGGTGAGCGAGCGAAAGCTGGAGCCTTGGGATACCTACATTCTTGATCTGGGGACCGGCGAGGAAACCCTGGCGGCCAAGAACGCCAATTACCCACAGTGGGTGGGCGCGGACAAGATCAGCTTCTTGCGAGGCGGCAGCAAGGTGGTGCTCAAGGAACTGACCTCGGGCAAGGAAACCGTGCTCTACGACACGGCCCAGCCACCGGTGGAGGGGACCTCCCATACCCCGGAGCTGAGCCCGATTAATCGCGGCCTGCTGGCCTTCACCGCCAGGGGCAAGCTCTCGGGCACCATGATCCTGGACTTGGCCGCCAAGAAGATGGAGCGCATCAGCGGGGGCTGCGAGCTTTCCTGGTATCCGGACGGCCGCCGGGTGCTGTGGGTGGAAAATGGCGGCAACGGGGGCAACCAGATATTGCACTCGGCGCTCAACCCGGTGAAGCCCCAGGTGCTCATGGACCTGCCCGGCGCCTACAGCCACGAATACTTCCCCCGCCTGTCGCCGGACGGCAAGTGGATGGTCTGGGGCGCGGCGGCCAAGGGCCACGAGCACGACATCGCCGACTACGAGATTTTCCTGTGGAAGGTGGGCACGCCCTGGGAGACGGCCATGCGTCTGACCCAAAACCAGGCCAACGACCGCTGGCCGGACATATACATAGAAAAATAGACCGGGCTACTCGGGCGGGAACATATCCCAGTCGATGCGCAGCGAGCGCAGCATGGCCTTGAGGGCCGGACCCAGCAGCTCCCAGTCGGCCTGGTCCACCTGGCCGCGCAGGCTGCCCCGGGCCCAGAGATAGCGGCCGCCGGGCAACTGGCGGTGCACCACGGCCAACAGCTCGTAGGCCCCGGCGGAGTCCCGCTGGTACACGCTCAGCCTGCGGCGGTCCACCACCGACTGCCCCAGCAGGACGTAGCCCTCCAAGGGCGGCAGGGCCTCCTGATGCAGTTCCAGACGCATGTCGCGGACTTGCCCGGCCCGGCCTTCCCACACGTAGCCGGAGGGCAGGCCGCGCCCATCCCAGGACCAGGGCAGGGAGAGGTACATCCCCTGCCACTCCACGAAGCGCCACTCGGCGCCCAGTACGAAAAAGAAGGGCTCGATGCGCAGCGAGGCCAGGATGGCCTCCAGGGTGGGCTGGTTTTGGTCCCACAGTTTGCTGTCGCTGTCGGCCACGGCCCAGAGGCGCCCCCCGCCGGGCAAAGTCTTTTTGAGCACCAGGATGCGCCGCCGCCGGGCGTCGGTGGTGCCTTCCAGTTCGATTTGCTCAAAGGCCAGGGCGGGGCGTCCGGCCAGGGTGCCCTGGCCCAGGGCCCTGGTGCGCACCCGGTCGACCAGGCCGGGCTGGGGCAGCTCGCCTACCTGGAACAGGGAGAACTCCATCTTGGTGTACAGTGGCGCGGTCTTGCGCGCCCACCAGCCGTAGAAGTGGCGAAGGCCAACGTAGAAAAAGCCGTACCAATTCTTGGGCACCGCCAGGCTCACTCCCCGGGCCTCCTGCACGCGCCACTGGGAGCCGGGCAGGGGGGCCGAATTCCCGGCCAGGGGATCGCCACCGGCCAGAGCCGGAACCGCGGCCAACGCAAGCAGCAGGGCCAGGGCAAGGGCCCTGAGGCGGCGGGGCGAGACCATGCTCAAATTCTTCCTCCACAGCCGGGCAATGAGCGGTACTGCTCGCCCCAAGGCGAGTTGCCAAGAATGTCCTGGAGCAGGTCCCGCCCCTGACGGCGGAACCACACCTGTTCATTGTATTGGGTGCCCACCCAGCCCAGCAAGGGGGCTATCTCCGGGCGGTAGAGTAGCTTGCCCAAGCCGGGTATGGCCCTGAGGCGGCGCTCCAAAAGCGACACCAGGTCCTGGCCCAACTGGGGCGGGATGAAATCGGCGGGCTCCACATGGTCTCCGGACCGCGTGTAGTCCATGCTGCCCACCCCGGCCTCCTGGCTCAGGGCCACGTGGGGGGCCATGCCCCGGTCCAGGCCCATGTAATCCAGGGCCGCCGCGTCCACGGCCACCCGGTCCCGCCCGGCCAGGATGAGCCCGCAGGCCCGGGGCAGGCCGGTCTTGGGGCCGCTGGCCTCCATGGCCACCGTGGCGTCCAGAATGTTGAATACCGTCTGGGTCACCTGGCGGTTGATCTCGGCGATGACCTGATGCACCCGCTGGTGGAACTGGTAGCGCAGGCGGGGCAAGAGGCCCCAATGGTTCTTGAGGCAGCAGGAGACGCCTGAGAGCACGTGGGTCTTCATAACCGGCAGGTTGATGATGCTGTCGGCCGAGAACACCGCCTGGGGAAAGGCCAGCACCGGGCAGGCTTCGTTGCCGGTGGCCACCTCGCGGTAGTCCTGGCGGGCCAGGTTGATGATTTCCACCCCGTGGCGGGCGGCGATGTCGCTGTAGCCCCAGTGGAGGCAGGCGCGGTCGAACTGGGGGTAGCCCGCCACGTCGCTGTCGGCCAGGGCGAAGGTGGTGCCCGGATGGCGCTCCTTCATCTGGCCCAGCACCGCCTCCACCAGCCAGGGGCTGGTGTTGCGCCCGGGCAGCACCTCCTGGCTCATGGCGTTGATCTTGATCAGGCAGCGCCCGCCCAACTCGCCGCCGGTGAGCCCGGCGAACTCCAGCACCCGATACACGGCCGCTTCCACCCCGGCTTGGGTGGGGGGGCTTATGGCGCCAAAATAAACCTCAGGCATGGGCGGGCTCCTTGGCCGCGCGTTTTCGCTGCCAGCGCCGCGCCAGACGGTGGGCGCACAGCCCGATGCACACGGCCAGCACCGGCACCAGGGGCGAGTTGAATCGGGCCGCGTTCACGGTGATCAGGCTGTGGAAGCTGAACAGGTATATGGAGGGCAGGACAAAGGCCAGCAAGGGCCAGTCGCGCCTGCGCAGGGAGGACACCCCCAAGTAGAACAGGCAGGCGAAACCGGGCAGGGCCACCCACCAGGTTTCCGCGAACAGACCCCGCCAAGCCAGGGGGATGGAGGCCAGCAGGTGGCCCCAGGGGTTGGCCAATATCTTTCGAATGGCCACTTTTTGGCTGTGGGCATCTCCCACCGTGTAGTGGCCCAGCCATTTACTGTGCCGAGCCCAGTGGTGCTGGGCCATCATCTCATAAGTGTCACCTAGGAACTGCACCCTGAGATTTTTGAAATCCCCAGGTTGCAAGATTTTACCGAAGGTGGCTTGGTAGATGTCCACCCCCCATAGTTTTTGGTGCTTGGGCGGGTCGTAGCTGTCCAGGCCCGGCGTGGGGGATTCCTGGGCCAGGGGGTTCAGATAGACCCAGGGAGTGTAGTAGATGAAGGCGGCTATGTATTCCTTGGGGGTCATGGCCGCGTGGTTGGCCCGGATGTCCAGCACCTGGCCGCCCCGGAAAGAGAGCATCCAGTGGCCGAAGTGATAATGGTTTCGCGCCATCCAGGCCCCCACCGGCAAGGCGAAGGCCAAGGTGAACAGGGCCATGCCCGCCAGCAGTTTGCCCCGAGGCAGGCCGCCGCGCCAGGCCAGCAAGGCGAAATAGATCATCACCGGCAGCCAGAAGTACATCAGCGCCGCCCGGGTGAGGGCTCCTATCGCCAAGAGCAATCCGGCCAGGGCGAAGACCCACCAGGAGGGGCGGCTGAGGGCTCGGTGCAGGACCAGGGACAAAAACAGCACCACCAGGGCCGCGCCCGCTTCGCTGTAAAATCGGTTGATGAAGTACAGCATGGCTTGGCTGTAGCCGATGAGCCCGAAGCTGAGATAGCCCGGCCAGGGCGAGCCGGTCAGCCGCCATACGAATATCCCGGCAGCGATGGCCGCCAACAGCAGCCAGCCCAACTGCCATTTCTTGAGCGGCAGCAAATCGGCGCGCAAAAATCTGGGTAGCGCGTGTCGGCTCAGGTCGGGGATCACGGCCACTCCCAGGGCCAAAAAGGCGGGATAGCCGGGTGAGCGCCAGGCGCTGAGCCAGGGCAAGGGGCTCAGGGTGCGCTGGGAGCTAAAGGTGCCGTGGTGCGCCAGGTTGTGGGCCATGCACAAGTAGTGGGTGGCGTCGTGGTCAATGGTTCGCCGGGGAAGGTTGTGGGAGGCGTTGAGCGCGAAACCGGCCAGCAGGGCCAAAATGATGAGCACGTGGGCCGCCAGGCGCAGGCGCGCTTTGGTCACATAGGGGGGCGCCAGCTTGGGCGGCAGGCTCTCGAGAAGTCTCGGCATCAGGCTCCAGGGGGCTCGTGGCTTTACTGGCTGGCTCAACTATACGCAACCAGACCTAAAGCGGCAACACAACCCACGGCCTTGATTGCCAAACGGCCCCCGAACTGCTAAAAAGTGGGGGCAAGATCGCGGCCGGGTCCTAAAACCCAGAACCGCCTAACCTTTGCCGGGAAAACCGCATGATCATCTCCAAGGCTCCGGTGCGCATATCCCTGGGAGGCGGGGGCACCGACCTGGCTTCCTACTACTCCAAGTTCGGCGGCTTCCTCATCGCCGGGGGTATCGACAAGTACATCTTCATCTGCATCAACCGGCGCTTTGAGCGCTCCATAAAGCTCTCCTACTCCAAGACCGAGGTAGTGGAGAGCGTGGGCCAGGTGCAGCACAAAATATTCCGCGAGGCCTTGCGCCTGGCCGGGGTGGAGAACCAGGTGGAGCTGTCGTCCATCGCCGACGTTCCGGCCAACTGCGGCCTGGGCTCCTCCTCCAGCTTCACCGTGGCCCTCTTGACCGCCCTGCGCTCCTACAACCGGGACTTCGCCTCCCTGCGCGACCTGGCCGAGGAGGCCTGCCGCATAGAGATCGACATCCTGGGCGCGCCCATCGGCAAGCAGGACCAGTACATGGCCGCCTATGGCGGGGTGACCGCCCTGACCTTCGAGAAGGACGGCACGGTGCACGTGGAGCCGCTCAGGATGCCCAACGGCAAGCTGGTGGAGTTGGAGTACAACATCGGCCTGTTCTACACCGGCATCGAGCGCAGCGCCTCGGATATTCTGGCCGCCCAGGACCAGAAGACCAAAGAGGACGATCAGGCCATCATCGAGCGCCTGCACGGCATAAAACAGATCGGCTTGGAGACCCGCCGCCTGTTCGAAAAGGGCGACATCGACTCCTTTGGTGAGCTGTTGCACCAGCATTGGAAGACCAAGAAGAAGCTAAGCTCGGCCATCAGCAATCCCTTTATCGACGAGGCCTATGAGGAGGCCCTTAGGGCCGGGGCCCTGGGCGGCAAGATAATGGGCGCGGGCGGCGGCGGCTTTTTCATGTTTTACTGCCCCGGCACCAAGGCCAAGGTTATCCAGAGCCTGACGGCCATGGGCCTCAGGTACTTCCCCTTCCGTTTCGACTTCGAGGGGGCCAAGATCGTGGCCAACCTGCGCAAATAAGGAGCCTGCCCGTGAGCGAATACGCCAAGCAATATCTGGAAGAGGCCGGCCGCATCACCGCTTCCCTGGACCCCAAGGCCATCGAACGCATGGTCCGGACCATCAAGCAGATCAGGGAAGACCACGGGCGCTTGTTCTTCGTGGGCGTTGGCGGCGGCGCGGGCAACGCCAACCACGCGGTCAACGACTTCCGCAAGATCGCGGGCCTGGAGTGCTACACCCCCACCGACAACGTGAGCGAGCTGACCGCGCTGATCAACGACGAGGGCTGGGAGGGCGTCTTCTCCCGCTGGCTGAGGACCAGCCGCCTGGGCCCCAAGGACGGGGTGTTCGTGTTCAGCGTGGGCGGCGGCAATGTTGAAAAGCAGATCAGCGTGAACATCGTGGAGGCGCTCAAGCTGGCCCAGGAAGTGGGCGCCAAGATTTTGGGCGTGGTGGGGCGCGACGGCGGCTACACCGCCCAGGTGGGCGACGCGGTCATAGTCATCCCCACGGTGAACGAGGCCACGGTCACTCCCCACACCGAGGCCTTCCAGGCGGTGGTGTGGCACATGGTGGTGTCGCACCCGGACATCCTGCAGAACGAGATGAAGTGGGAGTCGGTGAAATAAAGCGGGCGGTTTTCCTGGACCGCGACGGGGTGCTCAACCCGGTGGTGATGCGCGGGGGGTCGCCCGCCTCGCCCCGCGGCCTGGACGAATTCAGCCTGACCCCCGGCGCGGGGGAGCAGGTGGCCCGGCTCAAGGAGGCTGGTTACGTGGTCATCGTGGTGACCAACCAGCCCGACGTGGCCCGGGGACTTTTGCCCCAGGCCGAGCTTGAGGCCATGCACCGGGTGCTGGCCGAGGGGGTGGGGCCGGACGAGATACGCTTTTGCCCCCACGATGACCATCATCAGTGCGCCTGCCGCAAGCCCAAGCCGGGCATGCTGACCCAGGCGGCCGACGAGCGCGGCATTGACCTGACGGCCTCTTGGCTGGTGGGTGACGGGTACAAAGACATCGAGGCCGCCCGCGCCGCCGGGGTGCGGGCCGTGCTGATAAGCGCCGATTACAACGCCCAGGTCGCAGCCTCCAGAAGGGTGGCCGACCTGGCCGAAGCAGTGGATTTAATTTTGGAGCAAGGATAGGCCATGGCCATTTTCCTGGATAGCGGCAAGATCGAGCAGGTGGAGAAGTTTTTGCGTTGGGGCGTGATCCGTGGGGTCACCACCAACCCCACCATCCTGCTCAAGGACGGGGTGACCGGCGGTGCGGCGGGCATGAAAAAACGGGCCCAGGAAATCGCGGCTATGATCGCGCCCCTGCCCCTGTCGCTGGAAGTGACCAGCAACGACCCCCAGCAGATGGTGGACCAGGCCCGGGAGTTCGCGGCCCTGGCCAGCAACATCAACGTAAAGATCACCATCCACGGGCCCGAGGGCGAGACCGACAACATCGAGGTGATCCACGCCCTGGAAACCAAGTATGACGTGCGGGTCAACGCCACGGCCATGATGAGCGGCCAGCAGTGCCTTTTGGCCGCCCTGGCCGGGGCCACCTATGTCTCGCTGTTCGGCGGCCGGGTGAACAACATGGGCTACGACGCGGTGGACGAGATAACCCGCCTGCGCGAACTGTTGGAGTTGCAGGGCCTGGACAGCCAGATCATCATCGGCTCGGTGCGCGAGATCAACAACGTAATCACCTGGCTGCACGCCGGGGCGCACATTGTCACCGTGACCCCGGACATCTTGGGCGGCATGCTGGTGCATCCCTATAGTAAAGAAACCGTCAAGATGTTCCTGGATGATGCCAAAAAATGTGAGATGGTCTAGCCTGACGTCCCCAGAACGCCGCTGGCTGTGTTGCCGGCGGCGCTCCCGCCTCAGCGTAGATTTACTACGCTATCGGTGGTCGCTGGCCGGACGCCTAGCCAGCGACGCCCTGGAAACGTCAGTGGCTCTCTTGGCGGGGCGTTGGAAGTAAAAAATGAAGAACCCGGTCCTCCGTGCGGAGGGCCGGGTTTTAGTTTGTGGGTCGTAATGCGTCTACGAGGGCGGAGGGACGAAGGCGGGGAGGTAAAAAATGGGGCTCGCTGGGTGAGGCGGTAGTTTGGCCGTCTGCCATGGCGGTGGAGTCGGTGCAGAGGGTAGGAGGGAATGGCCGCCCCGCCAGGACCTCAGCCAACCTCTTTTCTTAACTGCCCTTGATCCCGCTGCGCATCAAATCCACGTAGCGAGTTCACATCAGCTATTCGCCTGACCCGGCCCCACCACCTCTTTCCTTACCCGCCTCTTTCCCCTCTCGCCTTATTCCTTATTCAACTCGGCGGCCAGGTCCCTGGCCCGCTCCAAACACTGGTCCATGTTCAGGTACTCGAAGGAGCCGAAGCGGCCGCAGGTGTACAGGCCCAGCCCGTCCAGCCACGAGTAAACCCGCGCCCGGTTGCTCAGGTAGTCGCGGTCGTAGACCACGTAGGCGTGCTTGATGCGCTGGGCTTGGCTGGCGATGATTTCGCCTTGGCTTATGCCGCACAGCTCGCTCACGTCGCCTGCCACCCGGCCCACCAACTCGTCCTCGGAGGCGGAGAGCAGGGCGTCGCCTGGCGGCACGGTGATCTCGGCCACCAGGTGGGAGCTGCCCTCGGGCGCGTTGAAGGGGCTGAAGTAGCTCATGTAGCATACCCGGTGGGGCAGGATGGCCGGGTCGGGGATGTAGATGGCGCTCTTGTCGGCCAGGCCGGTGTGGCCCACCCCCAGCATCACCAGGATCACGCTGTTGTATTGCAGGGCCGCGCAGGCGCTCTTGGCGTCGTCGGGCGCGCCGTCCAGACAGGTGGCCAGGTCCATCACCGGGATGGTGGAGATGAGGCGGCGGCAGGCGTAGGTGTCCTGGCCGTTGCTTACCTCCCAGCCGGTGGCGATCTTTTTGACTGCGCTGGCCCGGAAGCCGGTGACCAGGTTCACCCCCTGGGCCAGGGCGTTGGTCAGGGACTCGATGCCCCCCCGCTCGGGGTAGAGGAAGTTGAGCTGGTGGGTGTAGCCCTCGGTCTCGATGCCGATGGCCGCCTTGACCACGTCGGCCGTGGGCGGGCTGGGGATGCGTTCCACCCAGTGCACCGAGATGTCCTTGGCCGGTCGCTTCCAAATCTTGTCGTTGTAGGGGATCAGGTACTTGCCGCTGATGCCCTCGCCGAAGCGGAAGCGGCACCACTCCTCCAGGTTGGAGGGCTCGGCGTCGCTGCGCTCCAAAAAGCCCATGAGGCACTGGAAGATGTCCTCTTTTTCCAGGGCGTAGAGGCCGTTTTCAAAGGGGTACTTTACGAAGCGGTCCTTGAACCATATCTGGTTGTTGCGCCGCTGCTCAAGCAGGTTGCCCTCCAGCCAGGAGGTGAGCTGGGCCAGCAGCTCCGAGTCCCGGGAAAAGAGAATGTGCCCGCCGATGTCGTAGGTGAAGCCGTCCTTGGTGAAGCTGCGGCACAGGCCGCCGGGGCGCTCGTTGGCCTCCAGCACCAGGGTTTCGCCCTCCAGGTATTGGGCCAGGCTCAGGCCGGTGAGGCCTCCTCCCAGGATGATGGTCTGGGCGTGTTCGCTCATGGTTGTTTTCCTTCCCGGGCCCTGAGGTGGGCCTCCAATTCGGCCAGCCCGGCGGGCGAACCTATCTCCATGAAGGCCCGCTCCACCACGTAGGCCCCCAGCTCGCCTCGGCGGGCCAGGTCGCGGAACACCTCCTCGATGGCATGGGGCTCGCCCTCGGGTATGGCCTGAAGCACCTGTTTGCTCAGGGCGCTGAGGCCGTAGTCGATGCAGTCGAACTCCGGGCCGGGGGCCCACTTGTCATAGTCGGCCACCCGGTCGCCCTCCAGGCACACGTTGCTGGGCTCCTTGGCTCCCCGGTTGCGCCACACCACCATCATGGCGGGCAGGCCCGAGGCCAGGAACGCCTGCCACACTTGGCGATGCTCTATCTCCAGGTAGCTGTCACCCCAGGTGAGCAAGAAGCGCTCTTCCAAGAGCGGGGCCGCCTTCTTGAGGCTGCCGCCGGTGCCCAAGAGGGTGGAGCCGTCCAGGCTGTAGGCCACCTCCAAGCCCCAGCGGGAGCCGTCGCCCACGAAGGCCTGGATCTGCTCCCCCAAGTGGCCGATGCACAGCACCACCTTGTCCACCCCGCCCGCCTTGAGCAGCCCCAGCTGATGCTCCAAAAAGGGCCGCCCGGCCACCGGCACCAGGGGCTTGGGGATGTCCTTGGTCAGCGCGCCCAGGCGGGTGCCCAGGCCGCCAGCTATGACCGCCGCCTGCATTTTTTTAGCCCGCGTATTTCATAAAGGTCGTGCGTCCGGCTGCGCCAGCCACCCGCATACTGCGTTGCTGGCTGCGCTCGGTCCTCAACGTAGCTCTTGCGGCTACGCCTGCGGGCCTCGCTTGCCAGACGCCTTGTCTGCCGGCGGCTGGCTGTGCCGGGCCCTGGTACAACCCGTAATCTAGTAAACCAAATCTCATTGCCGCCCACCCTTCATGAAAAACGCGGGCTAGACTTCATCCAGCATGGCCCGCACCGAGGCGGTGATGGCCTGGGCCGAGTTCATTTTGGCGTACCAGCCCAGGTCGTGAATCTTGTCCAGCACCAGACGCACCTGGGGTACGTCGCCCTTCCAGCCCCGGTCGCCGCCGGTGTAGGTCAACTCCACGTCGCTGAGCCCCATCTCGGCGATGACGATTTTGGCGATGGAGGTCACGTCCAAAACGTCGTCCGTGGCCACGTTGAAGATGTTCACCACGTCGCTGGTCTGCTCCATGACGAACAGCATGGCCGCGATAACGTCGTTGACATGCACGTAGCTTTTACCCTGGGTTCCATCTCCAAGAATTACGAGACTATGCGGGTCTTTCTTAAGTTTTCGTATGAAGTCGTAACCCACCCCGTGGGTCTGGTGGTCGCCCACCACGTTGCCCATGCGCAGCACGTAGCCGGTCATTCCGTACTGGAAACAAAAGGCGCTGATGAGCCCCTCGCAGGCCAGCTTGGAAGCGCCGTAAAAACTGATGGGGGTCAGGGGGCCGAAGTCCTCGGGAGTGGGGAAGGTGCCCACGTCGCCGTAGATGCCGCTGCCCGAGGTGTAGAGGATCTCCTTGGCCTCGGTGAGGCGCATGGCCTCCAGCACGTTGTAGGTGAGCAGGGTGCCTTCGCGGATGTCCAGGTCGGTTTCCAGCATGCCCCGGGCGATGTCCGGGTTGGAGGCGTAGTGGATGATCCGCTCGTGCCCGGCCATGGATTTGGTGACCAGCTCAAGGTCGGAAAGCTCGCCCTGTACGAAGTTGAAGTTGGGGTGGTCCAGGTGGTCTTTCAAAAAGTCCAGGGAGCCGGAGGAGAGGTTGTCGTACACGGTAAGGGGGCCCTGGTCGATGATGGCGGCCACCATGTGGCTGCCGATGAATCCGGCCCCGCCGGTGATGAAGGTGCGCATGAACTTACTCCGCTGAAGGGGGAGGCGCTTCGGAGCCCGCGCCGATCTGGCTGCGCAGGCTGCTCAGGGTGGCGCCGTAGGCATGCATGTAGGCCAGGCCCAGAGGCACGGTCAAGTACATCATAGCGTTGATGAAAACACTGTAGATCAGGGCGGTGGAGCTGTCCACGCCGAAGTAGCCCAAACCCAGCACGCAGAAGTATTGCAAGGGGCCGATGTTGCCCACCGTGGAGGGGATGGTCATGCCCACGAAGATGAAGCACAACACGAAAAGCACCTGAAGGTAAGTGACCTGCATGTCAAAGGCATAGGCCAGGAGCCAATAGGCGGCGCCCTCGATGAGGTACACCGCCCAGCCCAAAACGATGACCGCCCCCAGGCGGGCCGGGCTCTTGACCACGGCCAGGCCTTCCACAAAGGTTGTGAGCCAGCCTTGGGCCCTCTCCCGCAGGCCGGGCCAGGGCAGCAAGGCGACCAGCTTCAAGAGCCAGCCGGGCCGTTGCTGCAAGAGGAACAGCCCGGCCATGAGCCCCAGGCACACTGCCAGCCCTACCAGGGCCAGTTGGTACAGTTCGCCCCGGCCGGTGGCCCACACCACCGCGCACAAGAGCACCAGCAACGACAGCACCTCCAGCACCCGCTCCAGCACGATGGTGCTTAGAACCGAGGTGGCGGGCACCTGCTCCCGGCGGCCGCAGATGAAGGCCCTGACCAGTTCGCCCAAACGGGCGGGCAGCAGGGAGTTGGCCGCGCAGCCCACCAGGATGTAGCCCAGGCAGCCGTCCAGGCTCACCGGCTTGATGCGCCCCAGGATGATGCGCCATTTCTGTGCCCGTGGAATGAACCCGGCCAGATACACCAGCACCACCGGCACCAAAAGGGGCCAGTAGACCTGGGTGAGGGCCTGCCAAAGCTTGGCCGGCTCCACCTTGCGCAATACGAGGTAGAGAAACAGGGCGGTAATGGCGAGAAGTATCAGCCGCTTGACAAGGCTTTTCATGGCGTTCCCGGCCGGAGGGGCCACGGGAGTGGGTTGCGGTTAGAGGGGCGCGCGCGCCCGGCCCAAAGTGAGGTCAACCTATCAGAGGGCCGGTGGTTTGGCAACCGTGGCCGGTGGCGCGGCCCGCCCGGATATGCTAAATCTAGCCACGCGAAAGGACGGACAAATGAGCCCAAGCGACCCCCAGATCACCGTGGCCATGATCTCCATGAACGAACAGGGAGCCGTGGGCAAGGTCATCGCCGACATCCAGGCGGCCGCGCCCGAGGCCCACATCCTGTTGGTGGACTCCTCCAAGGACCGCACCCCGGAGATCGCCGCCGCGGCCGGAGCCGAGGTTCTGCGCCAGTTCCCACCCAAGGGCTACGGCCCGGCCATGATGCGGGCCCTCACCTCGGCCCGGGGCCAGGTGGTGGTCACCCTGGACTGCGACGACACCTATCCCACCGACCGCATCATGCAGATGGCGGGCTACGTGCTCTCCGGCCAGGCCGACGTGGTGGACGCCTCGCGCCTGGAGACCAAGCCCGCCACCATGCCCTGGATCAACTACCTGGCCAACTGGGGCTTCGCCTGGATAGCCAGCGTGCTGTTCCTGCGCCGCATCACCGACCTGCACTCGGGCATGCGTGCCTACCGCACCAGCCTGTTCAATGAGATGGAGTTCGAGGCCAACGGGTCGGCCCTGCCGGTGGAGCTGTTGCTCAAGCCCATGGCCCACGGCAAGAAGCTCAAGGTGATCTTCATCCCCTATGACGAGCGCACCGGGGAAAGCACCCTGGACCCCCTCAAAAGCGCCTGGTGGACCTTAAAGCGAATTCTTAAGGTTCGCTTCGGCTCCTAGTTGCGCGGGCCCCGGCTGACCGCCAGGGGCAGGATTCCCGACCAATAAAGGGGCCGGGCCAGCGGCCCCGGCGTGGCCCGGAACAGCACCCAGCCCTGGAGGGGTTGGGCGCTGTGCTCATAGCCGGCCCGGCTCAAGGACTTGGCCGTGGCTGGGGCCATCTCCGCTTCCACGGCTAGGCTCAGGGGACGGCCCTGGGGCATAAGCTCCAGGGCGTAGAGGTAGGGCGGCAACCAGGAGGGCTTGTGCCGGGTGGCCGGTCCCATGCGCATCTCGGGCGGCAGCCAGGCCCTGAGCGCCGGGGGAGCCCAGATTCGTTCCCCTTGGGGCCGGGTATGGGCCAGTTGCCGGGCCGCCGCGACCGGCGGGGCCGGGGGGCCATCGCCGTCATGCCTGCCCACCATCACCTCGTTTAGGGCCCAAATATCCTTGGCCTTGCCGCTCTGCTCCAGGCGCAAATAGCGCAGGGTGGTGGGCGCGAAGCGTATCTCCTGCCAGGGGGCCCGCCGGTTGATGGACAAATGCCCCCCGCTCCAGTGGAAAGGGAGATAGGGCTGGGCCCTGGCCAGCTCTTGCCAGCTTTGCCCGTCGCCGCTGCCCAGCACCTTGAGTTCCTTGGGCAGATACTGGGCCCTGCCGGGGAAGATGAGCACCTGACACACCCCCTCCACCGAGCCGCCCAGATCAATGGTGGGGCCGGTGCCCGGCTGTTGGGGCCAGGTGAGGCGGGTGGTGGCGTCGCGGTCCCACAAGACCAGGCCCATGCCCTCCCGCAGGCTCCATGCCTGGGTGGCCACCAGGGCCGGTTTTGGGCTGGGCGGGGCGAAGTCGTAGAAGACGTGCCAGCGGGGCGGCACGGTTATTTCCCGGTACGAGGCCCCCACCGTGGCCAGGCTTTGGCGAGTCACCTTGGCGTTGTTCTCGCCCAGCATCACCACCGCGTAGCGGGGAGCCCGCAGCAGGGCCTCTTTGTAGGGGGGGTGGCGCTCGTGGTCAAAGGGCAGCATGATCACCTGCTCATCGGCCAGGAAGGTGCCCTTCATGCCCATCCAGTAATCCACCACATAGGCGTAGCGGATGCCCAGGCCCTGAAGGGCGCGGGTCAGGGACGCCTGCTCCGGGCCCATTTCCCTGGATGCCGCCCGCTGCTCGGCGTGGTTGAGTGGCGAGAAGGCCACGGTGCCCCAGATGCTGCCCACGGCCACCAGGGCCAGGAACAACCAGCCCAGCCCGGCCAGCACGCCGCCCCGGCGGCGCAGGGAGTCCCAGGCCAGGGCGGCCACCAAAGGCCAGACGATGTACAGGGCCAGCAGATAGCGGAAGGAGCCGGAGTCGGCCCCGCCCACCGCGCAGTAGACATAGGCCACGCAGCCCATGGTCAGCAGCAGCACCTCGCCGCCGGAGGAGCCCGTGTTTCGGCTGAAGCGCCGGTACATGTCCCCGCCCCAGCGCCACAGGGCCCAGGCCAGGCTGAGCCCGGCGGCCAGGGCCAGGGCCGGGCCCAGGCCGGGCAGCAGCCAGCCTTTCTTGAACCAGGTGGCTCCCACCGCGGCGGGCAGGCCGTGGCGCAGCAGGAAGTGCAGGTTGTTCAGGAAGCCAGAGTGGGGCCGGGGTATCTCCATGTAGTGCAGGGTGCCGCCCCCGGTTAGCCAGTTGTGGTAGATCAGCGGCGCGGCCCCCACCAGGGCGGCCAAGGCCATCAGCCAAAAGCGCGGGGTGATGACCAGGCGGGGCGCGCTGTAGATCAAAAGAAACATGGTGGGGGGCAAAAAGTAGATGAACAGGGGGCTGGTCCACACCCCCACCCCGGCGGTCAGACCCCAGGCGATGAGGGCCCAGGCCTGGCCCGGCGCGGTGGGTCCGGCCTTGATCAGGCGCACCGTGAGCCACAGCAGCAGAGCGCCCAGGGGGAGCATCTCCACGTGCAGGCCACGGGCCACCACCGAGTAGGCCACCAGCATGTAAGGCCCCAGGGCGGCCAAGAATGCGGCAACCAGACCGGCCCGGCGTCCGATTATCTCCTTGCCCAGCAGGTAGAGCAGGGGGAGGTAACTGAGGGAGATCAGGGCGGCGGTGGCGTTGAGGGCGCGGGGCCCGGAACCGGTGAGGGCGAAGACCCCGGCGGCGATGAGTGGCTCCAGGCTGCCGCCGTAGTGGTTGCCCCAGTACAGGGGATAAAACTCGCCGTTTAGGGCGTGGCGGGCCATGAGCCCCACCACCGCGATGTCGCTGTCCAGGTGGGGCCACAGCAAATACATTCCGCGCACCAGGGCCCCCAGGGCCACGATGGCCAGAAGCCACCAAGCCACCCGCCGGGTGGTCAACTCCCCGGTACCTTCCCGGCGTGGGCTCATTTTTGCCCACCGCCGCCGCGCAGGGAGCCCAGGCTCAGGCCCCGGCGCAGCATTTCAATCATCCCGGCGGCGGTGATGGGGAAATAGTTGGCCGCCCAGAACACCAGGCTGAAGGCCGCGGCCCGCTCCTGATCGGCCCCGGCCAGCATGAGCGCCCAGGTCACCGCCAGTTGGGTGGTGCCTATGTAGCCCGGCCCGGAGGGGACCGCCGCGGCCAGGGAGCCTCCCACCAGGGCCATGGCCGCCAGCAGGGGGCTGTTGGGCAGGCCCACCGCGGGCAGGAAGATATAGCCGCTGAGTAGCATGAGCAGCCACAGGGCCAGGGATTGGGCGATCAGCAGGGGCAGGTGGCGTCCCTGGCCCAACAGGGCCAGGCCCTGGGTGAAGCCCTCCAGGATGGCGGCGGTCTTTTGGCCCAGCCTGGGGCTGATGCGCCCCACCAGGCGGGCCAGGCGGCCGCTGGTGGCGGCGGGCCAGCGCCACAGGGCGGCCACCAGGGCCAGCACCCCCAGGTAACCCGCCAGCAGGAACAGGCCCGCGCCTCGAAGGTAGGCCACGTTGAAGGCTCCGGCCTGGGCGGTGGGGTCGGTGAACCACAGGGCCAGGAAGAAAAAGGCCAGGATGGCCATGCCGTCCAGGATGCGCTCGATGACCAGGGTGGCCAAGGCACCGGCCACCGGCACCGCGCACAGGCGGTTAAGGGCGTAAGCCCTGACGATTTCTCCCAGGCGGGCGGGCAGGACGTTGTTGGCCATGAAGCCGATGAGGTTGGCCGAATACAGGGGGCCGATGGGGCAGCGTTTCAAAGGACGCAGCAAGAGCCGCCAGCGTTGGGAGCGCAGGAAAAAAACCCAGGCCAACAGGGCGGCGACCGCCAGGATATACCAGGGGTTGAGCTGGAGCAGGAGTTGGCCCAGGCGGGGCAGGTCCACCTGGCCCAAAAGCCAGGCCAGGCATGCGGCGCTGACGGCCAGGCCCACAAGGATCTGCCACCTCATGCTAGGGGTTCCCCAAACAAGGGATATGGGCGACTGGCTTTATTAATGGGCAAAGCTAATCCGCCATGGGGCCTGACTATTAAGCTGCACGGCGGCCCGGGCCCCGCGCCGGGACGCCTGGGGCCAGTGTAAAGAGAGCGCTTCCTATTTACAAGGGCTTAGGGCTAGGAGCGGTCCGGTTGCGGGCAGGGGAAGGAGCCGCGCAGACTGCCGTGGGGCCGGTTGCTTTTGCGGGCGGCCTCCAGGAGCAGGCGGTAGGGCCGCTCCCATTCGGGGGCCACGCAGGCGGCCTGCTTGAAGTGGCGCACCACCTTGGACCAGTTGACCTGGGAGGCCCAGAAGCGGGCGAAGGCGGCGTGGCCCGCCGGGAAGGGCGCGGTGGGGCGGCTTTCCCAGGCGTCCAGGGCCTGGCGGCCCAACTCAACGTGCTGTTCGGCGTCCTGGGGCCACAAGGACGGCCCCGCCTCCGGCTGGTAGAGGAACAGCTCGGCGATCTCCAGGGGAGGCCAGGAGGGATTGCCCGGCTTTATCTCCAGGCGCAGCCAGCGCACGGTCCGGGCCGGGAAGGTGAACTCCAGGGCGGGCACCGGGTCCAGCTTGACGCGCTTGCCCCGCCAGGTGAGCCCGGCCATGCAGCCCTCGCCGCCAGCCAGGGTCTGCCAGGTTTTGCCGTCCAGGGAACCCTCCACCGTAAGGTTGTAGAGCATGCCCGATTTGCCCCGCCAGGCCGGTCCGGGCAGCAGGCTGATCCGGGCCACCGGCTGGGGCGCTCCCAGGTCCAGGCGCAGATGGGAGGGGCGGTCGGGACTACCTTGCCAGGCGGTGTCCAGGTTGCGGTCCAGGACCGCGGCGGCCTCGCCCTGGGTGGCCTCACCGTGCCAGGAGTGGGAGGGCAGGGGGCTAAACGCCGGGGCGGGGTCGAAGTCGTGCCACACCACGTACTGCTCCACCTCCAGGGGCTTTTTCCACACCCCCAGGCGGCGTAGGGCCTGGCCCAGCATGGTGGGCGCGGGCACGGCCAGGCGCTTGTGGGTGACCCAGGCCGGTTGCTCGGCCGCGTCCACCTGGCGCAAGTGGCTCAGGTTGCGCGCCCCGAAGAAGTCGGCGGCCATCACCTTGCCCTGGCTCTCGAAGGTCAGCGGCAAGGCCACCCGGCCGTGGGCGTAGCCGAAATCAACCCCCTTGTCCGCCAGGACCTCCAGCACCGCCTCCACCGGCCGGTGGGGCGTCCCGGCGAAACGCTCCAGGTACAGGTGGTGGGTGTAGAGATTGAAGACCAGAAGGCCCACCACCAGCCCGGCCCCCACCAGGGGTCGCCAACGGTTCACCTTGCCCAGCCACAGGGCGGCCAGGACGGTGACGGGGACCATCAGGGGAGTGGCGTAGCGCAGTATGGCCTTGTGCCCGTGCCCGCTGGAGGCATGCAGCAACAGCAGCACCCACAGGGCCAGGGCCACCAGGTCGGCCGGAGACTGCCAGGGGTTTTGCCGTTTCCAGGCCCGGCGCGCCCAGCCCACCAGGGAGGCCACGGCCAGCCCCAGGGCGGGCAGGTAGATCAGGACCAGCGCCGCCATGGGCACCAGCGAAGGCATCTGACCGGCCACGCTGCGGCCGTCCCACCAGGCCCCGGTGAGCATGGGGGCCCACACGTTGCTGATGAGCATCCCGGCGTTGGACCAGGCCCGGCTTAGCTGGGAGCCGCCCACCTGCACCAGGGTCAGCCAATGGTGCTCGGCGTTCCACACCAACAGGGGGGCCGCGCCCAACAGCAGCCCCAGCCCGGCCAGCCAGGGCCCCCGGCCGACGAGCCAGGAGGGCCGGGCCAGGCACAGGCCCAGCAGGGAGGCGGCCACCAGGGGCAAAATCAAAAGGCTGGACCACAGGCCCAGGCCGCCCACCACCCCCAGGCCCAGGGCCCAAAGGCCCGCCCGGGGGGGCGGATCAAAGGCCAGGCGGCAGGCCCCGGCCAAGAGCAGGGCCCCGGCCACCACCGCCTCCAGATGGCCGCCGGTGACGTACACCCCCTGGAAGCTCAGGAACAAGGGAGGCAGGGACCACAGGCAGGCGGCCAGCAGGCCCAGGCGGCGTCCCCCGGCGGCGCGGCCCAGGGAGTACAGGGCCAGCACCCCGGCGCTGCCGTAGACGAGCAGGGACAGGCGCAGCATCAGGGTGGAGGGGCCGAAGAGCTTGAAGAGCAGGGCGGCCAGATAGGCCTCCAGGGTGCCCATGTAGGGCTGGCCCCAGAAAAGAAGCTGGTGCTTGCCCTGGAGGATCTCCAGGGCCATCAGCCCGGTCACCGCCTCGTCGTAGTCCACCTGGCTAAGAGAGGGGCACGAGATCAGCCACAGGCGCACCACCCAATACAGGGCCACGCATCCGGCCAGACCCAGGGCAATGGGCCAGCGTCGGGGGTGGGGGTGGTCCGCGTCGGAGGTCATCAGGCGGGGGGAGCCTGGGACGGGTCGAAGGTCTTGTTGAAGCGCACTCGCCAGACGTTGAGGAACGCCTCCACGGCGATGGAGCCGGTGAGCTTGGATTGGCCCACCCGCCGGTCCTCGAAGATGATAGGGTGCTCTTCGTGGCGATAGCCCAAAAGATGGGTCCGGTAGGCCATCTCCGGCAGGGCGGCGAAGCCCTGGGCGCCCACGGTGGGCAGGTCCAGCCGCTCCAAGACCCGGCGAGGCCAGCACTTGTAGGCCGTGGTTAGGTCGCCCACCGGCAGGCCCAGGACGGTGCTCACGTAGATGTTGGCGCCTTTGCTCAGGATGCGCCGCCCCAGGCCCCAGTTTTTTACCCCACCGCCGCGCACGTAGCGAGACCCGATGGCCACCGATCCCCGGCGGGCCATCTCCACCATGGCGGGCATGGCCTCGGGCGGATGGGAGAAGTCGGCGTCCATCTGGGCCAACAGTGGCGCGTCGAAGTTGGCCAGGGCATAGCCGAAGCCTTCGCGGTAGGCGGTGCCCAGGCCCTGCTTGCCGGGCCGGTGCAACACGTGCACCCGCGGGTCCTGCTTGGCCAGGGCGTCGGCGATGCGGCCGGTGCCGTCGGGCGAATTGTCGTCGACTATCAAGACGCCCAGGTCCAATTCCAGCCCCAATAGCGCCTCGCTCAAGGGACGGATGTTGTTGGATTCGTTGTAAGTGGGTATTACGACCAGAACTTCCATGGGCAGTCTTTCGATGGTTGACTAGGTTAGCGCTCAAGTCTATAGAAAATCACCGGGTTGGCAAAAGCTTTTTGCCCGGGGAAGTTTGAGCGCGCTCCCGCCACGTGCTTGACCCGGAGCCAAGGGCGAAAATATAGTGATTTAATCAATCATTCCCCTGCAAGGAGCCCTTTGCCTAACAATTTTCGGCGTGAGGCCTTTTGGCCCTGGGCGGGCCTTCTTGTCGTTGCCAACTTAGTCGCGCGCCTGCCCTGGCTGCTCAAGGCCGACAAGTTCATGGACGCGGACCACGCGTTGTGGGGGCTGATGGCCCGCCACATCGCCCAGGGTCTGCACTTTCCCTATTACATGTACGGCCAGGGCTACATGGGCGCGGGCGAGACCTATTACCTGGCCCCTTTCTTCTCACTCTTTGGCCCCTCGCCCAAGGTGATGGCCTGGGCCATGACCGGCCTGTTGATGCTGGTGCTGGTGCTCAACGCGGTCTTGATCCGCCGCCTGGCCGGAAGGGGCCTGGTCCTGGCCACCCTGCTCTTGACCGCCCTGGCCCCGCCCTTTTTCTTCCGCATGGGACTGCTCTGCTGCGGCGGCTACACCGCGGTGCTTCTGTGGGGGGTGCTCCTGTGGCTGGTCTGGACCCGCGTATTCCTGGCCCGGCCCCCGGAGGTGGGCCGCCGGGGTTGGCGGCTGGCCCTGCTGGCCCTGGTGGCCGCCCTGGGCTGGTGGACCTGGACCATGTTTTGGCTCATGGTGATCCCCTGCCTGGCCTATCATGCCGCCTTTTTGGCCGGTAGCGCCCGCCGGGGCCTGGGGCCCTCCCGCTACGGGGGGCGGGCCCCCTGGTGGGACCCCACGGCCAAGACCCTGGCCGCCTTGAGCCTGGCCTATTTGGCTTACGCCCTGGCGGTGCTGGCAGTGGGCCGGGATTTCTCTTGGCAAATTTTGCCCGGCCTGGCCATATCCAACGACCCCACCTTGGCTCTGTATCAGGACCTGCCCCTGGCCCTGTGCGCCCTGGCCTTGGCCGGAGCCCTGTACCTTTGGCCCCGGTTGGAGCGCTGGGCCTTGGGCCGTTTGGGGCGGGAGGGCCGGGCCCACCTTTGGGGCCTGGCCGCTTTGGGGGTCGGGTTTGTGGCCAAGCAGGGCGGGGACGTCCTGTTCCAGCAAAGCGACATCGCCGCCTGGGGGCGCTACGTGTTGCCGATTCTGCCGGCCACGCCATCCCGGGTATGGGCCAATTTGGAGCTGCTGGCCCACAGTGCGGTGCCCCAGACTTGGAGCCCCCATCCCCCCCTGCAATGGCCTTGGTTGGCCTGGCTGTTGTTCGCCGCCGGGTTGGCCGCCTGCCTGGGCGTGGCGGTTTCCCTGATCCGCTCGGCCCGGCAGCGGAGCTTGGCCCAGGCCCTGGCGTGGGATTGGATGGCCTACGCCTGCGCACTGTCCTATCTGGGCCTTCTGGCCGCCCTGATCTTCACCACCGCCCTGGTGGACCGCTTTTCGGTGCGCTACCTGTGGGTGAGCATCGTATGGTGGCCCTTCCTACTGGCCTGGGGGGTGGCCGCCCTGGCCCGGCGGGCGCGCTGGCGGGGGGTGCTGGCAGGGGCGGCGCTGCTGGCCGCCCTGGGGGGAGGGATCGTGGGGGTGATGGCCCACCCCGCCGCCTGGCACAGCGTTTCCTGGCAAGAGCACTACGGGCCCTTGCTGCGCTACATGCAGGAGCACCAGGTGCGCCACGGCCGGGCCGACTATTGGGAGGCCTACAAGCTAAGCTTCCTGAGCGGCGAGAAGCTTGTGTTCGCCCCGGACAAGCGCTTCCCGGTGGGCTTGCAGCGCTATCATCCCTATTACTGGGAGGTGCTCGAAGATTCCCGCAAGCTGTACCTGTTCCGCCCCCAGGTGGACGACGCCGCCCTGGCCAAGGTGCGCCGCGACCTGCGGCGCGAGGGCGTGCCCTTTGAGAAACAGGACTTGGGGCGCTGGCGGGTTATTTTGACCGGTGCGGCTTCTTCCGGCGGCGCATCCAAAGCCACCCCCCCAGCAAAACCAAAATAAGCAGGGGCGGCGCGCCCAGGGAGGCCTTGACCCAGGGCTCGGAGTAGACCAGCTTTACGCTGTGCTTGCCCTGGGGCACCGCCACCGTGGCCATGAAGCCGTAGGCCCAGGCGATGGGTGCGTCCCGGCCGTCGATGGTGGCCCGCCAGCCGTGGTGGGCGCTTTGGCTAAGCACCAGCCAGCCGGGGCGCGAGGCCTCCACCAGCAGCTCGACATACTGGTCTTGCCATGAGACCACCTTGACCCGGCCTCCGGCGTCCGGAGCAGGGCTTTGCGGCTTTTGCCAGCCCGGGGGAGTTCGCCGGAACACCACCACCCGCGAGGGGTCCACCGAGGCCAGCACCTGCTCGTATTCCCAGCCCGGCTCCACCACCGCGCCCCGGGAAACGAACCAGGCGCGCCCCTGGTAGGCTCGGTTGACCAGGAAGCTCCTGGGGCCCGGCTCCAGCCATGTGCCGTCGGCCAGGGGACGTCCGTCCAGGGCCAGCTCGCCGATGCCCACCAGGGCCTTGGGATGGGCCGAGGCCATGATCACCGCGTCGGCCTGGGCTCCCTCCGGGGCCTCCAGAGTGAGGGCCCCGCCGTTGACCTCCATGCCCTGGCGCAGGGGCCACTGGGCCGTGATGCGTCCCTGGCGCACCAGGGCCACCCTGGCAACCAGCTCTCCGGGCTTGGCCTGGCCGGGCAGCAGGTCCGAGGCCCTGAGGGTGAGGGCTTTCACCGGGGTGGGGCCTTCCAGGCGCACCGCCGACTGGCTGTAGCCGCACAGGGCCCATTCGTCGCGCCGGGCGTCCACCACCGGGCTGCGCCGGTCCACCAGCTTGACCGCCCAGAGCTGCAAATAGCGGGGGTTGGCCTGGGGCTTCCACCACATCTGCCAGAAGCCCAGGGGCAGGCGGCGGTCCATGTAACCGCCCGGCGGGTTGATGAAGTTCAGATGGGCCAGGTAGGCCGGGTACTGGTAGCCCACCACGTTGTAGGTGCGGTGCAGCAGCACCCGCCCCCCGCCCGGCCCCCCGGCCAGGCGCGCCAAGCGGCCTGCGCGGGCCTCCAGGGCGGGTTCACGCTTGGTGGGGTCGCTGCGCTCCACCGGGTCGCCGCCCACAAAGGTGGGGGCGTAGTAAAAACCCAGGTCCAGGGTCACCAGGGCCACCAGCACCAAGGCCACCAGGCGGGTCCGTGCGCTCTGGGCCATACGCAGCGCGGCCCACCACAGCACTCCCACGCAGAGCAGGAGCCAGGTCAGGATGCTGAGGGGTGGGAACGTCTGCTTGTACCCCAGGCTCTCAAGGCGCAGCCCCTCTGTACTGATGATCAACAGGATAAGCGCTGTGAGCACCCCGGCCAGCACCGCCAGGATGCGGCGCAAGGTTTTAAGCTCCGGGGCCTGGGCCCGGTAGAGCAGCCAGTTGAGCCCGTACCCGGCCAAGACCAGCAGGGCCAGGTGCAACAGGAACATCCAGCGCACCGTTTGCCGGAAAAGGTAGTAGCCGGGCATCAGGTCCATGAGCACCTTGTGCAGGCCCAGGTTGCCCCCCATCATCAAGACGATGCTCGCCAGGCCCAGCAGCTTGTAAAAACCGGTTTCGTTCTTGCGCACCCAGGCCAGGGCCATCAGGGACAGGGCCAGGGGCGCGATGCCCACGTAGGCGGTGTTTTCGGCGTGGCCCCTCAGTATCTGGGGACTCAGGAAATGGGGCAGTACCCACCAGTTGCCCGAACCTTGGGCGATGAACTGGCGGCGCTGGTGGCCCACCAGGGCCTGGGCGTCGTGCACCCCCATGGGGTCGCCGGAGCCCGCCCCGGCCAGGTGGATCAGGTTGGGCAGGGACCAGATCACCGCGGTGAGACCCATGAGCAGATAGGGCGCCAGGCCCAGACGCCAGGCGGCGCGCCAGCCGCCGTGGTTGTGCTCGCTGATCATCACATAAAGGGAGTAGATGGTGGCCATCACCCCCAGGTAATAGAAAACCTGAGGGATGCCGCCGATGAAGCTCCAGCCCAAAAACACCCCGGCCCAGGCGGCGTTCAAAAGGCTCAGGCCCAGGCGGGACCGGTGCAGCAAAAGCAGCACCAGGGGGGCCCAGCAGAAGGTCTGGATCATCATGGAGTGTTCGCTGTGGGCCACCACCACGCCCATGCAGCCCATGATCACGCCCATGACCGTGGCCGACGCCCGGCCAAGATTCAGCTGCATGCCCAGCAAAAAGGCCCCCAGCCCGGCCAGGGAGCAGTAGGCGGTGAGCACCTTTTGCAGGTAGTCGCTGCGCAACAGGCCCTCTTCCAGGAAGAAGACGTTGATCAGCGAAATAGGGTTGAACAGGTCGAAGAGGTATTCCATGAAGGGCAGGCCGGTGGCGATGAGGGGGTCCCACAGGGTCAGCTTGCCCTGGGCCAGGTCCCGGTAAAAATAGGCCCGCTGCGCGGTAAGCTCCAGGAAATCGCGGCCCAAAAACAGGCGGTAGTCCATCTCGGGCCATAGGTAGAGCCAGCGTTGCAACCAGGGCAAAAGCACCACCAAAGCCGCGCCGGCCAGGGTCCAGGCGATGGTTTGGTTGGGGTTTGGAGAGATATTTGGAACCTGCGGGGTAGGCATGAACAGTTCCTTTTACGTTGTGACAACGAGAATCAGTTCTCAGGATGGTACGTTCCCCCCGCGTATGTCAAGCACCCAACACCTTGATAGTGCGGTTGAAAGGGGCGAGCTGCTTTCTTGTGGGCCTGGGAGGGCCGGGTGTAAGATTGGCCTTGATCGGGGGGCGGCGCGGTGGGATGAGATTTAGTGCACCCTTTCCCGTGCATGGATTCCCTGTGGTGTATATGATGGAAACGCCGCTTGGATAGGCGGCGAAAGGATTTTGGCCATGGGTCGCCTTCGGGCGCTTAAATCTTGGAGGCCGAGCCTCCCCTGGGCCGGTCTGGGCCTGGCGGCCATCGTGGCCCTGGGCCTGGTCCTGCGTCTTTGGGGTCTGGACTGGCCCCACGGCCTGCACCCGGACGAGTGGGCCGCGGACATCATCGCTTCCTTTGCCCAGGGCTATTGGTATTATCCCCACCCGGTGATCTGGCACCAGGTCTTCTACCTGGTGGCGGGCTTTACCTACATCCCGGTGCAGATGCTCCTGGGCAAGCTAACGGTCCTGCTTGGCCCGGCCTATGTCCAGGTCCCGGTGATCTCCTACCTGTTCTGGGGCCGCCTGTGGGTGGCCCTGCTGGGCGCGGCCAACGTGTGGGCCCTGTACGCCCTGGTGCGGTCCCTGGGGCTCAGCCGGGCGGCTGGGCTGACCGCAGCCTTGCTCTTGGCGGTGAACCCCCTGCTGGTGGTGCACTGCCACTACCTTACCGTGGACGCGCCCCTGGCCCTGGCCGTGACCCTGGCCCTGTGGGCCGGGGTGCGCCTGTGCCAAGACCCCAAAGGGTGGCGCTACCTGGTGGCCGGGCTGGCCTTCGGCCTCACCCTGACCACCAAGGCCAACGGCGGGGTGATCCTCTTCGCCTTTGTCACCGCCCACCTGGTGACGGTGTGGGAGCGCAAGCCTCCCTGGGCGCGCTGGCTGCTGGCCCAACCGGCGGTGTTCGCCCTGGGTGGGGTGATGGGCATGATCACCGGCTACCCCGGCTTTTTGCTGGCCAAGGACAACCCCCTGTTCAAGTACGCCGAGCAGGTGCACAACTTCACCCGGCCCCACTTCGCCGAGCACATTTCCTTCTGGAACAGCCCCCTGGGCGACCGCCTGACCTGGTCGGCCCACACCATCGGCGACGCCATCGGCTGGGAGCTGGTGGCCCTGTTCGCCTTAGGCCTGGGGTTGGCCATATGGCGGCGCTACCGGGCGGTGTGGGTGGTGGCCGCCTACCCGCTGTTCTACTACTTCCCCTACCTGTTCCTCTCCCACCGCCTGGCCGAACGGGACCTAACCAGCATCGTGCCGCCGATGATCTGCCTGGCCATGCTGCCCCTGGCCTGGGCCGTGGGGCGCATGCCCCGCTGGGGCAAGCCCGCCATGTGGGCCGTGGCCGCCCTGGCTCTGATGATCGTGCCCCTGGGCCGCTCCATGGCCGGGGCCTATCTCTTTTGGCAGGAGGAGACCCGGGTCTCGGCCACCCGCTGGGCCGGGGCCGACCTGCCGCCGAGTGCTCACTTGTACCAGGGCAGCTACGGCATCCCCAAGGTGCCCCGGGCCACCGAGTTTTATCACTCCCAAGACCCGGCCAAGTACCAGGGCGAGGACAAGTTCGTACTGGTCTCCTCCAGCGACGCGGACCGCTACTTCTTCCAGTGGGAAAAGATTCCCCGCAACTCCATGGGCCGTCTGCTGGACGCCTTCGGCAAGTGGCAGCTCATCAAGGAGTTCGACCTGGGCTACCACACCGCCCAGGACAAGCTGCCGGGGCGCTTCAAGTACCCGGTGTTCGTGGACCCCTATCTGCGCTTCTATGCCGCCCGGCCCAATTTGCCACAGACCCAGAGCCTGGGCCTGGAGAGGCCGCCTTCCTTCGCCCCAGCGCCCTACGCCGTGGTCTACACCAACTACCGGGCCTACAGCGGCGACGGGGCCACGGCCCTGGTGAGCGGCCCGGCCAGGGCGGTGCGGGTGTTGCGCCCGCCCCGGGAGCTTTTGGCCGTGCAGGTTGAGTTGGTGAACCTGGGCAAGAAGGCGGTGGACCTTAAATTGATACAGGGGCTGCATCGACGGCGCCTGCGTCTGGAGCCGGGCCAGGGCGAGAGCTTCGTCCACCGGCCGCAAAACTGGCCCCCGAGCGTGGAACGGGTCTATCCCTTCACCCTGTGGGTGGATAGCCCCGGCCAGGTGTTCATGCGCCTGACCAGCGACTCCCTGCTGGTGGGCCTGCGTTGCCTTGAATTGAAGCGCTGGGAACTGGCCGGGCGTCTGCTGGCCCAGGCCCAGGCCGCGCGGCCATCGGCCCTCTTGCCCCGGGCCCTGGGCGCGGCGGCCCTGCTGGAGCAGGGCAGGGTGCAGCCAGCCGCGCCGCTGTTGGCCAGCCAGGCCCAGGCCCTGGAGCGCCTGGCCGCCCTGGTGCTGGGCTCGGCCCCGCCGGACAAGCGGCTGGCCAACCTGGCCGCCTGGGCCGGGCTCTACCCGGACCTGTTGGCCAACTCCCTGACCCGGCGCTATGTGCCCGGCGAGTATGAGCAGGGGCAGGAGCGGGAGACCAAACAGGAACACCCATCCTTTAGTTTTCAGGCCTGGGCCCCCAAGGGCAGCCAGGGGCACCGGGAGGTGCTCCGCCTCAAGGAGCCGCTGCCCTCCTGGCCCCTGCGGGTGCGCCTCAGCCTTAGCCGCCGCAATGTCTCCCGTGTGTCCGACCAGCCCCTGGCCGTGCTTACCGCCGTGGCCCAGGGGGCCACGGGCAAGGGCCTCAAGGTGAGTAGGGAGCTGAGGCACGCTGACATGGGCGTTGGCACCCGGCGGCGCACCCTGGAGCTGGATCTGCCCGCCGCCGCCCCCAACCAGCGCTGGAGCTTCGAGCTGCGCTCCCTGGCCGGGGCCACCCTGCATCTGGACGGGGTTGAGGCCCAGGTGGAGGTGCGGCCCCAACTGGCGCGCCTGGCCCGCTGGGCCTTCTGGGCCCAGGGCGAGCTGATGCGCCGCCAGGGACGGCCCGCCCCGGCGGCGGCCATGCTGGCCTGGGTGGAGCGCCTGGACCCCGATTTCGGCCCCGGCCTCATAAGCCAGGTGCAGGCCCTGGAGGCCAGCGGCCAGCCCGAGGCGGCCGAGCGGCGTCTGGCCAAGGCCCTGGAAGGTTTGCCCCAGAGGGGCGAACTCAGGGCCTGGGCGCGGGCCGAGCTGAAAAAGTTAGATGCCAAGGGGGCTTCCGCGCCGTCCACCCTGCGTTAGTCTCGGTGCGTCCCCCGGCCGGGGGCCGCATTGCCAACGCCCCGCCAACTCTATATAATCCCGAGTCATGCAACGCGAGATCAACAGCTTGGGCCGGGAGTCCTGGGACCTGGTGATAGTGGGCGGCGGCATCTACGGCGCGGCGGCCCTGTGGGAGGCCTCCCGCCGGGGCCTCAAGGTGGTGCTTTTGGAGGCCGACGACTTCGGTGCGGCCACCAGCGCCAACAGCCTCAAGGTGATCCACGGCGGGTTCCGCTACTTGCAGTCCATGGACTTGGCCCGGGTACGCCTTTCGGCCGCCGAATTGGTGGGGCTGATGCTCATCGCCCCCCACTTGGTGAGCCCCTTGCCCTGCCTGGTGCCCACCAAGGGCCTGGGCAAGCAGGGACGCCCCGCCTTCGCCGTGGCCCTGGCCATATACAACTACCTTACTGGACACGAAAAACTGCGCGGCAGGCTGGTGAGCAAGGCCGAGGTGGTCAGCCGTTTCCCTCTGTGCCTCCCGCCCGGCCTTAGCGGCGGGGTGCTCTGGCACGACGGCCTGGTGCACGATTCCGAGCGCCTTACCCTGGGCTATGTGCTTGGGGCCGGGGAGCGCGGCGGCCGGGCGGTCAACTACGTCAGGGCTACCGGCCTCATCGAGGAAAACGGTCGCGCCGCCGGGGTGAGGGCGGTTGACCAGCTGAGCGGCCAGGAGATCGAGGTGCGGGGCAAGGTGGTGCTCATCACCGCTGGGCCCTGGGCCATGGAGATGGCGGGCCGGGCCGACCAACCCCCGGCCCTGGCTTCGGCTCTGAATCTGGTGGTGCGCCGCTGTTGGAGCGACGCCGCCGTGGGCCTGCGCTCCCTTACCAGCAAAGCGGACGACCCGGTGTGCGGGGGACGCCGCTTCATGTTCATGGTGCCCTGGCACGGCCACACCATTCTGGGTACTTCCTATCGCCTTTGGCCGGGCCAGGCCAAAGCGGCCGGGCCATCCCGCCAGGAGCTTCTGGCCCTGCTGGATGAGTTCAACGCGGCCTGCCCCGAGCTGGAGCTGACCCCCGGCGACATCTCCTATTACCACTGGGGCCGGGTGCCCCTGGAGGTGCCGGGCAAGGCTCCGGTGGGCGGCGGACTGGCCAGCAAGCGCCGTCTGATGGAGCGCCCCGGCCTGGTCACGGTGAGCGGGGCCAAGTACACCACCGCCCGGGCGGTGGCTTCCGAGGCGGTGGTCCGGGCCTGCGCCCAACTGGGCCAAGAGGCCCCGGAGCTGCCCTTGGAGCCGGTGTGGGGCGGCGAGGAGAAGCAGCCGGCGATGCCCGCCGGGCTCGGGCCCGACGCCGCGGCTCACCTGAAGGCCCAGTACGGCAGCCGGGCAGGGGAGGTGGCGGCCATGGCGGGCGGCGACGCGGCCATGCTTACGCCCCTGGCCGCGGACACCCCGGTGCTGGGCTGCGAGGTGGTGCAGGCCGTGGAGGCGGAGATGGCCCAGCACTTGGCCGATGTGAGCCTGCGGCGCACCGTCCTTGGCAAGATGGGCCGCCCCTCGCACGAGGCCATGGGTGCGGCCCTGGACATCATGGCCGATCGCCTGGGCTGGGACCAGGCTCGCCAAGAGGCGGAGCTGGCCCAGGCGCTCAAGCCCTACGAGATTTTGGAGACCCTGGCATGAGCCCCGTGCGCCGCGAAGACTGCGACCTGGTCACCGCCAGCGAGGAATACGCCCGGCGCTTCTCCGGGGAGGTGGGGGCCTATTTCCTTGAGGTGCAGACCGCGCGCACCCTGGAGCTGGTGGCCCCCTGGCCCGGCGCCAAGGTCCTGGACGTGGGCGGGGGCCACGCCCAACTGGCCGGGCCTCTGATCCAGGCGGGCTACCAGGTCACCGTGGCGGGCAGCAGCCAGGCCTGCGCCCAGCGCCTGGAGCGCCTGCTGACGCCCGGCTCCTATGAGTTTCAGGCCGTGGACCTCATGAACATGCCCTGGCCGGAAAAGAGCTTCGATGTGGTGCTGAGCTATCGCATGCTCACCCATGTGGCCGATCCCACGGGCTACGCGGCCCAGCTCTGCCGCCTGGCCCGGAGGGCGGTGGTGGTGGACTACCCGGCCAAGCGGAGCTTCAACCTGGTGGCCGATTCCCTGTTCAAGGCCAAGCAGTCCCTGGACGACAACCAGCACACCCGGCCCTTTGTAAGCTTCTGGGACGGCGAGGTGGACAAGATTTTCACCGCGCAGGGCTTCGGCAATCCCACCCGGCGGCGGCAGCATTTTTGGCCCATGGCCCTGCACCGGGCGGTGAAATCGGGCGGTTTCACCAAGGCCGCCGAGGGCCTGGCCCGGGGCCTGGGGCTCACCGCCCTGCTGGGCTCGCCGGTGATCCTTCGGATGGAGCGCCCGGCATGAAGATTCTCCTGCTGGCGCCCCATCCCTTCTTCCAGGAGCGGGGCACGCCCATTGCGGTGCGCCTGCTGGCCTCGGAGTTGGCCGGGCAGGGCCACGCCGTGGAGATGCTCTGCTACCACGAGGGCCGCGAGGTGGAGATTCCGGGGGTGGTCATCCACCGCATCGCCCCGCCCGCCTGGGTGCGGGGAGTGCCGCCGGGACCGTCCTGGCAAAAGCTCATCTGCGACGCCTACATGTGGCCCGCGGCCAAGCGCCTGGCAAAGGGCGGCGGCTTCGACCTGGTGCACGCGGTGGAGGAGGCGGCCTTCATGGCCCGCCGCCTCAAGAAGCTCTATGGTTTGCCCTACATCTACGACATGGATTCGTGCATGTCCGCCCAGATCGCGGACAAGTTCCCGGTTGCCAAGCCCCTGGCCCGGTTGTGGGAGCGCTGGGAGGCGAGAGCGGTGCAAAACAGCTCCGGGGTGGTGGCGGTGTGCCAGTCCCTGGTCAATGTGGCCCAGGGCCACGACGCCATGGTGCCGGTGTGCCGCCTGGAGGACGTGAGCCTGCTGGAAGAGCTGGCCCATCCCCCCGAGGAGCGCCTGGACCTGGACGGCCCGGTGATCATGTACGTGGGCAACCTGGAGTCCTACCAGGGCATCGACCTGTTGCTGGAGGCCTTCGCTTTCGTGGCCCCCAAACACCCCAAGGCGCACCTTGTGGTGATCGGGGGCAGCGTCAAGGACGTGGCCAAGTACCGCGCCCAGGCCGGGAGCATGGGCTTGGCGGAGCGGGCCCTTTTCCTGGGGCCGCGCCCCCCGGCCCATCTGGGGCACTACCTGGAGCAGGCCGATATCTTGGTGAGCCCGCGCACCCAGGGCGAAAACACCCCCATGAAAATTTATTCCTATCTGGACTCGGGCCGCCCCCTGGTGGCCACCCGTTTGGCCACCCACACCCAGGTCCTGGACGACGGCATCAGCCTGTTGGTGGAGCCCAATGCCGGGGATTTGGCCCGTGGCCTGAACGAGCTGCTGGAGCATCCCGAACAGGGCCGAGCCCTGGCCACCGCCGCCCAGGAGCGCATGGCTAGCCACTACAGCCTGGAGGCCTACCGCCGTAAGCTGCACGGCTTTTACGAGAGCCTGGAAAACGCCCTGGAGCGGGGAGGGCGGCCATGAGCCAGGGCCAAGAGAGTTGGGCCCTGGAGCTGTTCAAGCGCTCGGTGCTCAAACAGCAAAAATTTAGCAACATAAAGGCCCTCTTGGGCGACACCACCGGCCGGCGCTGCCTGGACATAGGGGCGGACAACGGAGTGGTGAGCCTCCTCTTGCGCCAAAACGGGGGAGACTGGGCCAGCGCGGACCTGGCCCCCGAGGCGGTGGAGAGCATCCGCTCCCTGGTGGGCGGCCAGGTGGAGCAGATCGACGGTGGGCCCACCCCCTTTGCGGAGGGCGAGTTCGACACCGTGGTGGTGGTGGACTTCCTGGAGCACATCCCCGGCGACCAGGCCTTTGTGGCCGAGCTTGCCCGCATCATCAAACCGGGCGGGCGGCTCATCGTCAACGTGCCCCGAAAGCCCCGCTGGTCCCTGGTGTGGCCCCTGCGCCACGCCATCGGCCTCACCGACCAGTGGCACGGGCATCTCAGGCCCGGCTACCGCCGCGACAGCCTCGCGGCCCTGCTGGAGCCATACTTTGAAGTCACGGCGGCCAATACCTATTGCAAAACTTTCTCCGAGCTGTTGGACACGGCGCTCAATTTTGGGTATGTGATCAAACAACGCCGCAAGGGGGGCCAGACCTCCACGGCCAAGGGGACGGTGGTCACCCAGGCCGATTGGAAAGGCGGCGGCTCGGGAGCCATGAAGGCCCTTTATCCGGCCATGCGGGCCTGGGTGGGCCTGGATGTGCTTTTGCCCTTTTTCAAGGGTTACAGACTGATAGTTCAGGCGAGGCGCGGGAGTAATAAATGAAAATTTTGGTGACCGGCGGCACCGGCTTTACCGGTTCGGCCCTGGTTAAACGGCTCATATCCCTGGGGCACGAGGTAGTGGCCCTGGACTACAAGGAAGGCCTCATCCCCCAGAACCTCCGCGAGGCCGGGGCCGAGGTGCACATCGGCTCGGTGACCGACAAGGACCTGGTGGAAAAGGCCATGCAGGGGGTGGAGATCGTCCACCATCTGGCCGCCGCCTTCCGCGAGCTCAACGTGCCCGAGACTTTTTACGACGAGGTGAATACCGGCGGCACCCGCAACGTCTTCGAGGCGGCGGTGCGCCACGGAGTGCGCAAGGTGGTCTACTGCTCCACCTGCGGGGTGCACGGCAACGTGGACAACCCTCCCGGCGGCGAGGAGGCCCCCATTCAGCCGGCGGACTACTACCAGCAGACCAAGTACAACGGCGAGGTGGTGGCCCAGGAGTTCTTCGCCCAGGGCATGAAGACCACCATCCTCCGGCCCGCGGCCATCTACGGCCCCGGCGACCCGGAGCGCTTTTTCATGATCTACAGCCGGGTTGCTCAGGGGGTGTTCCCCATGTTCGGCTCGGGCAAAACCCTGTACCACCCGCTGTACATCGACAACCTGGTGGACGCCTTCCTCCTGGCCCAGGAGGAGGACAAGGGCCTGGGTGAGGCCTACCTCATCGCCGACGAGCACTTCTACCCCATCGAGGAGCTGGTCAAGCGGGTGGCTCAGGCCATGAACAAGCCGGTGAAGATTCCCCACTACCCGGTGTGGCCCCTGGTGGCCGTTGGTCACGTGTGCGAGAAGCTGTGCAAGCCCTTCGGGGTGACCCCGCCCATCTTCCCCCGGAGGGTGGACTGGTACCGCCAGAACCGGGCCTTCAAGATCGACAAGGCCAAGGCCCAGCTGGGCTACGCCCCCAAGGTGGGCATCGACGAGGGCCTCAAGAACACCTACCTCTGGTATCAAGAGATGGGCTACCTCAAATGAGGCGGGGTTAGGGGCGGCAAATGCCTACTCCCCTGGGCCATGCCCTGGCCGGAGTGGCGTTCGGCACCGCCGCCTCGGGCGGGCGCACCATCCTGGGCCCGGTGAAGGACCTGATCTTCTTCGCGGGCTTTGGCATCCTGGCCGATCTGGACTTCCTCCCCGGCCTGGTCCTGGGGGATGGCGCGGGCTGGCACCGGGGGATCAGCCACTCCATCACCGCCGCGGCGGCGGCCGGGCTCTTGGCCTGGCTCTGGGCCCGGCGCAAGCCGGGGGGCGGCTGGCTGGCCCTGGGGGCCCTGGCCGCCTACGCCAGCCACATTTTGTTGGACTACCTCAACGTGGACACGAGGCCCCCCTTTGGGATACCCTTGCTCTGGCCCTTTTCCGGGGAGTATATGCTGGCCCATCATGCTATATTTCCTGATGTTAAGCGCCATGCCCTGACCTGGGCCATCGTGAAGCACGACCTTTTGACCATGGCCTGGGAAACCCTGTTGCTGGGGCCGCCCGCGCTGGCGGCCCTGTTCTGGCGGCGAGTAAAGCGACGCCGGAGCGAAGGACGAAACTAAGTGGATCTGTCAGTCGTCGTACCGATATTCAACGAGAGCGCCAACCTGGAGGCGCTGCACCAGGAGTTGCATCACTCCCTGGAGCCCCTGGAACTGGACTACGAGGTAATCTACGTGGACGACGGCTCCCGGGACGACAGCTTCGACATCCTGGCCCGCCTGGCCAAGGACGAGCCCCGGGACGTGGTGGTGCGCCTGCGCAAGAACTTCGGCCAGACCGCGGCCATGAGCGCGGGCTTCGACCATGCCCAGGGCAGCATCATCGTGACCATAGACGGCGACCTGCAAAACGACCCACGCGACATCCCCAAGCTCTTGACCAAGCTGGCCGACGGCTACGACATCGCGGCGGGCTGGCGCCACGACCGCCAGGACAAGTACCTCTCGCGCAGGCTGCCCTCCAAGCTGGCCAACGGGCTCATCAGCAAGATCACCAAGGTGAAGCTGCACGACTACGGCTGCACCCTCAAGGCCTTCAGGGCCGAGGTGATCCAGAACGTGCGCCTCTACGGCGAGTTGCACCGCTTCATCCCGGCCATCGCCTCGCTAATGGGGGTGAACATCGCCGAGGTGAAGGTGAACCACCGCCCCCGCAAGGCGGGCAAGAGCAAGTACGGCATAGGCCGCACCCCCCGGGTGCTGTTGGACCTCATCACCGTGAAGTTCCTCTTGTCCTACTCCACCCGGCCCATCCAGATTTTCGGCCTGTGGGGTCTGTTCGCCTTTGGGGCCGGCTTTTTGTTGGGCCTGTACTACACCTGCCTGAAGTTCTTCGCCGGGGTTCCCCTGTGGGGCAAGCCCGGCTTGTTCCTGGCGATTCTGCTTTTGTTCATCGGGGTGCAGCTCATATGCATCGGCCTGTTGGGCGAGATGCAGGTCCGCACCTATTACGAGGCCCAGGCCAAGCCCATCTACGCCGTGCGCCAGGTGATTAACTACGCGCCGAAACGGCGGGACTGATTCCCCCTGGGGAGCGGCTTGGGCCCTCCTTGAGGACCGCGCCTTGAAACTCATCTACGACCTTAGGCTGTTGACCAGCCAGATGCACGGCATGGCCCGCTATGCCCTGGAACTCTTGCGGGCCATGCTGGACGCCGAGCCAGAGCTTGCCGTGGGGGCTCTGATTCGCAAACCCGAGCACGCCAGGTTTTTGCCCGCCGACCCCAGGGTGGTGGCCATCGCCGCAAACGTGGCTCCCTACGGCTTCTCCAGCCAGATGAACCTGCCCAGCATGCTCAGAGGCCTGAAGCCGGAGATCTACCACTGCCCCTTCTACGCCCCCCCCGCCCGCTTCAACGGCCCCATGGTCTTCACCATCCACGACCTGATCCATTTGCGCTTCCCCAAGGACCACGGCCTGCGCTACCGCCTGTTCTATCTATGGTTCGTGGCCCCGGCGGCCAAACGGGCCGGGGCGGTGTTCACCCCCAGCAAGCACTCCAAGCAGGACCTCATCGAGCTCATGGGGATGCCCGAGGGCAAGATAGTCATCACCCCCAACGCGGCGGGCGAGGCCTTTAAGCCGCCTGTCAAGGGCGCCACGCCCCCCGCGGGTCTGCCCGCCCGCTACGTGCTGGGCGTGGGCAACCCCAAGCGCCACAAAAACCTGGGCGCTCTGGTCCAGGCTCACCAGCAGTTGCGGCGCAACCCGCCCGGCGGGGTGGAGGTGCCCCCCCTGGTGGTGGTGGGGGTGGGGCCGGGCCAGGCCGACTGGGCCAAGCCCAGCGACCAACTGATCCTGCTGCCCTCCCTGGAAGACTCCGATCTGGCCCTGGCCTACGGCCTGGCCCGGGCGGTGGCGGTGCCTTCGCTCTACGAGGGCTTCGGCCTGCCCGCCCTGGAGGCCATGGCCTGCGCCGCGCCGGTGCTGGCCGCCAACCGGGCCTCCCTGCCCGAGGTGGTGGGCGAGGCCGGGCTGCTGGTGGAGCCCGACGCTGAGTCCCTGGCCCAGGGCCTGGGAAATTTGCTCATCGATTCGGCCCTGGCCCAGCGCCTGCGCCAGGCCGGGCCGGGGCAGGCGGCCAAGTTCTCCTGGGCCCGCACCGCCAAGACCACCCTGGCCACCTACCGCCAGGTGGCGGCGAGATGGCGGTGAGCGTCTCCCCCCTGCCGCCGACCCTGGCCGGGGTCCGGGTGGTGCTGGTGCACGACTGGCTCACCGGCATGCGGGGTGGGGAAAAGGTGCTGGAAGCCCTGTGCCGCATCTTCCCCCAGGCTCCGCTGTACACTCTTTTGCACGTGCCCGGCTCGGTGAGCAGCCTCATCGAGCAGCGGCCCATCCGCACCTCGTTCTTGCAGTCCCTGCCCCTGGCCCAAAAGCGCTACCGCCACTACCTGCCCCTGTTCCCCCAAGCGGTGAACTCGCTCAAGCTGCCGCCCTGCGACCTGGTGCTTTCCACCAGCCACTGCGTGGCCAAGGCGGTGCGTCCGCCCCGGGGATCGGTGCACGTTAGTTACCTGCACACCCCCATGCGCTACATCTGGGACATGTACTCCGACTACTTCGGCCCCGGTCGTGGCGGAGTGGCCCGCTATGTCATGCCCCTGTTGCGCGGGCGTTTCCAGCGCTGGGACGTGCACACCTGCGGCCGGGTGCACCATTTCCTGGCCAACAGCCGCCACGTTGCCATGCGCATAGAGCGCCACTACGGCCGCCAGGCCCAGGTGATCCACCCCCCGGTGGACGCCGGGCGTTTCGCCCCCTCGGCCTCGGTGGAGGACTACTACCTGGTGGTCAGCGCCCTGGTGCCCTACAAGCGGGTGGACCTGGCCATCCAGGCCTGCAACCGGGCCGGGCGGCGGCTCATGGTGGTGGGCTCCGGGCCGGAAGAGGAGCGACTCAGGGCCATGGCCGGGCCCACGGTGGAGTTCCGGGGCTGGGTGAGCGACGAGCACCTGGCCGGGCTCTACGCCAAGGCCAGGGCCTTTTTGTTTCCCGGCGAGGAGGACTTCGGCATCACCCCCCTGGAGTCCATGGCCTCGGGCCGCCCGGTGGTGGCCTATGCCAAGGGCGGGGCCATGGAGACGGTGGTGGGCCTGCACGACCCGGCCGGGCGTCCGCCCACCGGGGTGTTTTTCCACCGCCAGGAGGCGGGAGCCCTGGCCGCGGCCCTGGACCAACTGGAGGCCAACCTGGACGGCTTCGACCCCCAGGCCCTGGCCGAACACGCGGCGGGCTTCGACACCAAGGTGTTCATGCGCAAGATGAGCGCCTACCTGGCCGAGGCCCTGGCCGTCCCGGGCGTTGACCCGGCCGGGGAGCGATGATAGCTTTTTTCCAGTGGGCCGCTATAATGAGCGGCCCGGCGGCGTTTAGCGGCCCATATTTTTTGGGGAGGAATCCGTGCAAGTTCTGATCATCGGCGCGGGCGAGGTGGGCTTTCACACCGCGCTCAGGCTGTCCCATGAAGGCCACCGGGTGGTGGTGGTGGACAGCCTGCCCGAGCGGGTGCGCCAGATATCCGAGCAGATGGACGTGCAGACCCTGGTGGGCCAGGGATCGAGCCCGGCGGTGCTCAGGACCGCGGGGGTGCACAAGGCCGACCTGGTCCTGGTGGTCACCAACAGCGACGAGGTGAACCTGGCCGCCTGCCGCTTCGCCCGCCTGCTGGCCCCGGCGGCCACCCTGATCGCCCGCATACGCAGCACCGACTATTTGGATTTCTTCGAGGAAGTGGGCGCGGCCAGCCTGGACGTGGACACGGTCATCAACCCCGAGCGGGAGGTGGCCACCCAGATCATGCAGTTTTTGGCGGTGCCCGCGGCCAGCAGCGTGGCCGACTTCGCCGGGGGCATGGTCAAGATGCTGGGGCTCAAGATTCCCCCAACCTGCTCACACGTGGGCCATCCCCTCAGTGAGTTGCGCATCGCCGGTGGTCCGCGCTTTTTGGTGGTGGCCATCGAGCGCGGCGGCAAGGTGATCATCCCCCGCGGCGACGACGTGATCCTTTCCGACGACCTGGCCTACGTGGTCACCCGCAGCGAGAACATCGACCTGGTGGTGGAGCACTTTGGCCTGCAAAGCCAGCCGGTGCGCAACCTGGTGGTGGTGGGCGGCGGGGCCATCGGCCGCCTGGTGGCCCAATGGGGCCGCGAGCGGGGCATCAAGGTAAGGGTCATCGAGAAAAACGAGGCCCGCTGCGAGAGGCTGGTGGACCAGTTGGAGGACGTCACCGTCTTGAACGGCGACGGCACCGACATGAGCCTCTTGGAAGAGGAAAACGTGGGCGCGGCCGACGTGTTCGCGGCGGTGACCGACGACGAGGAAGACAACGTGCTCATCGCCCTCTTGGGCCGCAAGATGGGCGCGCGCCGCACCATCGCCAGGGTGGCCCACCTGGGTTACGTACCCCTGGTGAGTTCCCTGGGCCTGGACCTGGTGGTTAGCCCCCGTTTCGCGGCGGTGGGCGCCATCCTGCGCCACCTTCGGGCGGGCAAGGTCTTGAACGTGGCCCCCCTCAAGGATGAGGACACCGAGGTCATCGAGGTGGAGGCCCAGGAGACCAGCGAGGTGGTGGGCAAGCCGCTCAGCCAGGTGAACCTGCCCCAGGGCTCGCTGGTGGCGGCGGTCATCCAAAAAGACTCGGTGGAGATCGCCACCGGCGACACCGTGGTGCAACCCGGCGATCGCCTGGTGATCTTCGTCACCCGCAAGGTGCTCAAGAAGGTGGAAAAGCTTCTCACCGTGCGCCTGGAATACTTCTAGAGAGAGGTTGGCCTTGGGCCTGGCTGTCGTCCTATCCCTATTGGGAGTGCTGTGCATGGGCGTGGGGCTGTTCATGCTCCTGCCTCTGGGCGTAGCCCTGTATTACGGCGAGCCCGGCTGGCACGCCTTTGCCGGTGGGGCCTTTATCAGCCTCATTCTCGGCGCGGTGCTCTTTTGGCTGTTCCGTGACAAGAACACCAGGGAGATGAACCACCGCCAAGGCATGGCCATCGTGGGAGTCTCCTGGGCCGTGGCCGGTCTGCTGGGCGCGCTGCCTTTCTACCTCAGTGGGGAGTTCGCGGGCTTCGGGGACGCGGTGTTCGAGTCGGTGAGCGGCTTCACCACCACCGGGGCCAGCGTGCTCACCAACGTGGAGGCCTCCTCCAAAGGCGTGCTTTTCTGGCGGGCGCTCACCCACTGGCTGGGCGGCATGGGCTTTATCGTGCTGTCCGTGGCCATCCTGCCCTTCGTGGGGGTGGGCGGCATGCAGCTTTTCAAGGCCGAGGTGCCCAGCCCCACCCCGGACCGCCTGGCCCCGCGCATCACCGACACGGCCAGCGTGTTGTGGAAGGTCTACGCGGCCATCACCGCCGCCGAGGTGGCGCTTTTGATGCTGGGCGGCATGGACTGGTTCGACGCCACCTGCCAGTCCTTCGCCACCATGGCCACCGGCGGCTTCTCAACCAAGAACGCCTCGATCGCCGGCTTTAACAGCGGCTACGTGGACGTGATCATCACCATCTTCATGATCCTGGCGGGCATGAACTTCACCCTGCACTTCCAGATGATGTGGCAGCGGCGCTGGAGCGCCTGGTGGCGCAACGAAGAGTGGCGCACCTACATGTATCTGTGGCTGGGGGCCGCCCTGGTGGGCGCCCTGGCCCTGTGGTTCATCTCCGGCAAGGGGGCCTGGGAGGCCATACGCCTGGCCGCCTTCCAAAGCGCCACCATCCTCACCACCACCGGCTTCGCCACCGCGGACTATGGCCTGTGGCCCCCGGTGGCCCTGGCCGCGCTGGTGATATTGATGTTCATCGGCGGGTCGGCGGGCTCCACCGGCGGAGGCCCCAAGGTCATGCGCCTGATGGTGGTGTTCAAGCAGGTCAGGGCCGAGCTGAGGCGCCTGGTGCACCCCCGGGTGGTGGCCCCGGTGCGCCTGGAGCATCATACAGTGGACCGGGCCATCGTGGCCTCGGTGTGGGGCTTCATGGGGGCCTACCTGGCCTGTTTCCTCCTGGTGGGGGTGCTGCTCACGGCCATGGACCTGGACCTGGTCACCTCCTTCACCGCCTCCATCGCCTGCCTGGGCAATATCGGGCCCGGTCTGGGCTCGGTGGGCCCGGTGGGCAACTACGCCCATCTACCCCTGGCCGCCAAGTGGCTGCTGTCGCTGGCCATGATCGTGGGACGGCTGGAGGTTTACACCGTGTTGGTTCTGTTCCTCCCCGAATTCTGGAGAGATTAGGCGGCTGCGCCAGGCAACGGGATTCTGCGTTGTGGGCGTCGCTCAGACCTCGCTGTAGGTCAGCCCACAGCTGCGGTCTTCGCTCGCCGGACGCCTTGTCTGCCGCCGCCTGGATGTGCCGCAGATGGTTTGTCGCCTCGGTGAATTGACTCACCGGGGATGCGGCTAGGCTTTACCTGGCGATTTTCAGAAGCGGCGACAGGTCCAGGTGCTCGCGCACCGCGTCGCCCAGAGCCTCGCCGGTGAGTTCGTCGCGGGGGCCCAGGTAGGGCATAGCGCCCAGGAAGGGCGTGCCGCCGTACTCCACGATCAGGGCGTGGTTCTCCTTCACCGAAGGGTCGCCGGGGTCGGCGGGCTGGGTGTGGCTGAACACGAAGCCCACCACCGGCAGGCCAGCGGCTTTCAGGGCCTCCAGGGTCAGCAGGGTGTGGTTGATGGTGCCCAGGCCGGGCCGGGCGGCCACCACCACGGGCAGGCCCAGTTCCACGGCCAGTTCCCGGAAGGTGTGCCCCGGCGCGATGGGCACCAGCAGGCCGCCCACCCCCTCTATGACACCGAAGTCCTGGCCCGCCAAAAACTCCCGGCAGGCTACCGCCGAGGCGGCCAGGGACAGCTCCACTCCTTCCTCCCGGGCGGCGACCAGGGGCGACAGGGGAGCCCGCAGGCACACCGGGTTGAGGGCGTGCAGCGGCTCCTTAAGCCCCACCAGCCGGTGCAGCAGCTCCACGTCCGGGCTAACCGGCTGTCCTTCGGGGCCGGGGGCGCACTCGCTGGCCAGGGGCTTGAGATAGCCCGCCGGAATCCCCGCATCGCGCAGCCCGGCCACCAATGCAGCCGAGACGATGGTCTTGCCCGCGTCGGTGTCGGTGCCGACCACCACCACCCCCTTGGCACTCATATGCCCGCCTCCCGCGCGGCTTCCACCAGGGCCTGGGCCGCCTGCTCTATGTCCCGCTCCTCATGGGCGGCGGTGACGGTCAGCCGGATGCGGCTGGCCCCCTGGGGAACCGTGGGCGGGCGCACCGCCGGGGCGAACACACCGCGTTGCCACAGGCCCTCGGCCACGTCCAGGGCGGCCTGGGCGCCGCCGGTGAGGACCGGCACGATGGGCCCAGCCTCCCCGGCCACTTCCAGCCCGGCCTCGGCCATGCGCTTGCGCAACAGGGCGCTCAGGGCGTGCAGGTGATCGCGCCGCCAGGGCTCGGCGTCCACCAACTCCAGCCCGGCCAGGGCCACCGCCGCCTGGGCCGGGGGCGGGGCGGTGGAGTAGAGCAGGGAGCGGGCCCCGTGCACCAGGGCGTCGATGACCTCCGGCGCCCCGGCGGCGAAACCGCCTAGGCCGCCCAGGGCCTTGCTGAAGGTGCCGGCCATGACCACCTCGGGGGTGGGCTCCAGGCCGAAGTGCTCCAGGGTGCCCCGGCCCGTCGCCCCCCACACCCCGGTGGCGTGGGCGTCGTCGATGACCAGCAGGGCGTTCTGCCGCCGGGCCGCCTCCAAAAGCGCGGGCACCGGGGCCAGGTCGCCGTCCATGGAAAACACCCCGTCGGTCACCAACAGCTTGATGCCCCGCTCCGGCCCTTGGGCCAGCAGCGCCTCGGCCCGGGCCACGTCGCCGTGGGGGTACACCTTGACCTCGGCGTGGGACAAACGGCAGGCGTCGATGAGGCTGGCGTGGTTGAGCCGGTCGCTGACGATGAGGTCGCCCTCCGTGGCCAGGGTGCTCACCACCCCCAGGTTGGTCATGTAGCCGGTGGGGAAAAACAGCGCCGCTGGGGCGTGCTTGAAGCGGGCGATGGCCTGCTCCAGCTCGACATGGGACTCCAGGGTGCCGGAGATGAGGCGGCTGGCCCCGGAGCCGGTGCCGCAGGCGGCGGCCGCTTCCAGCGAGGCCTGGGCCAGGCGGGGATGGGCGGCCAGACCCAGGTAGTCGTTGCTGGCCATGAGCAGGCAGCGGCGGCCTCGCACGCTTACAAAGCGGCCGCAGGAAGGCCCCACCGAAACCAGGCGGCGGGTCAGGCCCACGGCCTGCTGCCCGGCCACCCGCTCTTTGAGGATTTCCAGAGGAGATGACGCGCTCATGATCAGCCCTCGGTGACCTCGGCGATGGCCTGGCCCAGGGCGCTCATGAGCAGCTCGATGTCCTGGGTGGTGCTGCTCAGAGGAGGCATGAGCACAATGCTGTCGCCCAGGGGCCGGATGATCACCCCGTACTTGCGGGCGGCCATGATCACCCGGTGGCCCACGCGCTCTCCAGGCTCGTAGGGGGTGTCCGTGGCCTTGTCGCGGGCCAGCTCCACGGCAGCCATGAGGCCGTGTTGGCGCACCTCAATCACGTGCTCCATCTTGGCGATGCCCGCCAGGCCCTTGGCCAGGCGCTGGATAACCGGGGCGGTGTGGGCCACCACCTGGTTTTTCTCCATCAGCTCCAGGCTGGCCAGGGCGGCGGCGCAGGCCAGGGGGTTGCCGGTGTAGGTGTGGCCGTGGAAGAAGGTCTTGTACTCGTCGAACTCGCCCAAGAAGGCCTCGTACACCTGGTCCGTGGCCATGGTGGCGGCCAGGGGCAGCACCCCTCCGGTGATGCCCTTGCCCAGGCACATCAAATCCGGCTCCACCCCTTCCTGTTCGCAGGAAAAGAGGGTGCCGGTGCGGCCGAAGCCGGTGGCCACCTCGTCGGCGATGAACAGCACGCCGTGCCGGCGGCAGATGTCCCACAAGCGGCGCAAATAGCCCTCGGGCTGCACGATGATGCCCGCCGCGCCTTGCACCCTGGGCTCCACGATCAGGCCGCAGATCTCGGCCCCGTGCTCGGCCAGCATGGGCTCCAAAGCCTGGGCGCAGGCAAGGTCGCAGGCCGGGTGCTTGAGGCCCAGGGGGCACTTTCGGCAGAAGGGCTGGGGCAGGCGGTGCACCGGGAAGAGCAGGGGGCCGTAGACCTTGTGGAACAGCTCGATGCCGCCCACGCTCACCGCGCCCAGGGTGTCGCCGTGGTAGGCCTCGCCCAGGGCCACGAAGGTCTTCTTTCCGGGGCGGCCGCTCTGCTGCCAATACTGGTAGGCGATCTTGAGCGCAATCTCCACGGCGGTGGAGCCGCTCTCGGAGTAGAAGGCCCTGTTGAGCTTGCCGGGGGTGATGCGGGCCAGTTCGGCGGCCAGGCGGGCGGCCAGGGGATGCGTCAGGCCCAGCAGGGTGGAGTGGTCCAGGTGCGTAAGCTGCTCGGCGATGGCCGCGTTGATGGCCGGGTGGTTGTGGCCGTGCACGGTGACCCAAAGGGAGCTGACCCCGTCGAGGTAGCGGTTGCCCTCGGTGTCGATGAGATAGTTGCCCTCGCCCCGCTCGATGACCAGCGGCGGCTCGTCGGGCCATAGCTTCATCTGGGTGAAGGGGTGCCAGAGGTGCGCGAAGTCCTGCTCTAGAATCTCCTGGGTGCGGCTCATTTTCTACTCGCTCATCAGCTTGGTCGCGGGCCTCAGGCCCAGGGCCGCCAGGTCGTTGATATCGTCCGCCGGCTGGCGGCCCTCGGTGGTCAGGTAGTTGCCGATCATGGTGCCCCCGGCCCCGGCCAAATACATCAGGGGGGCCAAGTCGCCCAACACCTGTTGGCGGCCGCCGCAGGTGCGCACCACCGCCTTGGGGTTGAACAGCTTGAACACCGCCACCGTGGCCAGGGCCTCCAGGGGCTTGAGGGGGGTGTGCCCGGCCATGGGGGTGCCCGGAATGGGGGTCAGGAAGTTCAGCGGGATGCTTTCCGGAGCCAGCTCGGCCACGGCGGTGGCCAGTTCCACCCGCTCCAGGGGAGTCTCGCCCAGGCCCACGATGCCGCCCACGCAAACCTCCAGGCCCACGGCCTGGGCCGCCTTCACCGTCTCCACCCGGTCCTGGTAATTATGGGTGGTGCAGATGCGGGGGAAGAAGCTGGGCCCGGCCTCCAGGTTGTGGTGGTAGCGCACCAGGCCCGCGTCGGCCAGGCGGCGGGCCCGGGACTCGTCGATGAGCCCCAGGCTGGCGCAGGGGGCGATGACCTTCTCGCTGGTCAAGACCTCCACCGCCCGGCATATCTCGTCCAGAGCCTCGCCCTTGGGGCACTCCCGCCCGCTGGTCACGATGCCGAAGCGCTGGGCCCCGGCCTCGGCGGCGGCCCGGCCCCGGCGCACCATCTCCCCGGCGCTCATCAGGGGATAGACCTCGGCCGGGCCGTTGTGGTGGGCGCTCTGGGCGCAAAAGGCGCAGTTCTCGGAACAGTGGCCCGAGCGGGCGTTGACGATGGCGCAAAACTCCACCACGTCGCCCTCGTGGGCCCCGCGCAGGCGGCCCGCCGCGGCCAAAAGTTGGCTCACCTCGGCCAGGTCGCCCACCTCCAGCCAGGCGGCGGCGGTTTCGGGCGCCAAAGGGCCGCCGTCCATAACATCTTGAATAGCTTTACTTATGTCTGTGGAAAAATCAGGAAGCATGATTGTCAACCTCGTTTGATAAGCGGTTGACAATCTACCAGCCGAGGCCGGGGTTGGCAAGGGTGATTAGGCGCCTGGACCGGGGGGAGAGGCCTTGATTCTAGGCCAGGACCTCCCAGTCCAACAGGCTCACGTCGCCGTGGTGAATGGGGTTGATCTTGCCGTCTTCTTCCAGGAGCAGGGCCCCTTCCGGCGCGAAGCCCACCGCCTTGCCCCGGCGCACCGCCTGGCCCTCGCGCACCGTGACCTCCAGGCCCAGGATCAGCGAGCGCTGGGCGTATTCCTGGGCCAGCTCGTCGCCGCCCCCGGCCATGAAGTGGTCATGCAGGGCGGTCATCTCTTCCAGAATCTGGGACAAAAGGGTGGCCCGGTTCCAGGCGTGTCCCGTGGCGGCCATCAGGCTCATGGCAGGCTGGTCCAGCCCGGCCAGCCAGTCCAGCTCCTGGTTCACGTTGAGCCCCACCCCCACCACGGCGTATTCCACCGCTTCGGCCCGGCTGGTGAACTCGGTGAGCACCCCGGCCAGCTTCTTGCCCTCCAGGTACACGTCGTTGGGCCACTTGATGGCCGCTTCCACCCCGCCGTGCTTTTCCAGGGCCCGGCATACGGCCAGGGAGATGAGGTTGTTCAGGGCGAACACCCGCCGTAGGCCCAGCACCGGGCGCAGGATGATGGAAAACAGCAGGGCGCTTCCCTTGGGGGCCTGCCAGCGGCGGTCCAGGCGGCCCCGGCCCGCGCTCTGGTGCTCGGCCACCAGGCAGGTCCCGTGGGGCGCACCGGCCTCGGCCCGGCGGCGGGCCTCCAGGTTGGTGGAGTCTATCTCCGGGAAGTGGACCAGCGGCAGACCCAGGGAGCCTGGTTTCAGGCGGGCCTCCACCATGGCCGGCAAAAGCAGGGGCGGCTCGCTGACCAGGCGGTAGCCCCGCCTCGGCGCGGCCTCTATCTCCAGGCCCTGGGAGCGCAGCGCGGAGATTACCTTGGCCACCGCCGCCCGGCTGATGCCCAGGCGCTGGGCCATGTCCTGGCCGGAGCGCTCGCCGTTGCCCTGTAGGAGCAGGCCCAGCACTTGTCCGGCGGTGGATGCCTCGGGGTTGGTCAACGAAGCTCTTCCAGGGCGGCCAGCACCGCGTGGTTGAATCCCGCCGGCCCGGCCAGGGGCTCTCGGATCAGGCCCTCCAGCGCCACTTCGGCGTGGCCGCCACCGGGCTGGGCCACCAGCACCGGACGCTCCACCGCTTCCAGCATGCTCAGGTCGTTGGGCGCGTCGCCCAGGGCCATGGTGACCAGCTCGGGGTCGTGCTTGGCGTAGAGCACCGAGAGCAGGCGCACCGCCTTGCCCTTGTCGCCCCCGCCCAGCAGGTGCCAGAAGCGGCCTCCCTGGGTGAGTTGCAGGCCCGCCTCCTCGGCCGCCTCGGTGAGGGCCTTGCCCGCCTCATTGTCGTCCGGGGGCAGCAGGGGCTCGTTGAATTCCCGCTCACGGGCCCTGGCCGCCTGCTCCTTGCTCAGGCCGGTGAGCTTGGCCACCTCGTGGTTGCTCAGGTCGGAGAAGCCCTTGAGGCCCAGCTCGTCCTTGAAGCCCTCCATGCGCTGGCGCAGCTCGTCGATGGGCAGGCCGATCTCCAGCACCCGCCATCCCTCGCCCGCGTCGCGCCAGGCGTCGCCCTTGGCCACGGTGTTGTCTTGCGGGGCGAAGACCCCGCCGCCGTTCTCGGTAATGATGGGCGCGTCCAGGCCCAACTCGGCGTGCAGGGGGATCATCTCGGCCCTGGTCTTGGAGGAGCACAGCACCAGGGGGATGCCCCGGCGCTTCAGCTCCCCCAGGGCGGGCAGGGCGGGCTGATAGGAATAGGTGTGGTGATCCAGCAGGGTTCCGTCCAGGTCACTGAAGATCACCAGACCCATGGCTTATTCCTTTCCGTGCAGGTGCTCGTTCACCAGCTTCATGGCGCAGTACTTGCCGCACATGGTGCAGACCTCCTCTTCGCCCGGAGGGCTGCCCGCGCGCATGGCCTTGGCGGTCTTGGGGTCCAGGCACAGTTCGAACATGGCGTTCCAGTCCATGGCCTTGCGGGCCTGGGCCATGGCCCGGTCCCGGGCGATGGCCGCCTGATTGCCCCTGGCGATGTCAGCCGCGTGGGCCGCGATGCGCGTGGTTATAACTCCTTCATATACATCATTGGGGCCAGGTAGGGCCAGATGTTCGCTGGGGGTCACGTAGCACAGGAAGTCGGCTCCGGCCCAGGCGGCCAAGGCACCGCCGATGGCGCAGGCCACGTGGTCGTGCCCGGCGGCGATGTCGGTGACCAGGGGGCCCAGCACGTAGAAGGGCGCGCCGTGGCACAGGCGCTTTTGCAAAACCACGTTGGCCTGCACCTGGTCCAGGGGCACGTGGCCCGGCCCCTCGATCATCACCTGCACCCCCGCGTCCCAGGCCCTCTGGGTCAGGGCGCCCAGGGTGATCAGCTCGCTGACCTGGGCCCGGTCGGTGGCGTCGGCCAGGCAGCCGGGCCGAAGGCCGTCGCCCAGGGACAGGGTCACGTCGTGTTTAACGCAGATGTCCAGCAGCCGGTCATACTGTTCGTACAGGGGGTTTTCCTTCTCATTGGCCAGCATCCAGCAGGTCAGGAAGGAGCCGCCCCGGCTCACCACGTCGGTGATGCGCCCCTCGGAGCGCAGGTGGTCCACCGCCGCGCGGGTGACCCCGCAGTGCACGGTCATGAAGTCCACGCCCTCTTGGGCCTGCTGCTCTATGACCCGGAAAAGGTCCTCAGCGGTGATGTCGATGATGCCTCGACCCTCGCCGGTCACTTCCACCGCGGCCTGGTAGATGGGCACCGTGCCCACCGGCACCGGACTCAGGTCCAGCACCTGGCGGCGCATGGCGGTGAGGTCCCCGCCGGTGGAAAGGTCCATCACCGCGTCGGCCCCGGCCTCCAGGGCGGCGGAGAGCTTCTCGGCCTCCTCGGCCGGGTCGCAGCGGTCCGGGCTGGAGCCCAGGTTGGCGTTGACCTTGACCGACAGGCCCTGGCCCACCCCGCAGGGCTCCAGGCGGGAGTGGCCGGGGTTGAAGGGGATGGCTATCTTGCCCTGGGCCACCAGTTCGCGGATCTGCTCCGCGCCCTGGCCTTCCTTGGCGGCGACTTGTTCCATGGCCGGGGTGATCTTGCCTGCCCGGGCCGCTTGCAGTTGCGTTTCGCTCATGATTATGCTCCCTGGCCGGCCAAAAGTAGCAGCCGATCCACGATTGCGCCCGGATTACGGGCCAAAAGCCTGAGCACCGGCTCCTTGCCGGACTCGCCGCGATCGAATATCACCTCGGGCACCATGCCCAGGCGCTCTATAACGTTGCTGGTGCCCCACTCCAGGGAAGAGCCTTCCCGCTGCTTCACCTCGGGGGGCTCGTTGGCCCTTGAGAATTCGCCCACGGCCCAGCCCAGGTCCTTGGCCCGCTCGACCAGGGCCTGGTCGAAACGGCAGGCCATGGCCGCGCGCATGCTGGGGTCGGCGGACATGGCCGCCAGGACGATCTTGGCCACGTGGCTGCTGGCGCCTGGGCGCACCGGGCCGGCGGCCTTGAGCATGGGGCCGATGTTGGTGATGCGCCCGGCCACGGCCAACACTTCGGCCGCCGATGCGGCCCCGGGCAGGGCGTAGCCCAGCTGGCCGCGCACCTCGGGGATCATGTCCCCCAGGCCGGGCACCCCCTCCATGCGCTCGATGGCCGCATCCATCTCCGCCAGGCAGGGGCCCAGCTCCAGGCGCGGCCCCAGGTCGGCCAGGGCGTTCACCGGGCCGTGGCCATGGCCCAATACCAGCCCCCCGGTGATGGCCCGGCGCACCAGCAGGCGGGCGCGCTCCACCGCAGGGGCCAGGTCCCAGCCCTGGGCCAGGAGCGAGGCGATGGCCGAGGCCAGGGTGCAGCCGGTGCCGTGGGTGTGGGGGGTGTCGATGCGCGGGGCGCTGAAAAAATAGTTCCGCTTGCCGTCGAAGAGCAGGTCCCCCGGTTGGCCGGTGAGATGCCCGCCCTTAATCAGGGCCGCGCCCGCCCCCAACGAGACCAGTTCCACCGCCGCCGCTTCCATGGCCGCCCTGTCCCGGACCGGACGCCCCAAGAGGGCCTCCGCCTCGTCCAGGTTGGGGGTGACCAGGGAGGCCCGTGGCAGGAGCTGGGTTTTCACCGCTTCCACCGCCTCGGGGTCCAGCAGGCGGCTTCCGCCCTTGGCCACCATCACCGGGTCCACCACCACCGGAACCTTGACCAGGGCCAAGAGCCCGGCCACCAACTCCACCAGCTTGGCCGAGTGCAGCATGCCGGTCTTCACCGCGTCCAGGCCGATGTCCTCGGCCACGGCGGCGAACTGTTGCTCCACGAAGTCCAGGGGCACCGGGTGCACCCCGCGCACCTCGCGGGTGTTTTGGGCGGTCAGGGCGGTGATGACGGTCATGGCGTGGGCCCCCAGGGCCGCTGCCGCCTTCAGATCGGCTTGGATGCCGGCCCCGCCCCCGCTGTCGGAACCGGCTATGATCAAGACCCTTGCTGGGGTCATCTGCGGGAACCTCCCATAAAAATAGTGAAGGGCCGCCGTAGTCGGCGGCCCCGCTCGGTCAGGGTGCTAAAAAAAGCTCCTTAAACGGGCGAGCCGTTCCCTACGCCGGAATTAACCGGATCAGGTTCTAGGGGTCGCGCCGCCTTGGCGTCGCTCTCAGCCTCCTTGGAGGCACCCCCCGGCCCACGCTGCAACACTATCAAGCGGGTGGGCCAACGTCAAGGGGGCGCCGGAGCGGGAATGCAGTTGTTACGCCATCGTTTCTTGACGGCATGTCAAGGGGGCCATATAGTGGGAAACGTTGAACCCTTATCGGCACAATCCCCGGTGCCGCCGCGGAGAAGAAGCTGCCATGGGCTTTATGCGCCCGATGGAATATGTGGGAGGAAAATTCCTTCGCTGGCTGGACGAAGCCGGCGAATTGCTCCTGCTTTTCATTCAGTCGGTGTTGTGGCTGTTGCGCCCGCCGTTTCGCTTCAGCCAGATCATGAAGCAAATGGAGTTCGTGGGCATCGGCTCCCTGGGCGTCACCATACTCACCGGGGCTTTCACCGGCGGGGTTTTCGCCCTGCAGAGCTACCACGGATTCTCCCTGTTCGGGGCCGAGAGCCTGGTGGGCTCCACCGTGGCCCTGGCCCTCACCCGCGAGCTGGGCCCGGTGCTCACCTCCCTGATGGTCACCGGCCGGGCGGGCAGCGCCATGGCCGCCGAGTTGGGGACCATGCGAGTCACCGAGCAGGTGGACGCCCTGTACGTCATGGCGGTCAACCCGGTGCAATACCTGGTGGTTCCACGCATCCTGGCCTCGGTGGCCATGCTGCCGGTGCTCACGGTCATCGCCGACTTCGTGGGAATCGTGGGGGCCTATGTGGTGGGGGTTGGCCTCTTGGGCATCAACCACGGCATCTTCATCTCCAAGATAATCGAATACATGGATTTTTCCGACATCTCCATGGGCCTGGTGAAGGCGGCCTTTTTCGGCCTGATCCTCTCCCTGGTGGGATGCTACAAGGGCTTTTACACCTCCGGCGGCGCCGAAGGCGTGGGCCGGGCCACCACCCGCGCGGTGGTTTTGGGCAGTGTGCTGATCCTGGCCTCGGACTACGTGCTCACCGCGATTATGTTCTAGGAGATCATGAGCGAAAACAGAAACATAATCGAGTTGATCGACATCTACAAGGCCTTCGGGGCCCAGCAGGTGCTCAAAGGCCTGAACCTGGGCATTCCCAAAGGCCAGACCACGGTGATCATCGGCCGCTCCGGCGGCGGCAAGAGCGTGATGCTCAAGCACATGATCGGCCTGATCAAGCCGGACCAGGGCCAGGTCATGGTGGGCGGCGGCGACATCGTGCGCATGAGCGACCACCAGCTCAATCAGGTGCGGCGGCGCTTCGGCATGCTCTTCCAGGAAGCGGCCCTGTTCGACTCCATGACCGTGATGGACAATGTGGCCTTCCCCCTCCGGGAGCACACCAACCTGAAGGAAAAGCAGGTGCGCGAGGTGGTTTCGGAAAAGCTGGCCATGGTGGGCCTGCCGGGGGTGGAGCACAAGATGCCCAGCGAACTGTCCGGCGGCATGCGCAAAAGGGTGGGCCTGGCCCGGGCCATAGCCCTGGAGCCGGAGATAATCCTCTACGACGAGCCCACCACCGGCCTGGACCCGCCGCTGTCGGCGGCCATCAACCGGCTCATCGCCGACACCCAGGAGAAGCTGGGGGTCACCTCGGTGGTCATCAGCCACGACATCGAGGGGGCCTATCAGGTGGGCCAGAATATCGCCATGCTCTATCATGGTAAAATCATTGCGCAAGGCACCCCGGACCAGATACGCGACAGTTCCGACGAGGTGGTGCAGCAGTTTATCCACGGGCGGCCCGAAGGACCTATAGACGTTATATAAACCGGCCATCAGGTCCGGATACGTTATATACTAGGAGCCGCATTCACCGGAGGCATCATGTCCGGAGTTTCCACAGAAGCCAAAGTCGGCATTTTCGTGTTGGTGGGGCTGGCCGTTTTGGCTTACATGACCATTCGTCTGGGATCTTTCAAGATCGGCGGGCCCGAGGGCTACGAGGTCTACGCGGTGTTCGACCAGGCCACGGGCCTGAAGAAGATGGCCCCGGTGGAGATGGCCGGCATCCAGATCGGTCAGGTGGAGAAGATCGCCCTGGACAACGGCAAGGCCAGGGTGACCATGATGATCTCCAAGGACGTCCCCCTGGCCCAGGACGTCAACGCCCTCATCCGCACCCGAGGGGTGCTGGGCGACAAGTACGTGGCCATGGAGCCTGGAACCCCCAACGCCCCCAAGCTAAAAGACGGCCAGCAGATCACCAGGGCCAGCGTGCCCACCGACCTGGATCAGGTGATGGCCCGGGTGGGCGAGGTGGCCGACAACATCCGCCAGATCACCGAATCCCTCAAGGTTTCCATCGCTTCTCCCGAGTCCACCCGCAACATCAGCGAGGCCCTGGCCAACCTGCGCGAGCTGACCGGCAGCCTCAAGACGGTGGTCTCCACCAACGAGGCGCGCCTGAACCGCATCGTGTCCAACATGGACCGCTTCACCGGCGACCTCAGCGAGCTCTCCAGCGACAACAAAAAGGCGCTGAGCGAAACCATCAAGAATTTCCAGATCGCCAGCGTGCAGATGCAAAAGACCATCGCCTCGTTGAACTCGGTGATGACCAAGGTTGACAAGGGCGAGGGCACCATAGGCCAGCTGGTGAACAACAAGCAGACCATCGACGACCTCAACTCCACCCTGGCCTCGCTCAAGGAAGTCAGCAAGAAGATCGAAAAGGGCGAGGGAAGCATCGGCAAGCTGGTCAACGACGACACCACGGTGACCAAGATTGACGAGGCCCTCACCGGCATAAACGATTACCTGGCCCGGGCCGACGCCTGGAAGGTGTTCGTGGAGTACCGGGGCGAGTACGTGTTCAAGGAGGAGTCGCTCCGCAGCGAGCTTAACCTCAGGCTACAGCCCAAGGCGGACAAGTTCTTCCTCATCGGCGTGGTGGACGACCCCAGGGGCAAGCGCGCCGAGACCCAGACCTACAAGACGGTGGACGTGGACGGGGTGGTCACCAAGACCCAGACCAACAGCGTCACCTACAACCGCGACGATCTGACCTTCAACGTGCAGTTCGGCAAGCGCTTCTGGGACCTTACCCTCCGGGCGGGCATCTTCTCCTCCACCGGCGGCCTGGGCGCGGACTACTACCTGTTTAACGACAAGCTCAAGCTGACCCTGGAGGCCTACGAGTGGCGCAAGGACACCAACCCCAGGGTGCGTTTCGCGGCCAGCTACGATTTCTGGAACTCCTTCTATATTTCCGCGGGCGTGGACGACATCGCCAGCGACGACGGCAATACCTCATTCTTCATGGGCGGTGGTATCTACTTCTCCGACGACGACATCAAGTTCCTGCTTACCAGCGCCCCCTCCACACCTTAGGATGGGTTTGTCATGCGCTTTAAAAGCATCATAGCCGCCACCGACTTTTCCCCCGGAGCCGAGGAGGCCTTGCGACAGGCCACCTCCCTGGCCCATCAGCACCAGGCCCGGCTGATGCTGGTGCACGTGCTCCCCCCCTTGGTCACCCCCAACCCCCTGCTGGACGAGTTCGTGGTCAACCAGACCACCCTGGCCCTGCGCCAGGGCCTTCAAGAGTCCTGCCAAAAGGCGCTGGACGAGCGCCGCAGGCAAGCCGCCCCCTTGGTGAATCTGGAGACCCGCCTGTTAGAGGGCGACCCCTCCCGGGAGCTTACCCGCCTGGCCAAGGAAGAGCAGGCCGACCTATTGGTCATGGGCAGCACCGGGGTGAGCGGGCTGGCCGAGACGGTGTTCGGCTCCACGGCCCAAAAAATGGTCCGCAAGGCTCCCTGCTCGGTGCTGGTGGCCAGATCCCCCGCGGACGCGCCCACCGGCTAGGAGACCATGCCGCCTCCCTTGGCCGGGTAAAATTCCGCTGGATGGTATATAGTTATATTAACTACTTCCGGGCCGCCCTCGGGCGGGCCCGTTGTGAAAAACAGCTATGCGTGAATTTCTGGCAACAGTCAGCCAAGAACTGGCCCAGGGCAACAGCCTGTGTCTGGCCACCATAATCGGACAAAAAGGCTCTGCCCCGCGTTCGGCGGGCAGCCGCTTTTTCGTGCGCCAAGGCGGTGAGTTCTGGGGCACCATCGGTGGAGGCAACTTCGAGGCCCAGGTCATTGAGCAGGCGGGCGCGGCCCTGGAGCGGGGACGCTCCGAGCTGATGCACTACCGCCTCATGGGCGCCGACGTGGCCGACACCGAGATGATCTGCGGCGGCGACCTGGACGTCTTCCTGGACCCGATCTCGGCCGACGACCCGGAAACCCTGGCCCTGTACCAGGCCGCGGCACAGGCCGCGGGCGATGGCGGCCGGGCCCTGTTGGCCACCCTGATGGTCGACGGGGGCGAGCCCAAGGTCTCCGGCCGCAAACTTCTGCTGCGCTCCGGACAGCCCGCCCTGGGCTCCTTGCCCCTGGCCGACGGCCTACTGGCCGCCCTGGGGCGGGAGCTGGCTGCCGCCGGGCGCAGCATGCAGCGCCTGTGGGAAGGCCCCGGGGCCGCCTCCCTGCCCGCCCCCCTGCTTCTGGAGCCCATCGCCACCCAGCCGGTGGTCTACATCTTCGGCGGGGGGCATGTGAGCCAGAAGCTGGCTCCCCTGGCGGCCATGGCGGGCTTCGGCCTGGTGGTGGCCGACGACCGGCCCGAGTGGGCCAACCGCCTGCGCTTTCCCCAGGCCCGGGAGATTTGGAATCGCCCCCTGGAAACGGTCCTGGCGGGCGAGAGCCTGGGCCCGGAGGCCTACATCGTGATCGTCACCCGGGGCCACCTCTACGACAAGGAGGTCCTGGCCCAGGCGCTCAGGCAAGACGCCGCCTATGTGGGCATGATCGGCTCCAAGCGCAAACGGGCCATGATCTACAAGGCCCTGAGTGAGGAAGGCTTCACCACCGGGCAACTGGAGCAAGTGCATTCACCCATCGGGCTGGCCATCGGGGCCGAAACCCCGGAGGAGATCGCCATAAGCATCATCGCCGAGTTGGTGGCGGTGCGGGCCGCCCGCATGGGAAGCCGACGTTTATGAGTGGGATTAAGACGATGCGCCTGATACATTGGCTGATTATTGCGGTCCTGGCGTTGGCCGGCGGATGCGCGCACTACGCCAGCGATGAAGTGGGCAAAATTCAACCGGGCATGACCCCCGAGCAAGTCGCCGCCCAGCTGGGCGAACCGGAGCACATCAAACGGGTGCGCTTTCCGGGTCACCAGCGGGATTACCTGGTCCTGGAATACGAACTGGTGCCCGAGATACCCGCCTGCCCCAGTTCGGCTGCGGCGAGGGCTCTCACCGGCATATTCACCCTGGGGGTCAGCGAAGTGGGCTGGACCAATGCCCAGGCCAGCCCTCACTGGGTTTACTTCCTTGACGGCAAGATGGTCTTCTTTTCCGAAGCCGTGGACTGCAAAAAAGAAGGCTGCCGCACCTGGATAGACATCCGGGACAAGGATTACGCCCGCGTAAAAAGTTCTCCAACCAATCAAAGGAACACCCCTAAAGAATGAGTAAAGAAGAAAATCCCGAGTTGCAGGCCCAGCCCGAGCGCACTCCCGAAGCGCCCGTGGGCGTGCCCTTCGCCGACTTCGACCTGCCCCCCGAGCTTCTCAACGGCCTGCATGATTCGGGATATGAGCGCTGCACCCTGATCCAGGAGAAGGCCATCCCCTTGGGCCTGGCGGGTCAGGACGTTGCCGGCGAGGCCCAGACCGGCACCGGCAAGACCGCGGCCTTCCTGGTCCCCATCTTCGCCCATCTGGCCCGTCAAAAGGACCGGCGGCCCGGCGAAGGCCCCTCGGTGCTGATCATCAGCCCCACCCGCGAGTTGGCCATGCAAATCCTCCAGGACGCCAAGGACATCGGGCGGCACATGGATCTGAAGATGCTGGCCGTGTTCGGAGGAGTGGACTACCGCAAGCAGGCCGAGGCCCTCAAGGACGGCGTGGATTTGGTGGCGGCCACTCCGGGGCGGCTCATCGACTACATGAAGCAGCGCATCTTCGACCCCCGGGGGGTCAAGTACCTGGTCATCGACGAGGCGGACCGCCTGTTCGACATGGGCTTCGTGGACGACCTGCGCTGGGTGCTCCGGCGCCTGCCCCGGTACCAGGAGCGCCAGAGCATGCTGTTCTCGGCCACCCTGGGCTGGAAGGTTTCGGAGATCACCTACGAGTTCATGAACCTGCCCACCAGGGTGTCGGTGGTCCCCGACACCAAGACCGTGGCCCAGGTGACCCAGGAGATGTACCACTGCTCGGCCACCGAGAAGCTCAACCTGCTCCTGGGCCTGCTCAAGAAAGAGGACTGGACCAGGGTGATGATCTTCACCAACACCAAGCGTGTGGTGGACATGCTCACCTTCAAGCTTCAGGCCCACGGCCTGCCCGCCGAGGGCATCAGCGGCGACCTGACCCAGCCCAAGCGCATGAAGCTCATGGAGCAGTTCAAGAAGGGCGACCTCAAGATCCTGGTGGCCACCAACGTGGCCGCGCGCGGCCTGCACATCGACGATGTGAGCCACGTGATCAACTTCGACGTGCCCGCCGACCCCGAGGACTACGTGCACCGCATCGGCCGCACGGCCCGGGCCGGAGCGGTGGGCAAGGCCATCACCCTGTGCTGCGACGAGTACGCCACCCATTTGCCCTACGTGGAGGAGTACCTGGACGCCAAGATCCCGGTGGTCTTCGCCGACGAGGAGATGTTCCTGCCCGACGACACTCCGGCCTACCGGCGGCCCTACCGTCCCCGGCGCGATGAGCGCGGTGGCGGCGGGCGTGGCGGCGGCGGTGGCGGTGGGGGCAGGGGAGGCGGTGGGCGGCCCCGTTCCGGCGACAAGCCCGCCAGCCGCAGCCGCAGCCGCCGGCCCCGCAAAAGCGGCGGCGCATAAATGGCGGGTGGCGATTCCTAACCTTAGCGGAGCTTAGAGCGCGGGAGCTGTTTGGCCCATGGAGCTGAGCCGGTCCCAACCCAGCCGTACCCAACGCCTGCTGAGCATGGCGATCCTGGGGCTATTGGCCCTGGTGATCGCCGTGGTGTTTTGGCAGCAGGGCCGCTACGACCCCGCCTCCTGGGGCTGGGGCGGCGCGGCAGGGGGAGGGGCGGGCATGCTGGCCGATCTCGCCGTGCCGGGCCTGACGCCCCTGGGGCCGGGCGAGGGCTTCACCCCGGCCACCCTCTCCGACAAGATCGACGGCAAGGCCGAGCTTTACCTGGCCGCCGGCTTTGAGAGCATGGCGGCCCGGCGCTACGCCCTGGCCGGCCGCCCGGCCGCCTGGCTGGAGCTGATGCTCTACCGCATGAAGGACCCCCGCGCCGCCTACAGCGTGTTCAGCAACCAGCGCCGCGCCGGAGCCCAACCCTCGCAGCTCACCCCCAACGCCTACACCACCAGCAATGCCCTGTACCTGGCTCAGGGGCCTTATTACCTGGAGGCGGTGGCCTCCCTGCCCGAACCGGGCCTAAGGCAGGGCCTCACCCAGGCGGCCCAGGCCATCCTGGCCAAGCTGCCCGCCGCGCCCAGCGCCGCGCCCGGCGAGGCCTGGCTGTTCCCGGCCCAGGGCATGAAGGCGGGCTCGGTGGTGCTGTTGGCCAAGGATGCCTTCGGCATGGCCGGGCTCAATGAGATTTTCATCGCCACCTATCCCCAGGGCGGCGGGGAACTGATGGCCTTTCTGGCCCGCCGGGCCGACCCGGCCACGGCCCAAAAGCAGGTTGCGGCCTACGCCGCTTTCCTCAAGGACAACGGCGGCACTCCTCAGCCCGTTCCGGCCGTTCTGCCCGGCGCGAACCTGGTGGAGGTCTTCGGAGCCTGGGAGCTGTTCTGGGCCCAAGGGCCTTACCTGGCCGGGGTGCGCGGGGCCGAAGACCGCGCCGCCACCGAAGCCCTGGCCACGCGCTTGCGCCAGGCCCTGGAAAAGGCCCAGCCATGAGCCGCGACCTTGACATGGAGCGCCGCCGCTTCCTTTTGCGCGCGGGCAAGGCGGGCCTGGGCATGGCCGCCACCCTGGCTTTGAGTTGGTGGGCCCACGACAGCCAAGGGCCGAGTGCGGGCATCGGCCAGGCCGAGGGCGTGAAGCTGCCCTCCTTTGCCGTGAAGGGCACTGAGAGGCGCCTGGCGGTGGTCAAGAGCAGCCACCGGGTGCCGGCCCTCAGGGCCGGTTTGGAGGCCCTGGGGGGCATTGGGGCCTTCGTGGGGGCAGGGCACAAGGTGGTGATCAAGGTCAACGCGGCCTTTGCCACCCCCCCGGCGCTGGGGGCCACCTCCAACCCCGAACTGGTGGCCGAGCTGGTGCGCCTGTGCCTCAAGGCCGGGGCCGTCAAGGTGGTGGTCACCGACAACCCCATCAACGACCCGGCCTCCTGCTTCGAGCTGTCGGGCATCGGCCCGGCCGGCCGCGCCGCCGGGGCCGAGGTGGTTCTGCCCCATCCAGGGGCCTTCAGGCCCTACACCCTGCCCGGCGGCAGGCTCATCAAGGACTGGCCGCTCCTGTACGGCCCCCTGGCCGGGGCTGACCGGCTCATCGGCCTGGCCCCGGTGAAGGACCACCACCGCAGCCAGGCCTCGGTGACCATGAAAAACTGGTACGGCCTGCTGGGAGGCCGGCGCAACGTGTTCCACCAGGACATCAACGGCATCATCAGCGAGCTGGGGCGCATGGTGGCCCCCAGCCTGGTCATCGCCGACGGGGTGACCACTCTGGCCCACAACGGACCCACCGGCGGCTCCCTGGAGGACCTGAAGCCCACCGACACCCTGATCCTGGGCACCGACCAGGTGGCCGTGGATTCGGTGGCCGTGGGCCTGCTGGGCCTCAAACCCGCCCAGGTGCCCTGGCTGGGCCTGGCCGCCCAGGCCGGGGCGGGCACCACGGACTATGAGTCGCTCAACCCCACCAAGGTGGAGCTGGGCTGATGCGCATCGTGACCGCAAGGCGCATAAGCCAAGGCTTCTTCCTGGCCTTGTTCCTGTGGTTCTGTGTGGTGGCCACGGTGGGAGAGCGCTTGTGGCAAATGAGGGGCTGGCCGGTGAACTGGTTCCTGGAGCTGGACCCTCTCACCGGGCTCACCAGCCTGCTGGCCTCCGGTTCGCTCTATGCGGGCCTGTGGTGGGGCGCGGCGGTCCTGGCCCTGACCCTGGTGGTGGGGCGCTTCTTCTGCGGCTGGGTCTGCCCCTTTGGGGCCATGCACCAGTTCGTGGGCTGGCTGGGGGCGCGTAGTAAGCCCCTCAAGGAGCGGGTGCAGCGCAACGCCCCCCACCCTGCCCAGCAGATCAAGTATTTCCTGTTGGCCTTTTTCCTGGGCGCGGCCATGAGCGACCTGGCAGCCCGTTTGGCCCTGGGCCAGGTGGCCGCCTCCCTGGCCGGGGCCCTGGTGCTGGGTCTGGTTTTACTTGCCACCCGCAAAGGGCAGGGTGGGCGCGCCTACGCCCTGGCCGTGGGCCTGGTGCTGGTCGCCTGGCTGGCCTGGAGCCTGCTGGCCCCTCATGGTGGTGCCTGGCTCCTGGCCGGGCTGCTGGACCCCATCCCCCTGGTGAGCCGCTCGGTGAACCTGGTGCTGCTGCCCCTGGCCGACGCCCCGGCAAGGGTGGCCTGGCCCGAGCCGCGCTTCTACCAGGGGGCAGGGCTCATTGCGGCGGTGTTCTTGGCCGCCCTGCTGCTCAACCTGTGGCGGCCCCGCTTCTTTTGCCGCTACGTGTGCCCCACTGGGGCCCTGCTGGGCCTGGTGGGCCGCCACGCTATCTGGCGGGTGGGCAAGGTTGAAGCCCGCTGTAGCGCCTGCCTGGGCTGCGACGGGGCCTGCTCCGGCGCGGCCCGCCCGGCGGGGCGTCTGCGCCCGGCCGAGTGCGTGCTGTGTCTGAACTGCCTGGACGGTTGCCCGGAGAACGACATCGCCTTCGCCGCCAAGCTCTCGGCCGGGGGCGAGGCCGCCCCGGACCTGAGCCGCCGCCGGGTGCTGGCCGGGCTGGGTCTGGGCCTGGCCGCTCCGCCCATCCTGACCCTGAGCGGGGTGCTGGGTACTAACTGGAACCCGGCTCTGGTCCGCCCGCCCGGCTCCCTGCCCGAAAGCGAGTTTTTGCGCCGCTGCCTGCGCTGCGGCCAATGCATGCGGGTGTGCCCCACCGGGGTTCTGCAACCCGTCGGGCCATCCTTCGGCCTGGAGGCCTTGTGGACCCCGGTCTTGAACAACACCATAGGCACCAGCGGGTGCCAGCCCCGCTGCACCGCCTGCTCCCACGTCTGCCCCAGCGCGGCCATCCGGCCCATCAGCCTGGACGAAAAGCTGGGCAAGGGAAAGTACGCGGCCCAGGGGCCCATCCGCCTGGGCAGCGCCTTCCTGGACCGGGGCCGCTGCCTGCCCTGGGCCATGGACCGGCCCTGCATCGTGTGCCAGGAAAACTGCCCGGTGAGCCCCAAGGCCATCTTCACCAGGGTGGCCTGGGAGACGGTGCTGGGCGGCCTCATTGCCGGACCGGCCACGGGCAACGAGCTGGCGGTGAGCGGCAAGGCGCTCAGGCCCGCCGCCCTAGCCAGCGGCGACTATTACCTGCAAGCGGGCGGGGCCAGGGCGCGCATCGCGGCCAACGGCGCGCACAGCCTGGGCCTGACCCCCGGAGCCGACTGGCGCACCCCCGCCCCAGGCGCTCCGCTCAGCGTGGCGGTGCGCTTGCAGCGGCCCTACGTGGACCCGGCCCGCTGCACCGGTTGCGGCATCTGCCAGCACGAATGCCCGGTGAGCGGCAAGCGGGCCATCCGGGTGAGTGCGGAAAACGCCACCCGCGAGCGCTCCCACTCCCTGCTGCTCAAAGGGGCCGGGCCAGGCTAGCGACTGAAAACGTCGCACAATTGTTCTCTTGTTCCGTCCGCATGGCCGCCGAATCGCCTGCTATAATTTTTAGTTAACTAGTATAAAACGCCGCCAAGACGGCGGTTGACTTGGGAGAACCCAAGGGAGGTTTAGCGACATGGCCAAGACAAAGACCGGTAGCAGCCGCCGGGAATTCATCAAAACCGTAAGCGCGGCGGGGGCGGTGTCCCTGCTGGTGGGCGCGGGCGCGGCCCCGGCCCAGGCGGCCGGGGAGATCATGGTGCCCCGCCGGCCTTTCGGCAAGACCGGAGTGGTGGTCTCCACCCTGTCCCTGGGGGGCATCTTCGACATCGTGAGCAACCAGATGGTGCTGCACCAGGCCCTCAAGCTGGGGGTGGACTACTGGGACACCGCCTACAGCTACACCGGCGGTCGCAGCGAGACCGGCGTCGGCAAGTTTTTGGAGCGCTACCCCAAGGAGCGTGGCCGCATCTTTCTGGTCACCAAGGCCCACAAGCGCACTCCCGAGGACCTGGAGCGTGAGCTGAATGAGTCCCTCCAGCGCCTCAACACTTCCTACGTGGACCTGTTCTTCGTGCACGCCATCAGCGACATCTCCGACGTGGACCGCCCGGAGATCAAGGCCTGGGCCGCCAAGATGAAGCAGGCGGGCAAGATCAAGCTGTTCGGCTTTTCCACCCACCGCAACATGGAGAGCTGCCTGGCCGCGGCTCCCCGCCTGGGCTACATCGACGGCATCATGATGACCTACAACTACCGCATCATGCACACCGACAGCATGAAGGCGGCGGTGCAGGCCTGCTATGACGCGGGCATCGGGCTTACGGCCATGAAGACCCAGGGCGGCGGGCCGGTGGCCGACGACACCGAGGGCGAGGTGCAACTGGCCGGGCGCTTCCTCAAGAAGGGCTTCACCACCCACCAGGCCAAGATGCTGGCCGTATGGGAAGACAAGCGCATCGCGGCCATCTGCTCCCAGATGGCCAACGTCACCATCCTCCGGGCCAACGCGGCGGCCTCCCTGGACCGCACCGCCCTGAGCGCCGCCGACCGCCGGGCCCTGATGGAATACGCCAAGGCCACCGAGGGCTGCTACTGCGCCGGGTGCGCTTCGCTGTGCGAAGAGGCCCTGAGTGGCGCCGCGCCGGTGGCCGACGTGATGCGCGGGCTCATGTACGCCCGCTGCCACGGCGACCGTGACTTGGCTCGCCAGACCCTGGCCCAGGCCCTGCCCCAGGGGCCACAAAGCCTGCTGGCCATGGACTTCGCCCCGGCCCAGGCGGCGTGCCCCAAGGGGCTGCCCATCGCCCGTCTTATGCGGGAAGCGGCGGAGGAATTGGCCTAAGGGCCGATTATGGCTTGCGAAGGCGGAGGTTTTTGTTATAATCCGCTTCTGTTGCCCGTGGGTGACACACACATACGCGCCCGTAGCTCAGCTGGATAGAGCGCCGGACTACGAATCCGTAGGCCGCCTGTTCGAATCAGGCCGGGCGCACCAAATAAAAACAAGGGGTTAGGCCAATCAGGCCTAACCCCTTGGTCATTGAAAAACGCCATTTGTCCCTCTATCGTCCCTCATAGCGAACAGCAATAGTCAACAAACGAGGATCGCTATCTGGCCATTTGGAGTAGTCAAGATACAGGCTTGCAAAAAATCGACTAATTTGTATAGGCTAAGCAAAAGGAGGGGCATCACCCATAAACTTTTGGGGGGAATAGCGTGAACAACAGCCACCCGCTGTACGATCTTTATAAAGAATTTTACTTTCATGAGATCGATATGCGGGAGAAGCTGAATGGCAGGCTCCAGATTCCGTTATTATTAATAATAACGCTTTCTGGTGCCATTGTTTATTTATTGCAAACCTATGAAATGAAGCCATCAGATATCACTTATAAATTTTATTCAATTAGTCTGGGGGTCGGCTGCGTTTCCTTGATAATATGTGCTTATTATTTCGTTCGCTCCTATTTTGACTATACGTATAAATTTTTGCCTTCCTCGCAGGAGACCGAAGAGTACCTTAATACTTTGAATGAAACATACGATGAATATGATGATGGTAAAGAACTAGCGGAACGTTATCTTGAAAATTATCTTTGTAGTTATTTTATTGATTGCGCATCAAAAAACACTGAATGTAATGACAGACGTTCTCTTTTTTTACACAAGACCAATAAATGGCTTATAATCGTAGCAGCTTGCACACTATTGTCATTTGTTACGGCCTTTTTGGGTGACTTTAACAAGAGGAAAGAAAGCGTGCCTCTCCAAGTCAAGATTGTTAACATGTCTAGTCTGGAAGGAGGACTTAATGGCGAAGGAAAAAAAGCCAAGCAAAAAGAGCAAACCGCCCCCGCCGCCCCCGCCGCCCCCGCCGCGCCTGATTCGTGAGGGGGTTGAGATCATGAGTAGAGAAAAACGTGAAAAGGAGCGTGACAATGGGTAAGAAGACCAATTCACCACCGCCGCCACCTCCCCCTCCGCCTGCACGGTCTGTGAAGGGTGGCGTCCCGCCAACTAACATTGGCGATGTTCACCCTCCCGTACCGACTCCACCTAAGAAACCTACACCACCGCCAAAGCCAGCTCCTCCTGCGAAATCGCCACCAAAGAAGTAGTTGTAAATATAATGCTGTGTGGCATGTTGGCAGTTTGGCCTGCCAACATGCCGTATAGCTCTTACAAGTATAGGGATAATGATGACACAAAATCAGTGTTCGCATTGTGAGGATTATAAAAGCCAAGGTCATAATTACTGCCGCGTGTGTGGCGCTAACCTCAGGAAAGGCCTGGTCAAGCATGTGAGGATTGCTTTAGCGTATAGCACTAATGAAAAATATTGTGGATAATGTGGTGGTCATAAGCATGAATGTTCCTGTTATAAACAATAGTGGGATAGGGATTTAAAGACGGATTTGTGTTAAGAGTAAAGCTGCAGCATTGGCAGCTAATCAAAATTATATCGGTAAGAACAATTATGTTTTATATATAGGAAGAACTTATGGACCAGGAAACCTATAGTTTGTGGGCAAGTATTATCAGCGGAAAACCGTTCGGTGCAACTATGCAAATAAATTCATATTTTTCCCTTGGCCAGCTTGTTGCGGTCGTGGCCCTTATAATTGCATTTATTCAACTAATAAAGCCGATTATTAATTTCAGGTTAAAGGCCTGGAGAATAAATACAAAACGACTCATTGTTATTGTATCCTTTTCGATAATTAGTGTTTTTATCGCCGCCATATTGCCATTTGTTCCCCATATACCATTGCCGGTAATTGGTTATCCAATATTCTGGGAAGCATCATCTGCAGTCTTACTTGTATTATATGCTACAGTTATTATTACCAAGATGTTAAAGACTCCTATTTTCAACAAAAAAAACGCCCAATCATATTTTGAGGGTTGCTACGATTTGATTGCAAAAGGAAACCAAGAGATTTTGAATGAGTTGGCCAATGAGGTCAGGCCAAGTATTGAGCCGTTGTTTGATGAATGCGGAAAATTTAATCCTGACTTGGCAAGGCAGGCCGAAAAACAAGGTGATGAATATGACGTTTCAATAGATATACGAATAGGTTACACTCTATTAGATTTATTTTCGGACAAATTATTTTGCAAGGCCATTATTACAAGAGCGCCCAAAACCGCTTTCGCCATTTTTGATTCATTGAAGAAACGCCCAACGAGAAAAATGGGCTATTCGCTTAGCCAAGAGTTGATAAACCAAGCATTTGTTAATGAGGATTCTATCTTAATACGGGAAGAAAAGTATTCTGGGCTAGGTATATTTAAACATTTTATGTTAACCGTCTATGGCGATTGGGATTTTGTAAACGGGCTTCATGGACCTCTTTCCGCATGGCGGTATTATAGGAATGATAACGGTGTACAGCAATGGCAAATAAAAAAATATTGTGAATGCTTAGCTGTTTCCCTTGATTCTTATTTTAATTCCAAGGATTACTGGCAAAAACCATTTGCAATACGTGGAGCGCTTGACCACTTGTCACATATAGTATTGTCCCAGGTTGCTAATCTAGAGGACTTAGACGAAAAAGAATTGTACGACTCCAGAGAGTATAAGGTGATCTCAAATATTGGAGAAGGCATAAAAGAACTGATAGACAGAGTATGCCGACAAAAAAATATGCCATCATATGATTTTGATGTAAAAAATTATGACTTGCATGAAGATCCATCTATCTATGGGGTAATCGCACAAGGTGCTTTTGAATATTTGCAGATGATAGCCTCGTGGAAAATACCTGATTGGCCCATGAGGCATTGTGCGATCGATATATGGATGAAAATATTTGGCGTAAAATCGGGAACACCATCTAGCCAACAGAATGAAATCGCCAAGCGGCTGATAGTTTTTCTGAAAAAGAATGTTGATGACAATCTAGACTCTAATAAAAAGTGGTATCCGGCTATTACTCGATTGCTTATATCACTCAATGGATTTTTTTACTTTGATGGGCATGAGGATGACAGATTAGAGTCTATATTTTATAATGGATTATTGGATTCAATAAAACAAAAATACACTGCCTTACATGATGAAGACCCGGAATATGCTGAGAAATTAATTCCTTATAATGTAGTGTATGATAAGGATAATAAAACACTTGAGTTCTCAACACCCATGCGCAATAAACATACTCTTCACTTGAATTGAACAAACTAATAGTTAGAGTTTGGTGGGGGATTGTGCAGTATTAATAATTTTGGTGATTATAAAATATTATCCTTGAGACACCTTGCGTCTGCTGTTTTTTCTCCCCTTGGCTCTCTTAATATCCAGGCGGCTCTTTGCCTCCGAGGCCTCTTCCGTCGTTACCTCCCAAAGCCCCATTTCACCAGCGCTGAGCCTGTCAGCCACGCGTGCTATAGCGGAGCGAACGCCAGAGGAAACTACTCCCTCCATCTTGGCAATTTCTGAGGGCCGCATCCCAAACAGCTTATTGAGGAGAAACCACTTAACATTTTTCGGAAACCTCCCGGACCGCAATTCAACTGCCTTCTTCCAAGCCTCCAGGTTACGGGTATCTCCCCCGCCGTCCATGGCTTCCACCACCTGACGCACCCGGTTTTTCGCATTGTAGTAAGTCTTCCGGGCGTTGTCCGGGGTCATATCGTATTTGGTCGCCAAGTCCGCGTAGGTAAAGCGGTGAAAGAAACGGTCAATGAAGATGCCTGTTTGTTTGTGGCCAGGATCAAAGCCAGCAAATGGGCTGTCGCTTTCGGTGCTGAAAGCCGCCTCCACCTTTTCGGGGGTCTTCCCATACTCAGTCAATAGGGCGGAACGGGGGAAGAGAATGGCCATGGGCTCGCCCTTCTCGTCCGCGAAGCTCTTTTCAAAGACGGTCAGGTTGCCTTGGGCTAGTTGCAACTCTACGGGGCGACAAGGCCGCTTGCAGCCGTCCCGGTGGGCACACTTTAGACACACATCCCGCCATTCCTCAGTTTTCGCCGGGCTAGTCATCGATACCTGGCAACCGCCCTAGCCTTGAGCAAAGGCCGCAGCATGGCAACTGCCCTGGAGCTGTACCGCTCCGGCTTGGCATCTGGTGAGAGCTTGACGCTCAGCAGCCCTCCCAGGCTCACAGAGTCGGCCGCCAGGTTTTCCAGGTCATGCTTCAGTTCATGCAGGGCCTGCTCGCACTGGCTTTCCTGGAGAGCCTTTAATACGGCCGCCGCCTGTTCATCGGAGTAGGTCTCAGCCAAAGTCCCGTCCGCATTAAAAACAATCTCTAAAGAGAACTCCCGAAGAGAGCGGAAGGCGGTTTGCAGGGCTCTCAGCTTCAGGTCCGAGGTCGTGGCGGCCCATTCATCGACGTTCAGACGGGTGGCAAAGTAGGCGTCCGCCTCTGCCTCGGAAAGCCAGGACTCATAGCCCAACTCGGGATAGACAATCACTGCATCAACTCCTTTAGCTCCTTAATGGTGCGAAGCCGCCCTTGATAGTAGAGGGATTCCATTTTGAGCTTGCCGTTAGCCACCAGGTTGAAGCGGGTGGGCCCCAGGGCTTCCCGCGCAAAGGCCACGTCGCGGGGATTAGCTGACCTGACCATGCTGGACATCCACTGGTTGTAGGTCATGTTGCGGGGCACGAACTTCACGTCATAGCCACGGTACGCGGTGGAGGTGGTCCCGTCCCGGTGGTGGACGGTGCGCGGCTCGGTTTCAATCCGGGCTATGCGCCGGGCCTCCTGGTCGTAATCCGGCCCCAAGGCATCCTCAAAGGGGACTCGCTTGCCCTTGACCACCACGTCTTTCAGCAGGGGATGCAGCCAGGACCGGCACCGCCAGTGCAGGGGAGGAATCGGCGCTTCGGTCAGGGAGAACTCCCGGCCGTCCAGGGAAAGGCAAAGAGGGGTGGTGCGCCGGTCAAGCTCGGCAACGAACCGGTAGCCCTTCAGCCGGTCGGCATTGTCCAGGTGGGTTCGATGCTCAGCCCATGACACCGCATGGTGCAAGGCAGTCTGGGCCAGGCCTGCGGCTGATTGCCTGCCCATGCTCAAGGCATCCTGGAGCCGCTTCCAAAGCGCCGGGGAGGTTTCACCCAGGACAAGCGATTCTTGAGCGGTCTGGACTATCCTGGCCGCCGCGTTGCCCTGGAGCTTTGCCAGCCAGTCCGTGAAATACTGCCCTTGGATTTGAAAGGAATCCCAGTAAGCGGCAAGCCTCTGTTTGGTGATGGACCGCCAAGTCAATCCAGCCTCCACCCCGTCGGGCAAACTCCGGTCAAGGATTGTGGCGGCAATCTCCGGCATGGCTTCGGCGGTCTCCAAGGACCTTGCCTTGATGGCTTGGCCTATGTCCGCATAGACCTCTGACAAGGCCTTTTCGATTTCCGCCTTGTGCCGCTCCAAGCGTTGTTGCCGCTTCAGCATGGAGGCGGTCTTTTCCGACTGGCCCGCCAGGTCGGCTAACTTGCCTGACACCGTGGCCAAAGCCCCTTGCAGGGTTTCGGCTATTTCATCACCCAAAGCATTCACGATGCCTTGCAGGCGGTGATTGAGTTTGGTGCGCTCCGTGAAGTAATCAGCCATGGTGGCTCACCTTAGGAAAATGGTCCCGACCCCGGATAGGGGCCGGGACCTTAAGGAGGAAATGGAAGGGAAGTCAACCGTTCCATTGTTGGCCGCCTTTTTTGGGGATACACCCCGCGTCTGGTCAAGGCGGTCCATAGGCGCATCGGGCAACTAGCTCACCACTCACCACCCGGCTACACGGTGGTAGTCGTGGTGGTTGTGGTGGTCGTGGTCGCAGTGCAACTCCCAGTGGTCCGGGTGGTGACGGCGTTGGTCAGCCAGGCGGTGAAGTTGATGCCGCTGGCTATGGTGCCGTTCACGTCGGTGTAGACCCTGAGATGGGGCCAGAGGTAGCCGTCCCGTTCGTTGGTGAAAGGGATGGCGTAACGCCGGGCGGCGCTGTCCTGGTCACCGCCCAAGACTTCCTTGGCCCCCAGTTCCAGAATGGCCAGGTCTTCAACGTTGTGGGCGAAGTCCTTGCGGCTGGAGCCCTGGAGCTTGATCTTGTAAAGCTCGTCGTTGTCGGCTATCTCGATGGCGGACACGTCCACCACCAGGAAGCCTTCCACCCGGCCCGGCCCCACGCTGAACACCATGGGGGAACCGTCCACGGTCCCGGCCGCATCGGCGGCCACCAGGCCCGCATCCTTCATCAGAAGGTCAGCATCATACATTTGGATATGCTCCTTTCGGCCTGGGCCGTTTAGGCGTTCTTGATGCCCCGCAAACGGGCCGCGCTCCGGGAGTGGAAGACCGCTATGGTGCAAATCCACTCAATCAGGGTGCGGTAGGCCACGCCCCCGGAGTGGAGCCCCATGTCGATCACGTCCATCTCCCCGGCCTGGAGGCCACTGAGGTATTCGCCCTCGCCGAAGCGGCAAGCATAGACGGACGCGCCCACGTCGGAGCCTCCACCGGGGCAAGCCTCGCTGAAGCCCAAAATGGCGTTATCCTCGTGGTCGTTTTCAATGACGCCGATGGGCACGCCCGCATAGGCGTTCATCTGACGGCCGAAGCTGTCAGACACGGTTTCCACGGCCGCGCCGGTAGCCCTGACCAGGGCGTTGACCTTGCGCCGCAAGGTCTTGTTCATGAACAGCACATCCGGGCCGCCCACCACCGCGTCTATCAGCTCGTCCAGCTTGGCCAGGGTAAGGGTGTCCCCGCCGGAACTGGAGCCCATGTCAATGACCTGGTTTCCGGTCAGGCGCTTTTCCATGCCGTCAAAGGACTTGGCGTCGTCTTCACTGTCGCCCTTGAAAAAGCACTTGGTGAAGAACAAGCTGGCGGCCTTGGCCTTGAGGCCGTCATGGGTGGAGCGGAGGTCATTGACGTTGCCCTGGGTCTTGACCAAGGCGCGGTCAACGTCGCTCACCCCGCCCATGATCTTCAGGGCCTCGGTTACCGGGTTCACCGTGCCGGTGCTCTCGGTGTAGCTCTCGTTGATGCCCCGGAAGGCGATGCCCGGCAAGGCCGCTTCACGGTTGTAGGTGTAGGCGTTGCCCTGGATGGTCTGGAAAGGGAGCCTTTCCAGAACGGGGCTGGTGCGGGGGAACTCTTCGATCACCCCCCGCTTCAGGCTGTCGGTTTGAAGCTTGGCAGCTTCCAAGAGGGTCAGCATGCGTCTTGCTCCTTATGACTTGTAACCCGACGCCCTCATTTGGCGCGGGCTCATTTGGTCAATGTCAGGGGAGGGACTGCCTCCCGGCCTTTTGGCGTCGGGACCGCTGGCGGCAGGCTGCCCACCGAAAAGGCCCCTTGCCAACGCGGCCTGTAACCACTTGCCCTTTTGGGCCGGGGGAAGGTCGGGTATCAACTCCCGCTGGTCTTCCGGCACTTGCTCAACCAGGGAGTCCACAAACTCGCCCAAGGCGGCTTCCGCTGCCTTGCGCTGGCTCACCACCTGGTCAAAGCGGCTCTTGGGGATCATGTGTTCGCCTTTGTCGGGAGGCGCTCCCGTCCCCTTGTCCTGTTGGGCCTTGTCCTGATCGGCGTTACCGGTGCCGTTGCCGTTATCTTGCTTGCTCTGGTCCTGGTCACCCATGACTCACTCCTTCAAAGCCCGGCTTTCCTCTTGCAGTTGCAGCAAGAAGGCCAGGGCGTTTTCTCGGGTCTTGAGGTCTGGATTGCGCTCCAGGATGATATCCACCGGGGAAATGACCCCCATGGCCAAGAGCGAGTCCCATACCTGGGTTTGGGTTTGAGGCTCGACTTCCGGTCTGGGGTCGGCGAAGTCGAGCTTGATCGCCGCCTTTTCCGTCACCTTCCGCGCGGGATTGTGGACGTTCCAGACCAGGCGAGTTAGCGAGAATAGTTGATGCTCATAGGAGCGCCAGAGGGCGATATCATCCCGCCGCATTTCCTGAAGCTCACGCGAGTCAACCAGCTTGGACAGGCCGGAGGCCTCTTGCGGATCGGTGGACAAAGATGTGGCAGATAGCCCGTGGGATATGCCCGTCTGCTTGATAAGCCAGTCCAGGGCGGCAACCACCTCTTCAATACGGGCCTCTTGATGGACAAAGCCCAGAGCGGCTTCCTTTTCAGCAGGCAGTTCCACCAGGGAACCGGGATCAACCCGAAGGTTGCCCGCGCCGGGAACGCCCTTTATCCAGCCGACGCCAAAGGATTGGGTGGACAAGAGGTACAGAAGGTCAGTCAGCTTTAGGTTGATGGCCTCCTGAAGCTGAATCAGGTCTTCACCGCCAGGCAGCCAGAAGTCGCTCCCCGTGGGCGCATAGTCAAACACAGGCAGGAAGGGCAACACCCCGTAGGGGTTGGGCTCTGATTTAATTTCATTGCCCCGGTAGTCCAGACGCCGGAACTCGTCCGCCGTCCACAGGGAGTATTCAATTTCCTGGAGCCGGTTGCTTTGGCCGTAATCAGTGATGAGCACCTTTTTCAGGTCCTCAGGGGTGTCTCCTATTTCGACATCCAGGATGTTGCCGGTCAGCAGGTCAATATCCATGCGGCCATTTCGCCAGACCGGCCTGATGCAGATGGTCTTCAGCAGCTTCAGCAAACGGGTTGCCTGCTTCAGCTTCACGTCCAGCCGGGTCTGGCTGGCGATTTCCGCGAATATCTCTCTGTCCTGGTCAGTCCCTTCCACGGTCCGGGTGGGCGGCTCCTGATAGACCTGGGCCAGGTTGTTGACCACCTTCTTGGTGATGTTGAGCCAGGCCTGGGGGAGCTTGTCGGGCTCGCTGAACAGCTTGTTGAGCTGCTCTTCCAAGTGGGCCGCGTGCCTGCCGGTGTACAGGTCCAGCCGCTTGGCCGTGTCCAGCTTGCGCAATTGATTGGCCTTGGAATCGGCCCGGATGTTCAACCGCCGGATTAGGTCGGGCACTGTCGAGTGGAAGAGCATCTGCATTGTCTCCTAGGCGGCCTGGCTGATCCGCGCGCCTTCGAAGCGGACATAATCGGCATAGAACTCCGGCAGGGTCAGTTCATCGTCCAAACTGACCTGCTTGAACTGCCGGAACATTTCTTCAACTCGCTGGTAGGCTGGGCAATCCTGCTTGCAGCCCGGAAGCTCCAGGTCACCCTTGCCCATCAGGAAGCAATAGACCCTGTGCGGGCTCCGGTTGTGGCAGACGAAAGACCCCAATGAGTAAGCGGCCAGCACCGCCTCCCGTAGTGCGAAAATGGCCCAGTTCAGGCTGTAAACGCAGTCGTCATGGTCGGCGGTGGTGGCGTGCCCAAAACGGTACATGCCGGCCCGGCCAGCCTGATAGGTGAAGGTCTGCATCTCTTGCTGAAGCTGCTTTTGGCCCGACGGGAAATGCAGCCTCCCCTCCCGCGCTATGCGGGCGAACTCAGGGAAGGCCGAGTTCTGCAAGCGCTCGTGGGGGGAGACAAGCTCAAAGGGTATCTTCTGGTCAGCCAGCCAGGGGGCCAGGTCCGCGACCTCATAGTTCTCCAAGACCACGTTGTCCAGCCTGTAGCGCTCGTGGTCCTTGAGAATGGCCTTTTTGATCGCCCGTCCGGTGTTGAGGGTGAAGACAACCTGGTTCAGGACATAGACTTCAGGCTCCCCGCTCTCCGGGCTGGCAATCTTGGCGACCACCGTCCAGACGGTGTTATCTCCGCCCATCAAATTCTTGGAGCGGTCCAGGCCCCCGCCGATTTTGTAGGACCTACCGAGGGAGATTGAACTTAAATCGGCCACAGGAATTTTGTAGGCCGATTGGCAGCGCTTGATTACCTCGGAAGGGAAGAGAGCGTTCTTGGCGTCTGACCGCTGGCCCATAATGTCCCGCTTGAAGTCGGCCGGGAGAGCGGTCCTCTGCAAGCGCCTGGCCTTACCCCGATCAATCCAGGCCGGGGCGTTGGCCTCGAAGTCCTCCAGGTCCCGGTAACTGACATGGTGGGCAAATATACTCGGATCGCCAGCCGCCCCTTTTTGCAAGGCGTGGACGTGTCCATCCATGGGGTCAACGTTGGAATCAATTAGACAGAGAGAATCCTCGGTATCCAGCAAGGCGGCTTGGAGGGCGTTGAACGGCCCCAGGTCCGGGGAGGCGTGGAAGTCGGATACCCACAAACAGGACAGGCGGTCACCAAAAGCGGTGGCAAGGTTGACGCCCTCCCCAAGCTGAACGCGGCTGTCCAAGGGGGGGAAAGAGATTTCGTTGGCGGTCTGCAACTCAGGCGGGAGCATGGCCGCTAGCTTGGGACTGTGGACGATGATCCGCTTGAGCAACCGGAATTGGACCCGGCGGGCATGGTCCAGGGTATTCCCTAGAAGTTGGCAAACCCAGTTTGCGCGGGAGGTCAGGAGCCACAGGACGATAAGGGCAAAGATGGTGTTCTTGCCGTGCCTACGGGGCTCAATCAAAAGAGAGAGTGTGTGGACAAAGCGGCCATGCTGGTCAACCGCCAGGATGCTATCAATCTCTTCCCGCTGCCGGTCTGTAGGCCGAAAGGGCTCGTACTGGTTGGCCCTGGTAAGTATCCGGGGCTCAACATCCCCAAGCCAGTCGTAGAAACCTGAGGGGCCAGACTCACGCCAACGCGCCAATATGCCTTCATTGGTGCGGTCGGCCCGCTTATGCCCACGGCCGGGGCCAGGCCCCAGAGCGGGGGGAGGGCAGGGAGCGGTTTCCTGGCAACGAATGCCTTGCCTGGCCTCATTCATCCTTGCCGCCCCCCTGGATGATGTTGGCCAAGTCCAAGCCACTAGCAGCCGATGTGCTCCCCTTGGGGGGCTTAGCCCTCTTGTCCTTGGAGCCAACGGATTGCAGCTTGCCGATGATGGCTAGGAGCCGGGCCTGTCGCGTGTAGTAGTTCTTGGGAAGGGGCTTATTCCGGTCGCAGTAGGCGTCTTCAACGTCTCTCAAGTCCAGGATCATCAAGCCCGCCTGATCCAAGAGGAGCTTTTGGACAGCGGTCGGCTTGCGGCCGTTCATCAGCTCCCGCTCAAGCTTGGCTCGGCAAATCGCGTGCTTCTCCCGCCGCGTGTAGTTCGCGCGGGAGTGCCACGGATTCCGCAAATGCAAGGGCATCTTGCCCATGAAGGCACCTGCTCACTTAGATTGTCTGTCAATGATTTCGACGCGATTTGCGCCGTCGTGGGAGCCGATGGGCGAACGCCCCGGCTCTTCCAAGAAGCCTATTTAGCCTACAGGGTAGTGGTCAATGGGGCCTTTGTCAACCATAAAATGAGGGATTACCGAGGGGTAAATGCCCGTATTGGGCATTAGTAGCTCGAATGCCCATAGTAGATATACCAAGTAATAATAATATGATGACTGGTTAGCTCAGATAATAAACAACCGGATTAATTATCCGTTTATTTAATGGGGGCTCCCAGGGGCGGGCAGGCACCTTTATTCAGGTGATATTCTGGAGATATCCAGGGTTTAACCAAGCGAGTTGTGGTTTCGCGGAATCCCATTAGAGCTACAGGCGAGGTACAGGTAGGCTTTTAAGAACTTTGTATTACAGACGGTTAGGGCACAGCCCTACCTGTGGTAGCCTTGGTAACGTGGAGATTACCAACTTGCTACCAGTTGCTGAAGTTCAATCTGGTTTCTTATGGGCAGGCTATTGCCCCGATGATTCCCCCCAGCTCTACGGTATGGGGGCGGGGGATATTGAATTTAGCTATTGGTCTAGTTCGAGGCTCTCTGGGGAGAAATTACCTTCTGCAAGTTTGTGACCCTCAAACCACTGGCAGACAACTGAATGAAACTCCCTATCAACGAATTTCACGGTCATCTGCGGGCCACCCGATTTAAGCCGTACCACATCTCCCTCTTTTACTGTAGCCATCCTCTACTGCCTCCCTATTGGTAAATTAATTATTTGTCAGGCTACACAACTTTCCCTGTTTAAGGCAATAGGTTAGAGCAAATTGTATCGTATGGTCTGTGTAGCCGATGCAGAGTAATCGGGCGCGCATCAACCCTGAAGGGCTTGACTCTTCTCTCGTTACCCGCCGTCGCCTTGAGTGCGTCCGCCATGTCCGCATACAAGCCTATGATGAGATCCCCGCGTTCATTTTGGGCGAGATATACGAGGGAGGGTGGATTGTCCTTTTCCTCCCCCACCACCTCATGGGATTGGATTAGGAGGTTGTTGTCTGCCTTGTGAGCAGAGGCTCGGGCCTCCGTCGTATAGATGCCAAGAGGTATTAGCCGACTCGGTTTTAGGGGATCGGAACCCGCCCAATCAAATAACACCCACACTCAGGTCCTCGTCCAGGAGCATCTCGCCGCCCAGGTAGTTCTCAGGGTTTAGATAGCCCAGCACCAGGTCCGCGTCGGTTACCGTGGGTTCGTTGCCGCCCAGGTCGTAGCAGGCCGGGCCGGGCATGGACCCGGCCGATTGGGGGCCCACCTCCAGGGAGTTGCCCAATAGCTCGTTAACCCAGGCTATGGAGCCGCCGCCCGCCCCGATGGATTTAACCTCGATGGCAGGGATGTTGGTGCGCCAGCGGTCGATGACCGGGATGAAGTCGTAGGTTTGCAGGCGGCCCCCGCTGACCACGCCGATGTCGAAGGAGGTGCCGCCCATGTCGGTGAAGATGATGTTCTTGTGGCCGTACTGTTTGCCCAGGGTCAGGGCCCCGTGCAGCCCGGCCACCGGCCCGGCGTTGTGGGTGAGCACCGCCCGGGTGCGGCTTACCTTCTTCATGCCCCCGGTGTTGTGCACCAGCATGAGCGGACGCTGGTAGCCGCCGTCCCTGAGCTCGTTGCCCAGCTTGGTCAGCTCGTCGGCCATCACCCCGTGGATGTAGGCGTTGACGATGGTGGTGATGAAACGGGTGTACTCGCCGGACTTGGGCGAAACGTCGCTGGAGAGGAACACCGGCAGCGAGCCCAGGTAGTCCTCGGGATACTCCTCTTCGATCACCTGCTTGACCATGCGCTCGTGGGCCGGGTTGGCGAAGGACCACAGCAGGCAGACCACGAATCCCATGGCCCCCTTGTCCACCAACTCCTGCAAGGCCGCTAGCACGTCCTCTCGTTTCAGGGGGCAGACCGGGTTGCCGAAGGAGTCAATGCGCTCGCGCAGCCCCACCACCATGTTGCGCGAGATCAGCGGGGTGGCCTTGTTGATGCGGGCCAGGTCCTTGTTGCCCTGGCTGTCGCCTCCGTCGGCCCAGCTGCGGCCCCGGCCCAGGAAGATGGCGTCCTCGTGCCCGGCGGTGGTGATGAGCCCCAGCTTGGGCCCGTTGCGCTCGATCAGGGCATTGGTGCCCAGGGTGGTGCTGTAGCGCACCGCGTCGGTGCCGCCCAGAAACTCGTCCATGCTGCGGCCGTATTCCCGGGCGAGGCTCTTGATGCCCTTCATGAAGCCCACCGACAGATCATAGTGGGTGGTGGGGGATTTGGTGATCAGCCCCTTGCCCTCGCCCTCGGTGGCGTAAAAATCCGTGAAGGTCCCACCGATGTCGATATTGACGGTTATTCCCATGGCATATCTCCTTAACCCGCATATCTCATGAAGGCCGTGTGTCCGGCTGCGTCAGCCACCGGCATACGGTGTTGCCGACTGCGCTCGGGCCTTGACGTAGCTTTGGCTACGCCATCAGCCCTCGCTTGCCGGTCGCCTTGTCTGCCGGCGGCTGACTGTGCCGGTGATGGGCATAAGCTGCTCCTTGATGATGTGAGAGCTTTTTTCATAACGGCCCCGTAAAAACCGATTCAATGCTAATTGCCACCCAACCCTCATGAAATATGCGGGTTGAACCCGGGCTCAGAGGCGAACCCGGGAAATTTCCTTTACCAACTGGTGCACAGTGTCCAAATTCGCCTCGCGGGTGGCCGGGCCCAGGCTGGTGAAGAAGAAGCCCCGCCCCGAGCGCGCCCGGTACATATCGATCCCCAGGCTCATCGTCTCCTTGGCCGCCTCAAGGTCGTCCATGGGCAGGCCTATGCCCAGGCCCAGGCCTTCCCCGGCCAGAAGCTCCAGGCTTTTGCGGGGCGGCAGGCCTCCGTCCTGGGAAAGTCCCAGCACGTGAAAGTCCATCTTTAGTTCTTCCAGGCCCGGCGGAAGGTCGTCGCCATAGTTCTGCAGGAACATGCCCACCGGGATGTCGTAGTGGGCCGCCAGGTTGCGCAGGGTGTTGTAGATCTTGCGCTGGGGCATGCCTATTTCTTCCTGGGCCAGGGCGCCGCCCTCCAGGAAGATCAAGACGTCGGGGCGGGTGGCGCAGAAGGCCTCGGTCACCCTGACCGCCAGGGGCTTTATCTCCCCCAGGCGCGCCAGGCCTTCCTCCGGGCCGAACACCTCCTTGGCCAGGCTGACCGGGCCGGTGAGGGCGGCCACGCAGGCGCGGCGGGAGCGCGAAACCTCGAAGACATGGCGGGCTTTTTCCAGGGCCACCTTCATACGGCCAACCTGCTCGGGCTCCAGGCAAAGCCGGCTCGCGGGCCCGGCGATCACGGGTCGGTCGTCCTGCCACTGCACCGGGCAGCCGCAGGCTTCGGCCAGCAGGGTGAAGTCCAGCCCGGCCACCACCCCGTCCAGGTTGAACAGTTCGGCGGTCTTGATAAGCAGGTTGGCCCAGGCGGTGGGGTCCTGGGTGTAGGCCTCGGCCTTGACCCCTCCCACCCGCGCGGCCAGGCCGCGCAACAGCGGGACAAAGGCCGGGCGCTCCATGGCCGTGCCCTTGAGGAAGCAGGAAAACAGCTCCCGGCCGCTGGGCATGGCTACCCGCCGTGCCTTTGCTTCAAGGCGTCGATGTCCAGCTCTATGTCGTGGGTTATGGGATGCCCAGGCGGCAGATACTCGTTTTCGATCATCACCCCGCAGCCAGGACAGTAGAACTCCAGCAGGCGGCAGTAATTGGGGTCCGGTGTGAAGCTGTAGGCCTGGCCGGTCACCAGGGGCGGGTGCACCTCGGCCATGTCCTTTTCCGCCACCAGGCAGCCCTTCTTGTAGTTCTCCCGGGCGGTGACCAAGTCCCGGCCGCAGCGTTGGCAGCACCACATCTCGCTGCTCAGGTCGATCTCCAGGTACTCAGTGATCCTCACCTTCATGATCAGGCCTCCTCCAGCAGCAGGTTGTTGTACTGGTCAACCTTCAGGCCCCAGCCGCCCGGCAAGTAGACGGTGGTGTGCTCGGACTCCACCAAGGCCGGGCCCTGTATTGCGTGCCCGTTGCCCAGCTTGCCGCGTTCGTACACCGGCACCGTGGCCCCCTCGCCGCCCTTTTGGGTGAATATCTTGCGCTGGCCCCGCAAGGCTTGGCTCGCGTTGCCTGGGGAGGGTGGGGTTTGGGGGAAGTCGTAGTGGGGCACTGCGGCTTGGGCCAGCAGGCTGATGGTGTTCAGGCCGAGAGGGCCGTCGCCGCTCCAACCCTGGGCGGCCAAAAGGACGCGGGCCTCGGCCTGGGCCGCTTCCAGGGCCGCGGCGTCGCCGATCAAATCACCGGCCGCGCTCACCTTGACCTCGGGCCCGCCCTCGGCCGGTTGCATCAGAAGCTCCACGGCGAAGGTGATCTCCTCGGGCGCGAAGCCCTCGCCGCGCATGTCCCGCCGGGCCTCCTCTTCCATGGAGCTCATTGCCGAGGCCATGGCCTTGGCCAAGCCGCCGTCGACCAGGGGCAGACCAACCCGGCGGTAGTAGAGATGGCCCACGTCCATGCCCAGGGAGGAAAAGGCCGAGAACACCGCCGAGAAGGGGGTCATGACGATCTTCTTTAGCCCGGCCGCCGAGGCGATATCGCAGATGTGGGCCGGTCCCGCCCCACCGTAGACCACCAGCAGTGGGTCGAAGTCAGTGCCCATGTCCTTTTTGATCCTGGCCAGCTCTTGGGCCATGGATCGGTCGATGTCCTGCTTGACGGCCAGGGCCGCTTCCTCCGGGCTTATCCCCAGGGGCTCGGCCACCTTCTGGGTCAGCACCTCCCTGGCCTTGGCCGCGTTGAGCTTCATGGTCCCGCCCAGGAAATAGTCGGGGTCCAAAAGGCCCAGCACCAGGTCCGCGTCGGTGACCGTGGGCTCACTACCGCCCAGGTCGAAACACACCGGGCCGGGCAGGGCGCCCGCCGATTGGGGGCCCACCTGTAGGCCCTTGCCGTTCACCGAGGCGATGGAGCCGCCACCCGCGCCGATGGCCCGGATGGAGAGCATGGGCACGTTGACCGCGAAGCCCTCCACGTCCGGCTGGAGGGTGTAGCTTGGCTGGCCTCCGCGCACGTAGCCCAGGTCGAAGGAGGTCCCTCCCATGTCGGCCGAGATAAGATCGTCGGCCCCGTAGAGCCTGCCGATCATGCGCGCGCCCAGCAGGCCCGCGGCCGGGCCGCTGTTGTAGGTGTTGATGGCCCTGGTCTTGGCCACCCGGGCCACAGCCCCGTTGTTGTGCACGATGAAAAGGTTCTTGCTGTACAGACGCTGGCGCAGCTCCTCGCCCGCCTTGTAAAGCAGGCGCACCAGCTTGGCGTGGATGTAGGCGTTGAGTACCGCCGCGTTGATGCGCTGGGCCTCGCCGCCCCGCCGGGAGATGTCCGAGGAAAGGAACACCGGCACGGAACCCAGATAGTCCCTGGGGTAGAGCTCCTTGATGAAGCCGCGCGCCATGCGCTCGTTGGCGGGGTTGCGGTCCGAGCCCTGGAGAGCCAGCACTAGGCAGCGGGCCCCGGCGTCGATCAGCTCCTGGGCCTGGGCCAGGACCTCTTGTGCCTCGGGCGGGGAAAGCACCTCTCCGTCCGGACCGATCTCCCCGCCGATCTCCCGCACCATGTCCGGCGGCACCAGGGGAGGCTTGCCCTCCAGCTCCTTGCACGGGGCCATCCCGCCCTGCCCACGGCTAAGCAGCAGGCCCACCTTGGCGCCGTCGCGCTGGATGATGGTGTTGGTGCCGATGGTGTTGGAAAAGCGGATGACCTCGGTCTGATAGAGCAGATCCTCAACCGGGAGATCGAAACGACCGGCTCCGGCCTCGATGCACTTTAAAAAGCACTCGGTCAGATCGTGTGGCGTGGTGGGCACCTTTACCGATGCCGATTGGTCGCCCGACAGGAAAAACCCGTCGGTGAATGTGCCTCCAGTGTCGATATCTATGCTGAAGCTCATTGCCGTACCCTCCCTGTCGACTTAACCCATTTTTATATTCAACCGGTTAAGGCTCCCTAACCCGTTATATGCCGTGCAGGATGAATTCCGTGACCTCCCGGCTCGTCTCTTCGAAGCTCATCTGCCCCTCGGGCCGGTACCAGCGCAGGTGCCAGTTGACCACGCCCAAAATATTAAAGGCGGCGATGGTGGGGCTTTTGAAATTGACCTCGCCCGCCTCTTGCAGCGCCAGGAGGTGCTCGCGGTAAAGGTCAAGTATATCGCGTTGATACGTAAGATTGGCCCGGTATCCCTCGGGCGAAAGATGTTCCTCGTCCAAGAAAAAAATCTTGGCCTCTTTTCTGAGGCCGCGCGAAAGTTGCAAATGAGTCTGGACCAGTTTCTTGAACCGCTCCATGGGCGTGCCCGGCTGGTCGCTGGCCTCCCGCAGTTCGCGGAGCAAGCGCTCCGAAGCGGTTTTCAGGATGGCCAGGAGGAGGCCCTCCTTGTTGCCGAAGTGGTGATAGATGTTGGAGATGCTTAGCCCGGTGGCCTTGGCTATGTCCCTGATGGAGGTGCCCACGAAGCCGCGCTCGGCAAAGAGTCCCAGAGCGCTCAGGGCAAGCCTGTCCTTGCTGCGGTTAGGTTCAGCCATGCTGTCTCCCCGTGTTTGACGGATGATGACCGGTCGATCCGGTTTGCTTTCCGGAAACGAGGCCCGCCATCGACAATGTTGTGGAAACTAAGATGTGCAGGGGCAACTGCTCTAGATCGATCGATTGATCTAGTGTGAAATCGATGCTAACCGAACGATCGATCTAGGGTCAAGCGAAAATCTTGCCCAACCGCCCTTAAGGCTCAAAAACCTTTCTTCACAAATAGGATTTAGGGGTTAACCGGCATATATGACAATGAAAAGCTAAAATTAATTATGGCCGGCACAGGAGGCCGGGGCCTGATGATTGGATGATGCGGCGGCGAAACTGGTTTGCCGGGAGGGCATACGGGCCCGTCCAGGCCAGACGGCCCCATCCCCGCGCGGCGGATGGGGCCGGGGCGGGGTAGGGGCTAAATCGGCCGGAACTTGGGCAGGCTGTACTCCTCGGAAATGTCGTCCCATTCCACCTGCACCGGCATTTCGCAGGCCAGGGACTCGGGGGGCCGTCCCACTATGTTGGTCAGCAACATGGGGCCTTCGTCCAGCTTAACCACGGCCACCACATAGGGCAGCTTGTCCTTGAAGGCCGGGTGAAAAGCCTGGTGGTAAACCGCGAAGGTGTAAATGACTCCCCGGCCGGAAGCCTCGATCCAGCGGGTGTCCTGGGAGTGGCACCGAGGGCAGAGGATGCTGGGCGGCCAGCGCACCTCGCCGCATTCGGCGCATTGCTGAAATTTGAGGCGATGCTCCCGGCAACCGTCCCAAAACGGCTTGCTGTCGGCGTCCGGCGCGGGCAATATTCTTTCGACTGACATGGCTACCCCCTCCTGAAGATCAGACAGGCGTGGGACTGCAAGGTCCCGCCGTTGTCGCTGCACAGGATGATCTCCGGCTCCTTGGTCTGCGTCGCGGGCCCCAGTTGCCTTGGGCCGCAGCGCCCCATCAACTGCATCACCGCCTCGGAGATGGGGGTGAGGCCCATGAAATAGGCTTCGGAGAGCTGGCCGCCGGAGGTGTTCACCGGCATGCGGCCGCCGGGCTCGATGGTCCCGCCCTTGAACCAGTCCTCCCCCTCGCCATAACCGAAAAAGCCGTAGTCCTGAAGGGTGAGTTCCACGGTGTAGGTGAAGCAGTCGTAAATCTGGCAGGCGTCTACATCCGCGAGGCTGATGCCCGCCATATTGAGCGCCGCCTGGCTGGCCTTCTTGGCGCCGGTGGGCCCGGCCGTGTATTGGGCCTGGGCTATTTCATTGCAGGGATTGTCCAGCCCCAGGCCCATGATGAGCGCGGGCCGGTGCTTGAGGTCGCGGGCCCTTTCGGCCGAGGTAACGATGATGGCCCGGCCCCCGTCGTTCATCTGGCAGTTGTCGAAGAGCCGGAAGGGGTCCACCACCAGGGGCGCGCCGTAGTAATCTTCTTCGCTCATGGGCTTGGCGTGCATTATGGCCGCCGGGTTGAGGTTGGCCCACTTGCGCTGGCCCATGGCGATATGCTTCCAGGTCTCGGGGCCACGGGAGAAGGCGTGCATGCCTCTCCTGGCCGCCAGGGCGTAGCGTCCTACCGCCCCGAAGTGCCCAAAGGCCGCTTCACTCGGCCTGGTGTTGAACAACAGCTGGCGCATCCCTCCGCCCCACAGGCCGCTGTGCCCGTAGGAGATGACCACATAATTGCAGATCCCGGCATCGAGCACGCCAACTGCGTGCTGTAGGTGGGCCCTGGATCAGTTGGCGTCCTGGCTGATGTAGGTCGGGGTCATGCCCAGATGCTGCGCCAGCAATTGAGGGGTGAGGTCCGGCTCGCCCGGGCAGGGAGGGAAATGGCGATAGGCGATCAGCCCGTCGATGTCCTCTTTTTTAAGGCCCGCGTCCACTATGGCGTTGGATACCGCCTCCAGGTGAAAGCTGAGCGAGGTCCGATCCGCCACCTTGCCTTGCGGGGTGTATCCGACTCCCACCACGGCGTACTTGTCTTTCAGGCTCATGCGGCATACTCCAAATTGCTGGGGCGTATTTCAAGTATTTCGTCTGACTGCTCTTGGTCCCGTCTTTTAGAAGTTGTGGCCGAAGGACAAATAGACGTTCACCCGGCCCGCCTCGCCCAGGCCCAGGGCCATCTCCAGCGGCCCCAGGGGCGTATCAAACCCCAAGCCAAAGCCGCCGCCCCAGTAGAGCTGCTCCCAATTGTCGCGGGCGTCGCTGAGGCTCATCCACGCCCCGCCCACGTTGCCGGCAAGACGCAGGTAGACCAGCGGGGTGAGCTCGTAGCGGTACATGAGCTGCACGCTGGCCAGGTCCTGGCCCAGGAATTCTTCGTAGGCATAGCCCCACATGCCATCGAAGCCGCCAATGAACAGTGCCTGGGAAAAGGGCGGTTCGGTGTCGAATGAGCTGACCGCCCGCCACACCGGGCGAACAAGGTGCCGTTTGGCCAGGGGGATGGCCATGGTGCCGCGCCATTCCAGTCGGCTGAAGTCCAGGTCCGAGCCCACGTCCTTTAGCATGCGGGTAAAGGTGAGGTCGGAGGTCAGGCCGCCGGTGGGGAACGGCATGCGGTCCATGGTGTCCATTTTGAAGCTGGCCTTGAAGCCGGCCAGCTGATTGGAGGTGTCGGGCACCCGGATCGTGGCTATCTGGGGATCGACGGACTCCCGGGAGATGAGGTAGCCCAGGCTAAGCTCGCCCCAGGTGCCCAGGTATTGGCCGGTGAACAGGCCCAAAGCCAGGGTGTCCACGGCATATTCAGCCTGAATCTGGCGGTTCTCGTAGAGGTCGTGCAACCGCGAGTAGTAGGAAAGCTCCGGCCGCAGGAACAACCCGCTCCAGGGGCGGTCCTCCATCACCATGGCCAGGGCCCCCCCGTAAGAGCGCCCCATGAGCACGTTCAAGCGCGCCTGGCTGCCCTCGATCATCTTCAGTTGGCGGCGGAAGGCCAGTTCGATTTCCGTGGGGTTGGTGCGCTCGCTGTTGACCCCCAACTCCAAGCGCAAACGGCCGGCCACCTCCCCCAGATCCTTGGGGATGACCTTGAAGCGCACTTCGGAGCGCCCTCCAGCGGCGGGCAGGATCTCGTAGGAAACGCTCTGCGCGTTGCCCAGGCCGTAGAGCTTCTGCACGGTCTGATCCAACTGGTCCACCGTCACCCGCTCACCGGGAGGGAAGGGGGCCATGCGCCTCAGTTCCGAGCGGAACGAGCTTGGCCCGTCCAAGGTGACCTTGGCCACCACCACCCCCTCCACCGGCTTCAGCCCCGCGCGCGAGTATGGCTTCAGCGGGATGCCCTTGTTTGCGGCCAACGCCCGCAGCGCCCCGGTCTTGGACCGCGCCGCCTGGGTGCCCGCGGCCAGGATGCCCTCGGCTTTCTCGAATTCGCCGCTCTTGTAGGCCGTGAGATCGGGCCGGATAACCAAGTCGGCCAGGGCCGCCTGGCGCTCGGTGGCCTTGATCATCTGAATGGCCACGGTCTGGTCCAACACCTGGATGAAGTTTTTGAGGTTTCCCCGGTTGCGCAAGGGCGTGGAGACATCCACCGCTATCACCACCTCGGCCCCCATGGCCCTCACCGTTTCCACCGGCAGATTCTGGGTCAGCCCGCCGTCCACCAACAGCCGCCCTTGGTACTGATAGGGCGGGAACACGCCGGGGATGCTCATGGAGATGCGCATTGCCTCGGCCAGGCTGCCTCCCGCCAGGATCACGGTGTCGCCGTTTACGATATCGGTGGCCACCGCGCGGTAGGGGACGGTCAGCTTGTCGAAGTCGCGAATGTTGGCCACCGGCAGGCATACGCCGTTGAGCAGCGCATCGAGCTTGTAGCCAGAAAGGATGCCGCCGGGCAGCACTATCTCGTCCAGCTTTATGCCCGCCTCGAACAGGTATTGGGAGTCGCCCTTTTTGTCGTAGCGCAAAAGGCGGCGCTGGGGAGTGGAGGAGAAAACCTCCTTCCACTCCACGTGCTCCAGAATGGTCTTCATCTGCTCCGGGGTGTAGCCCGCCGCGTACAGCCCACCCACGATGGAGCCCATGGAGGTGCCGGCGATGTAGTCTATCTTGACCCCGATCCGTTCCAACTCGGCCAGGACCCCGATGTGGGCGATTCCCCGCGCTCCGCCGCCGGACAGAGCCAAGCCGACCTTGGGCCGTTTTGCTTCGGCAGCGGCGTCGGAGCAAAGGCAGGCGGCCAGCAACAGGGCGGGTAGCAAAAGCCACAACCCCAGGAGGCGGCGTCCGCGCAATGGTTTTGGCTTCATGGCTTCATCGCCGAAGGCGGGTCCATGCTATTTGGAAAGATCGCCTTCACTTGGTCTTCACAAATTTGCTTTCCACTTTGGTGCGCAGATTCCATCCGGCCCGCCCCAACTCCTTGGTTGCGCGCGGGCGCAGGGTGCCGGTGGCCAAGCACCTTATTTATCGTAGCAAGGTTGGACAGCGCGTGCCTTATATGGCAGCAGGGCGGGGACGTCCTCGTCCCCACCTCGGTCAATATAACATTTTTGGAATTAGGTCCTGACCGTTGAATCCTTGGCCAGAAACAGGACGGCTTCAACCTAGCCGGGGGCCGCCTGGAAGAGCGATACTCTGAGATGGATGGCGACGTGCCATCCAGGGGGCGCTTTGCGGCTTGGGTCGGCGCTTCTGACGCGGAGTGCGCTTCACGCCGGCCCGCTTGCTTCTATTGGCTCCTGTCCAACAATCGTCCGACCTTCTTGGCCAGGTCCCCGAATGATGAAGCTGCCAACCCCGCTGATGGCGTCCCGACCAGATCACCGCCAGGTTGGCGATGATCTGGTCGATTTAGGCCGGGTCCAGCCTGATCGGCCATATGTCCTCGCAGGGCATCAGCCTCAGGTCGATGCCCTCACCGAAGAGCCTGCCCGGCATGCTTTGGCTTTTGCTCAGCGCCTCGTTGAGGCCGATCCCCCGTGGGCTTGGCCGTAGGCGCAGGCAGTTGCGGCGCGCTTCGGTCGGTTACTTGTCGGGGTTGTCGGTCACAAAGGCCTTCATCACGATCTGGCCCCAGCCGTGGCGCATGGGTCCCACGTCCCCGCAACTAAAGTGATCGTAAACCATGTCGTTGATCTCCAGGCCCGATGAGAAGCGGTCCTGGGCTACGGTGGCGATCAGGGGCACCGGACCCATGGCGTGGGCGCACCAGTTGGCAGTGCTGCGCGTGGTGTCCAGCATGGACAGATTCTTGAACACCAGGCGGTCGCCGGGCTTGAGCCCGCAGCTGCACCCGTGGGATTCCTCCACCTCGATGATCAGGAACTTGTCCATGATCGCCGGGGAAAACATCCTTTGGGCGGCGGCGGCGCGTTTGGGGTCGGCCTTGAAGGTGGCCAGTTCCTCGTCGGTATACCTCAGGTGCTTTTGAAACGCTTGCCAGTTCATTTCTTTCGGGGACATGGCATCTCCTCTCTAATATCGGACCGTGTTTGAGACGCACCATTTGAGCGCCCCCCTCGCCCCAAACACGGCCCTAAAAAATTCCGGCGTGTGTACTTGCCGGGGGCTTACCAGTCGTACTCCTCGCGCTCGATGATGGTGGCCGAGCCCTGACCGCCTCCGATGCAGGCCGTGGCCAGGCCGTAGCGTTTGCCCTGCTGGTTCAGGAGGCGGCCCACGGTGCCCAGCATGCGGGTGCCGGTGACCCCCAGGGGATGGCCCAGGGCGATGGCACCACCCTTTACGTTGACCTTGTCAGGGTCTAGGCCCAGTTCCTTGATGGCGTTCAGGGTGACCACGGCAAAGGCCTCGTTGATTTCCCACAGGTCGATGTCGGCGGCCTCCAGCCCCGCCTGTTGCAAGGCCCGTTTTGCGGCGGGCACCGGGCCTTCACCCATGACGCTGGGCTCCACTCCATAGGAGGCCATGGCCCGAATGGTGGCCAGGGGCTTGAGCCCTCGGGCGCGGGCCGCGTCCTTGGACATGACGATCATGGCCGAAGCGCCCGCGTTGACCGGCGAGGAGTTGCCCGCGGTGATGACTCCGCCCAGCTTGAAAGCCGGGCGCAGCTTGGCCATGTCTTCCAGGCTGGCGCCTTTGCGAATGGAAACGTCGTGGTCCACCACCATCTCCCCGGCGGGGGTTTGCACCTTCACCGGCATGATCTCATCGGCGAAGAAACCCTCCTCCAGGGCCTTGGCCGCCAACTGGTGGCTGCGCACGCTCCACTGGTCCATCTCCTCTCGGGTGATGCCGGATTGCTTGGCCAGCTTTTCGGCGGTGAGCCCCATGCTCAGGGCCGTGGCGATGTCGCGGTCAACGAAGTACTTGGGCTCTTCCAAGAACTTGGGCGAGGGCTGCACCATGAAGTTGTTCACCATGGCCACGTGAGTCATGTGCTCGATGCCCACGGCCACGGCCACCTCGGCCATGCCCAGCATGATTTCCATGGCTCCCAGCTGCACTGCGGCCATGGACGAGCAGCACTGCTGATCGATCATCTTGGCAGGCACCTTCACCGGGAACTCGGCCAGCAGGGGGATGGCGCGTCCTCCCCAACTCCAGTTTTCGCCCACTCCCAGGGCGCAGCCGGTGACGAATTCGTCCACGTCGGCCTTGTCCACTCCGGTGCGCGCAAACATCTCGTTGACGACCTCAGCCGCCAACTCATCCATTCTCAGGTCGTTGAATACGTCCCGTGAGGCCCGGTCGATATCTCCAGGCCGGGAGCGGGACATGGGGGATCTCAGGTATCCGACAATAACTGCTTCTCGCATCGTGATGCTCCTCTCAGTCCAACCGCTAGTTGCGCAGAGGCTTGTTGGTTTTCAGCATGTGCTCGATCCGGTCCTGCGTCTTTTGTTCGCCGCAGAGCGAAACGAAAGCCTCCCGCTCCAGGTCCAGGATGTACTGCTCGTCGACCCATTGGGGCGAGGGAAGGTTGCCTCCGCACAAGACCTCGGCCAGCTTGGAAGCCACGGTGACATCGTGGCCGGTGATGAACCCGGAGGATCGCATGGCCAGGATGCCGGCCTTCAGGGCTCCCAGCCCCTTGCGGCCCACGGCGTAGACCTTGCCGGGAACCGGCGGCACGTAGTCCATCTGGTCCAAGTACAAGACAGTCTTTTTGGCGCGGTCTAGCAAGAGGTCCTTGTTCATCACGATGCTGTCGGTTTGGGCCAGGAAGCCCCACTCCTGGGCCTCCAAGGCGCTGGTGGTCACTTTGGCCTGAGCCACGATGGTGAAGGCGTGCTGCAAAAGGGCTAAGGGGTCCTCGTGGGGCGTGCGGGCCATGGCCGGCGAAACCATGCGCCTGAGCAACTCCTTGCAGCCGCCGCCGCCGGGGATGAGACCCACCCCCACTTCCACCAGGCCCATGAACAGGTCTCCGGCCGCGCAAGCGCGATCAGCTTGCATGGCCACCTCGGCGCCCCCTCCCAGGGCCATGCCGAAAAGCGCGGCCACCACCGGGCGGGCGCAGAAGCGAAGGCTGCCCAGGGCCTGGTGCATGGCGGCCACTCCCTGGTGGATCTGGTCCCACTGCTGCTGCCTGGCCGCACCCAGGATCATGAGGATGTTGGCGCCCACGCTGAAGTTGCCGCCTTGGTTGCCCACCACCATGCCCGTGAAGTTGCGCTCCACCTCGGCGACGGATTGATTGATCATCTCCACGATGCCCTGATCCAGGGCGTTCATCTTGGAGTGGAACTCCAGGCAGGCCACGCCGTCGCCCATATCCACCAGGCTGGCGCTGGGGTTGGACAGGATGGTGCCGCCTTGTTTTTTGCGGGACTTCAAAATGATGATGTCCGGATTGAGAGGCATCCTTTGCAGGGACTTGCCGGCAATGTCATAGCAATACATGCCGTCGGGCTTGTCAGCGTAAAAGCTCTCAATGCCCTGGCCCAGCATCTCTTTAACCCAGGGGGCCACGGTCAGGCCCTCGGCCTCCATCCGCTCCATGGTGGGGGCCACACCCAAGGCGTCCCACACTTCGAAGGGGCCAAGGTCGTGGCCATAGCCCCACTTCATGGCGTTGTCGATGGAGTAGAGGTTGTCGGTGATCTCCGGGATGGTAGTGGAGGCGTAGGCCAGGAGTTTGCCCAGGTTGTTCCAAACCAAGGCGCCCAGGCGGCCTTGATCGTTGACCAGGTGGCGCAGCCGCTCGGCAAGGGAGCCGATGGCCTTGGCTTCCTTGAGTCCCTCGATAACGGGCTTTTCCTCCGGGCGGTACTCCATGCTATCCAGATCGATCACCTCGAAGGTCTTCTTGCCGCCCTTGCCCTTGGTCATGCGGTAGAAGCCCTGCTTGGCCTTGCGGCCCAGAAGGCCCTTTTCCACCATGTCCTTGTACATGCCCATGGGCTTGGCGGAGCGCAACACCTCCCTGGCCTGGTCGTGGGCAATGGCCGGGTACAGGTTGGAGAGCACATGCAAGTTCACGTCCAGGCCCACCAGGTCGGCCAGCTTGAACACCGCGGTCTTGGGGCGGCCCATCAAGGGGCCGGCGATGGCATCTATCTCCTCGATGCCGTAGCCGTGGTTCAGTGCGTAGTCCAGCATGAAGCTGCCGTCAAAAGCGCCGATGCGATTGGCGATGAAGTTGGGCGAGTCCTTGCACAGCACCACGCCCTTGCCCAGCAGTAGCTCACCAAAGGCGCTCATGCGCTCCACGCAAAGGGGGTCAGTGTCCGCGGTGGGCACGATCTCCAGCAGCTTCAGCCAGCGGGGCGGGTTGAAGAAATGGGTGCCCACGAAACGGCGCTTCAAATCGTCGCTGAACTGGGCGGCGATTTCTGAGATGGGGATGCCCGAGGTGTTGGTGCCCACGATGGCCGTGGGCTTGATGTGCGGCCCGATCTTTTCAAACAGCTTGCGTTTGATGTCCAGGTTTTCCAGGACCACCTCGATAACCAGGTCGGCGTCCGACAGCCAGTCCAGGTTGTCCTCCAGGTTTCCCACCCTGATCAGCTGGGCCCTGGTGCGTGAAAACAAGGCCGGGGGCTTGCCCTTGACGATCCCCTGAAAGCCTTGCATTACGATGCGGTTTTTGACCTTGGGATCATTTAGGCCCAGTCCCTGGGCCTCCTCCTGGGGAGTGAGTTTGAAAGGTGCTATATCCAACAGGGTGACCGGGAGGCCGGCGTTGGCCACATGGGCCGCGATCCCTCCGCCCATTACGCCGGAGCCGATCACGGCAACGTGGCGAATCTGGTTCTCCATGAATTGTCCACTCCAGTGCTTACCTATTAGCGATTGTGTCTTGGCGCGGCACGGGCATCAGGCCATCATGTAATGGTCCATCGAATACAGATCGGGCTTTTTGCCGTACGCCTTGGCCTTGTTCTTGAAATAGAAATCCAGGGTTTTCCTGCCGTCGAACTTTATGCCGTGCTGGTTGAAGGTGTTCACCATGTTATCGAAGCTCACCGGGCAGCCCGGGATGGGCACCGCCTCCTTGATGCCTTCGCCCTTGCGGTTGGCCGCTATGATGCAGTCGCCCAGCAGGAAGGTCTTGTTGGCGTGGCCCGAGGGCTTGGCCAACTTGCCACCCAGCAACTCGTAGTCGTCGTAGGGCTTGCCCCCCGAGAGTATGCTGGCGGTGATGACGAACAGTACGCTCAGGGGATAGAGCATGGAGCAACCGGTGCAAAGGGTCTGGCCCGGATGCGGTTGCCTAAAACCCCTGACCCCGTTTTTCTCGTAGAACTGCGGCTGCACGTCCTCGCCCACGTACCAGGGGTCGTCGAGATCGATGTAGGGGATGGCGTGAATGTGCTCATCGGGGTTTAGACCCTTCACCGTCAGGTCGCCAGGCTTGAGGCTGCGGCCATGCTCGGCGGCGAATATGGCCAGATGGCCGATCTCCGCCGGGTCGTAGCCCATGAGATGGGCGCCCAGGCAATCGGCGGAGAACATGTCCCGGCTGGCCACGATGAGGTTTTCCCGGTAGGCCTTGCCCATGTGCATGGGCCCGTTGGCCAGGGAATAGATGCCGTCTATCACCGTAAGCTGAGGATAGAGCCGCTCGCCCAAGCGGGCCACGAAATCGTCCAAGGGCCTTTTGCGGTGGTGGCAGATGGCCTTGGACCTGGCGCTGAGGCACCCCTTGTTGTTTTTGAAACCAAGGGTGACCTTGGTCTGCTCATGGGTCTTTAGAGCCGGAACATTGACCAGAAAGTCAGCGTCTTCCAGGATCATTTTTGACATGGCCAGGGAGAAGCCTTCCAGGCTGGTCTTTTCAAAAGGGTGGTCGTTGAGGTCGATGAGCTTTACGCCGTAGCGTTTGGTAAGAGCCTCATAGTTGAGCGCCTCGAAGGTGTGCTTGGCCCCGCAGTTGAACTCCGGGTTGCTCACCGCGGCCTCGGCAATGGTTATGTCCTTGGCCCCGGCGTCCTTGAAGCAACGCACCAAGGCCTCCAGCACCACGCTGGTGGTGATGATGCCGTAGGGCGGGAACTGGACGGTGGTCAGGTATTCCACCAGATTTGGTTTTATATAAACTTTCATGCCCGGTTCGAAATCGGCCAGGCCGTCGCAAAGCTCCAAAGCCTCTTCAACGGCTCGCCCCCCGTCTTCCCAATGGGTGAGGCCGACCGGAGCGGACGGATCTTGATTGTGGATTCCCACACCCTTTTTCAATTCAGTCTCCTTTTCTCAATGCACCCCCACGGCGCGTCCCCCCGGCAGCGGCCGTCTGTTCAAGCTATTTCCCTTGCCAAGCCGGCCGCCGTTTCTGGGCGAAGGCCTGAATGCCTTCCATGGTGTCCAGGGAGTTGACCACCGGAGTGATCAGGCTGTCGCTGAGTTTAAGGGTGGCCTGGTAGTCCAGGTCAGGCCCCTTTTGCAGAAGCGCCTTCATGGCCCGCACCGCCAGGGGGCCGCCCGCGCAGATGTCCTTGGCATAGGCTTCGGCCGCCTGCTGTAGACCCTCCGCTTCGACCACGGCGTTGAGTATGCCCAAATCGTATAACCGCTTCGCCCCCACCGGACGGGCGGTGTAGAGCATCTCCGAGGCCAGCGAAGTCGGCATATACCGGGAGAGAAGCCCGGTGAACTCCACTGGGAAGTTGATGCGCACCTCGCCCAGGCCGAAAGCGGATTTTGGAGTGGCCAGCCGGATGTCCGAGGCCAGCACCAACCACAGGCCCGCCCCGTTGACGTTGCCGGCTATGGCGCTGATGATGGGCTTTTGCACTCCATGCTCGATGGGGTTGATGTTTACCTCGCCGAACATGGAGGACTTGTCCCAGGAGTATTTGTCCTGGCCCAGTTTGGCGGCGATGCTCGCTATGTCGAAGCCCACGCAAAAGTTTTCACTGGATGATTTCAACAGGGCGACGCGTAATTCGTCGTCGCCTTTGAAATCCTCCCAGATGTCGTGAAGCAGTTGGATCATTTCGAAGTCGATGGCGTTCATCGCTTCGGGACGATTGAGGGTGATGCGGGCGATTGGCCCATCCTTGTCGTATAAGACCTTGCTCATTTCAGTCTCCCCACCAGGGTTTGTCGGGTTGACGCTCTGTCCCGTGAGCTTATATTCATGCGCCTCGCCGCAGTGCCTTTAGCCGTTTCGGCCTCGCCGGCGGCAAGCGCCTACTCCAGTCGATCCGTTTGCCGGGACACTCGTACAACCCGCTTTGTAAGCTGTGCTCCCTATCTAAATCTTTTGGGATTTAGATGATATTTATCGTTAACATCCGTAGATATGTTGCCGTTTCTTTATCGTTTTGGTCGCTTTAAATGTTGCTTACGCGCTAATATTTTCATTAAAAAGGCCGTGCCTACGGCTACCGCCATTGATCGCGAAGCGATTCTTTCGGAAGTGACAACAACTAGTTGAGGTGTTTTAAGCTCTAAAGGCGCCCTGCAAAAGCCCGGTCGGCCGTTAAGCTGTCCGACTAAGCTTTCCGCCTTGGGCCGGCCTCCCCCCGAGGGAAGACCGGCCCGGCGGAAAATTACTTGGCGGCTTTTTCCTTCCAGTACTTGACCATCCAAGGCGAGAGGGTGTATTCCTCCACTCCCGCATAGGTGACGCCCGCCCAGTTGAGCGGCCACCAGGCCTTGAGCTTGCCGCCGGGCATCCACTGCACGCCCACGCCGGTCATGAAGCCGGGGCCGTACTTGTTGTCGTGGTTCTTGTCAAACACCACCCGGCCCTGGGTGCCTTCGAAATTGGTCTTTTCCAACTCCGTGACCACCTTTTCGGCGTCGGTGGTGCCCGCTCGGTTGATGGCTTCGGCCAGGATGAGCAGCGAGTTGTAGGAACTGGCGGTCAGGATGGGCCGAACCTTGTACCTGGCTTCAAACTTCTTGTAGAAGGGCATGGTGCGCCAAGTCATTTCCACGTCGGAGCCCTGGGCGGTCAGACCGCCGTACACGCACATGCCGCCGGTGGCCTGCCAGAACTTGGCGCCTTCAGCCTCCACGTTCACGCCGGTGATGGCAGCGGGTATCTGCAACTCACCCACTTGGCGGTACAGGGGAATGGCCACCGGCCCGGAGGTCATGGCCAGGATTATATGGGCTCCGGCCGAGCGGATGGCCTGGAGCTGGGCCGAGACGTCTAGGGCCTTGATGGACATGCGCCAGACGCCCGCCACTTCCATGCCGTACTTGGGCAGGAATTTCTTGAACAACGGTATCTGGGGCTCCAGCCACTTGGCCTGCTCGAACAACAGGGCCACCTTGGGCGTCTTTATCCCCAGGTTCTTCCTGATCGCCTGAGACAAGGTGTTAGTGCTCTCCAGGACCAGCTTTACGATGTTGATGGCGTTGATGGGCCCGGGCCGGAAAAAGTATTTGTAGCGGTCGTAGTTCTTGCCCACCCGATTGGTTATCTCCGGGTGGGAGCCAGAGCCGCAGATGAGGAAAATCTTTTTGTAGTCCATGGCCACATCCTGCATGGCCAGGATCGCCCCCGAGGAGCAACCGCCCACCAGGAAATCCACCTTGTCCACGGTGACGGCTTTTTCCACCGCGCTGGTGGCGTTCATCACGCTAAGAATTTCGTTGGTGTCGATCTTGACCAGCTTGATGGGCATCTTTTTGCCGCCCACCATCAGGCCACCGTCCTTGTTGATCTCCTCGGCGGCCAACTCCGCCCCATACCAGGCGTGCTCCCCCTGCACGAATTTCATGGGGCCCAGGATGCCCACCTTTATCTCTTTGGCCATGACTCCGGGCGGAGCCAGCAGGAGCAAGGCCGCCAAGCCCGTCAAACATAATCCCCTGAACCACCCTTTGTGATGCAGCTTCATAAAATCCCTCCCTCCATGTTTTCAAAAACCGCATTGCCCGCGGCGTTGGCCGTTGTTGGGCAAGACCCCCTGGGGCGATACATCCCCACGCAACAATCGGCCGACGGGCTATGCTCCCTCTGGTTTTTCCCCAATTTGGTCGTGTCTTTTTTGATTCACTGCATTGCTGAAAAATTAGGCTCCTAAAGCCCCAGGTAGCTCTGCCTGACGACTTCGTCGGCCAGTAACTCCTCGGCGGAGCCTTGGGCCATCATCTGGCCCTGGGACAGGACATAGTGCCGGGTGGCCAGGTCAAAGGCGAAGCTGATGTCCTGTTCGGTCAATAAAATGGTGATGCCCATGCCGTGCACGTCTTTGATGCGGTCAAAAAGGTGCTCCTTGACCAGCGGGGCCAGGCCAACTGACGGCTCGTCGATCAAAAGGAACTTGGCCTGGGCCATGAGGCAGCGCCCGATGGCCAGCATGGTGCGCTCGCCTCCGGAGATGGTGCCGGAAATCTGGTTCTGGCGCTTTTCCAGGACCGGGAACAGCTGGAAAACCTTTTGCAGGCTTTCCTCGATGGCGCCTTTGTCCGTGCACAAGTGGGCTCCGACTTCCAGGTTTTCCCGCACGTTCATTTCGCGGAAAGGCCTGCCCCTTTCGGGGCACAGCACCAGGCCCCGGCGCACGATCTCATGGGCCCGCAAGCGGCTGATGTTCTCGCGGCCGAACTCCACCTCGCCTTTGAGGGTGATCTTGCCGCCCACGGTCCCCTTGAGGGATTCCTTTTCCCATTTCACCAGACCGGCCACGGCCCTGAGCAAAGTGGTCTTTCCGGCGCCGTTGGGGCCCACCAGGCTCACCATCTCGCCTTCTTCCACGACAAGGCCGACCTTGTTGAGCACCATGGCCCGGTCGTAAAGCACCGTGAGGTTATCCACTTTGAGTTGCAAGGGCTTTAACCTCCTTTCCGATGTAGGCCTTGATCACCTCCTTGTTGCTCACCACCTCGGCGGGGGTGCCCACGGCCAGGATTTCCCCGAAGCTCAAAACGATGACCCGGTCCAGCATGGGCATCAGCTCGGTGAGCTTGTGCTCCACGATCATCATGGCGGGGCCTTCGCTGTGCAGCCTGCCGAAGCGGCCGCCTTTGTGCAGCCTTTTGAGTGACTTGGCCACCAGCCTGGTTTCGGCGGGGTTCAGGCCCCCGAAGGGCTCGTCCAGCAGGAGCAGGTCAGGCTCGGTGGCGATGGCCCGGGCCAACTCCAGGCGCTTCAGGTCGCCGTGAGAAAGCACCGAGGCCGGTTCCAGGGCCAGGTCGGAGATGCCGCAAAACTCCAGGGAGTCCCTGGCCCTGAGCTCCACCGTTTTCACCCACTCCCCCTTGCGCCGCGAACGTTGGCAAAGGCAGGGCACCATGACGTTGGCCACCACCGGCAGGTGGCGGAAGGGCTTGACGATCTGGAAGGTGGAGGCCAGCCCCATGTTCACCGTCTTGTGGATGGGTTGGCCGGTGATGTCCTCGCCCTTGAAAAGCACTTGGCCCGAAGTAGGTTTGAGAATGCCGGTGATCAGCCGGATCAGGGTGGACTTGCCGGCGCCGTTGGGGCCGATCAAGCCCACCATCTCGTCGGCCCCAATCTCGAAGCTGACCTTGTTCACGGCCCTGAGTTCGCCGAACTCCTTGACCAGATTGCGCACCTCCAAGAAGGGGGCGGCCATGTCATTCCTCCTCGTCCATGGACCTTATTTCCCGGCGGGAGACCTTGCCGATGTCGGTCTTGGGAATTTCGCCCACGAATTCGATCGTGCGGGGAATCTTGTAGTGAGCCAGCTTGTCCTTGCAAAACTCGGTTATGTCCGCTTCCGAGGTCTTGCCCCGGGCGTCGCCCTCCAAGACGATGATGGCCTTTACGTTTTCGCCCACCAAGAGGTCCGGCACGCCCACCACGCCCACCTCCTTGACGTCCGGGTGGGTCTTGAGGACTTCTTCCACCTCCCGGGCGAAAACTCTGAGGCCCTTGTACTTGATCAGGTCGCGTTTGCGGTCGTAGACGTAGAAGTAGCCGTCTTCATCCATGCGGCCCAGGTCGCCGGTGCGCCACCAGCGCTTGCCGTCGATGATCGCCTCGCACTCCTTGGTTACCTCCGGCCGCTGCCAGTAACCCGCCGTGGTCACCTGGGGGCCCATGGTGGCAATCTCCCCCAGCTCTCCCACGGGCACGAACTTGTCTTCCTCGGGATCGAGGATGGCCGAGACGGTGCCGGGTATGGGAAAGCCGATGGCTCCCGGCTTTTCGCGACCGGCGGCCTCCATGTGGGTGGTGGCGGTGGTCTCGGTCATGCCGTAGCCCTCGCCGATGGTGGTGCCGGTGCGCAACTCCCAGTCGCGCCCGGTCTCCTCGTGCAGGGAGTCGGCCCCGGACCAGATGGCTTTGAACTTCTTCCAAGGCACCCGATCGGTCTTGTCGTAGTCCTTAAGCATCTCGTACATGGTGGGGGCGCCCACGAACACCGTGGCCCGGTGCTTGACCAGGGAGGTGAGGATGTCGTCCAACTCCGGCGTGGTGATGGTCACCTGGGTGAAGCCCTGCAACACGCCCATGAGCACTCCGATGCTCTGGCCCGCGGCGTGGTAGTAAGGCATGTAGGCGATGAGATTCTCTTTGCCTTCTTCCAATATGGACTGGTACTGGCAGACCTGGTGCACGTTGGCCACGGTGTTGGCGTGGGTGATCATCACCCCCTTGGGCGGGCCGGTGGTCCCGCCGGTGTAGGGCAGCACCACCAAATCCTTTTGCGGGTCTATGTCCACTTTGGGAGGCTCGGCGGGGTGGGAGCCGATCAGGTCCTGAAGCTGGTGCATGCCTTCCCGGGTCAATATTTCAGGAGGAGGGGCCGCCATTTTCTGGTAGACCCCGCGCAGGATGCCCTGGCCCATCATGCGCTTGAGCTTGGGCAGGGACTCGGAGATGTTGGTCAGCACCACGTGTTGGAGCTTCACTCCGCTTTTTTCCACGCCCTCGAAGAGGATGTCCTGGCAGATCAGGGTCCGCGCGCCCGAGTCTTGCAGTTGGTGCTTGATCTCGCTGGAGACGTATACCGGGCTGATGGGAGTGACCACGGCGCCGATCTTCACGCAGGCGTAAAAGCTGATCAAATACTCCGGGGAGTTGAGCAGCAGCAGCCCCACCCGGTCTCCCTTGGCCACGCCCAGCTTCTGGACGAGGGCCGTGGCCAGGCGGTCCACCCGCTGCCTCAGCTCCTTATAGGAAATTTTGCTGCCATAGAAAATAACTGCGGTCTTGCCGGCCCATTTTTCCGTGGCCCTGTCGAAAGCTTCACCCAGGGAGATCGCGGGGCAATCCACTTCCCACGAAACGCCCTCCGGGTACAATTTGAGCCAAGGCTTTTCTTCATATATAGAAGTCAATTAACTCCCCCTCCTCTTTCTCCCAGTGCTTAGTTCTCTTGATTGCGCAAAGGCGCCCGGCAAGCTCTACAGGTCCTTCTGGTGAAGACATTAACCAGCTTGCACCGGGGGCATTTAATCTCCAGTTTGTCCAAGACCCACACCGTCAAGCCCTCGGGCATGAACAGCAGGGTGAGGATCAAGATGACGGTGAAGATGATGAAGCGTGATTGCTCGCCCCACTCGGTGAGGGACAACAATTCAAGCATGGGGAAAAGGATGAATACTCCGGCCACGGCGCCGTAGATGGTGGCCACGCCGCCGAAGATGGTCCAGAGGATGGCCTGGAAAGAGAAGACCAGCTCCAGCATGGAAGGCGCGGCGATGCGCATGTAGTGCACGAACAGGCCTCCGGCGATTCCCGCGAAAAATCCGCTCACCGCGAAGGCCAGGAACTTGTAGCCGGTGGTGTTGATGCCGGAGGCGCGGGCGGTGATCTCGTCTTCCCGGATGGCGTGCAGGATAAGCCCGACCCTAAAGATCTTGCTGCCCGCGTCGGTGAACTTCCACATGAAAAACACCGACAGGGTGAAGACCGCCACCACGATGTAGTAGCTGAGTATGCGGGAAAAGGCCAGCCGCTCGATTCCGGAGATCCCCAACTCGCCCCCGGTGAACTCCGGGAAGGTGAAAAAGACACCCAGCAGGATCAGGGGGAAGGTGAGGGTGACCAAGCCCAGGTATATCCCCCTGAGCCGCAGGGCCGGAATGCCCGCGATGAGGCCCACCGCCACGCCGGTGAGGGCGCCGGTGGGTATGGTCAGCCAGGGGGGCATGCCGAAGTGAGTGTTGAGCAGGCCCGCCATGTAGCCCGAAACGCCGAAGAACAGAGCGTGCCCCAGGTTGATCTGACCGGTGAACCCGGACAACACGTCCCAACTGGTGGCGAACAGGGCGAAGATGGTGGCCAGGGTGATCATGCGCAGGTAGTAGGGGTCTTGGGTTACCAGGGGCGCGCCGAACAAGACCAAGAAAAACAACAGGGCGATGACCCGGCCTGGAATGGCCAGAATTTCACCCCTGAACCACCCGTACCATAGAAGCAAGTAGGTCATATTTAGAGTCTTTCTTCCTCAAATGCCACGCCGAACAGGCCTTCAGGCCTGACCAGCAACACCACCACCATGATGCTCATGGAAACCGCGCCCCTCAGGGAGGCCCCGCCGGGCACCAAAAAGGTGACGATGATCTCCGTGTAGCCCAGGATCAGGGCCCCCACCACGCATCCCCCCACGCTGCCCAGGCCTCCCAGCACCACCGAGGCCAAGACGATGGTGAGGGGCTGGATCCACATGAGGGGGCTGACCATGTATATGGGGGCGATGACCGCCCCGGCCAAACCCGCCAGGGCCACCGAAATGCCCATTACGATCAAAAATATTTGGTTTACGTTGATGCCCATCAGGTTGGCGATCTCCCGGTCCTGGGACACCGCCCGAATGGCCTTGCCCAGCCCGGTCTTGGACAGCAGAAGCCAAAGGCCCAATAGAATAAGGCCCGTGGTCACTATGGCGAAGATGTGCTGATAGGAGACCCGGATGGAGGCGATGTCCACAAAGCCCTTGGCTAAGGGCGGGATGCCGGTGTAGTGGCCGCCGAAGACCAGGAACAAAATCTCCTGGAACAGCATGGCCAGGGCCACGGATATGATCATCACCGTGGTTTCATGCTGTTTCACCCGGTCGAAGAACAGCTTGAAACAGATCAGGCCGATGATGGTTATCAGGATGATGGCGAGTATCAAAGAAGCCACAAGCGGGATGTTCAGCATGGTCGTGCCCACAAAGATGAAGTAGGCCGTGAGCATGTAGAAGGCGGTGTGGGCCATGTTCACGATCCTGGCCACGCCGAAGATCAGGGAGAAGCCAACGGCAAGGACGGCATAAATTCCCCCCGCAACCAAACCGTTGACCAAAATATCTATGACCATCGCAGTTTCCCCTCCAGCGCGGCCCGGCCCGGTTTATCCAGTGGGCCAACACCTGACGTCTCGGTCGGTGCTGACCGCGCTGCACAACAAGTCCGTAATTTTGTCTATGGCCTGCATCTTGTCGGTTTTTTTGTCGGTATCCAGGACGAACCATCTGAGGGTCAGGTTGTTGAAAGTGCCGATGAACAGGTATCTGAACAAGCGGGTGTTGACGTCCTGTCGGAAGACTCCCTGGGCCTTTCCCTCTTCAATGATGGGATCGGCGAATTTGAAAAACTGCTCAAAGGCCTGGAAAGCCTTGCTGCCGTAAAAGCTGCGCGACAACTGCACCTGGATGAGGAAGACTCTAAGGAAGTCGCGTTTGGTCGAGAAGAGCGAGAAGTAGTATTTGATGTACCTGCGCAGCTTTTTAAGGGGGTTGTGCATCTGGAAAATTTCGGACAACCCGTCTGAGTAGGCGTTGAAATGCTTTTCCGGTATTGCCAGGAGTAGATCTTCCTTGGTGCCGAAATACTCGTAGACCGTGCCTTCACCCACTCCGGCCAATTTGGCGATGTCCGAAACCTTGGTCTTTTGAAAGCCGTATTCCGCGAAAACCGACTCCGCGGCCTGTAAAATCCGCTCCGCCTTGCCGTCCTGGGCCTGGGTGTGGCTAGGGGCCAGCATGCCCATTACCAGGTTCATGAAGTCGTGCAGGTCCGGCACGCAGGATTTGATATCGCCGACCGCCAGGCATCCCATCAGTTCGCAGCCAAGAAAGCCCAGAATCATGTCCCTGACAAGGCGCGGCTCAATATCGGCACGAAAACGTTGCGTGGCCATGCCTTCTTCGAGGCAGGAGAGCAGCATGCCCGCATACTTGCGGATGACCTCGTAGCCGGGATGAACGTAGAAGTCTTTGTTGGAAAGGCATTCGAAATACAGGATTTTCGCGTATTGCGGGTGCATGTCGCAGTAGCGCAGATGGAACCACACTATCTTGCTGAGGCGGCTTTCCACGTCCCAAATACCCTGGAGATGCTCGTCCAACTGCGAGAACACCTCATTGAACTTAGCCTCTGGGATTGAGAAGACTAAGTCCTCTTTACCTTTGAAAAATTGGTAAATAATCGAATCGGCGACGCCAGCTTTCTTGGATATGTCGGAAATGGTGGCGTCGTTGAGTCCCTTTTGGGAAACGATCTCCTCGGCCGCCGCCAATATCCTGTCCTTTTTCTCTTGAGCCTTTTTTGTGTCCATCGCCGAGCAAAATCCCTTTCTGTGGCCGCCAAGATGGCTTCTGGTGTTATTTCTAGTGGTGTTTTTACCTATTTGCCACGAAACATCAGGCGAGTTTCCGGCTCATCGTGGAAGCAATCTAGCACCAAATACTATTGCAATCAAGATAAAAATATATTGAGTAATATAAAAAATAAGCATTTCAAATAGTAATAAATATGTAAAAAATATAATTTTTATAAAATAAACCAGTAATTTAAACAGATTTATTAAAATTGAGTGAAATTCTAAAAAAGCTTTACAACGGCGGCAAAGTTGGTCATACTCCTCAAAACCATGAGAGATTATGTTCCATTTAGGCAAATATTGCTCAAGCCGGTGCCGCCTGACAAAGCCGGTGCGGCTCCCGTGCGCCCACCATTAGGAGGAAACTCATGAAAACCAAGCTCACAAGCCTGCTGGGCATCGAGCATCCCATCATCCTGGCTTCCATGGCCTGGGTGACCAACGCGGAAATGGTGGCCGCCATAAGCAATGCCGGCGGGCTGGGCACCCTGGGGCCCAATGCGGGGGCCAGGGTGGTCACCAAAGACGTGGACGAGACGGGAGAGCGGCTCAGGGAACAAATAAGAAAGGTCAAGGCTCTGACCGCCAAACCCTTTGCGGTGAATTTCGTGGTGGGGGCCGCGGGGCTGGACAAGGAATTCAGCGATCGCTGCATCGAGGTGGGCATCGAGGAAAAGGTGCCAGTGGCCATCGTGTCCCAAGGCAGCGCCAAGGTGCTCACCGCCCGGCTCAAGGAGGCGGGCATGAAAGTCATTCACGTCTGCGCCTCGGTGGGCCACGCCCTGGGGGCGGAAAAGGCCGGGGTTGACGCGGTGGTGGCTTCGGGCACCGAAGGCGGAGGGCACAGCGGTTTCGACCAGAACACCACCTTCACCCTGGTGCCCCAGGTGGCCCGCGCCGTAAGCGTGCCGGTGATCGCGGGCGGTGGGGTGGCCGACGGCCGCCAGTTGGTGGCCGCCCTGGCCCTGGGGGCCGAGGGGGTCTACGTGGGCACCCGCTTCATCGCCACCGAGGAGTGCCCGGCCCATCCCCGCTACAAGCAGGCCATCCTGGACAGCCGCGACGGCGACACCTTTTCCATCCGCCACGGCTCCATGGCCAAACCCGGCTCGGGCAACAGCGGTTTCACCAGTGAGCGGAGGGGCTCCCTGCGCATGCTCTTGAGCGACAAATTCCGCGAAATGATCATCGCCCACGGCGGGCAACTGGACTTCAGCCAAATGGCCGAACTGCAAAAAGCGGTGCCCATGGAAAAGGGCGGCAGCATCACCGCCGCGGCCTTTATCTACGGCGACCCGGAGCTGCCTTTCTGGGCGGGCGGGCAGGGCGTGGGGCTTATCGACCGGGTCATCCCCTGCGGCGAACTGGTGGCCAAGATCATGGGGGAAGCGGAGGAAAGCCTGCGCCGAATAAAGCGGGTGGAGAGCACCTAAAAGGTTTTCAAAGCATATCCATAATTATTGGGAGGGACGAAAATGGGTGTCCACACTTACGATCAATACCTTGAGCGGATCAAGAAACTAAAACGCAACATCTACATGCGCGGCCAAAAAGTGGACCGGCTGGAAATAGGGGATATGAGGGGCTCCCTGTTCGCCATAAAGGAGACCTACGACCGAGCCAACGACCCCGCCTTCGAAGGCCTGTGCACCGCCACTTCCCACCTGAACGGCGAGCGCATCAACCGCTTCACCCACATTCACCAGAGCGTCGATGACCTGCACCGCAAACAGCTCATGACCAAGCTGCTGTGCCACCGCACCGGCGGTTGCATCCAGCGCTGCATGGGCACCGACTCCATGAACGCCTTGTCGGTGGTGACCCATGAGATGGACCAGATGTTGGGCACCGAAACCAACAAGAATTTTATCGAGGTGCTCAAGTTCTGGCAGAAGCACGACATCACCGCCAACTGCGCCCAGACCGACACCAAGGGGCACCGTTTACTACGGCCCCACGAGCAGCCGGACCCGGACCTGTATCTCAGAATCGTGGAGAGCCGCCCGGACGGCATCGTGGTGCGCGGTGCCAAGATAGACAACACCACCGCACCGGTAAGCGATGAGATCGTGGTGGTGCCCACCCGCTTCATGACCGAAAAGGACGCGGACTACGCCGTATCCTTCGCGGTGCCCGCCGATCTGGACGGCATAAAGATGCTGGTGCGCCCGGCCACCCATCACCTGCGCAAGTACCTGCCCGCGCCCATCGCCGAATCCGGCGACGCCGAGTCCTTCACCATCTTTGACGACGTGTTCATCCCCCGGGAGCGGGTGTTCATGGACGGCAAGGGCGACCCCAGACAGACGCCCTTCGCCGGGTTCCTGGCCCTTTTGTTCGCCCATTATCACCGCCACTCCTACACCGGGTGCAAACCGGCCATCTCCGAGATCCTGGCCAGCGCCGCGGCCCTGGTTTCGGAATACAACGGCATCGAAAAGCTGGAGCACGTGAAGGAGAAAATATCCCACCTCATCGGCACGGCCGAGCTGGTGTTCGCCGCCGGCCAGATGAGCGCCTACCGGGCCGAACAATCCTCCAGCGGCACCTACATCCCCGACGAGATCCTCACCAACGCCGGGCGGCGCATCGCGGGCGAGGAGATATACAACGAGTACAAGATCGTGGCCGACCTCACCGGCGGCCTCTGCGCCACGCTGCCCTTTGAGGAGGAGTTCTTCTCCGAGGAGACTGGCGCCCTGGCCAACAAGTACATGCTTCGCAATCCCAAGATCTCGGCGGAAAACCAGCACCGTTGCTTCCGGGGCCTGGAGAACCTTCTGGTTTCCGAGGTGGCGGGGGTGATGCAGGTGGCCGGACTGCATGGCGGCGGCTCGCCACAGATGGAGACCATCACCATGATGGCCCGTTACGACCTGGAGCCGCTCAAGGGTATCGCCAAATATTTGTTCGGCATCGAAAAGGATCTGCCGCGCTATGAGCGTCCCACGGTGACGCCACGCAAGCAGCTGGAGCGGTTCCGCCAGATGCTGGCCGCCAAGAAATCGTCTTAGCCCCGCGTCCCGGCCCAGGCCGGGGCAGGGCAAGTCCCGCACGACAGGGGGAGGGGAAAAATGCCGGAAGCAGTGCCCCAGACGCATGAGCTTTACGAGGAGATTCGCGCCGTGGTGGGGGCCGAGCACGTCACGGTGGAGGAGTTCGCCAGAAGGGCCTACACCAGGGCGCCTTTTTACGCCGTGGGGGGCGGCGGCAGGGGCAAGATCCCGGGCATCGTGGTTCGGCCCGGCACCACCGAGGAGGTGGCCGCCGTGGTCAAGCTGGCCAACCGCACCAAGACCCCCATCGTCCCCAAGGGCGGCGGCGGCAGCGTGTCCACCTTCCCGCCGCTGTACGTGGGCGATCAGAGCAATATCCTGGTGGACACCCACCGGCTCAACCGCATCCTGGACATCGACACCACCTACATGACCGTCACCGCCCAGAGCGGGGTGATCCTCTCTCAGTTGGCCGAGGAGGTGAGCAAGCACGGCTTCCACACCTACACCGTGGACGTGCCCATCCACATGGACACGGTGGGCGGGGTGCTCAGCGGCTTCCTGGGCGGAGGGGAGCCTTCGGACATGGCCACCTCCGGCACCATGAACAACTACCTGCTGGGCCTTAAGGTGGTGCTCCCCACCGGCGATATCGTGCAGACCGGGGGAGGGCCGGGCACCAACATCCACCAGCCGCGTTTTTTGCACCGGGAGGCGGGCAGCTCTGACATGACCGGCATGTTCGTGGGCGACGGCGGCAGCTTCGGCATCAAGACCGAAGCCACTTTTTCCATCCATCCTTACCCCAAGGTGTTCATGCTGGGCATCACCGACATGGGCTCCCGGGAAAACATGTGGGACGCCTTCAGGGAACTGGCCGCCACGGACCCATACCCCTACACCCGCTTGCTGGGCTTCCACCAGCAAGACGGCCCCTGGTACTTCGTGCACGTGATCCGGGCCCACACCCCCGAGGAGGGCGAGCTCAAGAAGAACATTTTGGAAAAAATCTGCCACAAGCACGGCGGCCAACCGGCCACGGTGGGCCGGGAAATATTGCAGATCGCCAACATGTTCTCCGCCCGCCGCCTGGGCCAGCAGGCCCTGCCCATGGGCTCCACCATGACCTACTTCGGCGAGGCCCTGATACCCATGCCCCAGTCCCTGGAATATTTGGACGACATCAACGCCCTGCTGGACGAGACCGTGGGCGACCTGGACATCTACAAGCGCATCGATTTCGTGGTGCCCTATCTGCGCGCCACCACCATCACCGGAATCCTGCTCTATTTCGGCAAGGGCACCACCAGGGATGAGGCCTCGCAGCGCCTGCACGAAAAGGCCCTGGGCGGCATGGAAAGGCTCTTCACCGAAAAATACGGCGGATGGACCGAAACCCACCAAGGGACCAGCCTGGCGCACAGCGCCTCGGTCTGGGCCCCCTCCTACAAGAACTTCATGCGCACCATTAAAAAGGCCCTCGACCCCAACGACATCATGATGCCCGGCCTGTGGAGGATCTGAAATGGAAGCAACCAATCTGGCGCTGGTTAAGGAGAACGTAACCAAGTGCATGGGCTGCGGCATCTGCCGGGGCGTTTGGGAGAGAAAGGACGTGGCCATGTGCCCGGTTTGGGCCACGGGAGTGGGCTTCGAGGATAGCTCCCCCAGGGGCAGGGTAACGGTCGCCCAGGACATCCTGGACTCTCACATCTCCTACTCATCCCCCTTGGCCGATTCCGTGTTCCGCTGCACCGATTGCGGCTGTTGCGCCACCACCTGCGACGCCATGGACCCCAACACCCTGGAGCCCATCGTCAACGTACCCCAGATAGTGCGGGCCATGCGCATGGACCTGGTTGAGAACTCCCTGGTGCCGCCCCTGGTGCGCGACTACATGAAGGCCGTGCACATCAACGGCAACCCATACAAGCAGCCCCAGGATGCGCGGGGGAACTGGGCCAAGGGGAGCGAAGTGCCCCTGTATTCGGGCCAGGAGTATCTGTTCTACGTGGGCGACGTCGGCTCCTATGACGAACGCGGCCAGAAAATGGCCCGGTCCGTGGCCAAGCTTTTGATGACCGGCGGCGTATCCCTGGGAATCCTGGGGAGCGAGGAGTACAGCGACGGCAACGACACCATGGTCATGGGCGAGAGCGGCCTGTTCCAGTACCTGGCCGAGGCCAACATCGCGGCCTTCAAAAAGCACTCCATCAAAAAAATCATCTCCCTGGACCCGCATAGCTACAACGCCTTCGCCAACCATTACGACCAATGGGGAGCGGGGTTCCAGATTCAGCACTACAGCGAGGTCCTAGCCGAACTGCTCAGCACCGGCAGGCTTTCGCCGGGACGCCTGGGAATCAAGGCCACCTACCACGACCCCTGCTATCTGGGGCGGCACAACGAAATATACGAAGCCCCGCGCAAGGTGCTCGGCGCGGTGCCTGGGCTGAAGCTGGTGGAGATGCCCCGAATGCGCAAGAGCGCCTTTTGCTGCGGCGGGGGAGGAGGCAATTTCTTCACCGACCTGATCGGCGGCGGGGAATGCAGCCCCAACCGGGTGCGCATCCGCGAGGCCCTGGACACCGGGGCCGAGGTGGTGGCCGTGGCCTGCCCCTTGTGCGCCAAGATGCTGGAGGACGCTCTCAAGGCGGAGTCCTTGGATGACCGGATCGCGGTCAAGGATATCTCGGAAATTTTGCTGGACAGCTTCGCATAAGGAGAGGGAGGGACATGGCAGCGAATTTGGAAGAAATACGGGGGGCGCTGGAAGCCATCGTAGGGCGGGCCAATCTCTCCGGGGACGCTCCGGACATGATCCCCTATATCAAGGACTCCTACTCCACCATGATGGGGCGGGAGGTTCCCCTGCCGGACTTCGTGGTCATGCCCAAGACCGCCGAGGAGGTCCAAGAGATCGTTAAGTTGGCCAACCAGCACCTTTTCCCCATCTACCCCCGCAGCTTCGGGGTGAACATCGCGGGATCGGCCCTGCCTTACGCCGGCGGAGTGGTGTTGGACCTCAAGCGCATGGACCGCATCATTGAGATCAACGAAGACACCATGACCGCGACCATAGAACCTGGAGTCACCTGGGGGCGGCTGCGCAAGGAGGCCAACAAAAAGGGCTTGGACGTGATACCCATAGGCGGCCCCTACCAAACCAGCCCTGTGGGCAACCATTTGCTGACCAACATCACCCTTTATTCCAGCAAGTACCACTGCGACCGGGCGGTGACCCTCAAGGCGGTGCTGCCCAACGGCGAGATATTGCGCACCGGCTCCTGGGCCAGCGCCGTGGGCGGCGAGGTGAACCCCTATTTCCGCTACGCCTACGGCCCCGACATGACCGGCATGTTCCGGGGCAGCCTGGGCAACTACGGCATCATCGTGGAGATGGTGGAGCGCCTGCGCCCGGTGGCCCCGGTGGAAAAGAACGTCTTCTTCGGATTCGAGGAGCTGGCGCCTTGCCTCAAGGCCATGCAGGCGGTGGAGCGCCTGGAGTTTTCGCGCACCTGCCAGGCCTCCAACAGCTCCATGACCGCCCATCTGATTTTGTCACCCCACCGCATAAAGGATCCAGAGCAGCGCCAAAAGCTGCTGGCCCGCCTGCCCAACTACCAGATCACCCTGGGCCTGGGCGGCACCGAGGAAATGGTGGCGCTGTTCGAGAGGGTGGCCAACGAAAAGATAGCCGAGTACGGGGGGAAGCCCTTCTGCCTTGAGCCGGAGGAGATGGCCATCCTCAACCAGGTGGCTGAAGGGGCCAGCCGGGGGATCATGCACATGTACGCCCCGTGCAGCGGCTTCGCGGCGGTTATCGGCTGTCTGCCCATAACCCACGTGGCCGAGATCAACGGCATCGTCAAACAGATCGTGGGAAAGTACGATCTCCGAGACCCCCTGTCCGGCGAGCCGTTGGACCATCAGTTGATCGTGCTTCCCTACGATCGTTGCTCAACAGTGTACGTGGAACAGGAGATTCTTTACGACCCGGCCCTGGACCAGGCCCAGCTGCTCCCGGTGATGCAGTGCCTCAGGGACTGCTACGCCCAGATCGTGGGCAAGTACGGAGCCTCGCACACCATCCCCAACAAAACCCTGATGAAAAACATGCTGCCCTCCTATGTGGAGCTGTTGACCGGGTTTAAAAAGATGGTGGATCCCAACAACATAATGATGCCCGGCGGGCCTTACTCTTTGGACTAGGCGAGCGCGCAAGGGAGAGACCAATGCTGGCTGATTATAGAGACACCATTTATCATTGCCTCAAATGCGGGGCCTGCCGCCACGCCTATGAAGTCTACGAGCCCATCTGCCCCTCGGGCATGAAATACGGATTCGATTCTCACTACGCCATCGGACGCATCAGCCTGGCCCGGGCCGTGCTGAACCAGGAGGTGCCCATCGACGCCGAACTCATGCGCCGGATCTACACCTGCACCAGCTGCGGGGCCTGCGACGAGCAATGCCACGAGGCGGTGGGCGTGGACCCCTTGCAGGTCATCGAGGAGCTTAAGTGGGAGGCCGTGGAGAGCGGCATGATCCCTCCAGAGGTGCGCGACTACCTCAAGCACATGAACGTGCACGGCAACCCCTACCTGCTGCCCCAGGAGGAGCGGGGGGCCTGGGCCTCGGTGGCGGGAGTACCGCAATTCGATGGCCAGGAATACCTGTTCTACGTGGGCGACGTGGGCTCCTACGACGAGCGGGGCCAAAAGATCGCCGCCGCGGTGGCGGCCAAGCTCATGGGCTGCGGCCTGGAGCTGGGGGTGCTGGGCGCCCGGGAGATGTCCGACGGCAACGAGGTGAACCGGGTGGGTGAGCGGGGGCTGTTCGAATATTTGGCCAAGGCCAACATCGAGCAGTTCGACGAACTGGGCGTCACCAAGATAATAACCCTTTCACCTCATGCTTATCATGCCTTTCGCAACGACTACCCCCAGTGGGGCGGGCGCTACGAGGTGATGCACTACACCCAGGCCCTGGCCCAGGCCCTGGAACAGGGCAAGCTGACCGCCGGGGAGGCTCGCGACCAACGGGTAGCCTTCCACGATCCCTGTTTCCTGGGGCGGCACAACGCCGAGTACGACGCGCCCCGCCTGGTGCTGGAGGCTGTGGAAGGTCTCGAGCTGGTGGAGATGGAGCGCAACCGCAACAACGCGCTTTGCTGCGGCGGTGGAGGGGGGAATTTCTTCACCGACCTGCTGGGCGCGGGGCCCTTGAGCCCCAGCCGGGTGCGGGTGCGCGAGGCCGTCGAGGCCGGCGCCCAGGTCATCGCCACCGCCTGCCCCAAGTGCTTCAACATGCTCGACGAGGCCATCAAGGCCGAGAACCTGGAAGACTCCCTTACGGTGCGCGATATCGCCCAGATCGCATGATCGCTGGGCTAAGCGACCAAATTTATAGGCGAGGAAATATAGATGCATGATTACGATGCCATTGTAGTGGGGGCCGGCAACGGCGGGCTGGCCGCGGGCGCCGCCCTGGCCCAAAGCGGGCTCAAGGTGCTGATGCTGGAGAGGCACAACATCCCCGGCGGCTCGGCAACCACCTTTTGCCGTGGGCGCTTCGAGTTCGAGGTGGCCCTGCACCAGCTCAGCGACATGGGCACCCCGGAACGGCCCGGCACCCTGCGAACTCTATTGGACAGCCTGGGGGTGCTGGACGAGGTTTCCTTCGTTTCCATGGAGGATTTGTACCGGGTGGTTATTCCGGACCGGCTGGACGTGACCTTGCCGGTGGACCGCCAGGGAGTGGTGGATACCCTGCAAGAGCGCTTTCCGGCGGAAAAAGAGGCCATAAAGAAATTCTTTGATCTGGTCTATGGCTACGGCCTGGAGCTGTATTCCTTTTATCGCAATCCCGGCGGCGAGGTGGAGCGCTTCCCCTTGCTGAAACGCTACGCCTTCCGCACCGCGGGCGAGGTCATGGACGAGTTTTTCCAAGACCCTCTGCTCAAGGCGGTGCCCGGCGCTTACTGGGGATATATTGGCCTCACCCCCAACCGGTTGCCTTTCAGCTACCTGTCGCTGCTCTATGTCTCCTACATAGAGATGCTGCCCTGCCACGTACGGGGCGGCTCCCAAAGCCTGTCCAACGCCATGTTCAACCGCTTCCTCAGCCTGGGCGGCGAGGCCAAATTCAACTGCGGCGCGAAAAAGATCGTGGTGCGAGACGGCGTGGCCACCGGCGTACTCACCGACCGGGGCGAGGAGATATCAGCCAGGTTCATAGTCTCCAACGCCTCCAAGGTCGCCACCTTCACCGATCTCATCGATCCCGGCGAGGTGCCAAAGGCGATTTTCGAAGGCATGAAGGGCCGCACTCCCAGCCCCTCCAGTTTCAACATATACATGGGCCTGGATTGCGAGCCCGGGGAAGTTGGCATCACCGCCTCCACCACCACCATCCTGCCCGACGAGGACATGTCCGACCGCCACTTCAACCAGATGAGACGGCTGGACACCGAGAACTCGGTGATGGGCTTTAGCTGCTACGACGTGGCCGACCCCACCTTCTCGCCGCCGGGGACCTGCCAAGTGGCCCTTTTGACCCTCAGGTACGCCGAGCCCTGGCTCCGGGTGCCGCCGTCCCAGTACGCCGCGGAAAAATACCGTTGCGCCGAGGCCATGCTGCGCCAGATGGAGCGGGTCTGCCCTGGGGTGCGCGACCACATCGAGGAGATCGAGGTGGCCACGCCCCTGACCTTCATGCGCTACCTGAATTCTCCCTACGGGGCAATCTATGGATTCGAGCAGTACATGAAGGACTCGCTGTTCTTCGAGGCCTCCCGGCAGATGCCCATCAAGGGCCTCTATCTGGCCGGAGGCTGGGTCACGGACTGCGGATTCGCGCCCACCATCAAGTCGGGCGTGTCCGCCGCCGGGGCCATCCTGCGGCAGGCGGGCTAGACGGTCCAGGCGCGCAGGTTAGCGACGTATACGTATTGGCCCCTGTTCGGCGGGGCCTCAGGGAGACGAGATGATACCCGAAGCCTTGAAAAACTTTGACCGCTTTCAAGACGTGGTCAAGGAAATGGAAATCTGCCGCAAGTACGGCATGGACTATTCTCTGGAAAAGGGCGACGTCGGCAAGTTCATCAATCGCTACCACCCCTCCAGCCTTGACCTCAGGATGGCCGAGTTGATCCCGCGGACCCTCGACACCAAAACCATCCGCCTGGTCTCGCAAGACGGATATTTGCCGCCTTTTCAGGCGGGGCAGTACATCTCGGTGGCCGTGGAGGTGGATGGAATTCGCACCAGCCGCCCCTACAGCCTTTCCTCGCCGCCCAACCAGACCGGCTATTACGACATTACGGTGCGACGGGTGGCGGACGGCCTGGTTTCCAACTACCTGCTGGACGAGTTGAAGCCCGGCGACTTGCTGCGCACTTCGGGGCCGGAAGGGCATTTCTATTACAACCCCTTGTTCCATGATCAGACCATGGTCTGCCTGGCCGGAGGGAACGGGGTCACTCCCTTCATGAGCATGATCCAGCAGATCGTGGACTGCGGCCTGGAGCGCACGGTCTATCTATTCTTGGGCAGCCCAGACCTGGGGCAGGCCTTGTTCCACGACAGGCTGACGGCCATCGCCGCCCGCCACGAAAACATCCACTACGTACCGGTCATCGAAAATCCGCCCGAGGGTTACAAGGGCCGCGGCGGACTCATCACCGGGGACCTGATCCAGCAGGTGGTGGGCGAGGTGAGTGGCAAGACTTTTTATATCTGCGGTCCCCAGGCCATGTATGACTTCTGCCTGCCTCAGTTGGAGCATATGGGCGTGCCGGCCCGCAAGATCCGCAAGGAGGCTTACGGGCCGCCTCTGCGGGTTTGGGAGCAGGCAGGATGGCCCTATGCGGTGAAGCCCCAAGACGCTTTTGAGGTGCGGGTAAAGGGTGGCGGCTCCTTTTCGGCCCCAGCCGGGGAGACCTTGCTCACCTCGTTGGAGAAAAACGGCCTGCTGGTTCCTTCCCTGTGCCGCTCCGGCGAGTGCAGCCAATGCCGCGTCAAGCTGCTGGCGGGCAAGGTCTTCCAGCCTGCGGGGACACCGGTGCGCCGCTCGGACGCCAAATTCGGCTACGTGCATTCCTGCGTGTCCTACCCCCTGGAGAACCTGGAGATATTGCTCTAGGACTTTAGGTGCGCGGGTCGCGGCCGTGGCTCTTCTCAGCGGAGTAAAAACATTGTTATAGTCGTCCGGAGTAGTTTTCGCCTGGACGCGGTCAAGGGCCGCCCGAACCATGACAGGGGACTCAAGGCATGGAACAATACCGCGCATACCGGACCTGCCCCCTTTGCGAGGCCACCTGCGGCCTGGAGATAACCCTGCAAGACGGCCGGGCGGTGGAGGTGAGCGGCGATAAGCTCGACGTCTTCAGCCACGGCTACCTCTGCCCCAAGGGCGCGGCCCTGCACCACCTGCACGACGACCCGGAGCGTCTGCGCGCCCCCCTGGTCAAACAAAACGGGCGCTTCGTCCCGGCGACTTGGGACCAGGCCTTCGCGGCGGTGGAGGCAGGCCTAAAGCCCCTGGTGGAAGAATACGGCCGCGACGCGGTGGCCGTGCATATGGGCAACCCCTGCTCCCACACCATGGCCGGGGTGCTGGCCCTGCGGCCCATGCTCAAGGCCCTGGGCAGCAAAAACATCTTTAGTTCCAGCAGCGTGGACCAGCTTCCCAAGCACCTTTCCTGCGGCTTGATGTTCGGCCATCCCCTGACCATCCCGGTGCCGGACGTGGACCGCACCCATATGCTGGTCATCATCGGAGCCAATCCCCTGGAGTCCAACGGCTCCCTGGCCACGGCGCCGGACTGGCCGGGCAGGCTGCGCGCGCTCAAAAAGCGGGGCGGCAAGCTGGTGGTCATCGACCCCCTTCGCACCCGCACCGCTGAATTGGCCCACCAGCACTTGGCCATAACCCCGGGCACCGACGCCTTGTTGCTCATGGCCGTGGTGTGGGTGCTGTTCCAGGAAAATTTGGCGTCCCTGCCGGACGCCGCCCTGTACCGCGGCCTGGAGGAGTTGCGCCGGGCCTGCGCGCGCTTCAGCCCCGAGGCGGTGGCGGAAAGGGTGGGCCTGGACGCCGGACAGATACGCCAGTTGGCGCGGGAACTGGCCTCCGCTCCCAGCGCGGCGGTGTATGGCCGCATGGGAACCAGCACCGTCGCCTTCGGCGCCCTTAGCAGTTGGCTGGTCGACGTGGTCAACGCCCTGACCGGCAACCTGGACCGGCCAGGGGGCGCCATGTTCGCCACCCCGGCCCACATGCCTCTGAAACGCAAGCCCGGAGGCAAGGGCTGGCGCATGGGGCGCTGGCAAAGCCGGGTGCGCGGTCTGCCCGAGGTCCTGGGCGAACTGCCGGTTTGCACCATGTGCGACGAGATGGAAATCGGCGGGGAGGGGCAGGTGCGGGCCCTGGTCACCGTGGCCTCCAACCCGGCCATGAGCCTGCCCAATTCCCGGCGGGTGAACGACGCCCTGGCCGGTCTGGATTTCATGGTCAGCGTGGACTGGTACGTAAACGCCACCACCCGCCACGCCCAGGTGATCCTGCCACCCACCGGCCCCCTGAGCACCGCGCAATATGATTTTGTGTTTTACGGGATGTCCCTGCGCAACGTGGCCCACTACTCCCCGCCGGTGATCCCCAAGCCGGAGAGCGAGTTGGACAAGTGGGAGATACTATACAAGCTGGCCATGATCTTCCAGGGGCAGGGCGCGGGAGGGGACGTGGGCCGCATGGATGACTTCCTGGCCGCCAAGCTGGTGGAGGGGGCGGCGGGCAAGCCAGGCTCGCCGCTGAGCGGTAAACAGGAGGAAATCTACCAGGCCTTGGCACCCTATCGCGGCCTGGAGCGGGTGCTGGATTTCATGCTGCGCACCGGGGCCTACGGAGACGGCTTTGGCCTGAACCCGCCGGGGCTCAACCTGGCCAAGCTTGCAAAGCAGCCCCACGGCGTGGACCTGGGGCCTTTGCAGCCGCGCCTGCCGGGAATCCTGCGCACCCCTTCGGCCAAGGTGGAGCTGGCCCCCCAGCCTCTGCTGGACGACCTGGCGCGCCTGGAGGCCCTGTTGGACGAGCCTCCCCACAACGGCCTGCTGCTGGTGGGTAGGCGGCATTTGAGGACCAACAACTACTGGATGGCCAACCTGCCCACCCTGGTGGCGGGCAAGCCGCGCTCGGTGTTGTGGATGAACCCGGCCGATGCCGCCCCGCTGGGCGTGGCCAGCGGGGACCTGGTTCAGGTGCGCAGCCGGGTGGGCGCGCTCACCGTTCCGGTTGAGATCACCGACAAGGCGCGCCAGGGGGTTGTGAGTCTGCCTCACGGCTGGGGCCACGACCTGGAGGGGGTGCGGATGAGCGTGGCCCGGGCACAGGGCGGGGTAAACAGCAACCGGCTCAGCGACGACCAGGCCATGGACCCGCTTTCCGGCAACGCCGTGCTCAACGGCATTCCGGTAGTGGTGGAAGCGGCAGACTAGCCCGTTGGCCGGAGACGGCGCCGATACGATCAGGAAAGAGGAAATCAGCGGTGGATAAAATCAGGCGCTTCGGGCCGGTGTGGTTCGTGCCGGGCAAAAAACAGGGACGCTACCCCTACTGCCACTCAATCTACATTGAAGGCGCGGGCGTGCTCATAGACCCGGCATCCGATCAGGATGTTCTTAGGCAACTCAGACAAGGCCCCGGCGTTAAGGAGGTGTGGCTCAGCCACTGGCATGAGGACCACCTGGCCTACCTGGACCTTTTCGAAGACCTGCCCTTCAAGATGGCCCGCGAGGACGCCCCGCCTTTGGCCGACTTGGAGACCTTCCTGGACTGGTATGAAATGGGCCAGCCCGCCAGCCGCGACATGTGGCGGAAACTCATGCTAAAGCGGTTCAACTACCGCCCGCGCCACCCCAGCGGAGACCTGCCCGCGGGCGAGGTTATCGACCTGGGCACGGTGCGGGTGGAGGTGTTGTCCACGCCGGGGCACACCCCGGGGCATCGCAGCTTTTTCTTCAAAGGGCCCGAGGTGCTCTTTCTGGGTGACTACGACCTCACCTCGTTCGGACCTTATTACGGAGAACTTAACGCCGACATCCAGGGGGTGATCGATTCGGTAAACCGGCTGAGCCGCATACCGGCCAAGACCTGGCTGGCCAGCCATGATGCAGGCGTCTTCACCGAAAACCCTGGCCCCAGGTGGCAGCGTTTTCTGGATGTGATCGACCAGCGGGAGGAAAAGCTGATCAGGTTCTTGGAGAAGCCCCGCACCCGCCAAGACGTGGTCGAGGCCTGGATCGTGTACCACAGGCCCCGCCAGCCGCTGGAGTTCTACGCCTTAGCCGAGTGGGTCATCATGAAAAAGCACCTGGAGCGGCTGATCCGGCAAGGACGGGTGAAACAGGACCAGGGGCGCTATTCGCTGGTCTGACGGCCCCTGCCAGGCACGAGTGAGCGCTGGTAGCGCCTTGGCCGGCCGGTTTGGCCGGACCGGTCAAGACACCTACCAGACTTTCTCGCCTTGGGCCGCTTGCGGGGCCTGGATTACCTACTGCGCTAGCTGGCCCGCTGCTGCTCACCCATGCCGGCGATCACCTGAACGTCGTTGTTCTTTTTGTTCAGCCAGCCGTGGTAAAGAATCAGCTCGGAGTGGTCGTCCAGGCTGCTGAAGTCGCGAACCGCCACGCCTCGTCCCGCGGCCATGCTGGCGTCGTAGACCCGGAACTCCCGTACGTCATTGCCCTGGGCCGAGGGTTTTTGCACTTGCTTGAGCTTCCAGACCCAGTCGGGATCTTCCTTGTAAGTGACCACCAACTCGCGGCCCACTGCGGCGTGGATCTCGCGGGGCTTGTCGCCCTTGACCGCGCCGCCGGCAGCCTTAGGGGCACCTACCTGCTTTTCCTGCTTGGTCTGCTCGTCGCGTTTGAATAGCTTGCCAAACATGTGTCACCTCCTGATTTATGAAGGTCTTGTCAACCCTGGGCAGGTGCTAGCAATATCCGTGCTAGATCGCTAACCTGCCGAAAATACTAACTGCGCTACCGGTAAATGCTGCCCTGCGGAAATCCGGTTTCCCCTTTTGGGGCGCCTTTGAGGGCTCCGCAGTGGGTTTATGGCAAAACTATGAGCTATTACAGCGTGTTGTCTTGGTGAAGTGTCACTTCCCCCTGCACCGTCACGGCGCAGGCCTGGGCCGGCAACGCCACCGGTTCCGGCGGCTGGGCCAAACCACGGGTGAGCCAACCGTTCTTATGAGGGGTCAACAAGGCCCACAGGCTGATCCAGGAGAGGGCCAACATCCAAAACAGGGTGTAGGGGAAGGCCCAGAGGAAATTTACGTTGCGGTGGCGCAGCACATAGACCAGGGCGGGCAGGCTGCCACCGATCAAGGCGCCCAGCAGAAGGTTGACCGCCATCACCTGGGGGCTGAGCAGGATAACCCCAATAGCGCCCAGCTTGAGCCACTCACCGGCGGTCATGCGGAACAGGTGGATGAGCAGGTTCACCCGCGCGCCCAGGGCCGGGGTGTGCCGGAAATGCTTGAAGACGAAGCCGGTCATCACCAGGGTTTCGCGCAGGTTGCTGCGGGCCCAGCGCAGGAACATGCGGCATAGGCCCTTGTAGCGCAGGGGCACCTCGGTCAACACCACGGCCTTGCGAGCAAAAAGGGCATGATAGCCGCACCGCAGCACCAGGTTGGTCAGGGCGCGGTCCTCGCCGATATTGGCCGGGCGTCCGAAGAAGTGCTGGTTGAGCCAGCCCTCCAGATGGGGGCGCACCACATCTTCGCGGTAGGCGGCCAAGGCTCCGGGGGTGGTCATAACCGTGTTGATGCGGCTCTGGGCCGCCCGGATGAAGTCGAAGCTGAAAACGAAGCTGACTTCCATCATGCGGGGGATGATGCCTTTTTCCCGGTTTAGCACCCGTACGTTGCCCGCCACCGCTCCGCACTGGGGGTCGCGCACCAGGGGGGTCACGAGCTGGCGCAGGGTGTCGGGCAGCACCTCGGAGTCGCTGTCCACGGTGACCAGCACCGAGCCTTTGGCCAGGGCAAAGCCCTGGTACAGGGCGTGGCGCTTGCCCTGGTTGGAGGCCAGGCGCACCAACTCAACCCGGTCACCCAACTCCTGGCCCGCCTTGCACATCCAGTCCCAGGTGTCGTCGCGGCTGCCGTCATCCACGGCCACCAGGTGCAGCTTCTCGGGAGGATAATCGCTGGCGGCCAGGCTGCGCAGGGAGCCCAGCACCTGGGCACCCTCGTTGTAGGCGGGCACCACCACCGTGACCTCGGGAAGGTCCTGGTCGGGGCAGGGCTCCATGTCGCGGTAGGTGATAGCCAGGTAAATGCGCCAAACCATGGCGAAAATGGCGATAGCCAGTGACAAGCGGGCCAAGCTGAGCCAGGGTGAACCTTCCAGTTCATAGCTCAGCAGTTCCAATTCGTCTAAAAAGTCGCCGCCGTAATGCAAGGCTCCCAGCCCCAGGGCGATCAGGGCCGCAAGGATGAGCATGGTGCCGGTTTTGGAAAAAGCCTTGGTCAGAACTCTCAGGGACTTCATTGAAAGCACGGAAAAGGTGGCCATTTGGAAAAATCCTGTGTGTTGTTTCTTTGACCATGGGGCGGAGAGGGGATCCGCGCTGCCATTCCCTCATGTAAGCAATCTCGATGCCATCGCCATAACTAATTTATTTGGTTTGTTATTTTTGGTAAGATCAAAACCAGGCGGAATCGCCGATTCCCAAGCCTGCCTGGCTGAAGGAGCGGTGTTTTTGTGGTGGGAAAAAGCGTGGCACGGCGCTAATATTCGCCCAGAAAACCTGTCTACCAAAGGGGTGGGCCATGAAGTCTATGCTGGTGGCTACCACCGACTCTTCGGTGAAAGCCAGTCTGCGCAGCGCCCTTAAGCGTGGGCAACGATTGGAAGAAGCCGCATCGGGTCAGGCCTGCCTTGATCTCATGGCCCGGCGTCGCTTTGATTTGGCCTTCGTGGATATCGCCTTTATCAGCGAAAAGCTCACCCCCGGCGCTGAGCCCGACTACGCCGCCGCCCTCAAGCCCTTCCGCTCCTCCAGCAGCGGGCCGCCCCTTATCGTACTCACCCCCGCCGAGCGCATCCGCCAAACCGTATCCGCGGTAAAGGCGGGGGCGGACAACTACCTTACCTATCCGGTGGACCCCCACGAGGTGGAGTTGGTCATCTCAGGGCTTAACACCCGGCGGCAGATCGAATCCGAGCTGGAGTATCTGCGCGAGAGCTTCTGGCGGGGAGAGGCCCAGGGCCTGGTGCGCACCCGCTCGCCGCTGATGCGCGAGGTCTACGAAAAACTGGAGATGGTGGCCCCCACCCGGGCCACGGTGCTCCTGACCGGCGAGACCGGCACCGGCAAGAGCCTTCTGGCCCGCCTGATCCACATGCACTCCTCCCGCTCGGGGGGGCCCTTTGTGGCGGTGCACTGCGGCTCCATGCCCGACACCCTGGTGGAAAGCGAGCTTTTCGGCCACGAAAGAGGGGCTTTCACCGGTGCCGAGCGCCGCAAACTGGGCAAGTTTCAGATAGCCGACCAAGGCACCATCTTCCTGGACGAGGTGGGCACCATCTCCCCGGCGGCCCAGATAAAGCTCCTGCAAGTATTGCAGGAGGGCAGTTTCTGCCGGGTGGGCGGGGAGCAGGACATCTCGGTGGACGTGCGGGTGGTGGCGGCCAGTAACGTGGATTTGGCCAAGAAAATCAGCGATGGCGGATTCCGCGACGACCTCTATTACCGCCTCAACGTCTTTGCCATCGAGCTGCCCCCGCTGCGCGCCCGCCGGGAGGACCTGCCCCTCTTGGTGTCCACCCTTCTGGAACGGCTGAACCGCAACTACAGCAAGGGCATCACCGGGGTGGACGAGCGGGCCATGCAGGTCTTGAGCGCCTACGCCTGGCCCGGCAACATCCGTGAGTTGGAAAACCTCCTGGAACGGGCCTACATACTGGAGCGGGGCCGCCTCCTGAGCTCGGCCAGCTTTCCGGCCGACCTGGTGGCTTTGGAGCATCCCGGCGAGTCCGACGAGTCCAGCGAGGGCCAGAGCCTGGCCGAGGTGCGCCGCCGGGCGGTGGAAGAGGTGGAGCGGCGTTATTTGGAGCGCCTGCTGGCCGCCAAAAAGGGCCGGGTGGACCAGGCCGCCGCCCAGGCCGGGGTGACCACCCGCCAACTGCGCAACCTCCTGGCCAAATACGGCATGGCCTCCAGGAACTTCAAATAGTTCTGAACCGGAAAACCGGCTTCCCCTCTCTTACTACACGCAGAAAAAATACATAAAATACAGCCATATACATTATGGCACGGCGTTTGCTTGTCCAGCAGAAGAACCGGCACCTGAACGGGAAAGGACAAAAGGTGGACGCCAAGGCCGAAACCCAACAAATCACGGGACTGGTTATCCCGGTGGAGTGGGACCCGCGGGGGAAGGTGAAGGCTGTGGCCATCGCCGCCTTTGACGAGTCCAACTACCGGGTGGCTTCCGGCGGCTTGGGGGCGGAGCTCGTAAGCCGTCTGAAGCGCGAAGTGACGGTTTGGGGCCGGGTGGAGAGTCAGGCTGAGGGAAAAACCATTTTGATCGAGAGGTATGAGATGAGCAAAAGCAGTAAAGGCAAAATCACGGGTCTGGCCCTGGCGGCCGTAGTCGGCTTCGCCTTGACCGCCGCACCGGTGGCCATGGCCGCCGATCAACCCGCCGCCGCCAAACCGGCAGTGGCAGCTCCGGCACCGGCTGCCCCGGCTCCGGCCAAGGCTGTCGCGGCCCAAAAGGCCAAAGCCCCCAAGTCGCTTGCCGCCAAACCCAATGCCAAGGTGCGCACCCTGCAGGACGCTCTGAACAGCAAGGGCGCCAAGCTTAAGGTGGACGGCATGATGGGTAAAAAGACCCGCACGGCCCTGAAGGCTTTCCAGAAGGAAAACGGCCTGAAGGTCACCGGCAAGGTTGACGCGGCCACCAAAAAAGCCTTGGGCCTGAAGTAAGTGCGCTCTCCGCCCGGGCCCTGGCCCGGGCGGAAAAGCTTTGCCGGCCGGATGGGAGTCCGGTGGGTATTGGAAGGAACGACCAATGAGTCGAAGCGAAAATAGCGTTGCCGCTGCGGAGCCTCCCCATCAGGGTTGTAACTCCGCCCAATCTCTGACCCAACCCGCGCCTTTGGCGCCGGCCATGGGCCTGGCTCTGGAGCCTCGCCCAAACGCGACCCGCCCGGCGGCTTCCTTCCGCCGCCGCTTTTTCCCAGGGACCACCGCCACCCAGTGGAACGACTGGCGCTGGCAGGTGCGCAACCGGGTAACCTCCCTGAACGGGCTTGCCCGCTATCTGCGGCTCAGCCCGTCCGAGGAGAGGGCCTTTAGCGGCAACTCCGGCAAGTTGCCCCTGGGAATCACTCCCTATTACCTAAGCTTGATGGACCCGGACAATCCCGAGGATCCCCTGCGCCGCACCATGGTTCCCACCTGGTTCGAGGCGGTGGTGAGCCCCGGCGAGAGCAACGACCCCCTGGGCGAGGAGCACGACATGGCCGCGCCGGGTCTGGTGCACCGCTATCCGGACCGGGTCCTGTTTTTGGCCACCGGCTTTTGCAGCGCTTATTGCCGCTATTGCACCCGCTCGCGCATGGTGGGCGGGGGCAGTCATGGCTTGGCCCAGAGCAGGAGCGACATGGAGCAGGCCATAGCCTACATCGAGGCCACGCCCTCGGTGCGCGACGTCCTGATCTCCGGCGGCGACCCCTTGACCATGGCCGACGACCGCCTGGAATGGCTCTTGACCAGGCTGCGCCGCATACCCCACGTGGAGATGCTGCGCATCGGGACCAAGACCCCGGCGGTGTTGCCTCAGCGTATAACCAAGGACTTGGTCAAGCGGCTGAAAAAATATCATCCGCTGTTCATGAGCCTGCACTTCACCCACCCGGCGGAGCTGACCCCCGAGGCGGCCCGGGCTTGCGCCCGTTTGGCCGACGCAGGCATCCCTCTGGGCAGCCAGACGGTGCTGCTCGCGGGTGTCAACGACTCGGTGCCGGTGATGCGCAAGCTCATGCAGGGCCTTTTGAAGATGCGGGTGCGGCCCTACTACCTGTACCAGTGCGACCCCATAGCCGGGTCGGGGCACTTCCGCACCCCGGTGAGCAAGGGCCTGGAGATGATCCAGGGCCTCAGGGGCCACACCACCGGTTACGGGGTGCCCACCTTTGTCATCGACGCCCCCGGCGGCGGCGGCAAGGTGGCCCTGTATCCCGAGGCGGTGGCCGGCCGCAGCGGTTGCGACTTGTTGCTGAAAAACTACCAGGGCGACACCTACGCTTACCCCGACCAAGGCGGGGAATGGGGCCCGGCGGCCTGCTGAGGCCCGAGGAGATGCGGCCATGTTGGTGGGGATGACCTATGACCTGCGCTCGGAATACCTGGCCAAAGGGTTTTCCGAGGAGGAGGTCGCCGAGTTCGACAGCCCTCGCACCGTGGAGGGCATTGAAACGGCCCTGAAAGCCGCGGGGCACCAGTGCGACCGCATCGGGTCCCTGCCCTCCCTGGTGGGCCGTCTGGCCAAGGGAGACCGCTGGGACCTGGTGTTCAACATCGCCGAGGGCCTGGGGCGCTATGGCCGCGAGGCCCAGATACCGGCCCTGTTGGAGTACTACGGGGTGCCCTACACCTTTGCCGACCCCCTGACCCTGTGCCTCACCTTGCACAAGGGCATGGCCAAGCGGGTGGTGCGCGACCTGGGCCTGGCCACCCCGGACTTCGCTGTGGTCAGCGAGCCCAAGGAGGCCGCTGGGGTGCGCCTGCCTTATCCCCTGTTCGTAAAACCGGTGGCCGAGGGCACCGGCCGGGGCATCGGCTCTGCCTCCAAGGTCAAGGGCCCCGAGGAACTGGCCAAGGCCTGCATCGAGCTGATCGGCCGCTACCGTCAGCCGGTGTTGGTGGAGACCTACCTGCCCGGACGCGAGTTCACCGTGGGCATCGTGGGCACCGGTTCCAAGGCCAGGGTGATCGGGGTGATGGAAGTGACTCTCAGGGCAGGGTCCGGGGCCGATCCGGACGCCTACACCCTGCGCAACAAGGAAGAGTGCGACGACCTGGTGCGCTATCGCCGGGTCAAGGGCTTCGAGGCCGGTCAGGCCGGCGAGTTGGCCCTGGCCGCCTGGCGCGGACTGGAGTGCCGCGACGCCGGTCGGGTGGACCTGCGCTGCGACGCCCACGGGCTACCCAACTTTTTGGAGGTCAACCCCTTGGCCGGGCTGCACCCGGAGCACTCGGATTTGCCCATCTTGTGCTCCCTGGTGGATTACCCCTACCAGAAGCTCATCGAGCGCATCGTGGCCTCGGCCATGGATCGTGCCCAGGCCGACGCCCGGCCTGTCCCCAGCCTGGCGGCGGGGAACTGCTGACATAGTTATGAGAGTATCGGTGCTACACGACGCGGTGCCCCCTGGGGCCCGCCCGGACCAGGACGACAACCTGGTGCAGGCCCGCGAGGTGGCCCTGGCCCTAAAGGCCGGAGGCCACCTGGCCTCGCTATGCCCTTGGGAAGGCTCGCCCCTGGCCAGCCTGGCGCGCCTGAGCGCCCAGGAACCGGATGCGGTGTTCAACCTGGTGGAGGAGCCCCTGGGCCAGGCGGCGCGCATTCACACCGCGCCGGTTTGGCTTGCCCACCAAGGACTGGCCTTCGCCGGGGCCGGGGGGAAGGCCATGTTGGTCACCTCCCACAAGCTGTTGGCCAAGCGGGCCCTGGCCGCGGCCGGTCTGCCCACCCCGGCCTGGCGTACGCCGGGCGGCAAGGGGCAGGGCGTAAGCCCGGAACCCTGGCTCATCAAGGCGGTGTGGGAGCACGGCTCCCTGGGCATCGACGACGACTCCCTGGTTCCGGCCGGCAAGCCCAAGCGTTTGGCCCAGGCCCTGGCCGCCAAACAGGCCCAGGTGGGCGGCCCCTGTTTTGCCGAGGCCTACATCGAGGGCCGCGAGTTCAACCTGGCCCTGTTGGCCGGGCAGGGCGGGGTGCGCCTGCTGCCTCCGGCGGAGATCGTCTTCGATGACTTTGCCGAAGGACAGCTCAGGGTGGTGGGCTACCGCGCAAAGTGGGAAGAGGCCTCCTACGAATACCACCACACCCCGCGTTGCTTCGCGTTTCCCGAATCTGACCGGGCCTTGCTGGAGCGCCTGCGCGACCTGGCTCACGCCTGTTGGAAGTTGTTCGACTTGCGGGGCTGGGCCAGGGTGGACTTCCGGGTGGACCGCCGTGGCAAACCCTGGATTCTGGAAGTGAACGCCAATCCCTGCCTGGCCGCGGACGCCGGTTTTTCGGCCGCCGCCGCCCAGGCTGGCCTGGACCAGGCCGCCGTGGTGGCAGACATCCTGGCCGATTTGAATCAACCCAAGCAAGGACGGGCTTAAGCCCAAACATGTCTATGCAAACCCAGCCCGCCATGCTTTGGCGGGAAGATGTCCTGCCTTCGGACGTGGCCGTCGTTCAGGACATGACCGAGGCCAGTGGTTTTTTCCGCCCCGAAGAGGTGGCCGTGGCCGCCGAGTTGGTGAGCGAGCGCCTGGCCAAGGGCCTGGCCTCCGGCTACCTGTTCATGTTCATGCAAGAGGGCTCCCAGGTTCTGGGCTATGCCTGCTATGGGCCCATCGCGGGCACCCTGCATTCCTGGGACCTGTATTGGATCGTGGTGCAAAAGCACCTGCGCGGCCAGGGCCTGGGCGGCGGGCTGCTGGAGTTGGTGGAGCAGCGGGTTTGGAGCGCCGGTGGGGAGCGGCTCTACGTGGAGACCTCATCCCAGCCCCGCTACCGCCCCACCCGGCGCTTTTATCAAAGCCAGGGCTACGCGCCCCAGGCGGTCCTGCCTGATTTCTACGCCCCCGGTGACGACAAGGTGATCTACGTCAAGCGCATGTCGCGCTTGGGGGTGGTGGGCGGCCGCCAAGAAGATCTCTATCCTTTTAAGGACGGCGGTGGCTTGATCGAATAGAGGCTTTCGCCTCCACACCTAACCGCTTTTTATTCTCAGCCGCGACCTTAGGCGCGGGCCGCTTCCGGCCTCCGCGCCTTTTTCTGTTTGCGGCAAAGCAGTGACGAATCCCTCCGAAAAAAAGCAGTTGAAGCTATTCTCCTAACCTAACGTATAATTAAAAAAAAGGAGAATAATGAACGCTCTTCTGCTGTACCCCCAAAGCCCAGAGACCTTCTGGAGCTTTAAACACGCCCTTAAATTTATCTCCAAAAAAGCTCTGCACCCGCCGCTGGGGTTGCTCACCGTGGCCTCGATGCTCCCGGAAACCTGGCACAAAAAGCTGGTTGACGAGAACGTGGAACCCCTGTTGGACAAGCATTTGGAGTGGGCCGATTACGTCTTTATCAGCGCCATGGCCATTCAAAGAAAATCCGTGAATCGCCTCTTGGAACGCTGCGCGGCCAAGGCGGTCAAGGTGGTGGCCGGCGGTCCGCTGTTCACCACCTGCCACCAGGAGTTCAGCGGGGTCGAGCACTTTGTGCTGGGCGAGGCCGAAATCACCTTGCCTAGGTTTTTGCGCGATTTGGAGGCCGGACAGGCCAAGGCCATCTACGCCACGGACCGGTTCCCCGAGTTGGCCGACACCCCCACGCCCATGTGGAGCCTGCTGAAGCTCAAACGCTACGCTTCCATGAGCGTGCAATACTCCCGCGGCTGCCCCTTTCACTGCGAGTTTTGCGACATCACCTCGCTGTTCGGCCGCAAGGTACGCACCAAGGGCACCAGCCAGATCATTGCCGAGTTGGACAGCCTGTACGCCGCCGGTTGGCGGGGCAGCCTGTTCATCGTTGACGACAATTTCATCGGCAACAAGGTCAAGCTGAAAAAAGAGGTGCTGCCCTCCATGACCGAATGGATGCAGCGGCACAGGCACCCCTTCGTCTTTTCCACCGAGGCTTCCATCGACCTGAGCGACGACGAAGAGCTGATGAGCATGATGGTGGCGGCGGGCTTTGACGGCGTGTTCGTGGGTATCGAGACCCCCAACGAGGAAAGCCTGGCCGAGTGCAGCAAGCTGCAGAACCGCAACCGCGACCTGGTGGCCTGCGTCAAGAAGATACAGAGCTTCGGCATGGAGGTGCGAGGCGGCTTCATCGTTGGTTTTGACAACGACACCCCCTCGGTCTTTGACAAGCAGATCGAGTTGATCCAAAACAGCCGGATCATCACGGCCATGGTGGGGCTGCTCAACGCCCCCAAGGGCAGCCAGCTCTATAAGCGCATAGTTGAAGAAGGCCGCCTGCTCATGGAGGCTACCGGCGACAACACCGATTTTTCCACCAACCTGGAACCCAAGATGGGCCTGGAAGCCTTATCCCAGGGCTACCATCAAATCATCAGCGGCATCTATTCCCCCAAACCCTACTTCAAGCGGGTGCGTGACTATCTGCGGGAATACCACCCACAGGAGCGCAAAAAACGCCACTTCCATACCGGATACGTGCGTTTGCACTCAGGCTATGCCGGGGCCTTTTTCAAAACCCTGGTTCTGCTGGGTGTCAAGGACCGGGCCCGCATGCAATATTGGCAGATGTTTTTCTGGTCCCTGTTCCGGCGTCCCCGGTTATTCCCCATGGCCATCACCTTCACCATCTACGGCTTCCATTTCCGCAAGGTCTTTATGGCCCGCTGAAAGCCACGGCTTAAAATAACGATCGATTGCCGTGCCGGGGCCCCCAGGGCTCCGGCATTTTTAGGTTTGCCCACGCCCGGTGGTTTTCGCATAACATAGGGGCGTGCCAATGCTCACCACCTTACAAGGCAGGCCATGGAAGAATTTCACTGGCAACGGATTCTGGAGTTCGTCCGGGCGGTGGCTCCCTTTGATGCCTTGCCCCCGGAAGACCTGGAGCGGGCGGTGTCGGCCATGGAGGTGGCCTACTTCCCTCGGGACACCGTGATCATCGAGCAGGGCGGCCCCTCCTCCCGCTTCCTCTACTTCATCCAGAGCGGCTCGGCCAGGGTGGGCCTGCCCGGAGCCGGGGAGGGCGGCGGCGAGCTGTTGGTGGACGAGCGCGGCGAGGGCGACACCTTCGGCGGCTTGTCCCTGCTGCAAGGCGGCAAGGCCATGTTTCGGGTCACCGCCCGGGAAGACCTGATCTGCTACCTCTTGCCCGGCGAGGTCTTCAAGGAACTGTGCGAGACCCATCCCGCCCTGGAGCGCCACTACGGCGCGTCCCTGGCCCGCAACCTCCAGGCGGTGCGCGAGCACGTCTCCTGCGAGCTGCCCGCCATCGCCGGGCTGGAGGGCCTGAGCCTGAGCGCGGCCATGGTGCGCAGCCGGGTGCGCGAGCTGATGAGCCCCAAGCCGGTGACCTGTTTGCCAGCCATGCCGGTGAAGGCCGCGGCCCACAACATGACCCAGCAGCAGGTGGGCTCCATAGTGGTGGCCCAGCCGGGTGGCCACCCCTTGGGCATCCTCACCGACACCGACTTTCGGGTGCGGGTGATGCTCCGTGCCTGCAGCCTGGACGAGCCGGTGGCCGAGTTCATGTCCTGTCCGCCCCACACCATCAGCCCCGATGCCTATGCCTTCGAGGCTCTGCTGGCCATGAGCCACCACGGGGTGCACCACTTGGTGGTGGTTCAGGACGACCGGGTGGTGGGGGTCTTGAGCGACCGCGACCTGCAGGCCATCACCGGCGGATCGCCGGTGGGGGTGGTCCGGGCCATCGACAAGGTGGCCTCGGTGGGCGAGTTGGTCCGGCTGCACCCCAGCATCGACCGGGTGGTGGAGCTGCTGCTCCGGATGGGCGGCTCGGCTCGGGAGATGCTGGCCCTGGTCACCGAGTTCAACGACCGGGTGACCACCAAGCTCATCGCGCTTACCGAGGAGGACATGGAGCACGGCGGCGAGGGGCGCCCGCCGGTGCCCTACGGCTGGATGGCCCTGGGCAGCGAGGGTCGCCGCGAGCAAACCCTGCGCACCGACCAGGACAACGCCCTGATCTTCGCCAACGTGCCCGAGGCATCTTCGGAGCGGGTCAAGGGCTGGTTCCTGGGCTTCAGCGAGCGGGTGGTGGAGGGCCTGGTGCGCTGCGGGTTCCCCCGCTGTACCGGTGGGGTGATGGCCTCCAATCCTGACTGGTGTCAGAGCGAGGCGGATTGGCACCAGACCTTTGTGCGCTGGGTGCAGGACCCCAAGCCGGTGACCCTGCGCCTGGGCAGCATTTTCTTCGACTTCCGCGAGATATACGCCGAGGCCGACTATCTGGACACCCTGCGCCTGCGCCTAAAGCAGGCCATGGAGGATAACCGCCTGTTCCTGCGCTACATGGCCGCCAATGCCCTTTACAACCGTCCGCCCCTGGGCTTTCTCCGGCAGTTCGTGGTGGAAAAGGGCGGCGAGCACGCCAACAAGCTCAACCTCAAACTGTCGGGCCTCACTCCCATTGTGGACGGGGCGAGGGTAATGGCCCTGGAGTTGGGCATCGACACCACCAACACCCTGGAGCGTTTGGCGGCCATAGAGACTCAGGGCCTGCTCAAGAAAGAGCTGGCCGCCGACCTGGTGGAAGCCTTCAGTTTCATCACCCTGCTGCGCATCAGCCGCCATTTGGAGGCCCGGGCCGAGGGCCGCACCCCGGACAACTTCGTGGACCCGGAGAGCCTGAACAACTTCCAGCGCAAGATGCTAAGAGAGAGTTTCAAGGTGGTCAACGAGTTGCAGAGTTTGTTGGAGCAGCGGTATCAGACCAGGCTGATAACTTAGCCCCCTTACTTAAGGCGCGAAATGAGCTATTCTATTAACCAGCGACCGCAGCTTAACCCAAGGAGGAAACGCCATGAGCGTCGATTATATGGAACCACGGGAGCCCCGCCCCACCAGCGCCAACTTTTTGATGATCCTGCTGGCCATTCTTTTGCCTCCCCTGGCCGTGGCCCTGTCCGCCGGTCTGGGCGGCCGGTTCTGGCTCAACATCCTCCTTACCCTGCTGGGCTACATCCCCGGCCTGGTGCACGCCATCTGGGTGGTGGCCAAGACCAGCTAGCCCTGGGTGCTCAGTTGCGGGAGGCCCGTCGGTGAGCCTGGTCAAGGCCAAGCTGGCCAACCTGCTCCTCAGGCGGCGGCTCAAGAGGCGCGACCTGAACCCCCACGCCCTGGCCAACCTGGAGGCCCTGGAGGGCCTGGACCCCGCCACGCCCATCAATGAATGCCGTTTCGTGGTTCTGGACACGGAGACCACAGGAATGGACCCGGAACAGGACCGGGTGGTCAGCGTGGGCGCGGTGCGCCTGGTTCAGGGCCGGGTGCGCCTGGGCGAGGCCTTCAGCGAGTTGGTCAACCCCGGCCGCGACATCCCGGCGGTGGCGGTGAAGGTGCACGGCATCACCCCGGACAAGATCGCCTCGGCCCGCCACGGAGCCCAGGTGTTCGAGGAGTTCCTGGGCTTCCTGGGCCGCGACATCCTGGTGGCCCACTATGCCAAGTTCGATCTGCACTTCATCAACCGGGTGATGCGCGGGCGCTACGGTTTTCCCCTGCAAAACCTGGTGCTGGACACGGTGCTCATGTGCCAGGCGGTGGTGCTGGCATCGGACCCCTACGGCATCAGCCGCCACCAGAAGGCCTGCCGCCTGGAAGCCCTGGCCCAGCGCTTCGGCATCGCCGCGCCAGAGCGCCACACCGCCCTGGGCGACGCGCTTATCACCGCCATGATCTTCCAGCGCATGCTGGCCCGTTTGGAGGCGGTGGGCGGCGCACGGCTCAAGGACCTGATGCGGGTGGCCCAGCTCAAGTAGGGGGTGGACGCGGGGCCGGGGGGTGGTATAGCCTTGGCCTAACTCAAAAGGACTGAGCAGTTGCGCGATTCACACACCCTGATAGCGGCCTGGGTGGGCCGTCGGCTCAAGGAACTGCGGGGAGGGCGGACCCAAAAGGAGTTCGCCGATCTGCTGGGCCTTAGCCAGGCCCAGTACAACCGCTACGAGACCGGCAAGCGCTTGGCCCACGACAAGGTGCTGGAGCAGGTGGGGGCGGCCTGCGGCCTGAGCCCCGAGCAGGTGGTGTGGGGCGACGAACTTCCCGCCGAGGCCCGCACCCGCCTGGAGGCGGCCCGGGAGTTCGCTTCGCTGATGGACCTTTTGGACGACGCGGCCAAACAAGACATTTTCGTGTTCCTCAAGCACAAGGCCGAGGCGTTGGCCAGCAAACGCCGCAACGAGGCGCGCCAGGCGCTGAAGGCCCTAGAAGGCTTCGGCAAAAAAGCTCTAGGCTAGCGTCCTGCTTCGCCAGACGGCGGCATCCTGCGTTGCCGGCATCGCTCCAGCCTCGCTGTAGGCCAATCTACAGCTCCGGCTGTCGCTCACCGGTAGCCTTGCCTGCCACCGGCTGGCTGTGCCGGGAGTTAGACTGGGAAGTCCACCTTTATCTTGTACATCTCAACAGCGGGCATGGAGCAGATGTCCTGCACTCCGGTGCTCTGGGCGATCTGGGCCAGGTTCTCCTCTATCTGCTCCATGGACTCGGCGATAAAGGTGAACCACACGTTGTAGCGGTGCTGGCGGCGGTAGTTATGGGTGACGCCGTGATAGGCGTTCACCGCGGCCACGAACTCGTCGAACTTCTCCTCCGGCACCTGGGCGGCGCACAGGGTGGAGGAAAAGCCCAGGGCGGTGGAGGTGAAGTTGCCCCCGATGCGCCGTATCACCCCGCTCTGCTTCATGGCCTTGAGACGTTCAAGCACTTCCTCTTCGCTCAGGCCCAATTCCTCGCCCAGCTTGGCAAAGGGGGTGGCGTGGATGGGCAGCTTTGATTGCACCGCCCTTAGAATGGCCTTGTCCGTGGCGTCCAGGTTGCTCATGTCTCTCACTTGCCCAGAGGGATTGAAGCCGTGCCGGTCCAGTGCAGCACAAAGGGCCGAGGGGCCGTGAAGTACTTTTGGATCAGCTTGACCAGGTCGGCGGTAAGGTCGCGGTCCGCGGCCACCAGATAAGAGAAGTTGGTCTGGCGCTTAAGCTTGCCGCCCTCGCGGGAGGCTCCCTGGCTGGGGCCCCACTCGGTGTAGCCGCCAGCCAGCTCGGCTAGGGAGTTGCGGAAGCCCTCCACCGCCTGCAAGTCGCTCAGTCCGGTGGCCGGGGTGGCCGGGGTGACCAGAAAATGGATGTGAGCCGCGCCCGCTTGGACCGGTGCGGCCAGGGCCAGCAGCAGCAACAGGGCCAAACCTCCCAGGACGCTTCGCCTAACGATCATCTTTGCCCCCCATGGTTTACGGCTTGCACACCTTGCAGGGAACGTAGCCCGCTTGGATGGCCTGTTCCCGGCTGGTGAAGCGCGCCGTGCAGTTCTTGCAGTCATAATAGCGGCAACTCGGACGGTGAAACTTCTTGGAGCGCACATTGCCATGATAGACAGTTTCGGTCTGGGCGACCCGCACCGTCTGGGGCTGGGCGTCTTTGGCCGGAGCGCTGGTTTGGGCCCAGGCAGCCAGGGAGCAGAGCAGCAGGGCAAGCAGCAGGCCCGTGGCCCAAGCTTTGCCCCGCCGCTTTCTCATCTTAGCCTTGCCCCACCTTGGCCGGTTGGTACAGGCACAGCGGCTCCTCGGCCAGATGGTCGCCGCTGACCTCGTAGGCCCTGGCTCGGCAGCCGCCGCACACCCGCCGGTATTCGCACAGGCCGCATTTGCCCTTCAAGAGGTCCGGGTCGCGCAGCTCCTTGAAAAGCAGGGAGTCACGCCAGACCACGCTGAAAGGCTGCTCGCGGATGTTGCCTGCGCTCAGCTCCAAATAGCCGCAGGGCTGCACCTGGCCCACGTGACTGACAAAGGCGAAGCCCTGGCCGCCAAGGCAGCCCTTGGTCACCGCGTCCAGGCCGTGGGTTTCAAAGGTGAGCTTTTCGCCGGTCTCCTTGGCCCGCTGGCGGATGATGCGGAAGTAATGGGGCGCGCAGGTGGCCTTCAGCTCCAGGGGCACCTGTCCCCGCTTGTCGCAGAACCAGTGCAGCACGTCCTCGTATTCCTGGGCGGTGATGATCTCTTCGGTGAGCGCCCGGCCTCGGCCGGTGGGCACCAGCAGGAAAATGTGGTGGGCCACCGCGCCCAGTTCCACTGCGGTCTCCTGGATTTGGGGCACCATGGGCAGGTTGCCCCTAGTCACGGTGGTGTTTATCTGGAACTCCAGGCCCGCCGCCGTGGCCGCCTTCATGCCCTCCAAGGAGCCGTCATAGGCCCCCGCCTGGCCGCGAAACTGGTCGTGGCTGGCCGCGTCCGGGCCGTCGATGCTGATGCTCAAGCGCTGGATGCCCGCCTCTTTCAGCTCGCGGGCCTTTTCCGGGGTGAGCAGGGTGCCGTTGGTCCCCATGACCATGCGCAGGCCCAACTCGTGGCCGTAGCGGGCCAGGTGCAGGATGTCCTCGCGCAACAGGGGCTCGCCGCCGGTCATGATCACCACCGGCTTGCCCATGGTGGCCAGGTCGCGCAGAAAGGCCTCACCCTCGGCGGTGCTCAGTTCGTCGGGATAATTCTCGTTCTCGGCTCCGGCCCGGCAGTGCACACAAGACAGGTTGCAGCGGCGGGTGGCTTCCCAGGCGACCAGCCTGAGGGTAGGGGTGCCGTCGGGAGATGCCGCCGTGGGATGGCCGCCGGGGTGGCCTCCTGGGTGGCCCTTGGCGTGGGGGTGAGGCATGAAGGCTCCTTGATGAGAATCAGTTGCCCAAGTGTAAATGTCCCCTGCCGGACGCGCAAGGGGCAAGGACGGGGGGCGGGGAGCGGTCAGGCGGCCGCAGGCGCGGCCGAGAGGACACTGGGAGAGAGTGGAGCGAGTGGCCTTGGCGGGGCGTGGTGTTAAGCAATACTGGCGAGAAGGCGCCCAAGATGGACAGGAGACGGATTGTGCGCTTGATCTGCAAAAGCGACCGGCAGTCATAAAAAATAGTTAATCAGGCATGTTATGTCAGAATGTCATCATTTTTGGGCTACAAGGAACCAGGTAAACATCATCGGAAAATTAACCGTTAAATAATTCTTGACACAAGGTTTGGGATCGGGTGATATTAAACCTGAGCGAGCGCTCAGTCGGGGTGGGGGTAAGTTCAGCGCCTCGGCTACTTCTTGGAACAAACACACAATTCATAAATCAAAGGTTGCAGCATGGGCGATACATCGGCCCCGTCTCAGGGCCCCAAGATACATACCGAGGTCAAGGATTCGGATCTGGTCTTCCGGCGCCGCCGCCAAATCGTGGACGCGTCGGTGCAACTGTTTATCTCCAAGGGCTTTCACAAGACTACCACCCGCGAGATCGCCAAGGCGGCGGGTTTTTCCATCGGAACTCTCTACGAGTACGTCAACTCCAAGGAGGACGTGCTCTATCTGGTGTGCCAGGCCATCCACAGCGAGATGGAACAGCGCCTCAAGCAGCGCCTAAGGCACGGTATCAACGGGGCCCGCGACCTGGAGGCGGCCATCGGGGTCTACTTCACGGTGTGCGACCAGATGAGCGACCACATCCTGCTGATCTACCAGGAGACCAAGAGCCTGCCGGCAGAGAGCCGACGTTTCGTGTTGGAGCACGAGCTACGCATCACCGGGGTGTTCAAGGACCTATTGGCCCGCGGGGTGGCCGATTTTTCCCTGCGGCCCCTGCACCCCCCGGAGATAACCCTGGTGGCCCACAACATCATGGTGGTGGGCCACATGTGGGGCTTCCGCCGCTGGGCCTTGGCCCCGTCCTTCAGCCTGGAGCAATACATCCAGCTTCAGAGCGACTACCTGCTGGGTGAACTCACCTAGCGCACAGATCTAGAGGGAGCATTATGGCTATGGAGACGCGTCCCTATTCTCCCCAGAACCCCGTGCGGGCCATAACCGCGGCCAGCCTTTTCGACGGCCACGACGCGGCCATCAACATCATAAGACGCATTCTCCAGGCCACCGGGGTGGAGGTTATCCACCTGGCCCATAACCGAGGGGTCCACGAAATCGTCAAGGCGGCCATCGCCGAGGACGTGCAGGCGGTGTGCGCCTCCTGCTACCAGGGCGGTCACGTCGAGTTCTTCAAATACATGGTGGACCTGCTAAAGGAAAACGGCCGCCCGGACATCATGGTCTTCGGCGGGGGCGGCGGGGTCATCGTGCCCGAGGAGATCAAGGAACTCACCGATTACGGCGTGACCCGCATCTACTCCCCGGCCGACGGCCAGCGCATGGGCCTGCAGGGCATCATCAACGACATGGTGCGCCAGATGGACGAGATGGCCGGTCAGGACCTGGACACCCCCGACCTGGGCGAGCTTAACCCCGAGCATCCGGAGGTGGTGGCGCGCACCATCAGCCTGGTGGAGCGGGCCGCCCTGGAGCGCAAGGGCATCGGCGAGTGGCGCGACCGCCTGGCCGAGATACAGGGCAAGCGCCGGGTGCCGGTGGTGGGCATCACCGGCACGGGCGGGGCGGGCAAGTCCTCCCTCACCGACGAGATATTGCTGCGCTACCTCAACGACTTCCCCGAGCGCACCGTGGCGGTGATCACTGTGGACCCCACCAGGCGCAAGTCCGGTGGGGCGCTGTTGGGCGACCGTATCCGCATGAACACCCTGGACAACCCCCGGGTGTACATGCGCTCGCTGGCCACCCGGGGCAGCTCCATGGAGATCAGCCGGGCGTTGGGCGACGTGATCAAGGTGGCCCAGGCGGCCGGGTACGACCTGGTGGTGGTGGAGACCGCGGGCATCGGCCAGGGCGACGCCGCCGTGGTGGACGTGGTGGATTTGAGTCTCTACGTGATGACCAGCGAATTCGGCGCGGCCTCCCAGCTCGAGAAGATCGACATGCTGGACTTCGCCGATTTGGTGGCGGTGAACAAGTTCGAGCGCCGGGGCTCCGAGGACGCCCTTCGGGACGTACGCAAGCAGATGCAGCGCAACCTCAACGCCTGGAACCTGGACCCGGCCAAGATGCCGGTGTACGGCACCATCGCCAGCAAGTTCAACGACGACGGGGTCACCGCCCTGTACCTGGCCCTATTGGCCGAAATAAAGCAAAAGACCGGGGTGGAGTTCATGAGCCCCCGCAAGGCCACGGGCGTCACCTATTCCAGCAGCCGCACCATAATCGTGCCACCCGAGCGCACCCGCTATCTGGCTGAGATTGCCGAGGCGGTGCGGGAATATCACCAGTGCACCCGGCAGCAGGCCGATCTGGTGCGCCGGGTGTGGCAGATGAAGTCCACCCATGACGCGGTGGCCTCCTCTTGGCGGGGCGAGCCGGGCCTGGAAGGGGCCCTGGAAAAGCTCAGGGCCGAGGTCTACAAGCTGGAGGAGGGCTACAGCGAGGAGACCCACCGCCTCTTGGCGACCTGGCCCAAGCTGCAAAAAGACTACTCGGGCAAGGAGTACGTGTACACGGTGCGCGAGCGAGAGATTCGCGTGCCCTTGACCACCCGCTCCCTGGCGGGCAGCGCCATACCCAAGGTGTGCCTGCCCCGCTGGCAGGACCCGGCCGAGGTCTACTCCTGGATGCGCGCGGAGAACGTGCCCGGCCGCTTCCCCTACACCGCGGGCGTGTTCCCCTTCAAGCGCACCGACGAGGACCCCACCCGCATGTTCGCGGGCGAGGGCGACCCCTTCCGCACCAACCGCCGCTTCAAGCTGCTCAGTGCCGACGCCAAGGCGGCGCGCCTGTCCACCGCCTTCGACTCGGTGACCCTCTACGGCTGGGACCCGGACGAGCGCCCGGACATCTACGGCAAGGTGGGCAACTCCGGGGTGAGCATCTGCACCCTGGAGGACATGAAGGTCCTCTACGACGGCTTCGACCTGGTGGACCCCAACACCAGCGTGTCCATGACCATCAACGGCCCCGCGCCGATCATGCTGGCCTTTTTCTTCAACACGGCCATAGACCAGCAGGTGGCCAAGTTCTACGCCGCCAACCGCCGCGACCCCAGCCCCGAGGAGCATCGCCGCATAAAGGACATGGTGCTCAAGAACGTGCGGGGCACCGTGCAGGCGGACATCCTCAAGGAAGACCAGGGGCAGAACACCTGCATCTTCTCGGTGGAGTTTGCGCTCCGCATGATGGGCGACATCCAGCGCTATTTCATCGACAAGGACGTGCGCAACTTCTACAGCGTGTCCATTAGCGGCTATCACATCGCCGAGGCCGGGGCCAACCCCATCAGCCAACTGGCCTTCACCCTGGCCAACGGCTTCACCTACGTGGAGTACTACCTGGCCCGGGGCATGAACATCGACGACTTCGCGCCCAACCTGAGCTTCTTTTTCAGCAACGGCATGGACCCCGAGTACACCGTGATCGGCCGGGTGGCCCGGCGCATCTGGGCCGTCGCCATGCGCGAGCTGTACGGCGCGGACCCGCGCAGCCAGATGCTCAAGTACCACATCCAGACCTCGGGGCGCTCCCTGCACTCCCAGGAGATTCAGTTCAACGACATCCGCACCACCTTGCAGGCCCTGTGCGCCATCTACGACAACTGCAACTCCCTGCACACCAACGCCTATGACGAGGCCATCACCACCCCCACCGAGGAATCGGTGCGCCGGGCGCTGGCCATCCAGATGATCATCAACCAGGAGTGGGGCCTGGCCAAGAACCAGAACCCGCTGCAGGGCGCGTTCATCGTGGACGATCTGACCAACCTGGTGGAGGAGGCGGTGCTGGAGGAGTTCATGCGCATCACCAGCCGGGGCGGCGTCTTGGGGGCCATGGAGACCGGGTACCAGCGCTCCAAGATCCAGGAGGAGAGCATCTATTACGAGATGCTCAAGCACTCCGGCGAGCTGCCCATCATCGGGGTGAACACCTTCAAGAACCCTCACGCCGACGAGGAGGGCCAGTGCGCCGTGGAGTTGGCCCGGGCCACGGAAGAAGAAAAGCAGAGCCAGCTTACCCGGCTGCGCGAGTTCCAGGAGGCCCACGCCGAACAGGCCCCGGCGGCGCTTAAGCGCCTGCAAAAGGTGGCCCTGGATGGCGGCAATATCTTTGCCGAGCTTATGGACACGGTGCGGGTGTGCTCTCTGGGGCAGATAACCAAGGCGCTGTATGACGTGGGAGGGAAGTATAGGCGGGGGATGTAGAAGAGACGACCCATCAGCTAATAAACGCCCGGCCTGTGTTATCATGGGCCGGGCGTTTTTGTCGGGGGCGGGGGGATTCAGGATGAATGTTGGGTTTCGCTTTCTTATAACCACTCTACCCGACTGTTAAACCGAAAAAAAAGCGATCAGGTGATCTTCTTATTCAGATGTAGGTGGTGAGATGAAACTTAGACTTCAAACCTATTCCTATAGATTCGCAGAACAGGTATTGAATAGTCGGCTTACAATAAAGCAGGAAATTGAAGCCACTCTTCAGGATCCTTCAATTGATATTTCGCAACTTACTCGGCCCAAGTTTAATGAGTTATTAGATATTTCATTTGGACAAAAAGGATGGGAGTGCCAGCCGACCGTTTTCAGCGAAACGAGCGACCCCTCTGCCAAAATGGACTTTCTAAAAGATAGGGTCGGTGTTGAAGTTTAATTTGGCCACTCCTCTTTTATGGGGGTAGATCTGTTAAAATTTCAAGTCGCGTCCTACTCTGGTTTGGATAAAATCGATGTGGGTGTTTACATAGTAACTACAAGATCATTTCAGAAACGTATGAAGAATGAGGTTGGTTTGAAGTGGGAAGGAAGCCTCAATTTCGAGAAAGTAGTTAGATATCTTCCTCATTTTAAAAGTGCGATACAGGTTCCAATATATGTAATCGGTATTGATATGTGACAAGGCACTACAACTGGTTAACTCGGGAAATAGCGTAGGTTGGGTAGAGGGCGCAGCCCGAAACCCAACAAATCCAAAAAAATGCAATACCGACGATCTAACATAAGCGGCGGCTCCTACTTCCTGACTCTCATCACTCATAACCGCCAGACTTTATTTCATAACTCCCAAATTATCGATCTGCTACGAACCGCCTTTCGGCAGGTAAAGGAAAAGCATCCTTTTACCATTGATGCAATCGTCATCCTGCCGGATCACTTGCATTGCTTGCTCACCTTTCCCGATGGCGATGCCAATTACGCTCAATGGGTACGCATGATTAAGGGCAATTTTTCGCGTAACCTGCCGTCCGGTTCGGCCCCGAGGGCTGCCTCGCGCGTGGCCAAAGGTGAGAAAGAGGTTTGGCAGCGCAGGTATTGGGAGCATTTGATTCGCGATGAGACGGATTTTGAAAGGCACGTGGATTACATTCATTACAACCCCGTCAAGCACGGGTTGGCAGCAGCGCCAAAGGATTGGCCGTGGTCAAGCTTTCACAATTACGTGAGCAGAGGTGTATATCCGGCCCTTTGGGGTGCGGACGAGGTGGTTTCATTTGGCGAGGATGTTGGGTCGGAATAGGTTTTGTTGGGTTTCGCTTCGCTCTACCCAACCTACGCTATTGCTGAGAATTGCCTGATGAACGACACACAAAAGCCCGGACGGCTTGCGCCGCCCGGGCTCTTGATTTCCAGCGTAGCGTAGTAGCGTTGGCTACTCCACGATTTCCATGTCGAACACCAGGGTCTGCCCGGCCAGGGGATGGTTGGCGTCCACGGTGACCATGTCGTCGTCGATATCAACGATGCGCACCATCATCTCGCCCTGCTCGGACACGGCCTTGAACACGTCGCCCACCGAGGCCTCGGGCGGGAAGTGCTGCTTGGGCACCTGCTGCACGGCCTGGGGCCGGTGAGGTCCGTAGCCCTCGTCCGGGGGCACGGCGACGGTCTTTTTGTCGCCCACCGACATGCCGATGACCGCGTTGGATACGCCGGGGATTAGCTGGTTGCTGCCCGCCTCGAACTCCAGCGGGTCCTTGCCTTGGCTGCTGTCCACCACGGTGCCGTCTTCCAGCTTGGCGGTGTAGTGGATGCGAACCTTATCTCCGGCAACGATTTCTGCCATGGTTTGCTCCTGTTTTGTCCCGGTCATAAAAAAAGGCTACCCGGCCGGCACCAGGACCATGGCGGCGGAGCAACTTTTTTGATTATGGAGAACCTAACAATTGTTAGGCCCATGTGCCACTATTTTTAGGAAATTGCCGGGAATTTGACCCCGGCGCCCGGTTTGCCTAACATGGAAGCGCCCCTAGCTGAGCGGAGGAATGCATGGATAGGCGCTTGTTGAGGATCACCGGTTGGAGCGCGCTGGCCACGGTGCTGTTGGTGGCGGTGTTTTTCCTGTTCCTGGACCGGCCCATCGCCACCCTGGCCCATGGGCTGCGCGGCGGGGCGCTGTTAGCCTTGGCCCAGTTCATCAGCCTGGTGGCGGATCACGACTGGTTCAATGTGTGGCTGTGCGTGGGCCTGCTGACCGGCGGGGCGCTGGCCCTGGGCCGGGGGCTAACGCCGGGAGTGCGGGCGCTGCTGTTCGTGTGCGTGGCGGTCGCGCTTACCATGATGCTGGGCGATACCCTGAAGTGGTGCTTAGGGCGCTATAGGCCGGTGATGCATTTTGACCACGACCTTTACGGCTTCTCCTGGTTCGCCGCCAAGGGCAAGATGCATTCCTTCCCCTCGGGGCACACCTTCCGCATCTTCTCTGCAATGACCGCCCTGGCCCTGGTGTGGCCACGGGCGCGGGTTCTTCTGCTGGGCTTCGCCGTGCTGGTGGGGGTGAGCCGGGTGGTGGTCACCTGCCACTATCCCAGCGACATTATCGCCGGGGCCTTCGTGGGCGTCTTCTGCGCCCTGTGGGTGGGGAGTATCACGGGCTGGGGCAAGCCAGCGTTTTTATCCAAGACCTAACGGCGGCCGCAGGGGCAGGGCTTCTGCTCCACGGCCTTGTCCAGCCAATCGAAAATGCGCTGGCTGGACACGGCCACGGCCCCCATCTGGCAGTGGGGGGTAGCGTCCTCGGCGGCGGTGAACTCCATGAGGGTCTTGGGGCAGGTCATGGCATTGTATAGCTTTTTCTGATCGCCATAGGACATGAAGTGATCGCCGCGGCTGGCGATGACCAGGCTGTTGGCGGTGATGCGGCGGGCCTGCTCCCGGGTCAGGCGGTAGCGGGCGAACCGCTCCATGAACTCCAGCGGGGAGCGCACCCCCATGGTGAACATGCCGTTGTTCACCAGCCAGCGGAAGCCGATGTCCTGGGCCATCCTTTGGCGCATGGCATGGTTGGCGGCCACGGGGTTTGAGCGCATCTCCTGCCACTGCTTTTCGCTGGGCCGCTTGCCGGCCATCATGTCCATGACTCCGGGGTTGCACACCAGGGCGGCCAAGCGGTGCTCGTACGCGGCGGCCCTGGCCACCAGATAGCCGCCCATGGAGATGCCCATGAGGGCCAGGCGCTGGCGGTCCACCTCGGGGCGGCTCAGGGCGTAGTCCACCACCGGGGTCACCACCTTTTCCCAGTCAGGCCGGAAGTACAGATGCTGCTCGCGCACCACGCCCCCCTGGCCGGGGCCCTCGAAGATGAGCACGTTGTAGCCGCGGGCCAAGGCGAAAAAGGCCACCTCGAAATAAAGCTCCTCGCCGGTGCCGTCAAAGCCGGTCTGCACGATCAGGGTCTTGCGGGGGAGACGGGTGTCGTCCGGGCACATGAAATAGCCGGGGAGGGTGGTGTTCTCATAGGGGATGGCCGCCACCTCCACCGGGTGGTCCATGAGCCGGGCCGCCTGGCGGAAGGTGTCGCGGCTGAGCTTCCAGGACTCCAGGATGCGTGGGTCTCCGGGGTCGGCGTGCAGGAAAAAGTCGGCCGGGCGGTAGTAGGCGCTGGCCCGGAGCAGGGCCTCCCGGGTCGAAACCCGGTGGCCCCTGGCCTGGTCTGCCATGGCCCGCACCCGCTGGGCCAGATCGAACCAGGCCTGGTGCCAGGAATCGCCGTCGCCCGCCTTGACGCGGTGCGCCGCACCCAACACCTCGTTGAGGTCCGCCCCGCCGGACAGGGCGTAGCCCAGCACGCGGCGCAACTCAAAGTCGTAGGTGGGGTTGTCAAAGGCCACCTTAGCCGGAGGCTGGGGCGCGGCGGGCTCCGCGGCCCAGGCCGCCGGGACCAGGGCCAGAAGGACGGTCAGGGCGCAGATCAGGCGCTGGAGATGGTGCATGAGGCTCTCCCCGCTGAGGTTGTCCGCTATTATGTCACAGCGGGGAAGGCCTGGCTAAAGGTGCTCTTTCTGGCAGTGTGGGCAGAAGTGGGTGGAGCGTCCGGCCACCACGATGCGCTCGATCTCGCATCCGCACTCGTTGCAGGCCTGGCCACCGCGCTTGTACACCCGGTGGGCGTGCTGGAAGGTGCCGGGCCGTCCGTGGGCGTCCACGAAATTGCTGATGGATGACCCGCCACGGGCCAGGGCCTCGGCCAGGGTCTCTTGCAGGTGGTGGTGCAGGCCGATGAGCTGCTCCTGGCTCAGGTCCATGGGCCGGGACAGGGGGTGCAGGCCCGCCCGGTGCAGGGACTCGTCCGCGTAGATGTTGCCCACCCCGGCCAGCACCCGCTGGTCCAGGAGCAGGCTCTTGATCTTGCCGCCCCGCCCGGAAAGGCGCTCCAGAAACACCTCCAGGGGTATGCCCAGGGCGTCGGGGCCCATGTTGGCCAGGGGTCCGGCGTCCAGGGCGGCCTGATCCGGGCACCAGGCCATGAAGCCGAACTGGCGGGGGTCGCGGTAGTACAGGCGCGGGCCGTCGTCGTCAAAGCCCACGGTGACGTGGATGTGCTTGGCGTCGGGCCGTTGGTCGGCCAGGATGACCTGGCCGGTCATGCCCAGGTGGATGGCCCAGGTGCCGTGGCCGGACATGCGCAGCATGAGCAGTTTGCCGTGGCGGTCCACCTCGGATATGCTCTGGCCCCTGATACCGGCGCTCAGGGCCTGAGGGGTGGGCCGGACCAACTTGTCCAGCCCCACCCTGAGCGAGGTGGGAGTGCGTCCCAGGAGGCCAGGGGCCAATGTGCGGCGTACGCTTTCTACTTCAGGTAGTTCAGGCATGAGGTAGTAATAATTCCTTTCTGAGCTATCCGCAAGGCCAATTTTACAGTTTTTTTAGGTACAAACCCCACTATTTTGTGGTTGACACAAATATACTAACTATATAGAGTGGTTCCAAAGGCTAACGGCCAGTTATAAATCGTTTTTCTCAGCTGGAGCGCCGGATTCGTGGCCGACTACGCAAAAATGAAGAAAGCTTGCCCCAACCTGCAAGCTAATTTGGCCGGGTGCACTTGCAGTTACAGCGCCTGCGACAAGACGGGCCTGTGTTGCCAGTGCGTGGCCTATCACCGCAAAATGTGCCAAATTCCAGGGTGTTTCTTCACCGAGGAAGGCGAGCGCGGTTATGATCGGTCCTATGGCAGTTTCTGCGGCGATTGCAGCTGAGCCCACGGCCTTGCCCGGTCGCCTCCCCACGCAGTCCCGTCATGGCTTAAAAGACGCGGTGGACCTGCTGGCCAACCTTACCGAGGCCTTCACCGTGGCCCTGTACCTGCGCGAGCCCGGCGGCCGCCAACTCCATGCCGCCGCGTGGCACTCCATGAGCCGCTCTTTTCGCTCCGAGGAGCCGGTGCAGGTGGGCGAGGGTCTGGTGGGCTGGGTGGCCAAGCACAACCGCCCGGTGGATGTGGACCGCTACAAGCAGAGCTCCGAGGCCACGGGCCTGTACCACGCCGACGAGGGCATCCAGGCCTTTGTGGGCATGCCGGTGGGCGAAATGGGGGTTTTGGTGGTGGACACCAAGGCCCGGCAGATTTTCGGCGAACGCGAAAAGAAAATAATTCGCGATTTCGCGGTGTTCATGAACCAGATGGTGGTCCAGCAGGAAACCTGCGTACGCGAGGCCCTTTATGGCCGTATACTGGACCTGCTCTATGACATCGAGAACGCGGCGCTCAGCTTCAGCGGACGCCGCGAGCTTTACGACGAAATTTTGGACGCGGGCCGGCGCTTCACCGGCCTGTCCATGGGCTTTTTGTGCCTCCTGCACCAGGGGCGCAAACAATTTTGGGTGGAGGCGGTGCAGGGCCCCAGCGTGGCCACCCTCAGGGGCCGCTCCTTCCCGGTGACCCAGGGCCTGGTGGGCTGGGTGCTGCGGGAGGCCCGTCCCCTGACTCACCACCGCATGCGTCCAGGGCAGGGCAAGTCCTACCTCATCTCTCCGGACGAGCCCCTCAGAGGCTACAATGTCTTTGTGGGGGTGCCGCTCTTGGCTTGGCGGCGGCTGGTGGGGGTATGGGCCTTTGCCGGTCAAACCGAACGCTCCATCGACGAGGAAGAGGAGCGGGCCCTGGAACTGGCCGGTCACCGCGTGGCCGCTACCCTGGCCCACTATCGCCTGGCCTCGTTTTAGGCTGAGCCATGCCCCGAAGGGGGGCGGAAAAAGGCAGGTAACATTGTGCTGAGCAAACTTTTGGGTCTGTTTTCCAAAGATTTGGCCATGGACTTGGGCACGGCCAACACCCTCATCTTCGTAAAGGGCAAGGGCGTGGTGCTCAACGAGCCCTCGGTGGTGGCCCTCAAGCGCGACACCGGCAAGCCCCTGGCCGTTGGTTTCGAGGCCAAGCAGTATTTGGGACGCACCAGCCCCGGCGTGGTGGCCGCCCGGCCCCTCAAGGACGGGGTGATCGCCGATTTCGATATGACCCGGATCATGATCCGAGAGTTCATCCTCAAGGTGAAGTCTTCCACCGGCTTCATGAAGCCGCGCATGCTCATCGGGGTGCCCAGTGGGGTGACCCAGGTGGAAAAACGGGCGGTGATCGAGAGCGCCGAACAGGCCGGAGCCCGAGACATCTACCTCATCGAGGAGCCCATGGCCGCGGCCATCGGGGCGGGCCTGCCCATTGACAAACCCCAGGGCTGCATGATGGTGGACATCGGTGGCGGCACCACCGAGGTGGCGGTTATCAGCCTGTTTTCCACCGCTTACTCCGAGTCGGTGCGGGTGGCCGGCGACGAGGCCAACGAATCCATCGTGCGTTACATTCAGAAGAAATATCAGGTTCTGGTTGGCGAAAACACCGCCGAGCAGGTAAAGATATCAATTGGCTCGGCTTATCCCCTGGAGCATCCGCTGTCCATGGAGGTCAGCGGCAAGGATCTGGTGGAAGGCATACCGCGCACCATCAAAATTACCGATGAGGAGGTGCGCGAGGCCATGGCCGAGCCGGTCGAGGTGATCTTGGAGAGCGTCAAGCGCGCCTTTGAGAAAACGCCTCCCGAACTGGCCGCCGACGTGGCCGACCAGGGCATCACCCTGGCGGGTGGCGGGGCTCTCATCCGTGGGTTGGATCGGTTGATTCAGCAGGAGATGAAGCTCAAGGTGAACGTGGCCGAGGATCCTCTGACTTGCGTGGTTATGGGTGCGGGCATCGCCCTGCACGACGTGAAAGAGTTTAGGCGGGTTTTCATCAACTGATTTGGCGAGGACTGATTTGGCCCGACTCCTAATTTTGGAGGAATTGGAAGACCGCATAGATTGTTTCGGCGAATTCGACCGGGGCGATCACGTCTGTCTGGCCCATTGCGGTCTCAGCTTTGAATGCGCCGCCGCCCGGGAGCGCTATCAGGCATTGCAGCGGCACGACGAGTCGCTGGAGCACCTGGGCTGCCCCCATAGCGCCTAGGCGTCTTTAGAGGACCGGGAGCCGTCCCGAGGCCCCGGTCCGTCCATTCCCGCTTCCCTGAGAATTTCGTGGTGCTCCCGTCCGCTCCGTGGCCGGGGGCGCATCACCGCCTGGACGCCTCCGGGGTCGTCCATATGGGCAACCGCCGCTCTTTGCCTGCGTCGCCGCGCCACCAGCCCCACCATGGCTCCCAGGGCCACCAGGGCCCACAAGGCCCCCCCGGTGCCGAGCACCGCAATCCAAGAAAAGCGCGAGTGCATGTCGTCCGTGAAACGCTCTTCCAGGGCGGCCAGGCTCAGGCCCGTGGTCTGCCGGAGGGCAGCGGTCAGGGGGCGTCCCTGGGACAGGCCCTTGATGATCTTGGCCACGGTCTGGGGGCCGAACTCGTTTTGCAGCCAGGAGATAAGGTAGTAGCTCTGGGCATAGGCCAGGGCGGCCTGCTGGGCCTGGGCCGGGAAATTTTCCTCAAGCTCTCTCAGGGGAATCAGGCCCATGCCCAGCACCCCCCCGGCCATGGAGGCGGCGCGGTCCCAGCCGCCCTCCCCGGACACGTGCATGGCCAGGCCCTCTTCCAGCCACAGGGGGGCGCGGCGGCCCTTGAGCCCGGCGGCCAGGTACAGGTGGAGCATTTCATGGATGAGCAGGTGGCGGAACTGCTCCGGGTCGCCCAACTGGCGCGGTGAGCGCAGCACGATGAGTCCCCGTCCGGGCAGGGCCAGCCCAGCGGCCCAGCGGGGGCCGTTCAGCTGGGCCATGCGCTTTTCGAACCACTCGCGGGTGGGCATCACCTGGATCAGCACCTTGCCCGGCGAGGCCCCGGTCCAGGCCTCCAGCTTGGGCGCGGCCTCGGCGGCTATCCGGCGCACGTGGGCGGCCAACTCGGGGGTGGGGGCCTGCACCGATAGCTCCAAGGGCCCGGAGGCCAGGGCCGCCCCGGCCAAGAGCAGCAGCAAGCCCCCCAGGATCAACCGGCGGATCACAGGCCCAGCCGCCCGCGCAGCTCGTCCAGGCCCAGCCCTTGAACCAGCACCCTTTTGTTGCGCGAGCGCTCCCCGCTGATCACCGTAACCTTGCCCTTGGCCACGCCCAGGGCCTTGGAAAGCAGCTTGACCAGGGCCTGGTTGGCCGCGCCCTCCACCGGCGGGGCGGTAAGGCGCACCTTGAGGGCTCCGGCCTCCACCCCGGCCAGCTCGTTGCGCGATGCACGGGGGGCCACCCGGACGGCCAGGCTCACCCCGTGGGTTTCTTTTTTGATGCTAGTCACAGGAGATAGAATCTAGGGGGAAGGGCTCCTGAGGATCTTGATCTTATCCTCCAGCTCCGAAAGGTCGCGGTCGCGGTCGGCCTCCACCTCCAGCAGCTTGATGTGAGCCTCCACCAGGGAGCGCAGACGGACCTCGAACTGGGCCCGCTGGCGTTTGAGTTCGGTGATGTCATCGTGGATCTGGGCCAGGCGGTTGTGGGCCTGGCTGAGGATCTTCTCGGCCTGCAGCTCGGCCTCGGCCACGATGAACTTGGCCTCTTTCTCGCTGTTGGCCTTCATGTCCTCGGAGATGCGCCTGGTCTGGGCCAGGTTGGCCTCCAGGGTGTCCTCGCGGACGCGGTATTCCTTCAACTCCTGGCTGGTTTGGTTCAGCCGGTTGTTGAGGTTGTCCAACTCTCGGTGCAGGTCCGTTATATAGTCGGCCAGCTTACCCAGAAAGCTTTCCACCTCGTGGGAATCGTAGCCGCGAAAGCGCCGGGCAAACTCTTTGCCTCTGATTTCTTGGACGTCCATAACCTTACCGTCCCCTTAGGGTCAAAGCAGGAACATCACTGCCCCTTATTACCGTGATTAGGGGAAAAAGTCAAGTTTTATCGTATTTTAAGCCTATTACTCCCCCTCGTTCGCCAGCAGGGCCAGCATGATTTCACGCATGCGGAATTTCTGTATCTTGCCCAGAGGCGTGGAGGGGAACTCGTCCACGAAGCGCAGCCAGGCGGGCAGGTGGCTCTCGGGAACCTGCTCGCTGAGGAAGGCCATGATCTCCTGCTCGGTGGCCTGGGTGTGGCGCTCCAGCTTGACCCAGCAGGCCACCTCCTCGCCCAAGGTGGGATGGGGCACCCCGAACACGGCCACGGTGTTCACCGCCGGGTGGGCGAAGAGCACTTCCTCTATGTCCGCCGGGAATACGGTCACGCCGCCCTTGCGGATCACTTCCTTGAGCCGCCCGGAGATGCGGATGTAACCATCCTCGTCCATGGTGCCCAGGTCGCCGGTGCGCAGCCAGCCCTCCTGGTCGATGGCCTGGGCGGTCTCGGCCGGCAGGTCGAAGTAGCCCACCATCACGTGGCCGCGGGTGCATATCTCCCCCACCTCGCCGGGGGGCAGGGGCGCGCCGTCGGCCAGGTCGGCGATCTTCACTTCCGCGCCCGGCACCGGGCGGCCCACGGTGGAGACCCGCAGCTCCAGGGGGTCCACCGGGCGGCTGGTGGCGATCCAGGAGGAGGCCTCGGTCTGGCCGTAGCCGATGAGGATGTCCGCCACCCCCATTTCCTCCACCACCTTGCGCATCACCTCCATGGGGCACTGGGCTCCGGCCATGACCCCGGTGCGCAGGCCGCCGTCCAACTGCTGGTAAGCCGCGTCGTCCATCATGGCGATGAAGGAGGTGGGCGGGCCGTACAGGGCAGTGCAGCTTTCCTTGACCACCGCATGGAGAATGGCCCCCGGCTCGGGCAGCCGGGAGGGAATCACCAGGGCCGCGCCCTTGATGATGCCCGCCAGGGCTATGCAGATGCAGCCGAACATGTGGCACAGGGGCACCGAGACCACCAGGCGGTCCTGCTCGCTAAGGCGCTGGTTGTCGCCGCCGGCCACCGAGGTGAGGATCAGGCCCTGGTGGGGGCTCATCACCCCCTTGGGGCGTCCGGTGGTGCCCGAGGTGTAGAGCAGGGTGGCCACGTCGCCTGGCTTCACCGAGGCCATGCGCTCTTCCAGGGCCTCCACGGGCACGGTGCGCCCCAGCTCCATGGCCTGGTCCCAGGTCAGGGCACCGGGCGGGGCCTCGGCTCCCAATACGATGACCCTCCGAAGGGCGGGCAGCGCGGCGCAGTCCAGGCCCCTAGGGGCGGGCTGGTCCAACTCCGGGCACAGCCCGGCCAGGGCGGCCAGGTATTCGTCGCCCTGGATGCCCGGCGCCAGCACCAGGGCGGCGCAGCGGGACTGGGCCAGCTGATAGGCCAGCTCCTCGCGCCCGAAGCTGGTGTCCACGCTGGAGATCACCAGGCCTGCCTTGGCCGCGCCGTACATCACCACCAGCCACAGGGGCATGTTGGGGGCCCACAGGGCCACGCGCTGGCCAGGCTTCAGGCCCAGGCCCAAAAAGGCGCGGGCCAGCTTGTCGCTGGCCCGGTCGAATCCGGCATAGGTCAGGCGCAGACCGCTGGGCAGGTCCACCAGGGCTTCGCGCTCGCCCCAGCGTCCGGCCACTTCCTTGAGCACCCCACCCAGGGTCAGAGCCCCGTCATAGGCCATGCATACCCCCTGCTTGTCTTGGCGGCGCGTCTCAGTCGCGCCACATGGTTTTTATGTCCTTGGCTATCTCCTCGGGGCTCAGGAAGCACACCGTCTCGTCGTGCAGCTTCTCGAAGTAGTTGATCTCGTCCACCCCTATGGGCGGGATGTGCACCCGGCTGACGATGCGCAGCATGAAGGGCAGCCCCGCTTCTGGCTTCAGGGAGGTGTGCAGGGCCATATTGTAGGCGTTGACCCCGCGTGCCTCCAAAAAGCGCACCACCCGGCGGATGCCCTTGGCCAGCCCCAATATCTGCTGGGGGCTGAACTCCATGAGCCCCTTGCCGCTGGGCGACAGGGCCATTAGATCATAAATGGCCCTGGGCGCGAAAGGCGCCAGCCACACCACCGGCCCCACTTGGCCCACCCAGCGGGAGCGGTCGTTCTTCTCGTGCTCCAGGTAGGCGCTCATCATGTCGCCGCCCTCGCGCTTGGCGAAGGCCTTGGCCCGGCGGATCAGGCGGCTTTGGAAGCGGGTGGGGTTGATGCTCGCCACGATCTGGAAGTGGGGATGCACCACCCCGCCCCCGGCGGGCATCATGTAGTTCCAGTTAACCGCCGCGTAGCGGGCCTTGGGGGTCACTCGCTGGAAGGAGTCCACGGCCATCAAAAGGCCGTCGGCCAGTTGGTGGGGGGTGAACTGGCTGGGCAGGACGTGGTGCTTTTCGGTCAGGCGCAGCACCGCGTTGTGGGCCTCGTAGGGGAACATGTTGGGGAATCCCACCGCTTCGCCCCGGCGCAGCAGGCCCTCGGGGACCTCCTCGGGCAAAAAGCGCGAGACCATCTTTTCCACGTTTCCCGGGCAAAAGGGGCAGGGGCGGCCTTTGTCGCGCTCCAGGTACTCGGTGTGGTCCAGCTTGCCCAGGGTGCGCAGGCGAAAGCTCAGGATGCGGCTGCGGTCGTCGGTGAGCGGGTCGCGGCGAATCTCCACGTCCACCGAGGTGGGTTTCATGTCGTCGGCGGGATTTAGGAAACCGGTGCGGTGATGAGTGATGTTGAACTTCAGCGGCATGAAAAATCTCCTAGCTGAGGTCTGCTACCCTCCCAGCGCCCGGCGAACCAGTTCCAAAAGCTGGCTGGGCCGGAAGGGTTTGGCCAGGCTGGGGTAGCCGAAGCGCTCCAGCTCCTGCATGAGTTCGTTTTGGATGGAGCGGGTGCCGAAAAAGCCGGAGATGAAAATCACCTTTATCTCCGGGTCCCGCTGGCGCAGGGTGCGCACCATCTCCACCCCATCCATTATAGGCATGAGAATATCGGTGATGACCAGCTCGGGGCGAAAAGTCAGGTGCCGGCGAAGCCCGGCCAGGCCGTCCGGGGCGGTGGTCACGTGGTAGCCTTCCAGGGCCAGCAGGTCGGCCAGGTTGTTGGCCAGGCCTTCCTCGTCCTCCACCACCAGCACTCTGGGATGGCCGGTGTTCGGCTTGGCCGAGGCCTTTAGGAACTGGCCCAAATCCTGGTCGCTGGTCATATCCAAACGCTCCTTGACCGCGTTGAGGCGGCGTTGGCCCTCCTCGGCGGCTTGGCGGTTTTCCTGGTGCAGGTCCGGGTGGTAGACCTTGGACAGCAGGCGGTAGGAATAGCGGATGTAGCGCACCGCCGCCTCGCTGCCCAGCTCCCCGGCGATTTGCAGGGCCTTTTCCAGCACCCCCAGATAGCGTAGGTCAACCTCGAGCTGGCTCACGCCGCGCCTCCCAGCCAGAGGTCCAGGGCCAGAAACACCAAAAAGGCGATGGACACGAAGCCGTTGACCGTGAAAAAGGCCATGGGAATGTTGGCCCGCTTAATGGCCACCAACACCTGTTCCACCACCAGGGCCAGGGCCACCACCGCGGCCCCGATCAGGTAGACGCCGCCCAGGTGGAACAATGGGACCAGGGCGAAAAAACCCAGGATGGTCAGCGCGTGCATGCCCCGGCTGACCCACAGGGCCTTCTCCAGGCCCAGGCGAGCGGGCAGGGAGTGCAGGGAATGCTGCTGGTCGAAATCGATGTCCTGGCAGGCGTAGATCACGTCGAACCCGGCCACCCACAGGGCCGCCGCCCCGGCCAGCACCGCGGCCCGCCAGTCCCAGGCCCCGGTGACCGCGATCCAGGCCCCCAGGGGGGCCAGGGCGGTGGCCAGCCCCAGCCATACATGGCACAGCCAGGTGAAGCGCTTGGTGAAGCTGTAGCCCAACACCCAGATCAGGGCCACGGGCGAGAGCTTGAGGCACAGAGGGTTGAGCATGGCGGCGGCCAAGACCAGCACGCCGCAGGCCAGCACCAGCCAGGCCCAGGCCAGGGCCGGGCTCACCCGGCCGGTGACCAGGGGGCGCATGGCCGTGCGGGGGTTCAGGGCGTCGTACCGGCGGTCGGCGATGCGGTTCATGATCATGGCCGCGCTGCGCGCCGCCACCAGGGCCACCATCACCCAGAACACCTTGCCCACGGTGAGCGGGCTCCCCTGGGTGGCCAACAGCAGGGCGCTAAGGGCGAAGGGGAACAAAAAAATGGTGTGGCTGAACTTGACCAGATCGGCGAAGTCCTTGAGCCGGCCCCCCAGGTTGTTGACCATGCCGCCTACTTCTCCGGGATGGGCAGGCCCCAGGCCTTGAGCCGGGCCAGCGCCGCCTTCTCGACTTCGGGGTCCATCTCGATGCGATCCGGCCACGGGCGATCAAAACCTTCGCCCTTGAGTTTCTTGGTGCCGTCGATGCCCATCTTGCTGTGCAGGCAGGGAAGCTGGGCAGCGTGGTCCAGGGCGTCGGCCGGGCCCTTGCTGAAAAGGATGTCCCGCTGGGGGTCGATGTGGTTCAGGGCCTCCCACCAGGCCCGCTGCGGGTTTTGCACGTCCACGTCCGCGTCCACGATCACCAGTATCTTGGCGAACATCATCTGGCCTTGGCCCCAAAGGGCGTTCATCACCTTGTAGGCCTGGCCGGGGTGCTCCTTTTTGATGGACACGAACACCAGGTTGTGGAACACCCCCTCGGCGGGCATGTGGTAATCCACCACCTCGGGCAGCACCGTCTGCAACAGGGGCAGGAAGATGCGCTCGGTGGCCATGCCCAGGTAGTAGTCTTCCATGGGCGGGATGCCCACGATGGTGGTGGGGTAGAGGAAATCCCGGCGGTGGGTGATGGCGGTTATGTGCAGCACCGGGTACTCGTCGGCCAGGGAGTAGTAGCCGGTGTGGTCGCCAAAGGGCCCTTCCACCCGCAGGGGCTCGGCCGGGTCCACGTAGCCCTCGATGATCATCTCGGCCTCGGCCGGGACCATGAGGTCGCTGGTAGTGGCCTTGACCAACTCCACCGGGCGGCGCAGCAAAAAGCCGCTGAACATGTATTCGGGCAGGTTCTCGGGCAGGGGGGCGCAGGCCGCGTAGACCGAGGCGGGCGCTCCGCCCAGGGCCACGGCCACGGGCAGCTTTTGGCCCAGTTCCTTGGCCCGGCGGTAATGGGACGCGCCGCCCTTGTGGCGGTGCCAGTGCATCCCCGTGGTGTGGGCGTCGAAGCGCTGCAGGCGGTACATGCCCACGTTGTGCTTGCCGGTGTCCGGGTCGGCGGTAATGACCTGGGGCAGGGTGATGAAGGGCCCGGCGTCCTGGGGCCAGCAGGTGAGGATGGGCAGCAGGTCCAGGGATGCCTGCTCACCCTTTAGCACCACCTCCTGGCAGGGGGCGCTTTTGACCACATTGGGGGCGAAGGCCTTGAGTTCCTTGAGCTTGGGCAGGACGCTGAGGAGCTTGGACCACAGCCCGCCCGATGGCAGCTCCAGCTCCAAGAGCCCCCGCAGGCGCGCCGCGATGTCGTCCAGGCGCTCCACCCCCAGGGCCAGGGCCATGCGCTGGGGCGAGCCGAAGAGGTTGATGGCCAGGGGGCAGCCCACGCCCTTGACCTTCTCAAAGAGCAGGGCCGGTCCGCCCGACTTCATCACCGCGTCGCTGAGGGCGGTGATCTCCAAATAGGGGTCCACCTCCTCGGAGACGCGCTTCAGCCAGCCCCGGCTCTCCAGGTCCTTGACGAATTGTTTCATGTTGGCGGGGGGCTGCATGGGCTAACTCCAATAGAGTACCCGCCAATATAGCCCAGGCCGCCCTGGGGCGCAAACCGGTTCATGGGGGCGGGGGTGGTTTAGAACTGCAGAATGGGCCAGCCGCGCTCGGTGGCCCGGCGTCGAAGCTGGTGATCCGGGTTGACCGCGTGGGGGTGGCCCACCGCGTCCAAGAGGTCGTAATCCGAATGATGGTCGCCGTAGGCGTAGGAATCGTCCAGGTTCAGGCCGTTGGTCTGGGCCAACTCCCGCACCAGGCGGGCCTTTTCCGCCCCGTAGGGGCGCCGCCCTTCCAGCTCGCCGGACAGGGCGCCGTTCTTGACCTCCAGGCGGGCGGCCAGGGCCAAGTCCGCGCCCATCTCCTGCTGGATCTGGGCGGCCAGGGGCTCCAGGCTGCCGGTCAGCAGCACCACCAGATGGCCCTTGCGGCGGTGGTCGTCCAGGCGGCGGCGGCCCTCGGCGCTGATGCGGGGCAATATCTTTATCCTGAAGCACTCGGCGGCCAGGCGCTCCAACTCGCCGGGATCCTTGCCCTGGAGGTGGGCCTTGTTCTGGGCCGCCGAGGAGTCTCCCCCCAGGCCCCGGGCCAGGTAGAGAAGCACGTAGCGGGCCAGGTCCGGAGCGCGCAGATAGCCGCGCCGTATCAAGAACGGCACGAAGACCTTTTCCATGGAAGATGGGACCACCAGGGTGCGGTCTACGTCGAAAATGGCGGCGGGTTGCCCGCTCACTTGTGGGCTGCTCCTAGGTTGACCGGGAATCTTCATCCAGTAGGCGGCGAATATCCGCCAGCACGGGCAGGCCCCGGGCTATGCACAGAATTACTGATAAATATACCAGAGCCGGGGTCAGCCAGAAGAAAACTTTCATCTCGGCCACCGCGCCCGGACCCAGGGCGGTGAGGGCCTGGCACAGGGTGAGCCCGCCGAAGGCCAAGCCCTTGGCCAAGCCGTAGAGCCCGCGCATGAAGCGCCCGGCCACCAGGAACTTGCCCAACGGCGAGTGCATCATGCCGAAGGCGCTGTAGCCCTTGGACAGGGCGTATTCCCTGAGGCCGTCCACCAAAAAGCTGCGGATGATGAACACCAGGCCCACCCACAGGGGCACCGAGCCCAGGCTCACGAACACGAACCACAGCACGTTTTCCACCACCCGGTCCATGGCGATGTCCAGCACGCTGCCCAGGTCGGTGACCTCGTTCTTGAAGCGGGCCACGTAGCCGTCCAGCCAGTCCATGAGGTACAGGGCGGTGATGAGCACCAGGCAGATGAAGGCCGGGGTGGCTCCGGGCAGGTGCAGCAATAGGACTATCAGAATGAGGAGCGGCAGGCGCAACAGGGTGATGAAGTTGGCCGTGGACATTCGTACGGACATGTGGTGAGCACCTTGGCAACGAGAGGAATAACTTGGGCAAAGTGTAGGCAGGGCGCGGCGGCATGTCAATCCTGGTACCTGGGCTTATCAGTCCCCCAGGGCGTCCAGGATGTGGTCGCCGAAATAAAAATTCACCAGGCAAAGGGCCAGCAGGGTCAGGTTGACCAGGCCGTGCACCAGGGGCAGGCCCTTGCGGGACTTGGGCCGGCGCTCCAGGATCAGGCCGGTGGCCAGGCCGATCAGGGCCAGCAAGGCAACCGCCAGCCCCAGCCAGCCGTGCACCCCGGTGACCAGCCAGCCCCGCCACAGCCAGCGCACCATTATGGCCCCTCCGGCGGTGCCTAGGATCAGCCCCACCAAGGCCAACTTGCCCAGCAGTGCGTGGCGGGAGCGGGGGAAGCTGGTCTGGCGGCCCAGGTGCAGGGAGGCCAGGCGCTTGAGGCCCAGCCAGGCCACGTAGAACCCCAGCAGGGTGAAGGCCACCTGCCAGGCGGGGTGGAAGATTATAAAGTCGCGGGGATTCATATCACCTCACCGGAACTGGTGGGCCAGCACATAGTCGTTGTCGCCCATGGCGGAGTGGCACCGGATGCACCCGGCCGGCTTGCCCGCGGCCAGGGGACGGCCCTGGGGGGTGTACATGGCCCAAAACCAGTCGCCCGTCTTGGGGCTGTAACCCTTTGCCTTGTACATCACCAACACGTCCTTGAGCTTGCCGTCCTCGGTCTGGCTGGCCTTTACCTGGATGGCCCCGTAGTTGAGCGGGGCCTTGGTGGAACGGAGGGCCGCCTGGTTCGCGTAGACCTGGTTGTAGGGCCCGTGGGGTGAGCGGGACCTGCGCACCCCGGAGTAATCGGGCCACTGGCTCCATTTGGTGTAGGGGGAAGTCTTGGTGATGTAGTCCCACAAGGCCGGGGCCTGGGGCGGCGGCATGGGCCTGTCGCCGGCCGCGGCCAGGGCCGGGGCCAGGGCCAGGTGCGCGGCCAGAAGGGTCAAAAACAGCGGCTTCATAGGCTTTCCCCCATGCGGACTCCGGGCGTTCACACCATGAGTCTGTGTTCAGCATGCAGCACCGCCACCGGCCGGGTCAAGGCGAGCGGAAAGCTTTGGTCAATGCTGGGAGGTGTGTACAATAAAAATCAGGAATCGCTCCGGCCGGGACGGCCGGAGCCCAGTTCAAATACATAGGAGTGAGAGATGTCCAAACGTAAGTACAAAGTGCGCGCCGAATGCCCCGCCTGCGCCTGCGGTGACCTCACCTTCCTGGGCCCTGAGAAAATGCGCGAGAAGTTCATCGGCGACGAGGCCGAGATAGAGATCACCTGCCCCATGTGCGGCCACAAGCACAAGAGCCAGGTGGAGGAAGTGGAGGAAAAGTAGCACAACGGGCCGAGACTCGGCCCGTTTTCAATTTCCCACCGCCCCGGAGAGCATGCGAGCCATCATGGAAAATCGTCTGGCCCAGGAAAAGAGCCCCTACCTTTTGCAGCACGCCCACAATCCCGTGGCCTGGCAGCCCTGGGACCAGGAGGCCTTGGACCTGGCCAAGGCCCAGGACAAGCCCATCTTCCTTTCCATAGGCTACGCCACCTGCCACTGGTGCCACGTCATGGCCCACGAGTCATTCGAGGACGCCGGGGTGGCCGAGCTTTTGAACCGGGAGTACGTGCCCATCAAGGTGGACCGCGAGGAGCGTCCGGACCTGGACGGGGTGTACATGGCCGTGTGCCAGACCCTCACCGGCCGGGGGGGCTGGCCGCTCAGCGTATGGCTGACCCCGGACGGCAAGCCCTTTTACGCGGGCACCTATTTTCCCAAGAACACCCGCCAGGGCATGCCCGGTTTCATTCCGGTGCTCCAGGAACTCGCCCGGCGCTGGAAAAGCCCGGAGCGGGTGAAGATGCTCAGCGCCAGCCAGGAGATCATCAAGTCGCTCAGGAACGCCACCCAGGGCCAGGGCGGGGCGCTGGGCCAAAAGACCCTGCAAGGGGCCTACGAGGGATTGGCCCAAATCTACGATTCCCGCCACGGCGGCTTCGGCCAGGCTCCCAAATTCCCCAGCCCCCACCACCTCACCTTTCTGTTGCGCTGGCATTTGCGCGCGCCCAAGGACGGGGCCCTGGCCATGGTGGAAAAGACCCTGAGCGAGATGTGGCGGGGCGGCATGTTCGACCAGGTGGGGGGCGGGTTCCACCGCTACTCGGTGGACGCCCAGTGGCTGGTGCCCCACTTCGAGAAGATGCTCTACGACCAGGCCATGCTCACCATGGCCTACGTGGAGGCCTACCAACTGACCGGCAACCCGGAGCACGCCCAGGCGGCCCGCGAGGTGCTGGCCTACGTGCTCAGGGACATGACCTCGCCGGAGGGGGGCTTCTACTCCGCCGAGGACGCCGACTCCGAGGGCGAGGAGGGGCTGTTCTACGTGTGGACCCCGGCCCGGGTGGCCGAAGTGCTGGGGCCGGAGTTGGGGGCGCGCTTCTGCAGGGTCTACAACGTCACCGAACAGGGCAACTTCGAGCACGGTCTGTCCATCGCCCACCTCTCCCAGGGCTGGGACCAGTTGGCCCAGGCCGAGGGCATGAGCGCCCACGACTTGCGCCGGGAGATGGCCTCGGCCCGGCAAAAGCTCTTTGACGTCCGCGAAAAGCGGGTGCATCCCTTGAAAGACGACAAGATCATCACCTCCTGGAACGGGCTGATGATCGCCGCCCTGTCCATGGCCGGGGCCGCCCTGGGCCAGCCCCAGTACCTGGAGGCCGCCGGCCGGGCCGCCGCATTCGTGGAGAAGCAACTCACCACCGAGAGCGGCCGCCTGGAGCGCCGCTGGCGGGAGGGGCATCTCACCGGGCCGGGCTACCTGGACGACTACGCCTTTTACATCTGGGGGCTCATCGAGCTGCACCAGGCCGGGCAGAACCCGGCTCATCTGGAGCGGGCCCTGGAACTGGCCGAACTGGCGGGCCGTTTGTTCTGGGACCAGGAGGCGGGGGGCTACTTTTATACCCCGGCCGACGGCGAGGCCCTGATCTTCCGGGACAAGGAGATCTACGACGGGGCCTTGCCCTCGGGGAACTCGGTGATGGCCTACAACCTGCTGCGCCTGGGCCGCTTGACTGCCCGGCCGGAGATGGAACAGCGGGGCGAGGAGGTGATGAGCGCCTTTGCCGAAGCGGTGGGGCGCATGCCCATGGCCTACACCCAGCTCATGAATGCCCTGGACTTTGCCCAGGGCCCCAGCCAGGAAGTGGTGGTGGTGGGTGAGGCGGGCGCGCCGGACACCCAGGCTCTGCTGGCCAAGGTGCGCTCCAGCTTCGGCCCCCGTCGGGTGCTGCTGTTTAGGCCGGTGGGCAAGGGCGCGCCCCTGGTGGAGTCCCTGGCCCCCTACAGCGCGGAAATGGAGATGGTGGGCGGGGCGGCCACGGCCTACGTGTGCACCGGCTACGCCTGCCAGAGCCCGGTGAACGACCCGGCTGACCTGGTGCTTTAGGGGCGATACTTTTGTGAAATCGTTACAGTTCTCAGGCTAGGTACTCGTCCGCGCGGCGGTGTCTGGCCAAGACGGGCCGTCTTGACCGTCCGATCTCCAATGGCGTGACGGCATCTGCGCCACGGGAGGAGCCCCTTGCCGGGGCCATCACCTCCTCGCGGAGTTTTTCCTTCAAAACCTCCCAAGCATTAAGGTCCGGACAGTAAATTCTGTTACGACTTTCCAATAGCCTTGGCCTCTGCGGTCTCTAGATACGCGGCGGACGCACCAGAAGAATCAGCCCGGCCGCGATCAGCAGGAAAATCCCCAGATAGCCGAACACCAGGGCGAAGTCCCCGCCCGTGGTGTCCAGGAGATGCCCGCCCAGCCAGGGTCCCAGGGCCCCGGCCAGGAACCCGTAGGCGGTGAACACCAGCCCAAAGATGGCCCCGAAGTGCTCCAGGCCGAAGCAGTCGGTGGCCAGGGGGGCGCTCACCGAGAACAGGGTGCCAAAGGAAAAGCCCACCGCCGCGGCCAAGCCCGCCCATAGATACAGGCCCTGCACCTGGGGCATGACCAGATAGGCCGCCCCGGCCACGGCAAAGGCACCGGCCAGGGTGAGGTTGCGCCCCAGGTAATCAGACAGCCACCCGCTGGCCAGGCGGCTCAGGCCGTTGGTCAGGTTGAAGGCGGTGAGGATCACCACCGCTTGGCGGAGGCCCAGGCCGTGGGCCAGGCCGAAGCTGGTGGAAAGGGTGACCATGGCGATGCCCCCCGAACCGGCCAGGGCCCAGGTACACCACAGGGCCCAAAAAGAGCGGGTGCGCACCGCCTGGGCCACTCGCAGGGAAGGCCCCGGCGCGCCGTGCCCCGCGCTGTCCACCGAGGGCCGGGCCACGGGGAAGGACATGAAGGGTGCGGCGATCAGGCCGGTGATCAGGGCGGCCAAGCCCGCCACCAGGCACAGGGCGGTGGAGCCCCACTCGGCCAGCACGAAGGAATACAGCGGCGCGGTGGCCGCGGCGGACAGGCCGAAGACCATGCTCACCAGGCCGGTCACCAGGCCGCGGCGCAGGGGGAACCATCGCTGCACCACGCTGAGCGCGGGCAGATAGAGGAAGGAGTGGGATACCCCGGTGATGAAGGCCCAGGCGTGCACCGCCCCGATGCCCGGCGCCAGGGGCAGGGCCAGGGCGGCCAGGGCGGAGATGATGGTGCCCAGGCGCACCATGCGCGCCGGTCCCAGGCGCTCTTGCCAGCGCCCGGCCAGGTACATGCTCGATCCCACCCCCAGCAGCAGGAAAAAGAGAATTTGGCCCACCGCCGCCCGCTCCACCGCAAAGGCGGCCTGCCAGTGATGGGCCATGATGCCGGGGAAGCCGAAGGCCATGGAGCCGGGCCAAAAGATGGCCGCGCAGCTGGACCACAGGGCCCTTTCCGGAGTAGGCGAGGGGGACACGTTCATCCATCCCTGGCAGGCATAGCGGGTTGAGGCGCGCGGCGGCGCGGCGGCCTTGAACCTAGGCTGGGGCCACCACCTTCAGGGCCCGGGGCAATATCTCCACCTTGAGGGGAGAGGAGGCCACCGGTTCGCCGTCGGCCCAAAGCTCCACGGGCCGGTCGCAGACTATCTCTACCTTGCGGGTGCGCACGAAGCTCACCTCGGGCACCGATCCGTGGCTGCCCTTGAGCGCCAGGGGCAGAAAGCGCATCACCTGGAAGATCGTCACCGGCCGCACCAAGCAGATGTCCAGATGGCCGTCGTCGGCCCGGGCTTGGGGCACGATGCGAATCTGGTTGCCGTAGGTGGGGGTGTTGGCCACCGCGGCCAAAAACAGGGGGCCGTGGTAGTGGCCGTCGTCCCAGGTCAGCTTCACCTCTGGCGGCCGGTAGCGGCCCAGGGTGCGCAGCACGGCGTAAATGTAGGCCGGCTGCCCCCAAAGGGGAGCCTTCATCAGGTCAACGAAACGGCTCACCTCGGCGTCGAAGCCCACCGCGCCCACGGTGCAGTAGTTGCGCCCGTTCACCTGGACCAAGTCCACTTGGCGGCTGGTCCCGGTCGTCACCGCGGCAACCAGGGCCTCGGCGTCAAAACCCAGGCCCAGAGATCGGCAAAAGTCGTTGCAACGCCCCGCAGGCAGAGGGGCCAAGCAGGCCTGGCTTCCGGCCAGGGCCTGGGCCGCCTCGTGCATCGTGCCGTCGCCGCCCACCACCATGATCACTTCCGCGCCCTGGTCCATGGCCTGGCTCACCAGTTCCTCGGCGTGGCCCCGGCCCTTGGTCAACAGTTCTCTGGGCTTAAGCCCCGCCCCGGCCAAGGCGGCTTGCAAGCGCCGGGCGGCGGCGGGAGCCTTGCCTCGGCCCGCCTGGGGGTTGTGGATCAAGGCTATGCGCGGCATCACGGATGGCATGGGCAGGACTTTCCAGGATTCGCCGGCATCGGCCGGGCAGGAAAAAAGTTAGGATCGCCGACAAGCGATCCTAACAGAAAAGACGCAGGGTGGTAAAGATAGGGCCAAGGCGTGGGCTAAAAGTTGAGCGCCTTTTTGAACATCATGAGCATCTGCATCACCCGGGGATTGTCGAACAGGGGAGTGGCGGATAGCTCGGAGGTCTTGGCCTTGAAGGAAGCCCGGTCCGGGTTCTCCACCACCTCCATGCCCGCCGCCTTCAACTGGGACAGGTAAAAGGCCACTTGGCCCCGGTTGTGCTCGCGTTGGTAAGCGGCGGCCTTTTCCATGGACATGGCCACCAGCCTTTGATCGAAGCGGGAGAGTGCGTGGTACCAGATGGGGTTGGCCACGCAGATGTGGGCCGAGTAAACATGGCGGGTAAGACTGAGGTGCTTTTGCACCTTATCCAGGCGGTAGTGCCAGATAACCCCCAGGGGGTTTTCCTGGCCGTCGACCCGGCCCGAGGCAAGCAATTCGGTGATGGGCCAGGCATGGGGCACTGGGACGGCCCCCAACTCACGCCACAGGCAGGTTTGCAACTTGGATTCCATGACCCGGATCAGTAGGTCCTTTACGTCGATGGCGTTTTTGACCGGCCTGCGGCTGTTGGTCAGGTTGCGAAAGCCGTTTTCCGCAAAGGCCAGCCCTTTGAAGCCCGACTCTTCCAGAGAGCCCAGTAGACGCCGCCCCACCGTGCCCTGGAGCACCAGGTCAACCTGGGTGTAATTTTCAAACAGGAAGGGGAACTCCACCGCCCGCACCTGGGGTGCGATGCGGTCAAAGCTTCCGGCGGTGACCACGCACATGTCCAGCTGACCTTGGCGCAGCTTGTAGAGAATCTGGCACTCGTCGCCCATGGCTCCGCTGTGAAACAGCTCCACCTTTAGACGGCCTTTGGACGAGTGCTCCAGCACCTGGGCGAAGGCTTCGGCGCAGACGTTTTGGGCCGAGCCGGGTTTGGTGACCACGGCCAATCGGATTGGCCCCGCCTGAGCCGCGCAAGGCACGATGATGCCTGACAACATCATGATAATACAAACTAATCTCATTATCATCGTCCTGCTCCACTTTAGATGGCTTGGCATATTACTATTACCAGGCCCGCTTTGCCAGTATTGTGCTTCAAAGATGTGGCGTATAAACAAGCCGCCGCAAAACCAGGCTTAAGGTCGGGACGCTCAAGGTAGGGCAGGACATCTTACTATATGTTTTTTTGGATATAATTTGAAGGGTTAAATAATGTCGTTTCACTTGGCTGTGCTAATACCTTCTAATATTCCCTGTTCTTTTAGATTAAGTATTTTGTTAAAATCAATCCTGACTAAATGCCGTGGTGACGTGGAGAAGCAGCCTTGCCTCTGGATATCATCCACCAACCTGAGCGCGACCTGACCACATTCGTGGCCAAGGGTGATCCGTCCGTGTGTAAACCTCCCTCTCTTAGTGCCATTCGACAGTAGAGACTTCGGGTGAATTTAGAGCGAGGTATTCCGCTGGGGTCAGGTTGCCGAGGGACTCATGGGGGCGTTCCTCGTTGTACTCCTTGAGCCAGCGATCCGTGATTT
>JAHIQI010000049.1 GCA_018902755.1 Pseudomonadota bacterium | reverse complement strand
GAGTTCTCGTACTACAAGTACGGCGACAACCCCCAGACCGGCAGCGACATGGGCAACGAGTGGCTGCTGGGCGTGCAGTTCCGCTTCGTCTTCTAAGACGAATCTGAACGTCTGAAAAATCACCCCAAGGAGGCCGGGGCCTAGCGCCCCGGCCTCCTTTCTTTTGGTGGCGCGCCACCTTTGGCGGTGGTAGCTTAATGACTTTGGATACAATAATCTTGACAGCCCAGGTTTTTTGGGCTTAATAAATTGAATCCGGAACAATAGCCGGACCGGCTCGCGCCATAGGACGGGGCGGTATTTCACCAGTTTTCGTGGGGCGTTGCGTTCCCGGAACAGGTGAACTAGTTTTTGTGATCGGCTGGATTAATATACCGGTTAATCGTAGGACATCGGGCCCGCCCGCCTTCGGCCTGTGGCACCCCGAGGTCTATTCATCGGAGGAAGGAGCTCGCTGATGAAAAAAGTCTCCCTTTTGGCACCGGGGCCCACGCCGGTTCCTCCTCGCACCCTGCTGGCCATGGCCCAGCCCCTGATCCATCATCGCTCCAGCGATTTCCTGGAGATATTCGGACGGGTGCGAGAAGGTCTGAAGAAAATTTTCAAGACCAACAATGAAGTGCTGGTCTTCTGCAGCAGCGGCACCGGCGCCATGGAGAGCTCGGTTGCCAACCTGCTCTCTCCCGGCGACAAGGCCATCGCCATCCGCGGCGGTAAATTCGGTGAGCGTTGGACCGAGATATTAGAGGCTTACGGCTGCCAGGCCGTGAACCTGGACGTGGAATGGGGCTACGCCGTAAAGCCCGAGGACGTGGCCGCCCTGCTCAAGGCCGACCCCTCCATCAAGGCGGTCTACGTGCAGGCCCTGGAGACCTCCACCGGCGTGGCCCATCCCATCAAGGAGCTGGCCCAGGTGACCAAGGGCACCGGCGCGGTGCTGGTGGTCGACGCGGTCAGCGCCCTGGGCGTCTACGACATCCCCACCGACGAGTGGGGACTGGACGTGGTCATCTCCGGCTCCCAAAAGGCCATGATGCTGCCTCCGGGCCTGGCCTTCGCCAGCATCGGCCCCAAGGCCCTGGATATGATGAAGACCTCCAAGTGCCCCAAATTCTACTTTTCCTGGGCCAAGGAGCTCAAGAACCAGGGCATCAACAAGGGCACCTTCACCTCGCCGGTGACCCTGTTCATGGGCCTGCTGGACATCTTCGAACTCATCGACGAGATGGGCCTGGACAACATCTATAAAGAGACCGAGATCAAGTCCAAGGCCTTCAAGGCCGCCATGGCCGCCTTGGGCCTGGAGCTCTACTCCAAGGAAAACGCCTCCACCGGCCTTAGCGCCGTGGAAGCCCCGGCGGGCATCGACGCCCAGGACGTGGTGGGCTGGCTCAAGAACAAGTACGCCATCTTCATCGCCGGCGGTCAGGCCCAGGCCAAGGGCAAGATTTTCCGGGTGGCGCACATGGGCTATATCAGCGAGTTCGACACCCTGCAGGCCATCAGCGCCATCGAGATGGCCCTGGCCGGGCTGGGGTACAAGTTTGAGATGGGCTCCGGCGTGGCCGCGGCCCAGAAGATTTTCGGGGAGGCCTGATCATGAAGATACTCGTCTCCGATCCCTTGCACGAGAAGGGAATCCAGATTTTCAAGGACCAGGGCTTTGAGGTGGAGGTCAAAACCGGCCTGTCCCCCGAAGACCTGCACAAAGCCATCAAGGGGGTGGACGGGTTGGTTATCCGCTCGGCCACCCAGGTGGACAAGGACCTGCTCGAGGCCGCCGACCAGCTCAAGGTGGTGGGCCGGGCCGGCACCGGCCTGGACAACGTGGACATCCCCGAAGCCACGGCCCACGGCGTGGTGGTCATGAACACCCCCGGCCAGAACTCCAACGCCGCCGCCGAGCTGGCCATGGGCCACATCTTCGCGCTGAGCCGCCACATCGCCCGGGGCAACCGGGGCATCAAGGATGGCAAGTGGGAGAAGAAGCAGCTCCGGGGCCGCGAGCTAAAGGGCAAGACCCTGGGCATCGTGGGCATGGGCAACATCGGCCGCATCCTGGCCGAGTTGGGCACCGGCGTCAAGATGAAGGTCATCGGCTTCGACCCCTTCCTGGGCGATGCCGACATCAAGGCCCGCGGCGCCCTGCCGGTGAGCTTCGAGGACATGCTGGTCCAGGCGGACTACATCTCCATCCACGTGCCCAAGACCGCCGAGACCACCAACCTGTTCAGCGAGGCCAACCTGGCCAAGATGAAGGACGGGGCCTATCTGATCAACTGCGCCCGGGGCGGCATCGTGGACGAGGTGGCCCTGTGCGACGCCCTGTCCGCCGGCAAGGTGGCCGGCGCGGCCCTGGACGTGTTCGAGGTGGAGCCTCTTCCGGCGGACAGCCGTCTGGTATACGCCGACGAGTTGACCTGCACCCCGCACCTGGGGGCCAACACCTTCGAGGCCCAGGAAAACGTGGCCGTGGCCGTGGCCAACCAGATGAGCGCCTACCTGAAGGGCGGACCGGCCGAGTTCGCGGTGAACGACCCCAAAAAGTAGGTTCTTGCTTGCCAGAATTTGCCAGGTCCGGCCGCAAAAGCGGCCGGACCTTTTTTTGCCCGGTTGCGCCGGGCCTTTAGGGTACTTATAGTTAGATATATTAAATCCGGTTAGGTGCGTCCCGGTGGAATTATTCATGAAAGGCTAGTCAATGAGCGAACAAGAAAAGGGCTTTACGGTAAAAGATCGGCGCAGGTTCGACTCCAGCGGCGAAGCCCGCGGCGAGGCCGAACCCGAGCAGGTAAAAGCCCAGGAGCCAAAGCCCAAACCCGAGCCCCAAGCTCCGCCACAGGAGCCGGCCCCCAAGGCCGAGCCCCAGGAGCAGGCTAAGGGCGGCCCCGGCCCCCAGGGCGGACGGCGTCATCAGCTTCCCCCGGTCGATTTCAGCGGTCTGATCCTATCCCTGGCTCATGCGACCATGATGCATTTGGGACAGATTCCCGGCCCGGGCGGTCAGCCCATGCCCCCGGAATTGGATTTGGCCCGCCACACCATCGACACCATCGCCATGCTTCAGGAAAAGACCAAGGGCAATCTCGATCCCGAGGAGAAAAAGCTGATAGACACGGCGCTCGTCGAGTTGCGTATGGCTTTTGTCCAGATCGCCGGCTAGCCTCCTTTTTCCACTAGGAGGAAAAAAGTGACCCTTAGCAAAGCAAGACTCGCGGCCAAACCCGCGCTGGTTCTTCTGGCGCTGATTATGGCCCTGGCCCTGGCCGTTCCGGCCGGCGCCAATTACGTTCCCGACTCCTTCGCCGACCTGGCCAGCAAAGTAAGCCCGGCGGTGGTGAACATCCGCATCGTCAAGACGATCAAGCAAGGCCCCATGACCGGCGTCATGCCTTTCCCCGGCCAGCAGCAAGGCCCGGACCAGGAAGGCCCCCAGGGCCAGCCCCCGGACCTGCATGAATTCTTCCGCCGCTTCTTCGGCCAGGGCGGTCCCGGCGGCAACGCCCAGCCCCGCGAGTTCAAGCAGCGGGCCCTGGGCTCCGGCGTGATCGTGGACCCCAAGGGCTACGTCATCACCAACAACCACGTGGTGGCCGAAGCCGACGAGATCCTGGTGCGCCTCAAGGGCGGCGAGGAGTGGCCGGCCAAGATAATCGGCCGCGACCCCAAGACCGACCTGGCCCTCATCAAGATAGACGCCAAGCATGAACTGCCATTTTTGCCCCTGGGCGACAGCGACAAGGTCCGGGTGGGCGACTGGGTGCTGGCCGTGGGCAACCCCTTCGGCCTGGAGCACACCGTCACCGCGGGCATCATCAGCGCCAAGGGCCGCATCATCGGGGCCGGCCCATATGACAACTTCCTGCAGACCGACGCCAGCATCAACCCCGGCAACTCCGGCGGCCCGCTGATCAACTTGCAGGGCCAAGTGGTGGGCATCAACACCGCCATCGCGCCCCAAGGCCAGGGCATCGGCTTCGCCATTCCGGTCAACACCACCAAGACCATCATGGCCCAGCTCAGAGACAAGGGCCGGGTGATCCGCGGCTGGCTGGGCGTGACCATCCAGCCGGTGACCAAGGAACTGGCCAAGAAGTTCGGCCTGGACGAGCCCATCGGGGCTCTGGTGGCCGACGTGGTGCCGGGCAGCCCGGCGGACAAGGCGGGCATCAAGCGAGGCGACGTGGTCATCGGCTACGAGGGCAAGACGGTCAAGGACATGCACGCCCTGCCTCGGCTGGTGGCCGAGACCAAGGTGGGCAGCGAGGTCAGCCTGGAAGTGGTGCGCGACGGCAAGAAGCGCCCCTTGCAGGTGACCATCGGCGAGCTCAAGGCCGAGGCCCCCACCTCTCCCCAGGCCGCGCCCGAGAGCGAGGTCAAGCTGGGCATGGGCCTGCAAGAGCTTACCCCGGACCTGGCCAAGCAAATGGGCATGGCCGGCAAAAAGGGCCTGATCGTCACCTCGGTGGAGCAAGGCGGACCGGCGGCCGAAGCCGGCCTCATGCGCGGCGACGTGATCTTGGAAGCGGCCCAGAAGCCGGTGACCAAGGTGTCCCAGTTCAAGGACATCGCCGGCAAGATGAAAGCGGGCGAAGGCCTGCTGTTGCTTATCCAGAGGCGCGACTCCACCCTGTTCGTGGTGATCAAATCGCCGGATAAGAAGTAAACCCAAACCTTGATGGGGGCCCTTCGGGGCCCCCATTTTCTATGGGTGGCGCGTCGATGCAACTGACCATTCAAGCCCCGGCCAAGGTGAATCTGCTGCTCAAGGTGCTTGGCCGCAGGCCCGACGGCTACCACGAGCTGGCCACCCTGATGCAGCCCCTGGACCTGGCCGACACCCTCACCGTGCGCTTGGGCGAGCCCGGCCTGCGCCTTAGCTGCGACAAACCGGAGCTTTCAGGCGAGAACAACCTGGTGATCGCCGCGGCCAGGGCCTATTACGCCGCCCTGGGCCAGGAGCCCGCCGCCGCCTTCGAGCTTATCAAGCGCATTCCCGTGGCCGCCGGATTGGGCGGGGGCAGCTCCGACGCCGCCGCCGCCCTGTTGGCCCTCAACGCCCTGCACCATGGCGCCCTGGAGCCCCAGCGCCTGGCCGCCTTGGCCGCCGGGCTGGGCGCGGACGTGCCCTTTTTCCTGGCCGGGTGCACCGCCTGGTGCACCGGCATAGGCGAGCGGGTGGAGCCTTGGCCGGATTTCCCATTGCTGAACTTGGTGCTGGTCAATCCCCGCTTTGCCCTCTCCACGGCGCATGTATATCAACAATTTGATTTCTATTGGACAAACCCCCCTCAAACAATTAGAATAAAGCGCCCCTTAAGGAAGACTCCATCAATCGAACACCTGCTGGTGAACGATCTGGAGGAGGTTTCGTTGCGGGAGCACCCCATCCTGGGTCAGATCAAGGAGACGCTGAGCAAGACCGGCGCCAGGGGGTGTTTGATGAGCGGAAGCGGACCTACCGTTTTCGGGGTGTTCGCGGACGCCGCCCAGGCGGGGAAAGCGGCCCAGAGTTTGCGGACCCAGGGCCGCTGGTGGGTCAGGTCTTGCCGAGGCGTCAGAGCTTGAGCTACGAGGAGGGGGCTGAGCATGGACGTGACCGAGGTAAGGGTCTTCCCGGTAGAGGAAGAGCGACTTAAGGCCTATGCAACCATCACCCTAGATCATTGCTTCCTGGTTAGAGACCTCAAGATCATTTACGGCAACAAAGGTCTTTTCGTGGCCATGCCCAGTAAGAAGCGCAAGGATGGCACCTACCAGGACACCGCCCATCCCCTGAACAGGGATACCCGGCGGATGATCGAAGAAGCGGTTCTAGGCGAATACGAACGCGTGCGGACCGAAGGTCAGGAGGTCAGCGAGGCCAGCGGCTAGGGCCTAGCGGCCCATACGCCCGCCGCGGGCGCAGAGCTCGGCCGGTCCGGGTTCCTACCGCCATGGAGCGCAAGGCTCCGATGTGGTGGTGTGGACTGGATTGGCTTTTTGGCTCAAACCTGTTAAATAAGAAAAAGTCCTGGGCGCGCTGGCCGGACCTTGGTGGTCCGGTGCGCGACGTTCCAGGTGTGGCCGTATGAGCGGTCTCCCGTTGGAGACCGGCGACAGGGCCTTTGGGCCCGGGGAATCTTTTGTGAGCCATGTTTAATAAGCTCAAGGTTTTCACCGGCAACAGCAACCCCCACTTGGTGGAGGAGATCTGTCACTACCTGCACCTGCCGCTTTCCCAGGCCGTGGTGCGCCGCTTCAGCGACGGCGAGGTCTTCGTGGAGGTGGGCGAGAACGTGCGCGGCTCGGACGTGTTCGTGGTGCAGTCCACCAGCCCGCCGGTGAACGATCACCTGATGGAGCTTCTGATCATGCTCGACGCCTTCAGGCGCAGCAGCGCCAGGCGCATCACCGCGGTGGTCCCCTACTACGGCTACGCCCGCCAGGACCGCAAGGTGGCTCCCCGGGTGCCCATCACCGCCAAGTTGGTGGCCGACCTGATCACCACCGCCGGAGCGGGCCGGGTGCTGTGCATGGATTTGCACGCCGGGCAGATCGGCGGCTTTTTTAACATCCCGGTGGACCACCTATACTCCGCGCCGATCATGCTGGAGTACCTGCGCAAGCACCTCACCGGCGAGGCGGTCATCGTCAGCCCCGACGCCGGCGGCGTGGAGCGCGCCCGGGCCATCGCCAAGCGCCTGCAGGCGGGCCTGGCCATCATCGACAAGCGCCGCGAGGCGGCCAACGTGGCCGAGGCCATGAACATCATCGGCGACGTCAAGGGCAAGCTGGCGGTAATCCTGGACGACATGATCGACACCGCGGGCACCCTGACCGAAGCGGCCAGGGCGCTCACCGAGCACGGGGCCAGGGAGGTGTGGGCCTGCGCCGCCCACCCGGTTTTGTCCGGCCCGGCCCTGGGCAGGCTGGCCGAAAGCTCCATCAGCCGGGTGGTGGTGACCAACACCATTCCCCTGGCCGAAGAGGCGGCGGCCAACCCCAAGATCCACAGCCTGTCCGTGGCCCAGCTTTTGGGCGAAGCGGTCCGGCGCATACACATGGAAGACTCGGTAAGCTCCCTTTTTGTGTAGCTAAACCCATCCCCTAAAAAGGGTCGGGAGATAACATAACGTGATCTATGCTGATTGCCGCGCGGCTCCGCCGGCAATCAGCTTGTTGAAGGCCAGGCAATATCCGCCCTGGGGCTAACCCCCCGGTGGGAGGAAAACATTTGCCTTTTGTGAAAAATCGCATTATAGTCACTTGACTCAGCGGGCGGACCCTGTAAACATGGGCCGGCCGGAGGAAGTTAGCAGCCATGGAACAAATACCCCTTACGGCAATCCGCCGCGAAAGCACTGGAAAAGGCCCCGCCAAGCAGATGCGGGCCAAGGGACAGGTGCCCGCCGTCTTTTACGCGGGCGGCCAGGAAGCAGCCAAACTCACCATCGAGCAGGCTGAGATCGAGCGCCTGTTGCGCGGCACTTCCGGAGGCAACGCCTTCCTGTCGCTGACCATCGCGGGCGAAGCCCCGCGCATGGCGGTGATCAAGGACCTCCAGTTCGACTACTTGGGTAAAAGCATCCTGCATGCCGACTTCTACGAAGTCCGGGCCGATCAGGAGCTGACTTTGGAAGTGTCCATCGAGCTCGTCGGCGAGCCCAAGGGCATGACCACCGGCGCCCTGATCAGCCAAAGCGCCTACACCGCCTCGGTGACCGGTTTGGTCGCCGACATCCCCGATTCCATTTCCCTGGACATCAGCGAAATGGAAATGGGCGACGCCCTCCACGCTGAAAACCTCCCGCTGCCCGAGGGCGTGAAGTTGTCCGGCGATGACAACTACATGGTTGTCTCCCTGTCCGAGGCTATTTTGGCCACCGAGGACGAAGAGGCAGAGGGCGAAGAGGACGAAGAAGGCGAAGAGGGCGACGAGGAAAAGACCGAGGAACGCGGCGAGTAAGACGCTTTGTTCGATTACTGGGACCAGGGACCGCTTTTGGTTCTGGGACTGGGCAATCCGGGATCTCAATACCAGGGAACCCGGCACAACGTGGGATACGCGGTCACCAGCGAGCTGGCCCAGCGCCATGGACTGTCTATGGGGCGCAGCGGGCACCGCAGCCTCTGGGGACAGGGCCGGGTGGCTGGCCGCACGGTGATAATGGCCCAGCCGCAGACCTTCATGAACCTGAGCGGCGAGGCGGCCCAGAGCCTGCTTGGCTACTTCGATTTGCAGCCCGGCCGGCTCATCGCGGTGCACGACGATTTGGATTTGCCCTTGGGGAGGCTCAAGGTCTCTCTGGGAGGAGGGGCGGGAGGTCACAAGGGTGTGGCCTCGATCATCCAGCGGACCGGCAGCCCGGATTTCGTCCGCCTAAAGGTGGGCATCGGGCGCCCCCGCTACGAGGAGCCGATCGAAAAGTTTGTGCTGAGCGGTTTTTACGCCGACCAGCGGCAGTTGGCAGAAGATATGGTGCTGGCCGCGGTGGATTGCCTGGAGGTGATTCTATCCGAAGGGCCCCCGGCGGCCATGCAGAGATTCCACCGACCTTTAAGCAATGAGGAGGTAGAGGGGTAATGCTTCAACTAACCGTAGCAGCGCCATTTTTGGCCCTGTTCGGGCTGTTGGTGGCCTTCCTGTTGTATGGCTACGTAAAGAAACAGCCTAACGGAAACGAGCTTATGCAGAAGCTCGAGGGCCAGATCCACGAAGGGGCCATGGCCTTTTTGAAAAAGGAATACTCGATTCTGGCGATCTTTATCGTCATCGTGTTCCTGCTTCTGGGCTTCGGCATCGCTTGGCCCACGGCCATCGCTTTTGTGACTGGTGCCATGTGCTCCATCGCAGCCGGCTACTCTGGCATGACCGCGGCTACCCGCGGCAACAGCCGTACCGCCGAGGCGGCCAACAAATTCGGTCAGGCCCGTGCCCTGAACGTCAGCTATTTCAGCGGTTCGGTCATGGGCCTGTCGGTGGCCAGCCTGGGTCTGCTGGGCGTGGGCTTCTGGTTCTGGTATTACGGCGGTGATCCGAAAACCGCTCTGTACATCAACGGCTTCGCCATGGGCGCCAGCTCCATCGCGCTGTTCGCGCGCGTGGGCGGCGGCGTCTACACCAAGGCCGCCGACGTCGGCGCCGACTTGGTGGGCAAGGTCGAAGCGGGCATCCCCGAGGACGACCCCCGCAACCCCGGCGTCATCGCCGACAACGTGGGCGACAACGTGGGTGACATCGCGGGCATGGGCGCGGACATCTTCGAGTCCTACGTGGGCTCCGTCATCGCCACCATGGCCATCGCCGCCACCGCCGGCCTGACCCTGGTCGCCGACCTGGGCCTCATCGAGGTCAAGGCGGTCGCCGAGACGGTGGCCGTAGCCGGCGCCAAGGTTGCCGAGGCCGTGGCCATGGAAAAGGTCACCGTGGTCTCCGGCGATCCCCTCATGGGCCGCATCGCCATGATGGCCTGCCCCCTGCTGGTGGTCATGGCCGGCCTGCTTTCGTCCTTCGTGGGCGTGTTCTCCATCAAGGTGTTCGAGAAGGGCAGCCCCGCCGGAGCCCTGCGCTACACCACCTTCGTGGCCGCGATCATCTTCGCGATCCTTTCCTTCTTCGTGGTCAAGGGCCTGGGCATGACCACCGGTCCCTGGTGGGCCATCGTCAGCGGTCTGCTCTGCGGCATCGCCATCGGTCTGCTGGCTGAGTACTACACCAGCGGCGCCCCGGTGAAGCACATCGCCGATAACACCGCGACCGGACCGGCCACCGTCATCATCACCGGCCTGGCCGTGGGCATGCGCTCGACCTACCTGCCCATTCTGGGCATCTGCGTGGCCACCTTCGTGGGCTACAAGGTCGCGGGTATCTACGGCATCGGCCTGAGCGCCGTGGGCATGCTGGCCACCGTGGGCGCGACCATGACCGTGGACGCTTACGGCCCCATCGCCGACAACGCCGGCGGCATCAGCGAGATGGCTGGTCTTGGGCCTGAGACCCGTAAGATCACCGACTCACTGGACGCCCTGGGCAACACCACCGCGGCCATCGGCAAGGGCTTCGCTATCGGTAGCGCCGCCCTGACCGCCCTGGCTCTGTTCGTGGCCTTCACCCAGGCCGCCGGACTGACCACCGTCAACATCACCGATCCCATGGTGGTCATCGGCGTGCTGCTCGGCGCCATCGTTCCCATGCTGGCCGCGGCCATGACCATGGAGAGCGTGGGCAAGGCCGCCTTCATGATGGTGGAGGAAATCCGCCGTCAGTTCCGCGAGATCCCCGGCCTGCTGGAAGGCAAGCCCGGCGTAGAGCCTGATTCCGCCACCTGCGTGAGCATCGCCACCGGCGCCGCTCTCAAAGAGATGATGGCTCCGGGTCTCATGGCGGTCCTGACCCCCGTGGCCGTGGGCTTCATCCTTGGCCCCACCGCTCTGGCCGGCACCCTGTTGGGCGCCACGGTCATGGGCGCCTTCTTGGCCCTGTTCATGTCCAACGGCGGCGGCGCCTGGGACAACGCCAAGAAGTACATCGAGGAAGGCCACCTTGGCGGCAAGGGCTCCGACAACCACAAGGCCGCGGTCGTGGGCGACACCGTGGGTGACCCCTTCAAGGACACCTCGGGTCCGGCCATGAACATTCTCATCAAGCTGATGAGCGTGGTCTCCCTGGTGCTGGCTCCGGTGCTGCTGGGCTTCAGCGGCCTCCTGAACTAAGCGCCAAGCGTTCCCAAAAAATCGGGACCGGCCCCTTGGGGCCGGTCCCTTTTTTTGCCCTTTGCCCGCATAGTTGGAGCCCCCACCCCTCCCGAATAAGCTTGACAGAAAGGCGCAGCCTGATATAATAACAATTCGTACAGGTTACACAACCTACCGCATTCTACCGATCCTCAGGAGCGCATTTTGTTCAAAAAGGGACAACTAGCGGTCTACCCCGCCCATGGGGTAGGGGTCATCGAGTCCGAGGAAGAGAAACATATCGGCGGTCTGGCGCAACGTTTTTATATCCTGCGCATCCTGGAAAACGACATGATTATCATGATCCCCACCGACAACGCCGATACGGTGGGACTGAGGCCGGTGATCGACCAGCACCAAGTTTCCCAGGTTTACTCCATCCTCAAGGACCGCGACGTCATAATCGAAAACCAGACCTGGAACCGCCGCTACCGCGACTACATGAAGAAGATCAAGACCGGTTCGGTCTTTGAAGTGGCCGAGGTGCTCAGGGACCTTTTTCTGCTCAAGCTGGACAAGGAGCTCTCCTTTGGCGAGCGCAAGATGCTCGACACCGCGCGCGGCCTCTTGGTGAAGGAGCTTTCCATAGCCCGCCAAGCCAAGGAAGAGGATATCGAAGCCGAGGTGGAGAAGATCTTCCACGCCTGATGGCCCCTCCCGCTCAAAAACTTTGCGCCCCGGCCGCTCCGTTGGCGGCGGGGGTTTTTTGATCGCCATGAAACAACACCTCCTAGAAGTGCCTTCCAACTCCGCGGGCCAACGCCTGGACGCCCTGGTGGCCGAGCTTTTGGGCCCCGAGCTGTCCCGGGCCCAGGTGCAGCGTCTGCTCAAGGAGGGCCGGGTCACCCTGGAGGGCCGTCCGGTGCGGGCCTCGGCCAAGGTGCAGCCAGGCCAAGCCATCCTGGTGCAGGTGCCCGAGCCCGCGCCCCTGGAGCTGGCCCCCGAGGACCAGGGCCTGTGGGTGCTCTACGAGGACGCGGACCTCATCGTGGTCAACAAGGCTCCGGGCGTGGTGGTGCACCCGGCGGCGGGGCACACCGACGGCACCCTGGTGGCCGGTCTACTGCATCACTGCGGCGACCTCAGCGGCATCGGGGGCAAACTCAGGCCGGGCATCGTGCACCGCCTGGACAAGGACACCTCCGGGGCCCTGGTTGCCGCCAAGAGCGAGGCCGCCCACCGGGGGCTGGTGGCCGCCTTTGCCTCGGGCCGGGTGGACAAGACCTACCTGGCCCTGGTGCACGGCCGCCCTCCCCTCAGCGGCGAGGCCTCCAGCCCCATCGGCCGCCACCCGGTGGACCGCAAGCGCATGTCCACCCACGCCCTTCACGGCAAAAGCGCCCTCAGCCGTTGGCGGGTCACCCGGCGCTTCGGCCAGGAGGCCAGCCTGCTCAGGGTGAATATCCTCACCGGACGCACCCACCAGATCAGGGTGCATTTGTTCGAGTCCGGCTTCCCGGTGTGCGGCGACCGCACCTACGGCGGACGCCGGGCCCGCTCCGGGCTGCCGGGCCAAGCGGGCCAGGCCCTCAAGGCCGCCGGACGCCAGATGCTGCACGCCACCCAGTTGGCTTTCGACCACCCGGTGACCGGAACGCGGGTGGAGGTGACCGCGCCCCTGCCGGGCGACTTCCGGGCGGTGCTCCGGGCCTTGGAGGCGGATTATGCTTAAAGTGGGACTGACCGGGGGCATTGCCAGCGGCAAATCCACGGTGGACCGCATGCTGGTGGAGCTTGGGGCCCATCTGGTGGACACCGACCAGCTGGCCCGCCGGGTGGTGGAGCCCGGCTCCCCGGCCCTGGCCGAGATCGCCCAGGCCTTCGGCCCGGAGATGATCGCCGCCGACGGCAGCCTGGACCGGCCGCGCATGCGCGCCCTGGCCTTTGGCGACGAGCAGGCCAGGAACAGGCTCAACGCCATCGTGCACCCGCGCATCAACCAGCTGGTGGCCGCCGAGCTGACCCGCCTGGCCGAGGGCGCCCCCCAGGGAGTGGCCATCGTGGATGTGCCCCTGTTGTTCGAGACCGGCGGGGAGAAGCGTTTCGACTGCACCGTGCTGGTCTACGTGCCCGAAGCGGTGCAAATGCGGCGGCTCATGGCCAGGGACCATTGCGAGGCCCAAGCCGCCCAAGAGGCTCTTAAGGCCCAGATGCCCTTGGAAAATAAGAAGAAAAAGGCCGATTTTTTAGTTGACAACTCCGGTGGGCTGGACGAAACTCTCAAACAGGTGCAGCGCCTTTGGCAAGATTTGTTGGGCAAAGCCCGCTCCACCCAACCCCGGTCATAATCGACTCCCGGAAAGATTTCACCCTACCTGCGAGTCCTTAAGTCATGAAGGTGTGCGGTGCGTCCGGGGCTCAGCGTCAAAAGCCCATAGCCCGAGCACGCAACCGGCATAGCAAGTAAAAACAGATAACGCCCTTAGCGGCATAGATCTCCGGCGTACAGTCCTGTCTCTGCGCCCACCGCTCAAGGGCCGCCCCAGGCGGCTTCCCCGCCGAGGCAATCAAACTCAAGCAGCGAAAGATCAATGAGCGAGAACAAGACCCCAAGAAACACCGAGCGCCGCCCGGTTCGCGGCCGCCGCCGCGCAGTCGCGCCCCCCAAGAACAGCGAAAACGGCGAAGGCAACGGCAACGAGAACGGCAACGGCGACAGCGGCCAGGGCGGCCGCCTGAACATCCTGCAACTCAAGGAAATGCCCATCGGCGAGTTGAACGCCATGGCCCGCGAGTACAGCATCGAGGGCGCGGCGGGCATGCGGCGGCAGGATCTCATCTTCGCCCTGCTCACCGCCCAGGCCGAGCGCAACGGCGCCATCTACGGCTCCGGTGTTCTGGAGATATTGCCCGACGGTTTCGGCTTCCTGCGCGCCCCGGACTATAACTACCTGCCCGGGCCCGACGACATCTACGTTTCCCCCAGCCAGATCCGGCGCTTCAACCTGCGCACCGGCGACACCATCAGCGGCCAGATACGCCCCCCCAAGGAGGGCGAGCGGTATTTCGCCCTGCTCAAGGTTGAGGACATCAACCACGAGCCGCCCGAGGTGGCCCGGGACAAGATCCTCTTCGACAACCTGGTGCCTTTGTATCCCGACGAGCGCATCGTCCTGGAAATCGAGGGCAAGCCCAAGAACTACTCCGCCAGGGTCATGGACCTGATGACCCCCATCGGCAAGGGCCAGCGCGGCCTCATCGTCAGCGCGCCCCGCACCGGCAAGACCATGCTCCTGCAGAGCATCGCCAACTCCCTGGCGGTGAACCACCCCGAGGTGGTGCTCATCGTTCTGCTCATCGACGAGCGTCCCGAGGAGGTCACGGACATGCAGCGCTCGGTCAAGGGCGAGGTGATCTCCTCCACCTTTGACGAGCCCGCCCAGCGCCACGTGCAGGTGGCCGAGATGGTCATCGAAAAGGCCAAGCGCCTGGTGGAGCACAAGCGCGACGTGGTGATCCTGTTGGACTCCATCACCCGCCTGGCCCGGGCCTACAACACCGTGGTGCCCCCCAGCGGCAAGATCCTCTCCGGCGGCGTGGACTCCAACGCCCTGCACCGGCCCAAGCGCTTCTTCGGCGCGGCCCGCAACATCGAAGGCGGCGGCAGCCTGACCATCATCGCCACCGCCTTGATCGACACCGGCAGCCGCATGGACGAGGTGATCTTCGAGGAGTTCAAGGGCACCGGCAACATGGAGATACACCTGGAGCGCAAGCTCAGCGACAAGCGCATCTTCCCGGCCATCGACATCAACCGCTCCGGCACCCGCAAGGAGGAGCTACTGTTGCCCGAGGCCGACCTGCACCGCATCTGGATCCTCAGGAAGCTCCTGGGCCCGCTGACCCCGGTGGACACCATGGAGTTCCTCCTGGAGAAGATGCATGGAACCGCCAGCAACGCCGAGTTCCTGGATTCCATGAGCCGCTAAAACCGGCTCCAGGCCCCCCATGGGCCTGGGAGTCAAGCGCCGCAAGTTGCAAAAAAAGCGGCGAGCGTTATACTTTGATGCCTTAAGGATTAAGCGCCCGAGGAGGCGGAAATGAAAAGCGATATACATCCTAAGTTTAAAGAGGTGAGCGTGCGTTGCGCTTGCGGCAACGAGTTCACCTCCGGTTCCACCAAGGACGAGATCCGCGTGGAGATCTGCTCGGCCTGCCACCCCTTCTTCACCGGCAAGCAAAAGCTGGTGGACAGCGCGGGCCGCGTGGAGCGCTTCTACAAGAAGTACTCCCACATCGAGCAGTACGCGGGCAAGGCGGCCGAGATGGAAGCCGAGCGTTTGGCCCAGGCGGAAGCCAAGGCCAAGGACAAGGACGAGGAGTAGCCGGCTGCCGGAGGCGATACCATGAATCCGGCCAATGTGGGCGGCCAGGCGGTAATCGAGGGGGTTATGATGAAAGCCCCCTCGCGCCTTTGCGTGGCCGTGCGCCGTCCATCCGGCGAGATTCTGGTGAAGAACGACCCCCTGCGCTCGCTGACCTCCCGCTGGCCCATGCTGGGCTGGCCCTTTTTGCGCGGCCCGGTGATCCTGGGCGAGACCTTGGTGCAGGGCATGAAGGCCCTGTCCTTCTCGGCCCAGCAGGCCCTGGAAGAAGAAGGCGAAGAGTTGGGCTCCTGGGCCCTGCTGCTCACCTTGCTGGTGGCCATAGGCGCCGGCCTGGGCCTGTTCGTGGCCCTGCCCCACCTGTTGTCCCTGGCCCTGGGCCGGGTGGTGCCCGGCGGGTACGACACCCACAGCTTCTGGTTCCATGCGGTGGACGGCGTCATCAAGGTGGCCATCTTCGGGGCCTACCTGTGGCTCATCTCCCTGATGCGCGACATCAGGCGGGTGTTCGAGTACCATGGCGCCGAGCACAAGGCCATCTTTTGCTACGAATCCGGCGGTGAGCTTTGCGTGGAAGCGGCGCGGGGCTATCCCCGGCTGCATCCCCGTTGCGGCACCGCCTTTTTGCTGGTGGTCCTGGCCGTGTCCATCCTGGTCTTCGCGGTGGCCCTGCCCTTTTTGCCCCGCCTGGCCGAAAACGGATGGATCAACCAGGCCCTGTTGATCGGCCTCAAGATACTTCTCATGCTGCCCATTGCCGGGGCCTCCTATGAGATCATCCGCCTGGCCGGCAAAAAGCAGGGACGCGGCTTCTGGGGGGCCCTGATCTGGCCCGGCCTGCAACTGCAGCGCCTCACCACCCGCGAGCCCAGCGACGACCAGATCGAGATCGCATTGGCCGCCCTCAAGGCCGCCACCGCAACTCCCCATGACGAGGGGCCGAGCATCTGCGTGCTCTAACCCCCCGGAGCCAAAAAAACCATGCTCTTTCTGGACCCCGAATTGAAGAAAAAGCTCCATGGTGTGGAGCGGCACTATCAAGCCCTGGAGCGCAGCCTAGCCGATCCCGAGGTGCTGGGCGACAACGAGCGCTACCAAAAGGTGGCCAAGGAACACTCCGACCTGTCGCAAACCGTGGAGGTGTTCCGCCAGATCAGCAAGCTGGAAGACGACATCGAGACCAACAACGAGTTGTTGGACGACCAGGACGAAGAGCTGGCGGACATGGCCAGGGAAGAGATCGACGCTGCCGAAGAGAAGCTCCCGGAGCTGATCGAGCGCCTGCGCTTCTTGATGCTGCCCAAGGACCCCAACGATGACAAGAACGTCATCCTGGAGATCCGGGCGGGCACCGGCGGCGAGGAGGCCTCCCTGTTCGCGGCCGACCTGCTGCGCATGTACCTGCGCTACGCCGAGTTGCAGGGCTGGAAGCACGAGACCATGGACTCCCACCCCACCGACTCCGGCGGGTTCAAGGAGGTCATCGTCTTGATCAACGGCAAGGGGGCCTACAGCCGCCTCAAGTACGAGTCCGGGGTGCACCGCGTGCAGCGGGTGCCCGCCACCGAGAGCCAGGGACGCATCCACACCTCGGCGGTGACCGTGGCGGTGATGCCCGAGGCCGAGGACGTGGAACTGGACATCAACCCCGAGGACCTGAGGATCGACGTTTTCCGCTCCTCGGGCCCCGGCGGCCAGCACGTCAACAAGACCGAGAGCGCGGTGCGCATCACCCACATCCCCAGCGGGGTGGTGGTCTCCTGCCAGGACGAGAAGAGCCAGCACAAGAACAAGGCCAAGGCCATGAAGGTGCTCCGGGCCCGCATTTTCGACCAGATGCTGGCCGACCAGGCCGCCGAGCAGGCCGCCACCCGCCGTTCCATGGTGGGCAGTGGTGACCGCTCCGAGCGCATCCGCACCTACAACTTCCCCCAGAACCGGGTCACCGACCACCGGGCCAACCTGACCGTGTACAAGCTGGAGATGCTGTTGGCCGGTGAGCTGGACTACCTGCTCCCCGAGTTGATCCAACAGTTCCAGGCCGAGGCGCTCAAGGCCGAGGCCGACGCGGCCTAGGCCGGGGGGCCAAACCTTGTCCCAAGTCTGGACCGTCGGCCGCCTGATCCCCTGGGCGGCCGAATATCTTGGCGGCCACGGCGTGGACTCCCCGCGCCTGTGCGGCGAGCTTCTCCTGTCCCACGTGTTGGGCTGCACCCGCCTGGAGCTTTACCTGCGCTTCGAGCAGCCGCTCAGCCCCGAGGAGCTGGCAGCCTTCAAGGCCATGATCCTCAGGCGCAAGAGCCGGGAGCTGGTGGACTACATCCTGGGCAGCCGGGAGTTCTACGGCCTGGAGTTTTTGGTGGGGCCGGGGGTGTTGGTGCCCCGGCCGGAAACCGAGCACCTGGTGGAGGAGGCCCTGGCCCGCCTGGAGGGCCTGGAGGCCCCCCGCGTGCTGGACCTGTGCACCGGCAGCGGGGCGGTGGCCCTCACTCTGGCCCACGAGCGGCCCGACGCCGAGGTGACCGGTTGCGATATTTCCCCCGAGGCCTTGACCTGGGCCCGGCGCAATGCCCACAATCTTGGTCTACAGGAGCGGGTGCGCTGGCTCATGGGCGACCTTTGGGAGCCGGTGGCTGCGGGCAGCGGCTTTTTCGATGTAATCACCGCCAACCCGCCCTACGTGACCACGGCGGAAATGGACGGGCTGCCTCCCGAGGTGGGCCGGTTCGAGCCCCGCCTGGCCCTGGAGGGCGGCACCGACGGCCTGGACATAGTGCGCTCCATCATCGCCGGGGCCGGGGCCCATCTGAGGCCCCTGGGCTGGCTGTTGGTGGAGTTGGGGGCCGGGCAAGCCGCCCAGGCCGCCCGCCTGGCCCAGGCCGCGGGAGCCTTTGCCGAGGTCAGTCTGGTAAAGGACCTGGCGGGCATAGAGCGGGTGTTGGTCTGCGAACGGAAGGATTATGGATAAGCTGGTAGTAACCGGAGGAAACCCCCTGGTGGGGCGGGTGCGCATCAGCGGGGCCAAGAACGCCACTTTGCCCCTGATGGCCGCCACCCTGCTGGCCAGGGGCAAAAGCCGCCTGAGCAACGTGCCCGACCTCAGGGACGTGCGCACCATGGGTTCACTCTTGGGCACCCTGGGCGCCAAGGTGAGCGCCCGCAAGGACAGCCTGTACATCGACACCAGCGGGGCCGAGGGCGACGAGGCCCCCTACGAGCTGGTCAAGACCATGCGCGCCTCGGTGCTGGTGCTGGGCCCTCTGGTGGCTCGTCAGGGCAACGCCAAGGTGTCCCTGCCCGGCGGATGCGCCATCGGCGAGCGGCCCATCGACCAGCACCTCAAGGGCCTGGAGGCCATGGGCTGCAAGGTGGAGATCGCCGGCGGCTACGTCATGGCTTGGGCCAAGCGCCTCAAGGGCGCGGACATCAGCCTGGACATCGTCACCGTCACCGGCACCGAGAACCTGGTCATGGCCGCCTGCCTGGCCAAGGGCACCAGCATCATTCGCAACGCCGCCCGGGAGCCCGAGGTGGTGGATTTGTGCAACGCCCTCAACGCCGCCGGCGCCTCCATAAGCGGGGCGGGCACCGCCACCATCTTGGTGGAGGGCCAGTCCGAGCTGGCCCCCATCGACCACCGGGTAATGCCCGACCGCATTGAGGCGGGCACCTACATGGCCGCCGCGGGCATCACCCGTGGCGAGCTGACCATCGTGGACGCCCCCCTGGAGCACCTCACCGCCGTGGTGGGCAAGTTCAAGGAGGCGGGCATCCGTTTTCAGCCCACCCCCAAGGGCCTGGTGGTTTCGGCCCGGCGGGCGCCCCGCCCGGTGAGCATCATCACCGGCCCCTACCCCGGCTTCCCCACGGACTTGCAAGCCCAGTTCATGGCCCTGATGAGCCTGAACAGCTCCAGCGCGGTGTTTCAGGAGACCATCTTCGAGAACCGCTTCATGCACGTGCCCGAATTGCGCCGTTTGGGTGCGGACATCGACGTCACCGGCTCCACCGCCGTGGTCAAGGGGGTGCGCCACCTGGCCGGGGCCCAGGTGATGGCCACCGACCTCAGGGCCTCGGCCTGCCTGGTCCTGGCCGGTCTGGCCGCCGAGGGCGAGACCCACATCAGCCGGGTGTACCACCTGGACCGGGGCTACGAGGCCATCGACCAGAAGCTCACCAACGCCGGGGCCACGGTGCGCCGGGAGTCGGAGCCGGGGCCGGGCCAGAAGTAGGGGAAAAGCAGTAAGGAAGGAAAGAGGGGCGATCCGGGATTTTACCAGCCCCTGTCCTGTCCCTCTGCGGGCCGCCGAACGAGAGGACAAGCGGGAAAAACCCGCAAGGTGGAAGCTTCGCGCCCCTGCCGGTTGCCGCGTCGCGGTTTCCTACGGGCGCCAGGGCCACAGCCCCGCCCCGTCACCGGCCCAGTCAGGCGGCGGCAGACAAGGCGCGGGCGAACAATAGCCGTAGGCGTAGGGGACTACGTCGAGGCTTGAGTGACGCCCGCAACGCAGTATCCCGCAGCCTGGCGCGGCCGCCCTTGTTTCTATTACAATACCCACCCATGAGCCGGTTGCATCCCCTAATCCTGCCCGCCGCCGCCCTCATGGGGGGCATTTTTTCGGCCGCCGCCCTGGGGCCGTGGCCGGTCTGGCCCCTGTTGACCGGGGCCGCCCTGGTGCTGGCCGTGGTGCTGGGTCTGGGCCTGGCGGGCAAGGGCATCAGCCCGGCGCTCTTGGCCCTGGCCTGCCTACTGGCCGGGGCCGGGCTGCTCTCCCTGGAGCGCTCCGCCACCCTTCCCCCTGACCACCTTTCCCTCCTGGCCGACGGCAAGACCCACCGCATTGAGGCCATCGCCCTGTCTCCGGCCCAGCCCGGCGGCCGGGGCATGCGGCTCATGGCCTCGGCGCTCAGCCTGGACGGCCAGCCGGTGGGCGGCCTGCTGCGCCTGTCCCTGGCCCCGGAGCTCGCCCCGCCGCCAGCCGGGAGCCGCTTCGCCCTGCGGGCCAGCCTGCGCCCGATTACCAGCCTGGCCAACCCCGGCGGTTTTGACTACGCGGGGTATATGGCCACCCAGGGAGTCCACGCCCAGGCCTATGCCGGGCGTTCGGCCCAGTTGACGGTGCTGGGAGCCGCCGAACTGCCCTGGCCCCGCGCCCTGCTCCTGGCCGCCCGCCAACGCCTGGCCTATCAGATCGAGGCCCTACCCCCCACCCAGGGCCGGGAGCTGCTCAGGGCCCTGGTGCTGGGCCAGCGGGGCGGCCTGAGCGGGGAGGTGCGCGAGGCCTTCGGGGTGACCGGCGCGGCCCATCTGCTGGCCATCAGTGGGCTGCACATCGGCCTTGTGTGGGGCTTGGCCTACGCCCTGCTGCGCTGGCTTCTGGCCGCCTGGCCCGGTTTGGCCCTGCGCTGGCCGGTGATCAAGCTGGCCGCCGCCCTGGCCCTCATTCCCGCCGGGGCCTGCGCCGCCCTGGCCGGGGGCTCCACCCCCACCCTGCGGGCCTTGGTGATGATCGCCTGCCTGGTGGCCGCCCTGTGGGCCTCGCGGCCTTACCGCCCTTCGGGTGGCCTGGCCCTGGCCGCCCTGGTCATAGGCCTGCTGTGGCCCGAGTCCCCCCTGACCCTCAGCTTCCAGATGTCCTTCGTGGCCGTGGCCGCCATTCTCCTGGCCGCCGCGCCCCTGGCCCGTTGGCTGCGGGGATTGGCCCCCGGACCCCGCCTGGCCGGGGCGGTGCTGGGCTGGCTGGGCCTCGGCGGGGTGGTGGGCCTGGCGGTGTGGCCCCTGGCGGTGCAGAACTTCCACCAACTCCCGGTTTACTCCCTGCCCGCCAACGCCTTGTTGATCCCCCTGGTGGCCATGTTCACCCTGCCCATGGCGCTCATCGCCGCCGGGGTGGGGCTGGTGTGGGCCGGGGGTGGCCAGGCACTGTTCGCCCTGGCCGCCTGGCCCGCCGAGGGCGCGGTATTCCTGGTAGGCTGGCTGGCCGGACTGCCCGGCGCGGTGCGCTATTTGGCCGGGCCGGGCCCCTGGGCCGCCCTCTTGTTTTATCTAGGTGCCCTGGCCGCCCTCACCCTGCCCAAGCGCTGGGCCTGGGGCCTGGGGGCCGGGCTGGGCGCAGCCGGGTTGGTACTGTGGTTGGGCCTTTCCGGCCCGCCCCCGGCCGACGGCAAGCTCCGGGCCTGGGTTTTGGATGTGGGCCAGGGATCGGCCACCATCGCGCGCCTGCCCCAGGGACAGGTCATGGTGATCGACGGCGGCGGCTGGGGGGGCAGCGACTTTGACTTCGGACGCCAGGTCATCGCCCCCTTCCTGTGGGGCATGGGCTTCGGCAAGGTGGAGGTGGTGGCCTGCTCCCACCGGGACAGCGACCACGCCGGAGGCCTGCCCTTCGTGGCCCGCTGGTTCTCCCCCCGCCAGGTCTGGACCAACGGAGAGGCCGGGGATGGCGGCTGGTACGCCGGGCTGTTGGCCACCGCCAAGGAGAAGGGCATACCCGTGCTGGGGCCTAGGGAGATCGCCCAGGTGCGCGGGCTGGGCGGGGCCTCGCTGCGCCTGCTGTGGCCCCCGCCGGGTGCGGACCTGGCCGCCCTAAGCTCCAACGACCGCTCCCTGTGGCTGGGGGTTGGCCTGGGCGGCTCCTGGCTGTGGCTGCCCGGCGACGGCGGGCCCAAGGTGGAAAAGGCGGTGACTCCCTTGCTGCCCACGGGCGGCAGCCAGGTGCTGCTGGGGCCGCACCACGGGGCCAAGAACTCGCTCACCCCCGCCCTGCTGGAGCGCATGCGGCCCCAGGCGGTGCTGTTCTCCTCGGGCTGCTGGGGCCGCTGGCCCTCGCCCAGCCGTCAGGCCCAGGACAGGGCCACCAAGGCCGGGGCCGGAGTCCACGGCACCAACTGGCAGGGCTGCCTGGAGTTGACCACCGGCGGCGGGGCCTGGCGCATCATGCCCACCCTATCCCCGCCGCGGCGCTGCCTGGCCCCCTGGCCGGCCCACAACTAAGCCCGCTCCGCCCAAAGGCGAAACGGGCTGTGTGGCTGTAACCGGCTTGGCCCTAGCGCTGGGTCAGGCCGTCCACCAGGGAAAGGGTGCGGCTCTGGATCTCCTTGAGGCGGTTCACCTGCTCTTCCAGGTTTTTCACCTTGAGGCGCAGGGACTCCACCTCGGCCTGCAAATCGCCTTGCGCGGGCGGGTCGCCGGGGCTCGCGCCATCCCCGGACAAGGCCTTGCGGGCCTGGCGCAGGCTGAGCCCCTCGTCCTTTAGCAGGCGGCGCAGTTCGTTCAGCCTCCCCAGGGAGTCTTGGCTGAACAGCCTGCGCCGTCCCGCCCCCCTGGTGATGCCCAGGTACTCCTCGAACTGCTGGTCGTAGTAGCGGATGGTGGCCGCCGGTATGCCCGTGCGCTCCACCACCTCCTTGAGGCTCATCAGCCCCTTGTCCGCCCCTGCCGCCTGGTCCATGGCATCCTCCGCTGCATACCTTCCTATAGCACGCCACCGGGTCGGGGGACAAGCAAAGCCCGCTGTGATATATTCTCGCCACTAGGGAAATCGTAATTTATGTCCGCAACTCAATCATTCAGATCAGCGGGATTCAAGACCTGGGAGTGGTGGGCCCTGGCGCTCATCCTGGCCCTCAGCCTGGGTTTGGCCCTCAAGGGCTACTACCTGCGCGAGCCCCATCCGGTGCGGGTGTTTCTGGAGCGGGCCGAGATCATAGACCAGGCGGCGCGCCGCTTCGCCGCCGACCACGGCGGGGCCTTCCCGCCCGACGGCATCATCACCAGACGCCCCGCCGGGCTCGACGACCGCTACATCCACTGGGACTACCGCTGGCTCATCGACTTCGAGGCCGGGCCCAACGGCAAGGGCAGCCACTACGTGTGCCTGGAGTTCACCGGCCCCAACGGACGCCACGAGTACCGCCGCCTGTGCGCCAACCCGGAGTACCGGCGGCGCTACGGCGAAGGCCAGCCCATCCCCGGCTACGAGAACCGCATCTGGGTCATCGCCGAAGAAGCCCGCATCCATCACCCCCCCAAGGACAAGGGCCGATAGCCCGGACATTTCATGTAGGCTGGGCGGCAATGAACAACGAATCCCTACTTAGGCCATCCTTATGGAAAAACCACTAGCCGCCGTGGAGTTTGGTTTGCACCAGGAACCGGCACAGTCGGCCGCTGGCAGACAAGGCGTCCGGCAAGCGAGGTCCGCTGGCGTAGCCAGAGCTACGTCGAGGACCGAGCGCGGCCGGCAACACAGTATGCCGGTGGCCGGCGCAGCCGGACGCACGGCCTACATGAAATACCCGGGCTAAGATGGACGCGGCCCGGCTGGCTCGAAGGGTCAACCTGCTGGGCCCCTGGCTGCGCCGGGCCATGGGCGGCCCCACCGTGAAAATCAGCCTGGACGCGGGCCTGGGATGCCCCCACCGCCCGGGCGGGGTGGGCCCCGGCGGGTGCGTCTATTGCCCTCCCGGCGGCTCCGGCCATGGCCGGGGCGGCTCGGTGAGCCGGCAGCTCGAGCAGGGCCTGGCCCGCCTGCGCTCCCGTCGCGGTCCCACTCCCCGGGCCCTGGCCTATTTCCAGGCCTACACCGCCACCAACGCCGCGCCCGAGACCCTGGAGCCCCTGTTCATGGCCGTGGCCCGCCACCAGGCGGTGGCCGGGATCATCGTGGCCACCCGGCCCGACTGCCTGCCCCCGGCCACCTGGGAGCTCTTGGCCCAGGTGGCCCGCCGCCGCCCCCTGTGGCTGGAGTTGGGTCTGCAAAGCGCCCACGACGCCACCTTGGCCCGTATCAACCGGGGGCACGACCTGGCCTGCTTCGACGCGGCCCTGGAACAGGCCAACCGGCTTGGGCTCAGGGTGGTGACTCATGTTATCCTGGGATTGCCCGGCGAGGAGGTGGAACATACCAACGCCACCGCCCGTCATCTGGCCGGGCGCAAGGTGTGGGGGGTCAAACTGCACAACCTCATGGTGTTGGCCGGAGCCCCCCTGGCCAAGGAGCACCGCGCCGGGAGGGTCCGCCTGTGGAGCCGGGAGCAATACGCCCGGGCGGCGGCGGCCTTCGTGGCCCGCCTGCCCCGGCGGGTGCTGGTGCACCGCCTGGCCGCCGACCCCGGCCCGGACCGCCTTTTGGCCCCGGAGTGGGCGGCGGGCAAGGACGCGGTGCTCAGCGCCATCGCCCAGGCCCTGGAAGACAACAACCTATGCCAAGGAGACCTGGCATGAACCAGCTCAAGCTTTTCACCCTGGAGTCGCCCCTGGGCACCCTGCGCGGGGCGGTGGGGCCGGGGGGCCTGGTGGCCCTGACCATGCGCCAAGACGACGGCCAGTACCTGGAGAAGCTGCTCAAAAAGCGCGCGCCGGGGACGGAGCGCAAGCAGGTGGCCGCCAAGTCCACCGAGCAGGGGCGCAGGCTCATAGCCTACTTCAAGAACCCCCGGGCCTCCCTGGAGGTTACCCTGGACTTGGAGGGGCTGACCCCCTTCACCCAGGCGGTGCTCTTGACCCTCAAGGACATCCCCCCGGGCCAAACCCTGACCTACGGCCAGGTGGCCAAGATCGTGGGCCGCCCCAAGGCCCCCCGGGCGGTGGGCCAGGCCCTGCACAACAACCCCCTGCCCCTGTTTCTGGCCTGCCACCGGGTGATCGGCGCCGACGGCGGCCTCACCGGCTTCGGTTCGGGCCTGCCCAACAAAAAGGCGTTGCTGGCTTGGGAGCGCGGGGAAAACCCCTGGAAGTAATTTAGGGCAGCCTACGCGGCCAACTCGGTGCGGTCGCCGCCCAAATCCTTGGCGCGGTACAGGGCTTGGTCGGCCATGCGCAGCAGTTCGTCCGCGTCGCCGGTGCGGCCCTGGCTGCACACCACCCCGATGCTGGCCTTGAAGCCCATCACCTGTCCGCCCACCACCATGTTAGCCGAGGCCAGAGCACGGCGAATCCGCTCCGCCAGCATGGCCGCGCTGTTCAGATCGCTGTAGGGGGCCAGCACCAGGAACTCATCGCCTCCAAAGCGGCCCACCACGTCCTCGCGGCGGATGCTGCCGCGAATGGTGGTGGCGCAGGCGGCCAGGGCGCGGTCCCCGGCCAGGTGCCCCAGGCGGTCGTTGACCTGCTTGAATTCGTCCAGGTCGATGAGCAGCAGGGAAACCACGTAGCCGTGGCGGGTGGCCAGGGAAAGCTCCCGCTGGGCCATGTCCATGAAGTGGCGGCGGTTGTAGGTCTGGGTGAGGTCGTCGGTGCGCGAAAGGCGCTCGATCTCCCGGCGGGAATCGACCAGGGCCAGCATCAGGTTGAGCACCTTGAAGGCCACCGGCGGGGCCACGGCCATGGGAGCCAAGGTGGCGATGGTGAGCCCCACGGCCCAATTCTCGGCCTGGGTGTGGCCCGTCAGGAGCATCAAGGCCACGGTCACCGCCCATGAGCCCAAGACCGAAACCGCCGTGACCAGGACGGTGGCTTTGACCATATCCCTTTTGCTTTTTATGCTGATCCAGAAATCGGCCTTGTCTTTTTCAACCTTCACCAGGCTTGCTTCTCCACGCACCAAGGGCGAAAAGGCGCTATAGGCATGGCTACTTTAACATGATTGGGCCCCTGGTAGCGAGATCGGGTGCAACGGCCCGGCGGGGATTGGGGTGATTCGGGGCGCGGCGCGGCGATCGGCATGAAACAAGCGGGACGCCCAGGCTAGGCGGCCAGTTCGGTGCGGTTGCCGCCCATTTTTTTGGCACGGTACAGAGCCTGATCAGCTTCGCGCAGGATTTGATCAACGTCTTGGGCGTCCCCATTGCTGGTCACCGCACCAATACTGGCCTTGATTGCCACCACCTGCCCGCCCAACACCAGATTGGCGGCGTCCAGGGCGTCGTGCACCCGCTGGGCCAGCAGCGCGGCGCTCTTTAGGTCGCTGTGCGGGGCCAGGACCAAAAATTCGTCTCCCCCGAAACGCCCCACCACGTCCTCCTGGCGGATGGTGTGGCGTATGGCCTGCGCGCAGGCGACCAGGGCCTTGTCCCCTACCTGATGGCCCAGTTGGTCGTTGATCTGCTTGAAGCCGTCCAGATCGATGAGCAAAAGGGACACCAGGTGTCCATGGCGAGCGGCCAAAGCAAGCTCTCGCTGGGCAACTTCCGTGAAGTAACGGCGGTTGTAGGTCTGGGTGAGGTCATCGGTGCGCGAAAGGCGCTCTATGGCCTGGTGTGAGCGGTTCAGCTCCAGCGTGAGTCTGAGGTTGCGTCCGGCGACCGGGATCGCCACCGCCAGGGGGGCCACGGTGCTGGCCAGGCCGGCGACCACCAGGGTGCTGGTGGTCAGGCCGCCGACCAGCAGCATAACCACACCGGTGATGAGCCAGGAAGCCACCAAGGAGATTAGGGCCACCTTTATAATGGTCCGGGTCACGTCCTTTTGGTCTTGGATCATCAGCCGGGAATTGGATTTCCGGCCACGGTCGATCACCAGGTTCCCCCCTCACGGGCAGGCCAGGGCTGAAGCCTCGCTCGATTCTACTTTAACATGTTTGGCGTTTGCCGACTTGCCGGCAAGCGGGGCGCAGGGCGCCGATCACCGCCTACCGGCATGGCCAAAAAAAAGGGAGCCCCGCAGCGCGGGGCTCCCCAGGATGGCGGAACTAGAAGTTAATGAACAGGCCCAGGAAGTAGCCGCCGGCCACCGCCGAACCGATGACGCCGGCCACGTTGGGGCCCATGGCGTGCATCAGAAGGAAGTTGCGCTTATTGGCCTTTTGCCCCATGTGGTGCACGATGCGCGCGCTCATGGGCACCGCCGACACTCCGGCCGCGCCCAGCATGGGGTTGAAGGGCTCCTTGCTGAGCTTGGACATGATCTTGCCGAAAATCACCCCGGCCCCGGTGCCCACGCAGAAGGCGGCCAGACCCAGGAACAGCACCAACAGGGTGCGCGGGTCCATGACCCGGTCGGCTGGCATGGAGGCTCCGATGCCCAGCATCAAGAGGATGGTGATGATGTTGATCAACTCGTTCTGGGCGGTGTTGCTTAGGCGCTCCACCACCCCGGACTCGCGGAACAGGTTGCCCAGCAAGAGGAAGCCCACCAGCGGGGCGCTCTTGGGGATGATCAGGATGATCAAGAGCATGGCCACGATGGGGAACAGGATGCGTTCGGGGCGGCTCACCGGGCGCAGGGTGGGCTTCATGTAGGTGGAGCGTTCGGCCTTGGAGGTCAAGAGCTTGATGATGGGCGGCTGGATGATGGCCACCATGGCCATGTAGGAGTAGGCCGCCGTGGCGGTGATGCCCATGATGTCCGGGGCCAGCAGGCCGGTGGTGTAAATGGTGGTGGGGCCGTCGGCGCCGCCGATGATGCCGATGGAGCAGGCCTCCTTGAGCGAAAAGCCCCAGTCAGGCCAAATCAGGCCCACGGCCAGGGCGCCCAGGAAGCTGGTGTAGATGCCCACCTGGGCCGCCGCGCCCAAGAGGAAGGCTCGGGGGTTGGCGATGAGCGGGCTGAAGTCGGTGAGCGCCCCGATGCCGAAGAAGATGAACTGGGGCAGGATGGTCCAGGTGTACAGACCGTACTTCAGGATGATGCCCAGCACGCCGGCCATGCCCGGCTGCATCCCCGGTTCGGGCTGGGAGGTCAGGCCGGTGAGCGGAAGGTTGGCCAGGATCATGCCCGCGCCGATGGGCAGCAGCTCGTAGGGCTCCCATTCCTTGAGAATGGCCAGGGTGATGAAGCCCAGGCCCACCAGGATCATGATTATGTGAGGAAGGTCCAGGTTGCCGAAGCCCACCTGCACGCCCAAGATCTTGAGCACTCCCTCGTGATAGGCGATCCAGCTCATGACTTGGCCTCCCCCTGGGCGATCGCGGCGGCCTTTTTCCTGGCTTCGCGCGCCATGAAAATCTTGCCCATTAGGGTGGTGGCCACTGCCAGCAGCGACATGATCAGGAACACGACCAGGACGCCTCCGCCGACGATGCGGAACGCCTCCCCCCAGTCAACCGGTGTAGGTTGCATGACTTTTATCTCTCCCTTTTGACCAACTGCGGCCTAAAATCCTGCTTGCGATCACGTATGGCCGCCTTCTGGCGGTCTTGGCTATTTTGCGACTTGAATAATAGGAGGGGAATGGGCCTATGTCAAGGTTAGACCTTAGGCCTTAGTCGTCTGTATCGCTCTGCAAAACCGCCAAAAACGCCTTCTGGGGGATGGGCACATTGCCTACCAGTTTCATTCGCTTTTTACCCGCCTTCTGCTTTTCCAAGAGCTTGCGCTTGCGCGACACGTCGCCGCCGTAGCACTTGGAGGTCACGTCCTTGCGGAAGGCGTTGACCGTGCTGCGGGCGATGATCTTGGCCCCGATGGCCCCCTGGATGGCTATCTTGAACTGCTGGCGGGGAATGGTGTCCTTGAGCTTGTTGACCGCGTGCAGGGCCCTGGGCCTGGCCTTTTCGGAGTGCACCAGCATGGACAGGGCGTCCACCTTTTCGCCGTTGACCAGAATGTCCAGGCGAACCAGGTCGGATTTGCGGTAGCCGATCATCTCGTAGTCAAAGGAGCCGTAGCCCTGGGTCACGGTCTTGAGCTTGTCGTAGAAGTCGTAGATCACTTCGGCCAGGGGCAGGTCAACGCTCAGCTCCACCCGGCCGGGGTTGGGGTAGTTCAAGTTGGTGTTTTCGCCGCGCCGGTCCAGGCACAGGGGCATCACCGCCCCGATGTAGCGCTCGGGCATGAGGATGGAGGCCCTGACGAAGGGCTCCTCGCAATAGTCGATGGAGGCCGGGTCCGGGTAGTAGGCCGGGTTCTCGATCTCCAGCTCGGTGCCGTCGTGCAGGTAGATCTGGTAGCGCACGCTGGGGGTGGTGAGGATCAGGGACAGGCCGAACTCCCGCTCCAGGCGCTCCTGGACCACCTCCAGGTGCAGCAAGCCCAAAAAGCCGCAGCGGAAGCCGAAGCCCAGGGCCTGGGAGGAGTCCTTTTGGTAGATGAGGCTGGCATCGTTGAGCTTGAGCTTGTCCAGGGCGTCGGCCAGGTCGGGGTAGTCGTCGGTGGCCACGGGGTAGATGGAGGAAAACACAACCGGCTTGGCCTCGCGGAAGCCGGGCAGGGGCTCGGCGGCCGGGGCGTCTGCGTCGGTGATGGTGTCGCCGATGTTGGTGTCGGCCACGGTCTTGACCCCGGCCACCACGTAGCCCACCTGGCCCGCCCTAAGCTGGGTCTTGGCGATGCGCTTTAGCTGCATCACCCCAACTTCTTCCACCTTGTGAGTGGTCCCGCCGTGCATGAACATGACGCTCTGGCCCTGGCGCAAGGTGCCCTGCATCACCCGCACGAAGATCACGGTGCCCCGGTAGGGGTCGTACTGGGCGTCGAAGATGAGCGCCTGCAAGGGCGCGGCGGGGTCGCCGGTGGGCGGGGGAAGCTTGGCGACCACCGCCTCCAGCACCGCGGGCACGTTCTGGCCGGTCTTGGCCGACACCGCCACCGCCTCATCGCCGTCCAGGCCCAGCTCGTCGCTTATCTGGCGGCGGGCCTCGTCCACGTCGGCGCTGATCAGGTCGATCTTGTTGATTACCGGCACCACCTCCAGGTCGTGCTCCAGGGCCATGTACAGGTTGGCCAGGGTCTGGGCCTCCACTCCCTGGGAGGCGTCCACCACCAGAAGCACCCCCTCGGCCGAGGAAAGGGCCCGGCTGACCTCGTAGGAAAAGTCCACGTGGCCCGGGGTGTCGATGAGGTTCAGCTCGTACTCCTCGCCGTCGGAGGCGATGTAAGGCAGGGTTATGGCCTGACTTTTGATGGTTATGCCCCGTTCGCGCTCCAGATAAAGGTTATCCAGGAGCTGGTCTTGGAAGTCCCGGTCGCTAACCATCCCGCAAAGCTGGATGAGCCGGTCGGCCAGGGTGGATTTACCGTGGTCGATGTGGGCGATGATTGAAAAATTGCGGGTGTGAGCCTTGTCTGCCACGCTTACCTCATAAATTTAATAGGTTGTGCCAGGATGAGCTTAACCTGTGGCAACGATTTCGTCAAATGCCCTGGGCCCTTGCGCCGCGCCTGCCCCGGGGGCCTCTTTATTAGCAGAGCTAATATTGTCGTTGCTATTTTATTTTTAATGATAGTAGAATATTGGTAAGTATATCCGGCCCATCCAAATTTCGGGAGAATCGCCATGACTTTGGAGTCCCCGGGTCAAAACGGCCAAAAGACCTCCAGGCCTTCCACTCCCCCCATGCAAACCGCCCTGTTGGTGGATGAAAGCGGCTACGTTTCCAGCCACAGCCTGGCGGTGCTGGGTTTCCTGGGCTACGTGCCGGACGAGGCGCCCAAACGCATCAACCTGCTCAGCCATTTCGCCACCTGGGACCGCAGGCGGGCGGGCCAGGCCATGGGTCAGAGCCTGACCTCGGGCAAAGAGCACCAGAGCATCTACACCCTTATGCGGGTAGATGGCCGCGCCTTCCCTGTGCGCCTCACCTGCGCCCCCTGCCACTGCTCGGGGCGGCCTTCGGGGCTCAAGATTTCGCTGGACTGCATCTAGGCGGCAGCTTTTTACACCCACCGCCCGGGCCGGAGCGGGTCTCCCGGCGGCGTTCGGGCGTCCGCCCTTGCAAGGCTCCCGAAGCTATGTTAGTTTAAACAAAGGAAAATTTGACCGCCCCCAAGAACTTTAAACGCAAAGTCTAAGCTTATAAGTCTTCTCCACCTTCTCTGTGCAGCGGCCAGAAAAGGTGGAGTTTCTTTTTTTGGGGGCCCGGCGCCGCCGTCAGACGGCGCCAAACACCTAAGCGGCGGCAGGCCCGGCGGACCTCAAAGCCACGGAAAGGAAGACTCCACAATGTGCACCATCTGCGGACATTTCGTCCAAGGAGGCCACATCTGTTCCAGTGACATCTACGACATGCTCAAAAAGATGGACCACCGGGGGCCAGACACTCACGGGGTCTATCTGGACAATGAGACCCACCGGGCGCGCAAGGTGGACGACCTGCGCGAGGAGCTTGTCCGGGACGCCCACATAGCCTTGGGCCACTCCCGCCTACGCATCGTGGGCCGGGAGCAGAGCACCCAGCCCTACACCTCTTGCGATGGCCGCTTGGCCCTTATCCACAACGGCGAGATCTACAACTATCAAAAGCTGCGGACCCTGCTCTACAAGCAGCACGACATAAAGACCACCAGCGACAGCGAGGTGATCGTGCACCTGCTGGAGGAGTCCTACCGGGGGGATCTGGTTGACGCGGTCAAGCAGATCGTCGGCCTTTTGGACGGCATGTACGCCCTGGCGGTCACCGACGGCAAATCGGTGGTGGTCGCTCGGGACCCCATCGGCAAAAAGCCCATCTACTACATCCACAACGGCCCGGTAACCTACTTCGCCTCGGAAAAGAAGGCCCTGTGGAACGGCCAGGACGAGCCGGTGCGCCTGAACCCCGGCGAGCTGTTGTGCATCGACGACCAGGGCCCCAAGGTGGAGGGCGGCTACCGGTTGGAGATGCCCCAGATCGACATCGTGGACTTCCGCCAAGCGGTGGAGGAGTACAAGAGGGTGCTCACCCGTTCGGTTTCCAAGCGCCTCACCGGGCTCACCGAGTCCACCCTGGGGGTGATCTTCTCCGGGGGCATCGACAGCGTGCTGGTGGCCAACCTCTTGATGCGCGAGGGCAAAAACATCGTGTGCTACTGCACCGGCACCGCCGACAGCGCCGACGTGCAGGCCGCCGAGGCGGTGGCCAAGGACCTGGGCCTGGTGCTCAAGACCTCCATCATCGACGAGGCCACGGTGGAGGCCCTGTTGCCCGAGGTGATCGAAAACGTGGAGGAGAGCGGCCTGCTGCAGGTTGAGGTGGCCATACCCATGTACCTGGCCGCCAAGATGGCCGCGGCCGACGGCATCCGGGTGATGTACACCGGTCAGGCGGCGGACGAACTGTTCGCGGGATACCCCTGGTACAACGACGTCCTGGCCGAACACGGCTATCTGCGCCTGCACGAGAAGCTGTGGGAAGACATAGGCATGCTCTACACCGACACCCTGGAGCGCGAGGACAAGCTGACCATGGCCCACAGCATCGAGCTTCGGGCCCCCTACCTGGACCGGGACGTGATCCTCACCGCCATGCGCATATCCCCGCGCCTCAAGCTGGAAGGGGCCGAGGACAACCTGCGCAAGCGAGTGCACCGCCAGGCCTCGGCCGAGCTGGGGGTGCCGCCCTACCTGGCCTTTCGCACCAAGGACCCGGCCCAGTCCGGCTCGGGCATCCACCAGATCATCCAGAACATCGCCGCCTCCAAGGCCGGGGTGATCCAAGACGATGTGGTGGACAAGAACATCGCCCGGGACAAGGGCAGCCTCTACCGCTATGGCGACGAGTACGAGCACTACGGCGAGAGCCGGGCCCGCTTCTACTTGCAGCAGATCGAGGACGACATAAGGCGGCGCTTCATCCCGCCCTTCCTGGACTGCGAGACCAGCCACCTCCCGGCGGCATAGGAGGAGCATGCGCATAACCCTAGCCCAGATAAATTTCGACCCCGAGGACGTGGAAGGCCACGTTGAGCGGCTAAAGGAAATCATCTCCCAAGAGCGGGGCAGCGACCTCATCGTGTTCCCGGAGCTGATCCTGCATGGCCACCCCTCCCAGGTGAAGCCAGAGGGTTTCCTCTACCGCAAGGTGAAGTGCGCCATCCACGGCGCGTCCCAGGATATTTACCGGCACGTCAGGCAGTGCGGGGCCAGGGTGGTGCTGGGCGAGCTGAAGCGCGAGGGGGACGGGTTCCTTAACCTCGCCACCTACGTGGACGCGCGCGGCGCCAAGAGCTACGCCAAGACCCACGTGCACTGGACCGAGAACTTCCTGCCCGGCGGCAGGCTCAAGGTGTTCAGCACCCCCCTGGGCCGCCTGGGGCTCAACATATGCTACGACTCGGCCTTCAGCGAGGTGTGGCGGGTGCTGGCCCTGGACGGGGCTCGCCTGGTGGTGAACATCTCGGCGGTGCCCGCCCACTTCCCGGTGCCCTACATGCGCCGGCGCATGCGGGCGGCGGCGGTGTTCAACCAGTACTTCGTGGTCTACATGAACCGGCCCGGCCCGGTGTTCTCCGGGGGCAGCGCGGTGTACGACCCCCACGGCGATGAGCTCCTGGCCCTGGGCGGCGGCGAAGAGATCACCCAGTTGGAGTTGGACTTGGGGCAGGCCGAAGCCTGGCGGGAGCGGGAGCCTATCTACCCCAACCGCCGCCCCCTGCTCTACCGCCGGGTGGCCAGCCGCAACAAGGAGATCCCCGGCCCCCAGCGGGAGCGGCACTTGAAGGTGGCTGGCTAAATCTAGTCGCTTGAAGACTCGGCACGCGCTAGGTGGCGCTGCCGTTTTTGGGCGTTTGTTAAATAAAGCCCCAAAAGGCCAGCGGCACAGCCAGGGAGCGTCAGGCAAGGCGGAAACGAGCGAGGGACGCAGGGGTAGGGAAACCTACCTCGAGGACCGAGCGATGTTGACAACACCGCATGGCGCTTCCTGGCGAAGCCGCCTATCTCGGCCCCAAAGTGATGTCCCCGTAATAGGCCACCGCGCTGCCTTTGGTATTGTCCGAGTCGGTCATCACCGCGATGGCCCCGATGCCCGGAGGCTCCTCCCCGAAACAACGGCGAAAATCCGCAGCCAAGTCCCGGCGGTGGCTCACCCACTGCCCGGCCTGGCCGTCTCCGCTGTTCACGGCCATCATCATCACGTTGTCCCCGGCAAAGGCGTTGGGCCAGGTGCGGCCAACGGGCAGCTTGTTGGCCCACACGTAGTTGAGGGCGCGAGTGTTCCAGAACAAGAAAGAGGGGAAGACCACGTAGACCCGGGCCGCGAAGTCGTCGCCGGCCTTGCTGCGGCCGTCGCCCCCCGGCAGAGTGCCCTGAATCTTCCAGGACCAGGAGAGCATGGGGGTCTGGGCCGGGTCGGCCTTAATTTCCTTGATCAGGGCCGAGGCGCTGGCCTCACTCACCGCCTTGAGCACCTTGCGGCCGTCCATCTCCACCAGGCTGTAGGTGGTAAGGCCTTTGAACTCTTTGGTCTCCCAACCGGCCAGGTCGCCCGCGCTGAAATGGCCCACCACGACCACCCCGGCCGCAGCCCCCAAAGCCAGGGCGGCCAGGGCCAGCAGGGTGATCCCCAGCAGGCGTTTCATTGCTTGTCCGTATGCTCCGGCCCCTGGGCCACCAGGCCGGTGCAGGAGCAGTGGATCACCGCCCCCTCCCAAGGCCCGCCGGGGCACACCGCCGCGCGCATGGCCTCCCAGCCGGGACAACCCCGGCACAGCAGGCGATCCTTGCCCAGGCAGGGGGGCGCGGCGGCGCGGCGCAATACGGTGAGTACGGGTTGGTTTTTCATGCTGCTAATTTTAGCATCATTTGCCATGCCCGGCCTCCGCCGTGGAGCTCTTGTGCCGCACCAGCAAGACCAGGCGCAGACGGCCCTGGGTGTGGGGCACCCGGAGGGAATAGCCCATTTTGGGGCTGGTCATCAGGGCCCCGTTGTGGGGGGGCTGGGCCGCGGCCTCCTGGGCCAGCTTGAAGATCTCGGCCAAGGCTTTGGGCGGGTAGGCCCCCCGGCCGGCCGCCTCCACCAGTTGGCCCACCTCGGGCCGGGTGGTCAGGGCCGCATCCGTGGCCGCGCTCAAGGCCCCCTTGGGACCGGCCGCCTTGATCATCATCACCGGGCCGGGCTCATTGCCCAGGCCCTGGGGCAGGCTCACCCACAGGCTCACCCCATCCAAGGGCTTCTGGTAGAGCAGCTCGCCCTTGTGCTGGGCGGCCGCCTGGCCGAAGCCCAACTGCTTGAGCAGGGCGGGCAGGGGTTCGTCGGCCGGGGAGGAGCAGGCGGCGGCCAAAAGCAGGGCCGCCAAAAGGATGAGACAGGAGCGCAGTCGCAAGGCATGGCCTCCAAACGGGGGACTAGGGTGGCAACGCCTTTATATTACACCCCGGCCGCTCCGCTGGGGCAGATAGCGGAGCGGCCGGGGCGGGGAGGTGGGCTACTCGTTACTCTTATACACGTCAAGGCCTAACCGACGCCGCCAACGCACCCAACACCGGCACAGCCAGGCATCGTAAGGCAAGGCGCCGGGCGAAGGAGGGACGCAGGCGTAGTCTACCTACGCCGAGGACCGAGCGAGGCCGGCAACGCAGCCATGCGGGGTCTGGCGAAGCCGACCGCGCTTAGTCGCGGCTCTCAGCTAAAAACATCTCCTTCAGCTTATACTTCTCCACCTTGTAGGTGGGGGTCTGGGGCAAGGACTCCACGAAGCGCAAGTGGCGGGGCCGCATGTAGGCGGGCATCTCCCGGTCCAGCCAGGGGCGCAGCTCGGTCTCGTCCAGCTCGTGGCCCTGGTCCACCACGATGTAGACCACGATGTCGTCCTCCAGGCCCTCGGAGGCGGGCACCGGGAAGGCGGCGGACATGCGCACCTTGGGGTGGGTGTTGATCACGTCCTCCACCTGGAAGGAGCTGATGTTCTCGCCCTTGACCCGGATGAAGCCGCCCATGCGGTCCACGAAGTAGAACATGCCCTGCTCGTCGTAGCGCGCGCCGTCGCCGGTATGGAACCAGAAGTTGCGGTTGGTGGCCACGGTGGCCTCGGGCTTGTTGAAGTATTCGTTCAGAAGCACGTAGGGCAAACGGGGCCTGAGGCAGATCTGGCCGTACTCGCCTGGCTCCATCTCCTGGTCGTGCTCATCCAGGATGGCCACCCGGTGCAGCATGCAGGCGTTGCCCATGTAGCCCTTGGGTATCTCCTTGTGGCCGGGGATGATGGGCATGCCCAGCTCCTGGGCCACCTGGTAGACCTCCTCCTTGGAGTAGCCCTTGGCGAACTCCGGCGGGATGCCCCCGCCGTTCACCGACTCGTCGATGATGCCCGCGCACACGTAGCCCACCTCGGTGGCCCCGTAGCCCACGTTTACGAAGTCCAGGCCGAAGCGCTGGGCGAAAACGTGGTGGTACTCGGGCAGGGGCTGCATGTGCACCCGGCGCAGGGTGTTTTCCCGGTCGTCGGGCTTGGGCTCGGCTTTGAGCAGCCAGGGCATCATCACGTCCAACAAGAGGGCCACGCTGGCCCCGCTCACCTTGACGCGCCGCCAGAAGTCGCTGGCGCTGAAGCGGTCCCACAACGACACGGTGCAGCCCCGCCAGGCGGCGCGGCCCACCAGGGAGAAGGCCCCGCCGATGTGGTACATGGGCAGGTCGCAGTAGGCCACGTCGTCCGGGTGCAGCATACGCACCCCGTAGTAGCAGTAGTTCTGCATCCAGCGGAAGGACTGCACCACCCCCTTGGGCGGGCCGGTGGTGCCGGAGGTGTAGACGATGTTGGCCGTGTCCCAGAAGTTGATCTCCACGCCGGGGTTGGTGGGGTTGCCCTCCAACAGGTCGGCGAAGGCTATCTCCTCAAAGGGCGGCTCCAGGCGCAGCCCGGCGGTCTCGGGGTTGTAGTCGTGCTCCAGGGGGGTGGGGCGATGGATCACCACCTTGGTGAAGGGCAACTCGTCCTTGATCTGGTTGAGCAAGGGCTCACGGCCGCTCTCGGTGATCAGCAGCTTGGGCCCGGTGTCGCTGAGCTGGTAGGAGAGCAGGCGGCCCTTGTACAGAAAGTTGATGGGGCAGAACACCGCCCCCAGCTTCCACAGGGCGTACATGGACAGCACCGTGACCCAGGGGTTCTTGAGAAACAGGCTGACCCGGTCCCCCTTGGACACTCCCATGCCCCTCAGGTTGTGGGCCACGCAGTTGGCCAGGCGGTTGAACTGGGCGTAGGTGTAGGAGGCGTCCTCCTCGCCGTAGTAGATGAACAGCTTGTCCGGCCGGGTGGCGGCCCACTGCTCCACCTTCTCCACGATAAGGCCCATGGCGGCCAGTTTTTCATTCAGCTCCCGGGTATCCATCGGTTGCTTCTCCTGGGTTGGCCCGGCGGCCTGGGCGGCCGAGCGTGGGGCGTTGAGTTCGCCCGTATATTTCATGAAGGCAGCGCGTCCGGCTGCGCCAGCCACCGGCATACTGCGTTGCCGACTACGCTCGTGCCTCGACGTAGCCTTGGCTACGCCTTCGCCCCTCGCTTGCCTGACGCCTTGTCTGCCAACGGCTGGCTGTGCCGGGCCTGGTACAACCTGTGGCCCGATAAGGGCGATACTCTTTTCATATGGACCCCATAAATACCGGTTTGTTATTCATCGCCGCACTACCTTCACGAAATAGCCGGACTACTTTTCCTCGGATGCCAGGTACTGCATGAGGTCCTGATAGGTGTTGGGCAGTTGAGGAGAAAATCGCAAATAACTGGAAGTGGGGTAGCGCATGCCGAAGCGATGGGTGTCCTCCAGGCCGGTGACCACCTCATCCAGCTTGGCCGCCGGAATGGTGAAGGCCATCTCGTCGTCCTGGGTGAGGGCGAAGATGCGGTCGCCCGCCCCGCACACCACCATCTGGCACTCGCCGGTGATGAGCGCCTTGCTCACGTAGGTGCCGCAGCCCACCGCGCCCAGGCTGTTAGAAACCACCGCATCGCCGGTCATGTAGATCACCGCCTGCACCAGGCGCATCATCTGGGCCGGGTTGCCGTAGATGATGACAAGCTGGGGCTCGAACTCGGCCTCGGCCAGGGGCGAGGCCATGATGTAGGCGTAGCGGCCATGCTCCAGCTTGGGCAGGTTGGCCGCGATCTTGGCCCGGGCCTGTTTGCTGCGCACCCAGAAGGGCACCTCGGCCTCGCCGGACATGTAGCGGTCCTTGGGGGGCACGAAGCCCATGGCCAACGCCCCCAGGGGGCAGGTCATCTCCTCGGGGCCCAGGAGCACCTTCCAGCCGTAGCGCCGGGCCAGGGACACCCCCTGGCACAGGGGCATGGGGGTGCGCTTTTTCTTCATGGCCTCGAAGGCCTCGGGAAGCTCCTCGCCCTTTTCGGCCATGCGCAGAGCCACGGGGAAGGTCTGCAGGCGCAGGAACTTGTTCAGCTTGTCCGTGATCGCTTCGTAATCAGGCATGGGACTCCTCCTACTAGGCCGCGCTTTCGGGCAGGGCCACTTGGGCGGTGCCCGCGGCGACCTCCTCACCCCGCTGGTTGGTGCATTGCAAATCCAAATTGACCACCGCCCGGCCGTCCAGGCGCTCCTTGGAGGCCACCTTGCCTCCCAGCCAGGCGATGTCCCCGAAGCGCACGAAACCGCTCAGCCGGACCTCCAGACTCAACAGGCGGCCCGCGTCGCCCATCCAGTCGGTCACCGGATGGGTGAACCAGGCCACCCGCTGAAAGCCGATATCCATGGGCAAAGGCGAGCCCATGAGGATGCGCGCCCCGTCCGGGTCCATGTGGCTCATGGCGATGGGCTCTGGCGCGCCGCTGGCCGGATCGATGTAGGCCAGGCCGGGGTTGTCCAACAGGTGCATGAGCTTGGGGCCGTGGGCCAGGGCCGCCCGGTGCCAGGCTATGCCCGTGGACCAGGCCACCATGTCCGACAACGACAGGGGGCCCTTGATCACCGGGGCCACCTCGTCGCCCACGGCCACGTCCCGCCAAAAGCGCTCCTCGCGGCCCCGGGGCTTCTCGGCCCGGATGGCCTCGTAAACCTCGGCCAGCTTCTCGGAGCTGTAGGGCTCGCGCTGGAGCGCCGCCGGGGCGGCCTCGCCCGAGGGCTCCTTCTTCTTGCCCCCGCCCAGCTTCACCTGGGAGCGCATCATGTCCCAGCGGCAGGAGCCGGCCACCTCGCCGCGCTGGTTGCGGTAGCGCAGCACCCCCTGCTGGAACACCCGCACCGGCTGGCCGGGCTCGGTCTTGTCGGCCAGGGGCAGCAACTCGTTGTCCACGGTGAAGCTGTCCCCGGCGCGCATCACCCCGTTCCACTCCCAGCGGGCCCCCACGAAGAAGGCGATGAGCCCGGGCAGGCCCAGGATGGCCTGGCCCTCGCACACCGCGTTAAGAAAGGCGGGCGGGGCCAAAAGGCCGCCCCACTCGGTGGAGGCGGCGTAGTCCGGGTCGCACCACAGGGGGTTCAGGTCGCCCAGTCCCTGGGCGAACTGGCGTATGGCCTCGGGAGTGGCCACCCGCTGGCTCACCGGGGCCCTGAGCACCGCGCCCTCCATGCGCTCGCGGTACTTGGCCAGGCCCCGCTCGATAATCTGGCTAATGTCCGGTCGGCTCACCGGCTCCTCCCTATTTGAAAACGCCTTGTTCATCCAGGCGCTGGTATTCCTCGCGTCCCAGGCCCAGCAGGCCCAGGCATATCTCCTCGGTGTGCTCGCCAAGGCAAGGAGAGCGCTCCACGTTCTGGGGAGAGGCGGAGAACTCCATGGAGTGGGCGGCGTAGTCCACCTGGCCCATCACCGGATGCTCCCGCCGGGAGAAGTACTGGTCGTAAACCAGCTGGGGGTCTTCCCCCAGGTCGCGGCCGTCGTTGGCCACCCCGGCGGGCACCTGGAGCGCCTGCAAAAGCTCCATCACCTCGTGGTCCTCACGGGTGGCGGTCCACTGGGCGATGCGCTGGTCCAGTTCCTCGGCCCGGTCCAGGCGGCCCTCCAGGCGCTCCAGCTCCGGGTCCAAGGCCCACTCCGGCGAGCCCATGGCGTGCACCAGGCCCTTCCATTGCCGGTCGTCCATCACCGTGATGGCCACCCAGCGGTCCTTGCCCGCGCAGGGGTAAACCCCGTGAGGCGCGGCCTCGGGGTCGCGGTTGCCCGCCCGCTGGGCCACCCGCCCGGTGAGGGCGTAGTTGAGCAGGGCCGGGGCCACGAACTGCACGCTGGCCTCCAACTGGGCCGCGTCCAGGTACACGCCTTGGCCGGTGCGCCGCCGGTGGTCCAGGGCGCTGACGATGGCCAGCAAATTGAGGCGAGGCACCAGGTAGTCGGTGTAGGAGCCGTAGGGGCCGCAGGGCTTGCGGTCCGGCCAGCCGCAGTGGTAGGTGAGCCCGCTGATGGCGGTGAGCGGCACACCGTAGCCGGGCATGGAGCGCAGGGCCCCGGTCTGGCCGTACATGCAGGAGCTGAGCATGATCAGGTCCGGCCTCACCTTGACCAGGTCCTCGTAGCCCAGGCCCCACTTGGCCATGACCCCGGCGGTGTAGCTGTCCAGCACCACGTCGGCACCGGCCACCAGCTTCAGGGCCAGCTCCTTCCCCTGGGGGTGCTTAAGGTTCAGGGCGATGCTCTTCTTGCTGGCGTTCTCCCGCCCGAAGAACAGGGAGTTGTCCAGGTTCACCTTGTCGTCCTTGAAGGGCGTCATGGAGCGGATGATGTCGGGCCGGGTGCGGGTCTCCACCTTGATCACCTCGGCCCCGAAGCCGCCCGCCCAGGAGGTGGTGAGAGGCCCCACCACCGCCCAGCCGAACTCCACCATGCGCACGCCTTGCAGGATGGGCGTCTGCTTTTCCATGCCTAGCGCCCCCCTTCCAGGCCCAGGGGAGCCAAAATCTCCTGGTTGTGCTGGCCCAGGGTGGGAGCGGCCCCCCGCACCAGGCAAAGGCCCTCGTCGGTCTTCACGAAAGGCCCGGGCAGGGTCAGCTCCTGCTCGAAGGCGGGATGGGCCAGGCGCACCCAGAAGCCCCGTTCCTTGAGCTGGGCCTCGGCCAGGACCCCGGAGGCGTCGTTGACCGGGTAGACCATCACCCGCCGCCTGACCCCCTCGTCCCAAAGCTCTCTCTGGGTGTGCGCCGCGAAAAATGCGGCCACCGGCTCCACCACGCCCTGGTCCACCTCCTGCTGGGGAGTGTGGCCGATGCTGAACTTGGGCCAGTCCATGGCCTTCATGTACTCGCTGCCCATGCCCTCGTCGTCCATCCACTTGGTAAGGGCGGGGTTGCTCACCGCGCCCATCTGCCCACCAAAGAGGTAGAAGGCCACGAAGCCGTCGGCGCAGGGCCAGATCAGGGGAGTGGTGGTGCCCATGGGCGGGATGCGCAGAGCGCTTCCCTGACGCTTGAGCACCCGGCCCCGGGCGTCCCACAGGATGTGTGCGGCGTAGGCCACCCGCTCCAGGGCCTTCAGCGCCGAGACCACCACCCGCTGCCCCTGGCCGGTGCGGCCCCGGTGGAACAGGGCCATGGCCGCCCCGGTGGCCGCGTCGGCCCCGGCGTGCAGCCAGGACTGGGGCAGGCTGATGCGCACCGGGGGGCGGTCGGGGTCGCCGCAGATGTAAATGAGGCCCGAAAGGGCCCAGATCACCAGGTCGCTGGCCACGAAGTCGCGGTAGGGGCCGTCCTCGCCAAAGGCGGTGATGGAGGCCATGACCAGCTCCGGCCGCGCCCGGCACAGCTCCCGGTAGCCCAGGCCCATATCCTCCAGGCAGCCCGGCGGGTAGGCCTCCACCACCACGTCGGCGGTGGCCGCCAGCTCCAGGAACAGGTCGCGCCCCTTGTAGGTCTCCAGGTCCAGGATCACGCTTTTCTTGCCGGTGTTCATGGCCTGCCACAAGAGGGAGGCCTCCACGGGGTCCACCCCCGGGGCCATGGGCCCCATCAGGCGCGCCGGATCGCCGCCGGGCGGCTCCACCTTGATCACCTCGGCCCCCATGTCGGCCAAGAGCTTGCCCGCGAACAGGCTCTCCTGGCCGGCCAGCTCCAGCACCCGGTAGCCGCTCAGAAATCCCGCGCCCACCGGAGCCGCCCCCTCCACTCGACGGTCCTGCCGCAACACGGCCCCCTTACTTACCCATCATGGTGTCAGGCAGCCACAGCGTGATCTCCGGCCAAATAATGAGCACGGCCAGAGTCAGGATGTCCATGGCCACGAACCAGGCCACGCCCCGGAAAATGGTTTCCAGGGGAATGGTGTCGCCCACCACGCCCTTGATCACGTAGACGTTGAGCCCCACCGGGGGAGTGACCAGGCCGATCTCCAGGTACTTGATCATGATGATGCCGAACCACACCGGCGAGAAGCCCAGCTGGTCCATCACCGGGAAGACGATGGGCAGGGTGAGGAGCATCACCCCGATGGAGTCCAGGAACATGCCCAACAGGATGTAGACCAGGCTTATGCCCGCCAGCACCACCATGGGGTGCACCTTCATGGCCAAAATGCTCTCGCAGATGGCGTTGGGCAGGTCGCTGATGCCGATGAACTTGGTGAAGAACACCGCCCCCAGGGCGATGGCGAAGATCTGGGAGGTGCTGCGCACCGTGTCGCCCATGGAGCTTTTCAGGGTGGGCCAGTTGATCTTGCCGCTGATCAGGGCCACCGCGAAGGCACCGGCCGCGCCCACGCCGCCCGCCTCGGTGGGGGTGAACAGGCCAAAATAAATACCCCCGATCACCAGCACGAACAGGGAGATGATGCCCCAGGTGCCCTTGAGGGAGGCCAGGCGCTGCCTCCAGGTGACGCTTTCGGCCACCGGCGGGCACAGCTTCTTGTTGGCCATGGCCCGCACCAGGATCATGGCCATGTAGATGAGCGCCGAAAGCACGCCGGGGATGAAACCGGCGATCAGAAGACGGCCGATGGAGGTCTCGGTGAGCGCCCCGTAGAGGATCAAGAGGATGCTGGGCGGTATCAACGAGCCGATGGTGCCCGCCGCGGCCACCGCGCCGCTGGACAGGCCCTTGTCGTACTTGTGCTCCAGCATCTCGGGGATGGCCACCTTGCCCATCATGGCCGCCGTGGCCAGGGAAGACCCGCTGGCTGCGGCAAAGGCGGCGCAACCGGCCACCGAGGCGATGGCCAGGCCGCCGGGCACCCGGGAGAGCCAGTAGCGGGCGGTCTTGTACACGTCCTTGGTCAGCCCGGCGTGGTGGGCCAGATAGCCCATCAGCAGGAACAGGGGAATGGTGGTCAGGATGAAGTTGGCGATGAAGCTGAATGGGATGAGCCCCAAGAGCCCTCCGGTGGCCTGCCAGCCCATGATCTGCCAGTAGCCTGCCACGCCAACTATGGTCAGGGCGAAGGCCACGTGCACCCTGAAGGCGATGAGCAGCAGAACCACTCCCACCCCGATGAGCCCAACCATCCAGCTATCCATGGTGCGCCTCCTGCTGCTGGGTATCTTCCCGGCCCATGATCACCGGCACCCGCTCCAGGGCGTCCAAAAGCAGCTCGATGCAAAAGGCCAGGCAGCCGATGGGGATAATCCACTTGCTGATCCACACCGGCATGTCGATGATCCCCGAGATGTACTCGCGCACCTCGGTGGCCATGATGGCCCGCTGCAGGCTGTAGATTCCGATGAGTCCGTAGGCCACGAAACCTATGAGCAGGGAGAAGGCGTCCAGCACCGCCTTGAACCGCGAGGACAGGCGCTCTGTGAACAGGGTGATGAACACGTGCTCTTTTTTGCGCTGCACATAGGCCAAGGGGAAGAAGACCACCGCCACCATGATGAAATAGCTGTTTATCTCGAACACGGCGGGTATGGGGCTGTTGAAGATGTAGCGGCCTATGACGTCGGCGGTGACCAGGAACATCATGGGCAGCATGAGCAATACCGCCACGCCGGTTAACAGGCTCACGAGGGGGTTAAAGACGCGGCGAACCCCTGCCAAGAATGCTTGGGCGGACACGGTTAATCCTGCCTGCGATGGGTTGCGGAGCTTGTGCCCCGGTCCCGGAGCGCGGGCTCCGGGACCGGGCGCGTGCCTTGAGGGCTCGGTCTACTTGCCCCAGGGGTACCCCTTGGACTCGACCTGCTTCTTGTACTTGTCCGCCAGGGACAGGAAGGTCTGCTGGGTCTTGGTGCCCGGCAATCCCTTTTCGTCCATGGCCTTGGCCCAGGCGTCCATGAAGGGCTTGGCCGCGGCCAGCCACTTGGCCCTTTGCTCCTGGTTCAGGGACAGGAACTTCATGCCCTTCTTCTCGCCCAAGGGGATGACCTTCTTCCGCACGTCGATGAGGCCCTTGGCATAGCGGTCCACGAACTCGGCGCTGACCTCGTTGAAGACCTTCTTAAGCTCTGGGCTGAAGCTGTTGTACAGTTGCAGGTTGATGGCCAGGCCGTAGGAGCACAGCTCGCCCGCGTTGATCACGCTGTAGTACTTGATGACGTCCCAGTGCTTGTAGGCCTCCAGGATGAAGAAGTAGCTCTGGGTGGCGTCGGCGGTGCCGCGCATCAGGGCCTCGTAAACCTCGCCCTGGGTCAGCTTGATGGGCACCGCGTTGACCGACTTCCAGAACTTGGCCCACTGGCCGCCCGCGAAGCGGATCTTCATGCCCTCGGTATCGGCGGGCACGAACACCTCTTTCTTGGTGGTGCCCAGCTGGGTCATGCCGGTGACGAAGGGGGCCAGCACCTTGACGTTGTACTTGGCCAGCTCGTCGATGAGCGGCTTGTAGCTCTTGAACATCTCGCGCATGGTGGCCAGGCCCACATAGGGGTCGTCATGGCTGAAAGGCGGGTCGCCCACGGTCCACAGGGGAGTCTTGGCCGGGTGGTAGATGCCCCAGGCGCCGCCCAGGTCGGCGGTGCGCGCCCCGATGCCCTCCATGGCGTCGCCGGGTTTGAGCAGGGCGCCGGACCAGAAGAACTTGATCTGCACCTTGCCCTGGGAGCGCTTTTCAATCTCGGACGCCCACCACTTCACCGCCTCGGCCCTGACGCCCTTGGGCGCGCCCTGGGCGGCGTAGCGCAGCACCAGTGGTTTATCCGCGGACCAGGCCGCTCCCGCGCCCAGGCCCACCCACAGGCCCAGGGCCAATACCAGCGTCACTATGCTGGACAGCTTTACCCTCATGACATTCCCTCCCTTTTGGCCCGCCACGGTGTTGCGCCGCGGCCGGGCCGGTTTGGCATCAGACCTCGCCCCCCGACTGGGGCTCTTCTTTTGGTCGCCGCCACAGGAGGCGGCGGTGTCAGGCTTCTTCCTGGTCCACCTGGTGCAGGCGCTCGCGCACCTCGGTGAGGTGGGCTTCCAGCAGGCTCTGGGCCTTGGCCCGGTCGCCCTGCTCGATGGCCTCCAAGAGCTGCTCGTGGGCCATGACCACCTTTTCCGAGGTTTCCAGGCTGGCCGGCACCCTGGTCAGGAAGTCCAGGTGCACCGCCATGATCGATTCCAGGACCATGACGAATACCGGGTTGCCGGTGGCCTTGGCCAAGAGCCCGTGGAACTGGGCGTTGGCCTCGGTGGCCAGGCGTCCGGCCTTGATGAGCTTGTTGGCTTGGCCCACGTTGGCCCTGAGCTTTTCCAAGTCGTCCTTGGTGGCGTTGGTCAGGGCGTAGTCCAGGATGATGCGCTCCACCTCCAGGCGGGCCTGAGTGATGGCCTCAATGCCCACCCGCCGCATGCGGAAGGCGTCGATGAATAGGTCGCTGATGCGCCGGAGGATGGTGTCCTTGATGATGGTGCCCCCGCCGCCGCCGCGCTGCACGGTGATGAATCCGGACAGCTCCAGCAGGCGCAGGGCCTCTCGAATGGTCTGCCGGCCCACGTTGAATTGCTGGGCCAGTTGGGTTTCAGGAGGGAGTCGGTCGCCCACCTTGAGGGTGCCGTCCAAGATCAATTCCTTGATGTTGGAGGAGACCTCTTCGAAGGTGCGCTTGTTCTTGACCGGGGTGAAGAGCTGTTGGCTGGCGCTGGCTTTTCCCTGGCTCATGCTCTTACCTTCCCGGGGTTGGACGTGCGTCCATATGATTGTCAGACTTTCGTACTATCATGAATAACCGAGGCGGGTTCACGATGTCAACCACTTTTATTCTCCTTTAAAGTAAGCTAGTTACATTACAGGATCGCAAAAGGGCCCTGCCAAGGGCCGATTGCGCCAGTAAGGCTGGCGGGGCTCGCCGGCAAAAATTGACGGGCACGACCGGCGGCAACCCCGCCGGTGGAGCGAGACGCCGGGGCCAGGCCAACCCGTGCCAAGCAGTCCTGAAACGATCTGAATTCACCCCGGCGACTCCTTCACTCCAAGGCCCCCGCCTGCTCCAGGCGGGCGTACTCCTCCTGGTCCATACCCAACAGGCCCAGGCAAATCTCCCGGGTGTGCTCGCCCAGGCAGGGGGAGCGCCCCACCCGCTGGGGTGCGGCGGAAAAGGTGAGCGAGTGGCCCGCGTAGTCCACCTGGCCCATCACCGGATGCTCGCGCCGGGCGTAGTGGCCGTCAAAGACGATCTGGGGGTCATGGCCCAGGTCGCGGCCATCGTTGGCCGCCCCGGCGGGCACCTTCATCCCCTGCAACAACTCCATCACCGCCCTGGCCTCCTGGGGGCGGGTCCACTGGGCGATACGCTGGTCCAGCTCCTCGGCCCGGGCCAGGCGGCCCTGGGCTTGGGCCAGCTCCGGGTCCAAGGCCCAATCCGGCGAGCCCATGGCCCGCACCAGGCCCTCCCACTGCTCATCGGTGAATACGGTGAGGCCACCCAGCGGTCCCTGCCCGCGCAGGGGTAGACCCCATGGGGAGCGGCCTGGGAGTCTTGGTTGCCCACGCGGGTGGGCGCCTCGCCGGTCAGGGCCGCCTGTAACAGAACCGGGGCCACGAACTGCGCCCCGGCCTCCAACTGGGCAGCGTCCATATACACCCCCCGGCCGGTGCGTTGCCGGTGGTCCAGGGCGGCGGCGATGGCCAGCAGGTTGAGGCGAGGCACCAGGTAGTCGGTGTAGGCCCCATAGGGCCCGCAGGGCGCCCGGTCCGGCCAACCGGTCAGGTGGGTCAGGCCGCACAGGGCGGTGAGCGGCATGCCGTAGCCGGGCATGGAGCGCAGATCGCCGCTCTGGCCGTACATGCACGAGGAGAGCATGATCAGGTCCGATTTCACCTGGACCAAGTCCTGGTAAGCCAGGCCCAACTTGGCCATGGCCCCGGAGGTGTAGCTCTCCAGCACCACGTCGCAGCGGGCAACCAAGCTGAGAGCCACCTCCCGGCCCTGGGGATGCTTCAGGTTCAGGGTGATGCTTTTCTTGCCGGCGTTCTCCCGGGCGAAGAAATGGGAGTTGTTCAAATCCGCCTTGTCGTTCTTAAAGGGAGTGAAGGAACGAATGATATCCGGCCTAGTGCGGGTTTCCACCTTGATCACCTCGGCTCCGTAGCCGCTCGCCCAAGAGGTGGTGAGATGACCGGCCACGGCCCAACCGAACTCCAGGATGCGTACGCCCTCCAAAATGGCCATCTGTTTTGCCACGGCTACACCACCCCTGCCTCGCCCAGGGCGGCAAACACCCGGTCATTGTGCTGGCCCAGGGTGGGGGCCGGGCCGCCCACTCGGCAAAGGCCTTCCTCGGTCTTGATGAAAGCTCCGGGCAGGGTCAGCTCTTGGGCAAAGGCGGGATGGGCCAGGCGCACCCAAAAGCCCCGCTGGGCCAGTTGGGCGTCGGCCAGGACCCCGTGGGCATCGTTGACCGGGTAGACCATCACCCGCCGCTTGACGCCTTGTTCCCATAGCTCTCGCTGGGTGTGGCGGGCGAAGAAGGCGGCCACCGGCTCCACCAGCCCCCGGTCCGCCTCCTCCTGGGGAGTGTGGCCCAGGTCCAGATTGGCCCAATCAATGCTCTTCATGTAGGGCGGGGCCAGGCCCTCCTCTTCCATCCAGGCGGTCAGGGCCGGATTGCTGAGCATGCCCATCTGCCCGCCGAAAATATAAAAGACCACGAAACCGTCGGCGCAGGGCCAGACGATGGGCGTGGTGGTGCCCAGGGGTTGGATGGGCAGGCCGCTGCCTTGGCGCCGCATCACCTTGCCCTTGGCGTCCCACAGGATGTGGGAAGAGTAGGCCACCCGCTCCATGGCCTTGAGAGCCGAGACCACCACCCGCTGCCCCTGGCCGGTGCGTCCCCGGTGGAACAGGGCCATGGCCGCCCCGGCGGCCCCGTCGGCCCCGGCGTGCAGCCAGCACTGGGGCAGGCTGATGCGCACCGGCGGGCGGTCCGAGTCGCCGCAGATTATAGAGCAGGCCGGACAGGGCCCAGATCACCAGGTCCCCGGCCGCGTAGTCGCGGTAGGGGCCCTGGTCGCCGAAGGGGGTGATGGACACCATGACCAACTCGGGCCGCACCCGGCGCAGGACGTCGTAGCCCAGGCCCATATCCCCCAGGCTTCCCGGCGGCAGGGATTCGATCAACACATCGGCCGTGGCCGCTAGATGGAGAAAAACCTCCCGCCCCGGCACCTGGTCCAGGTCCAGGGTCACCCCCAGCTTGCCGGTGTTCATGGCCTGCCACAAGAAGGAGGCCTCGACCGGCTCCACTTCAGGGGCCATGGGACCCAGGCGGCGCGCCGGGTCGCCGCCGGGAGGCTCCACCTTGATGACCTCGGCCCCCATGTCGGCCAAAAGCTTGCCCGCGAACAGGCTTTCCTGGCCACCCAATTCCAGCACCCGGTACCCGCTTAAAAATCCTATGCCCGAGCCAAAAGGCGCGGACGCGGCTTGCTCCTGCTGCACAACATCCCCCCATGAACTTGAAACGGCAGCGGGCAGGCTGATTGGAAACGCGGGGCTTGCTACTCTCCGGCGGCCAGGTCTTTCATCAAGGCCTGATAGGAGGGCGGCATCTCGGTTTGGAAACGCATATAGGGAGTCACCGGGTAGCGCAGACCGGCCCGGTTGGTGAGCTCCAGGCCCGAGAGCAGCTTGTCCACCTCTCCGGCGGGGATGGCGAAGGCCATCTCGTCGTCCTGGGCCATGGCGAAGATGCGGTCGCCCGCCCCGCAGGGCACCAGCTGGCACTGGCCGGTGATCAGGGCCTGGCTTATGTAGGAGGCGCAGCCGATGCCCCCCAGGGCGCTGAAACTCAGGGCGCGGCCGGTGTGGTGCACCAGGCCCTGCACCATGCGCACCATCTGGGCCGGGTTGCCGTAGACGATGACGAGCTGGGGGTCCCAGTCGGCCTGGGCCAGGGGCGCGGCGATGAGATACTTCCCCTCGCCGTGGGGCAGCTTGGGGATGCCCTCGGCCACCACGGAGCGGGCCGCGTCGTCGCACACCCAGTTGGGCACCCCGGTGTGGCCGGACATGAAGTCGTCGGTGGGCGGGGCGAAGCCCACGGCCAGAGCCCCCAGGGGGCAGACCATGTCCTGGGGCGTCAGACACACCTTCCAGCCGTAGCGCCGGGCCAGGGTGATGCCCTGGCACACCAGCATGGGGCTGGCCTTTTCGGCCGCCTTGGCGAAACTGGCGGGCAATTCCTCGCGCGAAGCCACCATGCTCAAGGCCACCGGATAGGTGGCCGGACGTAAAAATTGATTGAGCTTTTCATCCACTTTTTTCAGATCCATGCGCCACCCCTCCCAGGTCCGAGCCAATGCCGTGCTTGCCAACCGGGCACTACAGTGATTAAATCTCTACATTCGTTGGGAATTATAACCCCGAAGCACCGGGCGGAGGCAAGCAAAGGCCATGGATCAGAATACACGCGAGATCAAGACCCACTGCTCCTACATGGATCACGGCGGCTGCGGCCTCATCGTCACCGTGCAAGACGGGCGCATCGTAAAGGTCAAGGGAGACCCGGAAGGCTGGCTGAACCAGGGCTACGTATGCCCCAAGGGCCTAGCCTCGCCCGGGCGTCTTGACCATCCCCAGCGCCTGCGCCACCCCCTGCGCCGCAAGGGCGAACGGGGCTCGGGCCAATGGGAGCGCATCTCCTGGGACGAGGCCCTGGAAGAAATCAGCACCCGCCTGGACGGGATCAGGCAGCGCGACGGGGCCCGCTCGGTGGCCTTCGGCCTGGGCATGCCCAAAGGGCTGGACCACTTCGGCCAGATCCGCCTGGCCAACACCTTCGGCTCGCCCAACCTGGTGGCCAGCCAGGACGTGTGCCACGCGCCCCGGGAGATCACCGGGGTGCACACCTGCGGCTTCTACCCGGTGGTGGATTTCAAGCACCCCAGCGAGTTGGTGGTGCTGTGGGCCAGCGCGGTGACCAACACCAACGAAGAGGGCGGCATCTGCTCCCAACTGTTGAAGCAGGTGGGCCAGGGCACCAAGCTCATGGTCATCGACCCCTACCGCAGCAGCCTGGCCGACAAGGCCGAGCTGTGGCTGCCGCTCAGGCCGGGCAGCGACGCGGCCCTGGCCTTGGGGCTAATCAACGTGATCATCACCGAAAAGCTCTACGACGCCGAGTTCGTGGAGCAGCACACCCACGGCTTTGCCGAGCTGGCCGCCCAGGCCGCCGACTACCCGCCGGAGCGGGTGGCGGAGATCACCTGGCTGGAGCCCGAGCAGATACGTCGGGCGGCCCGGCTCTACGCCTCGGCCAAGCCCGCGGCCCTGGCCTGGGGCAACCCCATTGAGCACACCAACAACGCCTTCCACGCGGCGCGGGGCCTGGTTTGCCTCATGGCCCTCAGCGGCAACCTGGACGTGATGGGCGGCAACATCTGCCCCCTGGAGCCCAAGATCGCGGGGCTGGGGCCCTACGTGCGGGCCGACCTGGTGCCCGACAAGCGTAAGGAGATGCTCAGCGCGGCCCACGGGGTGATCCCCCGTTTCATGACCATCCCCCCGGCCTTTTTGCGCCGGGCCATCCTGGAAGGCGAGCCCTACCCGGTGAAGGGCTTCTTCTCCATGGACACCAACCCGCTGATGGTCTGGGCGAACAGCCGCCTGACCAAGCGGGCCCTGGAGAGCCTGGAGTTCTACGCCTGCGCCGAGCTGTTCATGACCCCCAGCGCGGCCCTGGCCGACGTGGTCCTGCCCGCGGCGGCCAGCTTGGAGTTCGACGACATCGGCCACTACGGCATAGGCCACGGCTTCATCCTGGCCCGGCCCCATGTGGTGGAGCCGCCCGAGGAGTGCCGCGCGCCCATGCAGATATGCTGCGACCTGGGCCGCCGCCTGGCCGGGGAGGAGCTGTGGCCCGAGGACTACCACGACATGCTGGACATGGTGCTGGAGCCCAGCGGAGTCAGTTGGCAAGATTTCGTGGAGCGGGGCCATTTGCAGGGCCCGCAGAAGTTCACCAAGTACGCGGAAAAAGGCTTCCGCACCCCCACCGGCAAGGTGGAGCTGCTGCTCTCCACGGCGGATAAGTTCGGTCTGCCTCCCCTGCCCGCCTGGGCGGGCTTTCCCGAGGATATTGGCGAAGAGTTCCCCCTGGTGCTCACCGGGCGCAAAAACAAGGTGGCCCTGCACTCCTCCTATCGCTGGGTGGAAGAGCTGCGCAAGCAGAACCCCGAGCCCATCACCGAACTGAACCCGGCCGACGCCCAGCGCCTGGGCATCGCCGAGGGCGACCAGGTGCGGGTGAGCACCAAGCAGGGGAGCATCGTGCAAAAGGCCAAGCTCAATGAGCGGGTGCGCCAGGGCGTGGTCTACGCCGAGCACGGCTGGTGGTTCCCCGAAGAAACCGACGCCGACCCCCTGGGCGGCTGGGAGCGGGCCAACTTCAATATGCTCACCAGCGCGGCCAAGCTGGGCAAGGAGTTCGGCACCCCCAACATGGCGGCAATACCCTGCAAGGTGGAGAAAGTAGCCTAGCCGTCAACTGCACCAGCAAAGAGAACGCGAAAATCAAGCCCCCGGTCTGGATTTTTCACCAGACCGGTGGCTTCACTTGATACGGGCATCAAAAAAGCAGGTAAGGAAAACGCCTTCGCCAGCTGCCGATGGCCCAAGCCGAGCGCGGCACAGCCAGGCGGCGACAGACAAGGCGACCGGCGAGCGACAGCCGGAGGCGTAGCAAAAGCTACGTCGAGGCTGGAGCGATGCCGGCAACACAGTATGTCGTCGTCTGGCGAAGCCGCCATCACCTACTCCACTAAGGTGAAGCGCCAGGCGCAGTACCATTCCTCGGGATGATCCGGCGGGCAGCCCACGCACTCGGTGGTGATGCGCTTGTCTATGCTGCGGGCAAAGGCGGGGTATTCCACCATGCCCACCGAGTGGCAGGGGTAGTCGGGCAGGCCCCGGCGCTTGCGGGCGCTCTGCACCCGGCAGTCGTTCATCTGGAAGATGAAGCTGTGCTCGTCCACGTCGTGGATGGACTGCACGTTGACCAGGGAGTAGTTGCGCAGGCCCAGGGCGGCCTTTAGCCCGTCCAGGCCGGGCATCTCGCCCAGGCCCAGCAATTTCTTGATGTAATAGGCCTCGTGGGGGCTCAGGCGGCTCCAGCACAGGTCGTTGGCCCGCTTGGCCGCTTCCATGCCGTGAGCCTGCTCCACCGCCTGGAACCACACCCCGTCGGTGACCAGCCAGTTGGAGGCCGAGCCCTTGGCCAACTCCACGAGTTCGTCGCGGCTCATGTTCTTCAGCTTGAGCGGCACGCCCTTTTTGTCCACCTCGAAGTCCAAGATCTTGCCCAGGCGGCCCATCTGAAAGGCCAGGCAAGAGTCGAAAACTTCGTAGTCTGCCTCCAGTACGTTCTCCATGCCGTTTTGGTGCTCCACTTCGCGGAACCAAAGGCCGTAGTGGATCAGGTTGCGGTGAAAGGTCTCCAAGACGAATTGGACCAGTTGGTCCTGATCCAGGTTGTCCAGTTGGGTGCTCTGCGAGGACATTCGCTTCTCCAGGTCAGGTTTAGCTTTGTTGGGCCAGTAATCATAACCCAAGCCGCCCCGCCTGTTAAGCGACTCCGCCCCGGTTGACATTGACCCTTGGGTCAAGAGAAAATCCCCCATGGAAAGACCAACCCCTACCGAGCCCGCCCCCACCGGCCCCCGCCAGCAGCGCCGCCGCCTGGCCGCCCGCCGCCTCAGCGAGGAGGGGCTCAAGCTCATCGCCCGCCAGGGCCTGGCCGCGGCCAAGGTGGCGGACATCACCGCCGCCGCCGGGGTGGGCAAGGGCACCTTTTTCACCCACTGGCCGACCAAGGACGCCTTCGTGTCCGATCTCCTGGACCAGGTGCTCACCGACCTGGCCCGGCGGGTGCGCCCCCTGGGCCTGGCCCCCACCGACGCCGAGACCCTGGTGGCGGACGTGTCCGCGGTGCACCTGCGCTTTTTCCAATTGCGGCCCGAGGCCGCCGCCCTGATCAACCAGGCCCTGGCCCTGGACACGGGCGGCCCGGCCCACCAGGCCGCCACCCAGCGCCTGGGGGCGCACCTGGACATGGTGGCTGCCATGATCGCCCCGGCCGGGGAGCAACTGGGCTGGCCCCGCAAGCGGGCCAGGGAGTTGGCCCTGGCCTTGGTGGCCACGGCGGGCGGCTTTTTCTGGCTGGGCGGCCCCCTGGGCCTGGGGGCGGACATCCCCCTGGAGTTGCTGGACCGCCTGGGCCGGGCCCTGGGACGGGGACTGGCCCGTTGAGCATTATGGTTCGGATGAGCTACATTAAAATTAGTGATTAGCGCCGCGAGGCCGCATCCCGCATAAGCAACCCGACGCCGCCGGCGCGAGGCTGGAGCCTTTTAACGGGGAGGGATGCCGGATGTTGGAACTGATGCCGCAAAGCACCGAGGCCGCCGTGGCCGTCCAGGCCAGGGGAAAGCTCACCGACACCGACTATCAGCAGGTGCTCATCCCCCGGCTCAGGGAGATGATAGCCAAGCAGGGCAAGGCCCGCTTCATGCTGGTCATGGGCCCGGAGTTCCGGGGCTGGGAGGCCAAGGGCGCCTGGGACGACGCGGCCTTCGGCTTCAAGCACCGCAAGGACTTCGCCAAGCTGGCCCTGGTGGGCGCGCCCAAGTGGGTCAAGTGGTCCATGGACGTGAGCCAGCACCTCATGTCCGGCGAGGTGAAGAACTTTTCGCCGGAGCAGGAGGACCAGGCCTGGGAGTGGGTGACCGCCTGAAAGGCCTGAAGCGATACAAAGGGGCCGGCAACCCGCCGGCCCCTTTTTTATGCCCACCTTTGGCGGCTAGACCACCTTTTTCACCGCGGCCAGCACCTCGTCGTAATTGGGCTCCTCGCTCAGTTCCTTGACCCGCTGGATATAGGCGATCTTGCCCTGGCGGTCCAATACCAAAACAGCCCTGGCCAGCAGGCGCAGCTCTTTGATCAAGAGGCCGTAGGCCATGCCGAAGGCCGCCTCGCGGTGGTCGGACAGGGTGACCACCGCGTCGGCCCCGGCCGCGCCGCACCAGCGTTTCTGGGCGAAAGGCAGGTCCATGCTGATGGTGAGGATCACCACGTCGCCGCCCAGGCCCGCCGCCTCGCTGTTGAAGCGCCGGGTCTGCAGGTCGCAAGTGGGGGTGTCCAAGGAGGGCACCACCGAGAGGATCACTACCTTTCCCTTGTAGTCGCTGATCTTCTTGGGGGAAAGGTCATTGGCCAAAAGCTCGGCGTCCGGGGCCGCCTGACCCACGGCCACCGCCTGGCCCAACAGGTTCAGGGGGTTGCCATGCATGGTTACTTGCTTGTCGTCACTCATTTCTTCTCCTTATCGGCGGGCGGGCCCAGACGGCCGCTCAGCGCCATGGTTATCTTAGGGCTAGTTACATTGTAAAAGCGTTGGGCAGGGCTTGTCACATTTCGGGCCATGCCTCAGACTGTTTTTTACGGGTGACGCCTTGACATCAGCGGCTTCATTCTTTATATATTAATAGTAATCATTATCGATAAGCAACTGCCAACTACTCAGAGAGGGGTAAATACCATGTCCAAAACCGAAGGATTCCTGAAAGAAGCTTTTGCCGGCGAGTCCCAGGCCAACCGCAAATACCTGGCTTTCGCCAAGAAAGCCGACGAGGAAGGCTACCCCCAGGTGGCTCGTCTGTTCCGGGCCGCGGCCGAGGCCGAGACGGTGCACGCCCATAACCACCTGCGGGCCCTCAAAGGCATCGGCTCCACCGCCGACAACCTGGAAGAGGCCATCACGGGCGAGACCCACGAGTTCGAGCACATGTACCCGGAGATGATCGCGGCGGCCAAGGCCGAAGAGGCCAAGGAAGCCCTGCGCTCCTTCGAGTGGGCCAACGCGGTGGAGAAGATCCACGCCAACCTCTACAAGAAGCTGCTGGACAACCTGGGCGGCAGCGCGGGCGACTACGCCTACTACGTCTGCCCGGTGTGCGGCTACACCGCCGAGGGCGAGGCTCCCGAGCGCTGCCCGGTGTGTGGCGCCAAGGGCAGCCGCTTCATGAAAGTGGACTAAGGGCCACCCCTGCCCGAGCCCGGCGGGGCCGCTTCGGCGGCCCCGTTGCTTTTGCATGGCCGCCTGTGCTGCAATGGAGTCACCGGGAGGAGAGCATGAACCACCAAGCCAGACGCGCCGAACCGGTCCTGGTTTTGGGCGCCACCGGCTACGTTGGCGGCCGCCTGGTGCCCCGCCTGTTGGCCGCCGGCCACCGGGTGCGGGCCATGGGCCGCTCCCTGGACAAGCTCGCCTGCCGCCCCTGGGCTTCCCATCCAAACTGCGAGCTGGTGCCGGGCGACGTAAAGGATTCCCTGTCCCTGGCCAAGGGCATGAAGGGCTGCTGGGCCGCCTTTTATCTGGTGCACTCCATGAACCCCGGCACCAAGGACTTCGCCGCCGCCGACCGCCAGGCGGCCATGAACATGTCCCTGGCCGCGGCCGCCGCCGGGGTGGAGCGGCTCATCTACCTGGGCGGCCTGGTGCCCGACGACCCCAACATCAGCCACCATCTGCGCTCTCGGGCCGAGGTGGGGCACATCCTGCAAAGCGGCGATGCGCCCTGCACCTGGCTCCGGGCGGCCATGATCCTGGGGGCGGGTAGCGCCTCCTTCGAGCTGCTGCGCTACCTGGGCGAGCGCCTGCCGGTGATGATCACCCCCCGCTGGGTGCACAGCCGCTGCCAGCCCATCGCCATCAGTAACGTACTGGGCTATCTCTTGGGCTGTTTGGAGCACGACGAGGTGGCGGGACAGACCTACGACATCGGCGGCCCGGACATCCACACCTACGCCGAGCTGTTCCAGATATTCGCCCAGGAGGCGGGCCTGCCCCCGCGCATCATCATCCCGGTGCCGGTGTTCAGCCCCCGCCTGAGCAGCTATTGGATTCACCTGGTCACCCCGGTGCCCGCCAGCCTGGGCCGCCCCCTGGCCGAGGGCCTGCGCAACACGGTGATCTGTGGCGACAACCGCATCCGCGAGATCATCCCCCAGGAGCTGGTCACCTGCCGCCAGGCCATCCGCACCGCCCTGGAGCGCCTGGCCCAGGACCAGGTGGAGAGCTGCTGGATGGACGCGGGCGAGCTGAGCCCACCCGAGTGGGTCACCTGCGGCGACGCCCCCTATGCCGGGGGCACGGTGCTCAGGGCGGGCTACCGCCTGGGCATGCCCCTGCCGGTGGAAACGGTGTGGCCCCATCTGGCCGGGGTGGGGGGCCGCCGGGGCTGGTACTACCAAACCTGGCTGTGGAGGGTGCGCGGGGTCCTGGACAAGCTGATGGGCGGGGTGGGCCTGGGCCGGGGACGGCGCAGCGCCGGGGAGATCAGGGCGGGCGAGGCCCTGGATTTCTGGCGGGTGCTGGCCGTGGAGCCTCCCCGGCGGCTACTCCTCCTGGCCCAGATGAAGCTGCCGGGACAGGCGACCCTGGAGATCACCCTGACCCCCCAGGGGGAGGCGGCCTGCGAGGCGCGCATGGTGGCCAGCTTTTTACCCAATGGTATCGCAGGCCTGGCCTATTGGTACGGGGTGTGGCCCCTGCACCACTGGGTGTTCCAGGGTATGCTGCCCGGCCTGGCCCGGACGGCGGGGGCCCCGCCCGGCGGCCCGGCCCAGCCCTTCGACCCCAGCGATCCCATGGCCTGTCATTTGCCCGCGCCCCATTGACCTTATTCCTCCGTACAACTAAGCTTTAGCCCAACACAAGAGCGGTCCGCTTCGGGCCGGGAGGTCGGCTGATGATTGGGGTGCGGTGCTGGGCGATATTGCTGGCGGGCCTGATGGCCTTGGCGGCTTTTCCTGCGGCAGGGGCGGAGCGGGAGCTGACCCTCAGCGGGGCGGTGTCCCTGGCCCTTAAGGAGAACCCCACCCTGGAGGCCTCCCGCCAGGGGGTGGCCCAGGCCGAAGGTCGCCTGACCCAGACCAGCTCCCGCTGGTGGCCACAGCTCACCGGCTCGGCGGGCTACAGCCGCAACTACAGCGAATCCTCGCGCATCGCCGCCCTGGAAGGCTCCAGCAGCAACCTTTACAACTATTACGAGACCGACCTGGCCGTGACCCAGAAGATCTACGACTTCGGCCAGACCGGGGGCAAAGTGGAGGCCAGCAAGCAGGAGCTCAGCGCCACCCGCCACGATCTGGTCACCCAGCGGGAAAAGGTGGTCCTGGAGGTCAAGGCCCAGTACTTCGAGGTGCTCAAGAACCAGCACCTGGTCGACGTGGCCCAAAAGACCCTGGCCTCCCAGGCCAAGCACGTGGAGCAGGCCAAGGGCTATTACAACACCGGCCTGAGGCCCAAGATCGACGTGACCAGGGCCCAGGTGGATTTGGCCAACGCCCGCCTGGCCCTGATCACCGCCCAATACAACCGCCGCCGGGCGCGGGTGGCCCTGGAAAAGGTGATGGGCAAGCGGCCTTATCCCGGCGACTACACCCTGGCCGACATAACGGTGAGCCCTCCCCTGCCGACCAAGCTGGAGCCCCTGGTGGCCGAGGCCCTGAAGCAGCGGCCCGAGGCGGCCAGCCTGCAGGCGGGCATCCAGGCCGCCGAGGGACGCCTCACCTCGGCCAAGGGCGGCTTCTGGCCCAGCTTCGACGCCGGGGCGGACTATGAGCTGGCCAACGCCGACTTCCCCCTGGACAAGGGCTGGAGCGCCGGGGTGTCCCTGACCTGGCCCTTGTTCTCCGGCTTCCTCACCAAGGGCCAGGTGAGCGAGTACCAGGCCCAGGTGCGCCAGCGCCAGGCCCAGTTCAAGGAGCTGGAGCTGGCCATCTCCCAGGAGGTGGAGCAGGCCTGGCTGGTGCTCAGGGAATCGGCCGAGCGCATCGAGGTGGCCGAGACGGCGCGCATAAACGCGGAGGAGAACTTCCGCCTGGCCCAGGGGCGCTACGACGCGGGGGTGGGCAACGCCATCGAGTTCACCGACGCCCAGGTGAGCCTGTTCGACGCCCGCAGCGCGGTGGTCCGGGCCCGCTACAACTACCTGCAGGCCTTCGCCGCCCTGGAGCGGGCCATAGGTCGGCCGCTTGCCAACAGCCGGGTGGCCTCGCGCTAATTACCGGCTTCGCCAGACGCCGGCATACTGCGTTGCCGGTGTGATTTGCGCATCATGCCGATGGACCGAACAGGCTCCAGCAAAGGGGCTTAGCGCTGTTTTTCGCTGGCACGCTGTAAGGATCGATCAGGTTTCCCCGATCGTTGCTGTGCACTTCGGTGGGCCGCAGGGTGGCTTTCCCCCCGGGCTTTAGTTCCAGATCAAAGGTTTGATTGACCAACACCGTGGTGATGGGCCAGTAGATGCGCCCCTCGCGCACTCCCACGCTGCCCTGCACGATGAGCCGCAGGGTGTGCTTGCCCGGCGGGGCCAGGAACACCGTGTCGCGCACCAGGCGGGGAGCGCGGATCACCTTGAGCTCCTGGGGTGGGTCCGGCCGCAGGGGCACGTTGCGCCCGCCCTGGACCAGGTACAGGCCCCAGTCCCAGCTGGTGTAGGGGGTGGTTTCGTCGAAAACGTTGAAAAGGCTGCGGTCTTGTTTGAGGTCCACCAGCACCCGCACCCGGGCCGGGTCCGGGCCGGGGTCGGCCGCGCCCATATTGGCGCAGGCGGCGGCCAGGGCCAGCAGCAAGAGCAGCCCGGCCGCCGCGCCCCGTATCAGAGCGCGGCGGACCATGGGCAAGAAGATCCTAGTAGAGCCAAGGCCCCCAACCATCCATGGGGTCCAGGGCGTCGATGTCCATGGTGTAGCGGTGCACCGTCTTAACCCCGTTGCTGATGATGGGCATCAGGATGGTTAGCTGGTTGGGCCAGTCGCCCTGGGCGATCTGGGCGTCGGTGAGCGGGGCCAGAAGCCACTGGCCGTCGCGCTTGAGATCTCGGGCCGGTTGCAGGTCGTCCTCGATGGTCTGGCCGGGGCCAACCTGGGTGGGCCGGAGCTTGCTCAGCGGCGACCAGAGAGGCACGCCCTGGTGAGCCACGTGGTACTTGTAGCCCTGGGTGTTCACGTAATAAGTGTTGGCCCAGTCGATGGTGATGGTCCCGCCGGTCTCGTTCTTTAGCTTGAGCTCAAAGGAGAAGGTACGGTCGGTGTCGATGCGCAGTTGCACCTTGATGTTGCCGCCACCGCCGCCGCTGCTGCTGCCGCCTCCGGCGCTGCTGGTGTAGCTCCACTGGTTGAGCCCGGTCCCGTAGGTCATGGCCGCATTGGGGAAAGTGTCCAGGGCCATGGTGGACTCGTCGCGGTAATACTCCGCCGCGCTGGGGCCGCCGCCGCAACCGAAAAGAGTGGCCATGAGAGTGAGCAGGGCCAGGCCTAGACCGGCGATGGACAAAGCGCGCATAAGTTGACAGCTCCCTAAAGGTTCACCGGCATAACACCAGGTTATCCCTTTTAGCATGTTTTGGGGGCCATGCCCACAGGCCGGGAAGCCACGGAGCAAAAAGTAAGGGCCCGCCCCGTATGGGGGGCGGGCCCTAAAGCGGCTGAATATGTCGTCACCTTCCCGGCGAAGGCGGTTTACGCCCCTCAGCCAGCGAAAAGCTCGGTGGACTGATACCGCTCACCAGTGCTGGGCAGCACCACCACTATGGTCTTGCCCACGTTTTCCGGCCGCCGCGAGAGCTGCCAGGCGGCCCAGGTGGCCGCCCCGGAGCTGATGCCGCACAACAGGCCCTCCTGACGGGCCAGCAGGCGGGCGGTGTCCATGGCCTGGTCGTTGGTCACGGCGATCACCTCGTCGATGATCTCGCGGTTTAGCACCTCGGGCACGAACCCCGCCCCGATGCCCTGGATCTTGTGGGGGCCGGGCTTGCCGCCGCTCAGCACCGGGCTGTCGGCGGGCTCCACGGCCACCGCCTTGAGACCGGGCTTTTGGCTCTTGAGATACTCCCCCGCCCCGGTGATGGTGCCCCCGGTGCCCACCCCGCACACCAGGATGTCCACCGCCCCGCCGGTGTCGCGCCAGATCTCGGGCCCGGTGGTGTTGCGGTGGATGGCCGGGTTGGCCGGGTTGGCGAACTGGTTGGGCATGAACGCCTTGGGGCTCTCGGCCAAAATCTCCTTGGCCTTGTCGATGGCCCCCTTCATGCCCCCCGCCGCCGGGGTGAGCACCAGCTCGGCCCCCAGGTGTTTGAGCAGCTTGCGCCGCTCTATACTCATGGACTCGGGCATGGTCAGAAGCAGGCGGTATTTTTTGACCGCGCAGACAAAGGCCAGGCCGATGCCGGTGTTGCCGCTGGTGGGCTCCACGATGAGGGTGTCGCGGTCTATCTTGCCCTCGACCTCGGCCGCGCCGATCATGGACACCGCGATGCGATCCTTCACCGAGCCCAGGGGGTTCTGGTACTCCAGCTTGGCCACCACCGGGGCCACCATGCCCTCCAGACAGTTTTCGCCGAGGAGCACCAGAGGGGTGCCTCCCACCACGCGGATGACGTCGGGGTTGATGTTGGTGGTCATGCATTTTCCTTTCCGGCCCGCCTGGAGCCCACGTATACCAGTTCCGGCTTTTCCACGAACACCTTGGTGTCCGGGGGCACCGACTCGGTAAGCCACACGTTGCCGCCGATGACGCTGCGCGCCCCCACCACGGTCTGGCCGCCCAGGATGGTGGCCCCGGAGTAGATGATCACCTCATCCTCGATGGTGGGGTGGCGCTTGGCCCCGCGCAGGTTTTCCACCTGCTTCTTGGACAGAGACAGGGCCCCCAGGGTGACCCCCTGGTACAGGCGCACGTGGTCGCCGATCACCGCCGTCTCTCCGATAACCACCCCGGTGCCGTGGTCGATGAAGAAGCTCTTGCCTATCTCGGCCCCCGGGTGGATGTCGATGCCGGTCTGGGCGTGAGCGTACTCGCTCATCATGCGGGGCAGCAGCGGCACCTCCAGGTGGCGCAGCAGGTGGGCCAGGCGGTACACCGTGACCGCGAACAGGCCGGGGTAGGAGAAAATAATCTCGTCCACCCCGCCGCTGGCCGGGTCGCCCTCCTGAGCGGCGCGCACGTCCAGGGAAAGCAGGCGGCGTATCTCGGGCAGGCCCTGCACGAAACCCAGGGCGGCCCGCTGGCCACGGTCGCCGCAATGGGTGCAGCTCAGGTCGTGGCGAAAGCAGTCGTGGCGCACCGCCCAGGTGATCTGGTCGGCCACCAGATCATAGAGCTCGGTCAGCTCCATGCCCATGTGGTACTCCAGGTTCACCTGCTCTATCTTGTGGCCGTCGAAATAGCCGGGAAACAGCGCCTTGCGGGCCTTGGCCACTATGCGCTTGACCACCTCCTGGCTGGGCAGGGGCACCGGGCTTATGTGCTCGAAACATTCCTGGGTGCCGCAGCTGGCCACCAGCTCCCGGACCACGCCGGGCAGCTCCCGGTGCAGCTCGCGGGAAAGTTCCTCTTCCAGCTTGCAGTTGTCCCCATTGGCGGGATCAGCCATGGCCGCGTCCTTTCCTGCCCCCTGAGGGTAACGGTAGGGCTTCTGATTTTTCAGGATAGCACAGGAGAATTATTCGAAGGAGGCCCCGCGAACCAGGTACTTGCGGGCCACGTTCTGCCACAGGCGGCACTCGGGCTCCAGCCCGTTGATGGTGGGGCCGGTGGCCACTTGCTGCAACAGCTGTTTGGCCTTGGCGTCTTCGCCCTCGTGATGATACAGCTCGGCCAGGTAGAGATGGTTGAGCCAGTAATGGGGGCCCCGGTCGATGGCCTGCTTGTAGTGCTCTTCGGCCTTTTCGTTGCTGCCGCCGATGAAAAAGGGCAGCTTGCTGTAGATGCGCCCCAAGACCCGGTCGGCCCCGCCGTGGCAATAGGTGGGGTCCATGGTCAGCAGCAGACGCATGTTGGCCCTCGCCTGCTTGACCAAGCTAAGGGCCTCGTTGATGGGGGCCACGGTGGCCAGCATGCCCTGGCCCACACCCAGCCAGTACACCGGGCCGGGGTCTGAGGGATGGGCCTTGCGGGCCCGCTCGGCCACCACGATCATTTCGCGGAAAAAGGGCTCGTCCTTGGGCGACTCGGATTGGGCCCCGATCCACACCAGCAGCTCGCACTGCTTGAGGGAGGCGTCCAGGTCTTGGGGGGTGCAGGAGAGGATTTCGCGAAAGGCTTCAACCGCCCTGGCGGCCACGTCCATATCGGCGCGCTGCTCATAAAAGGCCTGAGCCTTGGCGGCCAGTTGCACCGGGACGTCCTGGGCCCGCGCCCAAGAGCCGCCGCCCGCCAACAGGGCCAGAGCCATGGCCGCCATCAGCCAGCGGACCGGCAAACCATGACCGGTTTTATTAAAGCCGCAATGCAAAAGAGGCCTCGCGGTGTTGAAGTGGCAAACTACATTTAATCTGAAATTTTACCCTCCTCACCGGGAGGGTCAAGCATTTTAAAACATGCCGCTCACCGACCAGGCGATGGCGAACTGCCCCCCGTAGTACAGGGGCAGGCCCACCAGGCGGTTGTCCCAGCCCGGCTTCTTGAAGCGGTCGCGGGCCACGCACAAGTCGCTGAGATAAAAGGCCAAGGCCCCGCCGAAGATGAGCCAGGCCTCCCGCCGGGGCAAGGCCAGGTTGAACACCGCCGCCTCGGCGGCCAACACCATCAAGGTGATGACCACCACGTAGGCCAGCACCGGAACCAGCATCTTGCCCAGGCTGGGGCGCAGCCACAAGAACACCAGGCCGCTCACCGCGCAGATGGCCAGGAAGCCGGGGCGGAACCAGCCGCCGGGGCCGGTGAGCCCGGCGAAGGCCACCACGTAGGCCACGTGGCCCAGGAGAAAGGAAACCAGCCCTGCCCTGAAGGGGGCGTCGCCCTTGAGGGCCAGGCACACGTCGCCGATGAGCCCCAGGACCAGCCCGGCGAGCACCAGATAGAAGTAGTGGGACTGGGCGTGGGGGGTGAGCAGGGCGCTTAGCACGAACAAGGCCGACAAGGGAGTCTTGAAGGCCAGCACCCGGCCGGGCCGCTGTTCGCGCTCGGCCCAGATCAGGCCGATCAAGAGCAGCACGGCGGGTATCAATAAATAGGTTGCGATCATGTTCCCCCTCCCAGGTCGCGGACGCTGAGCCAATGTAGCACGGCCGGGCGGGGTTTGTAACCCGCTCCGGCACAAGCCGATTGCCCCGGCCCCCTCATCCCGCTAACATGGCCCCAGCAGGCGCGGGGCCGCGCCTTGAGCAAGCGGGGGAATCATGGCCGGAACGGGTCTGCGCCTAAAAAACTTCTACCGGCAATACATCTATCCCCATTACCCCGCCCTGCTGGTGGCCCGGCGCAGCCTAAAGATCATGGCGGCCATGGTTCTGAGCCTGCTCATTTTGCAACCCTGGCCCCACCTGATGACCTGGGGCCCCCTGTCCGCCTTCCTGCTCAGCCAGGTGCCTCCGGGCCTGCCCCTGGCCGCCCGCCGCAAGGCCATGCTGGTCTTGACCCTGGCCACCGCCCTGCTCATGCCCCTGGCCACCCTGGCCGCCGACGGCGTGGCCCTGCCCACGGTTTTCGTGATCCTGGCCACCTTTGCCGCCTTTTGGGGGGCGGCCCTGGGCCCGGCCTACGGCGCCTGCGGCCTGTGGGCTTTGCTGTTGGTGGTGGTGGCCCTGGGCAAGCCGGCGCCCCTGGACGAGGGCCTGGGGCGGGCGGCGGCGGTGGCCCTGGGCGGGGGGCTGTGCTGGTGCTTCCAGTTCCTGGTGCTGCCCATACGGCCCCGCCAGATATACAGCGCCGCCCTGGGGTTGGCCCTGGATTACCTGGATCAGCTCTGGAGCTTGCTGGAGGAGGCCTACCCGAAGGGAGACGTGGACCCCAAGCGCCTGGAAAAGCTGAAAAGCCAAGCCCTCACCGCCCTGCACCGGCTCAGGGACATACCTCAGTTCTTGGAGCTGCCGACCGCAAAGTTGGGCGGCTCCAGCCAGGCGGTGCTGGCCCTGGGTCTGGACCTGGTGCGGGTGTATGAAAACCTGCTGGCTCTTTGGCAGGTGCGCCAGTTGGCCTCGGACTGGCCCCTGTTCCAAACCCGCCAAGGCCAGATCCTCCAGGGTCTGGCCTTGGCCCACGAGCTGCTGCGGGAGCTGCGCCAGGCCCAGGCGGGCAGCACCCAGCGGCCCGACCCCTCGGCGGTGATCCACGGCCTGAAGCAGCAGGTGGACGACCTGCGCCAGCAGGCCCTGGAGAACGAAGACAAGCGCTCGGTGGGCGATTACGTTGCGGTGACCAACTCCCTTGCCGCCCTGGTTTCTCTGGCCCGGGACCTGGGGCGGGCCGAGGGTCAGCGCCGGGCCCTGGAGCTGTTACAGCTTCCGGCCCAGGGCCGCGCCGCGCCCAGCGAGTTCCGCACCCGCCTAAGGCAGGAGCTGCGCCTGGACTCGCCCATCCTGCGCTCCTCCCTGCAGGCCTCGGTGGCCGCCGGGGTGGGCATGGTGCTCATCAAGACCCTGAACCTGCACAACGGCTACTGGGTGGTGCTGTTCGCCCTGCTGGTGGTCAAGCCGGACCTGGGCACCACCCTGGCCATGGGCAAGCGGCGGGTCATCGGAACCGTCCTGGGCGCGGCGGCGGCCATCTTTTTCCTCCTGGAGGTGGCCTCCAGCGGCCCGCCAAAAGCTGCAAGCCGCCCTGGACCAGCTCCGCGCCAGCTATCAGGCCTCGGGCCTGGAGCCGGGGCGCAACCCGGCCCTGGCCCGGCGCTTCGGCGAGCTGTTGCAGCACGAGGCCCACTTGTTCGACCAGATGCTGGCCCTGGAGGCCGCCGCCGGGCGCAGCCGCCCCCAGGGGGTGCAGACCCGCCTGGAGCCTCAGCTGAGCGCCCTGAGCGCCCGGATACAAGCCACCCTCACCGCCCTGGGCGAGTCCCTGGCCAAGTCCAAGCGCCCCCGCCATCTGCCGGATCTGGGCCAGGCCCACGCCGAGGTGTCCCAGCGCATGGGCCAGGTGGGGGCCCAGATTCACGGCCAGCCGGGCCGACTGACCCTGTCGTCCTTCCTGTGGGAGCTGCGCCAGATGGAGCGGGAGGTGGAGGGAGCCGCCACGGTGGTGAATTCCCTGGCCTCGTCCTAATAAAGCTACCATTCGGTAAGCAACCATCACTTGCCTACATTATGGTGCCTTCCGATTTTGTAAGCCAATGCGCCCGCCCCCGAGACCGGCCGAGGCCAGACCCCGGGCCACCCGGCCCCGCGCCGCCCAAGGGATTTACTGGTCAATTTATTGATATAACGTGTTATTTACAATTATATCCCCGACTAACAGGATGCTGGGCCCAGGCCGCCCGCCACCCCGGCGCTTTGACCGGGCCGCGCCGGCCCGTCTGAATATTTCCACCGAACGGTAGTATTGGCTCTAAACGTCCTACCGATTGGTAGTTTTAATTTTTACATTTTTGCAGACTTTTGGGCCGCTAAAGGCTTTATTCCCGTGTTGCCAGGACCTTAGGCCTCGCCGCCCTGAACCGCCCGAGTTGGTATGGAGCTTGCGTTAGTGCCCCGCGAGGAATTCTGGCGCCGGTTTGGGGTCATGGTGGCCCGGGCCTGGGGAGAGGCTCCCGGCATAAAATTTAGCGTGTGAGGAGGGAATCATGGCCAACCTCAACACGGGCGACACCGCCTGGTTGTTGGTCTGTTGTTCGCTGGTTCTGCTGATGACTCCGGGGCTGGCCTTTTTTTACGGCGGCATGGTGCGCCGCAAGAACATCCTGTCCACCCTGACCCTGAGCTACGTGTTCATGGCCCTCATCGGGATGCAGTGGCTGCTGTTCGGCTACTCTCTGTCCTTCGGCAAGGACATCGGGGGCATCATCGGGGGGCTGAACTTCCTGGGCTTCATGAACGTGGGCGCCGCGCCCAACCCTGAATACAGCTCCAGCATCCCCCACCAGCTCTTCGCCACCTACCAGATGATGTTCGCGGTGATCACCCCGGCGCTGATCACCGGGGCCTTTGTGGAGCGCATCCGCTTCAAGTCCTTTTTGCTCTTCGGCATCGTCTGGGCCACGTTGGTCTACGACCCCCTTTGCCACTGGGTGTGGGGCGCGGGCGGCTGGCTCAGGGAAATGGGCGTGCTGGACTTCGCCGGGGGCACCGTGGTCCACGTGGCCGCCGGTTGCTCGGCCCTGGCCTTCGCCATGGTCATCGGCCCGCGCAAGGGCTTCGGCCACATCCCCCTGGAGCCGCACAGCATCCCCTACACCGTGCTGGGGGCCGGTCTGCTGTGGGTGGGCTGGTTCGGCTTCAACGGGGGCAGCGCCCTGGCCGCCAACGGCGTGGCGGTGAACGCCCTTTTGACCACCAACACCTCCGGGGCCGCCGCCGGGCTGGTGTGGATGCTCCTGTCCTGGCTGGACGGACGCCCCTCCACCCTGGGCCTGGTCACCGGCATGGTGGTGGGCCTGGCCGCGGTCACCCCGGCCTCGGGCTTCGTCTCGCCCATGGCCGCCCTGGTCATCGGGGCGGTGGCCGCGCCCATCAGCTACTACACCATCCGCTTCCGGGAGCAGCGGGGCCTGGACGAGTCGTTGGACGTGTTCGCCTGCCACGGCATGGCCTCCACCTGGGGCATGATCGCCACCGGCCTGTTCGCCTCCACGGCCATAAACCCCGGCGGGGCCAACGGCCTGTTCCACGGCAACCCCTCCCAGTTGGGCGTGCAAATCCTGGCCACGGTGGTTACCATGATCTTCTCCTTCAGCGTCACCTACGTGGTGGCCAAGGCGCTGAACATGAGCATCGGACTCAAGGTGGGCCTGCACGAGGAAGAAGTTGGCCTTGACATCAGCGGCCACGGTGAACGAGCTTATTCTTAGGAGGGATAAGGGAGGTCTGAATCATGCTTAAAAAGATCGAGGCCATCATCCGCGAGGACAAGCTCAACGACGTCAAGGACGCCCTGAACGCCATCGGCATCCGGGGCATGAACGTCTTCGAGATCCGCGGCCAGGGCCGCCAGGGCGGCATCACCCTGGCCGGGCGCTCGGGCACCTACCAGGTGGACATGCTGCCCAAGATGCAGATGAACATCATCCTGAGCGAAGACAACGTGGACGAGACCATCGAAGCCATCCTGGCCGCCGGGCGCACCGGCGCGGCGGGCGACGGGCTCATCTTCGTTTACCCGGTGGACGAGGTGGTGCGCATCCGCACCGGCGAACGGGGCCACGAGGCGGTGATGTATCCCGGCGACATCGACGAGCGCAAGGGCCGGGGCAAGTCCAAGGCTTCTTAAAGCCTGAAAACCGATAGTTGCGAGGCGGGGCGGGCCAGGCGGCCCGGCCCCGCCTTTTTTGCCTCGCCCGGCCGGCGGGGGTACACTTAGCCGAATTTTTTCCTGATTCCCCATGGGAGCGCGGCATGGAAGCGGTTATTCCCTGGTTGATCTTCGCGGCGGTGGGCGCCTTCAGCGGCGTCCTGGCCGGACTGTTGGGCGTGGGCGGCGGCATCGTCATCGTCCCGGCGGTGGCCTTTTACCTGGAGGCGACCAACCTTGCCCCAGGCAACGTCCTGCACATAGCCCTGGGCACCTCCCTGGCGGTGATCGTGTTCACCTCCATCAGCAGCTTTCGGGCCCACCACAAGCGCGGCGCGGTGGACTGGTCCATAGTTCTGCGCATCAGCGGGGGCATCCTGGCCGGGACATATCTGGGCTCCTGGGTGGCCGCCCAGCTCTCCACCCGCTTTTTGGTCGCCTTTTTCGTGGTGTTTCTGTACCTGGTGGCCCTGCAGATGCTCCTGGAGGCCCGGCCCAGGCCCAGCCGCCACGTGCCCGGCTGGACCGGCACCAGCCTGGTGGGCCTGTTCATCGGCGGGGTCAGCGCCCTGGTGGGCATCGGCGGGGGATCGCTCAGCGTGCCCTTCATGACCTGGTGCAACCTGCCCATCCACCGGGCCATCGGCACCTCGGCGGCCATCGGCCTGCCCATCGCCCTGGCCGGGGCGGCGGGCTACATCGTCAACGGCTGGGGAGAACCCGGCCTGCCCGCCCACAGCCTGGGCTTCGTGTATCTGCCCGCCCTGGTGGGCATCGCCTTGGTCAGCGTGTTCTTCGCCCCCTTGGGGGCCCGCCTGGCCCACCGCATTCCTACCGGCCCCCTCAAGAAGATATTCGCCGCCTTCCTGATCCTGGTGGCCACCAAGATGCTCCTGGGCCTGTTCTAGGCGGTTTCCACCGGACCGGAGCGGGGGACTACCCCAGATTAAGGCCGTATTGCAGCCCCAGATAGACCAGGTATATGCCCAGGATCCAGACTCCCTGCCAGCGCTTGAACCAGCCGTCGGTGTTCATGCGGATGAAAAGGCGGAAGGAGTAGAGGATCAAGAGCATGGCCGGGAAGTGGAAGCTG
>JAHIQI010000048.1 GCA_018902755.1 Pseudomonadota bacterium | reverse complement strand
TAAACCGGAAATGGACACCCGTTTCAGCAAATTCGGCACGGTGAGCTTCACCGCGGTGACCAAGATCAACGATTTCATCGGCTATCTGGAAGAGGGCAAGGTGGCGGGCACCCAGTGCACCAAGTGCGGGCAGAAGTTTTTCCCGCCTCGGGCCGACTGCTTTGCTTGCCCGGGTGAGCCGGTGGAATGGTTCATGGTGGAGGGCGCGGGCAAGTTGATGACTTTCAGCGAGCTTATGTACGCGCCCATCGGCTTTGGCGAGGACCTTCCCTACGCCATCGCGGTGCTGGACTACGGCGACTTCAAGGTCTTCGGGCGCATCGGCGAGGTGCCCTTCGAAGAGGTGAAGATCGGCATGGAGATGGTGACCCGGGTCAACCAACTCCCCAACGGCCAACTCAATTACGTGTTTGAAAAAGTCTAGGCCTCCGGCCAGCTAAAAACCAACGGCCCGCCCCTGCCGCAAGGCGAGGGCGGGCCGATACTTTTGTGGGGGTGCCTGGCTTACTTGTAGATCACCAGCTTCTGGTCGATCATCACCATGTTGCTGCGCAGGTTGTTCCAGGACTTGAGGTCGCGCATGGTTACCTTGTAGCGCTGGGCGATGGTGAACAGGGTGTCACCCCGGCGCACGGTGTAAATCTGTTTTTGCCGCTCAGGCTCGGCGGCCTTCTCTTGGGCCTTTTCTTCCGGCTGGGGCGGGGCGGCCTTTGCCTGGGCGGCAGGGGCGGCAGCGGCGGGCGCGGCGGCGGGGGCCTTCTTTTCCAGGCCCGCGATCTTGCGCTCCACGGTTAGGGCGTCCAGGCGATCTTGCAGCCCGGCCACCCGGCTGGACAGCTCGGTGAGCTTGGTCACCGACCCGGCCTTGGAGGCCACCGCCTTGATCTCCTTCTCCAGAGTGACCATGCGCAGCATGAGATCACCCACGTCCTTTTCCAGCTTGGCCACCCGCTCGGCCGTGGCTCCGGGTATCACCGAGGGCGACATCGGCGGCTGGGGGATCATCTCCGGTTGGCTGAGGAGGCCCCATATGGCTACGCACAGGGCCAACAGGGAGAGCATAAGGCTGACCAGGCCCAGGGCGCCGGGGCTGCTCTTGGGCGTGATACGCGGCGGCGCGGGTGCGGCGCCGGGGATCCTGGGCGGGTTGGGATTACGGGTGGCGCCATGCGCTTCCGGAGGTGTGCTGTCTCCCCCGAGGTCGATGCGGGGCCCCATGTCGTCGTAGGAAGAAATCATGCCTGTCCCTTCTTCGAGTCAGTCCGGCATTGGCGCGGACGGCTAATCTTGTTTTATAACACCCCTCACCCGGCCACTCAAGGGGAGGCTATTGGGTGCCCACGAAATCCGCCCGGAAAGCGCTGCGGGGCAGACTCATGGCTGCCTCGATCTGCCCCAAAAGGCGCTCCCGGTCCTGGGGCAGATGCCCGGCCAGGTTCAGATGGTTGGTGTAGTGGTCGCTGTGCAGGCTCAGGGGGCCGCTCAGGGCGGCGATGATGGCCCCGGCCTCGTCCAGGGTCTGTTGGGGGGTGCACATGGTGAATCGGCCCTTTTTGATCTGGTGCAAGAGCAGGGTGTTGATCTTGGGCAGCAGGGTGCGCAGCCTGAGGGTCGGCGCTCCGGCCTGGTTGACGGCGTTGACCACCCTTGCCGTGGCCTGTGCGTGGGCCAGGGAGTCCTCCGGCCCGGCCAGGCCCAGCATAACGTACAGGCTCAGCTCCAGTCCCGCCTCCAGGGCCATGCACCCGGCCTCCACTTGCTGGGCGCTGGTCACTCCCTTTTTCACCCGCAGCAGGGTGGGGTCGTGGCCGCTCTCCAGGCCCACGTGCAGGCGCATTAGCCCGGCAGCCCGAAGCCGCTGCAGGCCCTCGGGGCCGTGCTTTAGGATGCTCTTCACCCCGGCGTACACCGTTATGCGTTCCAGGCGGGGGAACAACTCGCCCGCCTCGGCGCAGATGGCGGCCAACTCGCCGGTGGGCATGGCCAGGCTGTCGCCAGCCGGAAAGAACAGGGTGCGCACCCCCGGCCCCAGCTCGCGCCGGGCCTCGGTCAGGTCCTCCACTATTTCGGACACGGGCCGCACCCTGAAGGGTGGTCCTTTCTTATAGGTCATGCAGAAGCTGCATTTGTTGTGGGGGCAGCCCACCGTGGCCTGCACCAGCAGGCTGTCGGCCTCGGAAGGCGGGCGGTAGATGGGGCCTTGGTAGCGCATGGGCTTTAAAATACACCCCGCGCTGGTAGGCGGCCAATGGTTTGACTTTCGCTGCGCATGCTGCCAACATTTGCCAACACGCCCGCGCCGAGGAAAATTCATGAGCGACTGCCGCAAATACTTCCTGGAGCTCACCCCGCCCAGTCTGGGCGACAACACCGCGACCATAGACCGATTGGGCAAGGCCCTGGCCCGTGGGGAGGGCGGCTGGCCCGCCGCGCCGGTGGGCCGTTTGGATGGCTTCGCCCAGGTCATGCGCCAGGCGGGGTACAAGGTGACCGCCACCGTCTGCACCGGCCCGGCCGGTCCGGTCTTGGTGGAGGTGGAGCCAGGCGACGCCACCGCCCAAGCGCCCGGCGAGGAGCTGGCCGCCCGGGCCCAGGAGGTGCCGCCCGAGCTGTGGGGGCGCGAGGGCCTGGGCGTGGCCCTGGACGTGGGCTCCACCCATTTGCAGGCCACCTTGCACGAGTTGGCCGACGGCGCGGAGCTGGCCAAGGGCACCTGCCTCAACCCCCAGACTCAGTTGGGGGCGGACATCCTCACCCGTATCCACGCGGCGGCCCAGCCCGGCGGTGGGCAGCGCCTGCACCAAATGCTGGTGGAGGCCGCCGCTAAGGTCATCGCCGACATGTGCGCCCAGGCCGGGCGCGGGGTGGAGGAGGTGGCCGGGCTGGTGGCCGCGGGCAACACCACCATGACCCATTTCTTCCTGGGCCTGGACGTGCAGTCCATACCCAGGGAGCCCTACATCCCCCTGGTCAATCGGCCCAGCCCCTTTTACACCAGCGACGTGGGACTGGAGCTGGGGCCCGCCACGGTGGGCTGGATGCTCCCCAACGTGGGCTCCTACTTCGGCGGGGACCTGGTGGCGGGCATCGTGGCCGCGGACCTGCACCAGCGCGAGGACCTGGCCATCCTGGTGGACGTGGGCACCAACGCCGAGGTGGTGCTGGGCAACCGCGACTGGCTGGTGGCCTGCGCCGGGGCGGCGGGGCCGGCCCTGGAGAGCGGAGTGGCCAAGATGGGCATCCTGGCCCAGCCGGGGGCCATCGAGGGAGTGAAGATAGACCCCGTCACCTACGAGCCCACCCTGAAGATCATCCCCGGCCCGGACGGGGTGGCGGTGAGTCCCAAGGGACTGTGCGGCTCGGGCCTGTTGCAGCTTTTGGCCCAGCTCTACCTGACCCGGATCATGGACATGCGGGGCAAGTTCCGCATCTACGACCACCCCCGCGTCTTCGAGAGCGAGGAGGGCTGGGCCTACATCGTGGCCACGGCCTCGGAGTCGGCCACCGGCGAGGCCATCTACGTGGACGAGGTGGAGATAGACATCCTGCTGCGCTCCAAGGCGGCCATGTACACCATCCTGAGCACGGTGCTAAAGGAGGTGGGGCTGGAGTTCAGCGACCTCAGCGCCTTTTTCGTGGCCGGGGCCTTTGGCAACGTCATCGACCCGGACACGGCCATCACCCTGGGCATGCTGCCCGACCTTCCCCGAGAACGCTTCATCCCCTTGGGCAACTCCTCCCTGGCCGGGTGCCGCAAGCTCTTGTTGGAGCCGGAGGTCCGGCCCCAGGTGGAGGCGGTGGTGGGGCGGCTTACCTATTTGGAGCTGAACGTGAACCAGGCGCTCATGAACCGCTTTTCCGCGGCCCGTTTCATTCCCCACACCGATCCCGGCCGCTTCCCCAGCGTGCCGGTGTGGCACTAGGCGGGCTCTATGCGTGATGCCCCCGAGCTGTTGGAGCGCGCCCGGGAGTTGACCGGCCGCAGTCTGCGCCAGGCGCGCCTGATCACCGACACCACCAACTTCATGAACCTGGAACTGGGCGACGTGTTGGAGGTGGAGGGGCGGCGCTTCGTGCTAAAAGGCACCGAGTACGAGGGGCGCTTCGGCCTGGACGAGCAGCCCAAGTACTGGGTAAAGCGGGCCGTGGACTGGGAGGACGGCAGCGCCAAGATACTCAAGCTGGAGTTCTTCGAGGAGTTCGACATCTCCAGGGGCGGCATCAAGGTGCGCTGCTACCGCTCCCCGGCCAAGGAGGCCCGCATCCTGGCCATGGTCAAGGGCAACCCCAACTTCATGCAGGGCATCACCCTGCGCGATGAGGCGGGCAACCTGGTGCGGGTCTTGGAGCGCATCCACGGCGGCCCCCTGGACCAGCACCTGCAAAAGCTCGAGTGCGACCACCAGGAGTATTTTCAGCGTCACATGCGCGGGGTGCTCACCAAGCTGTCCGTGGCCCTGGAGGCCATCGGCTGGCTGCACAACCAGGGCGCCCACCACGGCGACATTCGGCGCGACCATCTGTTCGTGGACGAGGCTAGCGGGGCTTGGCCCTGGATCGACTTCGACTACAAGTTCGAGTTCAAGCAGAACCCCTACGGCCTGGACCTGTTCGGCCTGGGCAACGTGCTCACCTATGCCGTGGCCCGGCGCGACATCACATACCACTGGGTGCGCCAGGAATATCCCCAGGCGGAGGAAAAACTGCGGCCCGAGGACTTTTCCCCGGTGATCAAGAACCGCTTGATGAACCTGAAGAAGATTTACCCCTACCTGCCCGAGAGCCTGAACAACGTGTTGTTGCACTTCTCCAACGGTGCCGCGGTATTCTATGAGAGGGTGGAGGAATTGATGGCCGAGCTTACTCCGGCCATTGCCGAGCTGCCCCAGGGGGAGGAGGCGTGATGCCCATTTGGAACCGTATTTTGGCCACGGTGGACGAGCACGACAGCTCCCTGGATGCGGTGCGTTATCTGGCCGGGGTGCTGGGCGGCTCCGACGCCTGCCGGGTTCGGATCATGTCCGTGTACCAGGCCCCGGAGCCCGACGCCCACCCCAAGCAGGAAGAGCGCGCGGCCGCCGCCGCCCAGCGCAAGGAGCTGCTCCTGGACCGCCTGGAAGAGGCCCGTCAGATACTGGTGGGGGCGCGCATCGCCGCCTACAACGTGAGCACCCGCCTGGAAGAGTCGGGAGGCCGCACCATCGCCGAAACCATCATGGCCGCCCAGCGCCAGGGAGGCTTCGGCACAATAGTGGTAGGGCGGCGCGGGGTGTCCAAGGCCGAGGAGTTCCTGTTCGGCTCGGTGAGCAACTCCATCGTGCATAATGCCACCGACTGCGCGGTGTGGGTGATCAACTAGCCCGGCACAGCCAGAGGCCGCATGGCTGCGTTGTAGGCGTCACTCGGTCCTCGGCGTAGGTACACTACGCCTGCGTCTCTCGTTCGCCTGCCGCCTTGCCCTTCGGCCTCTGGCTGTGCCGGCTATTATCGCCAGGAAGCACCAAGCTGCTTTGTCGGCTTCACCCAAGCCAGGGCGTAGTGAAGGCTACGCCCGCGGCTTTCGCTTGCCGGACGCCTCGCCACGGCACTCCATGACCCTGTCCGGCGCTCGCGCCCGGCTTACTTGTAGCCCATCTGGATTAGGCGCTTTTGGGCCGCCTGGCCCACGTCGCTTTTGGGAGAGGCGCTGGACACCTTGCGGTAGTACTTGGCCGCGTTTTGGGGCTGCTTCAGCTTGTCGTAGGAATATCCCAGCAAAAAGTTGTTGAGCACGTGGTCGGGTAGGATCTTGGCCGCCTGCCGGTGGGCGGCCGCGGCGGCGCGGTAATCGCCTTGCCGGACCTCAACCATGCCCAAAATAAAGGTGGGGTAGAAGTTGCCCCAGCTCAGGCGTGCCCCCCGCTGGGCGTTGGCCAGGGCCTGGCGGTTCTGCTTTTGCTGCATCTGGGCGATGGCCAGGCGCGAGTAGAACATGCTCTCCTTGGGGTACAGGGCGATGGCTCTTTTGTACTGCGCTTCGGCCTGGCTCCAGAGTTTTTTGCGGGCCAGGGCGTTGCCCTTGTCCATGGCCGCATAGGCCGGGGCGCGGCCCCTTTGCAGGGCCAGGCTGCGGTTGAACTCGGCGGTGTGGAAGGGCCTGGCGCTGAGCGGGGAGGACAGGGCCCGCTTTTCGGCGGCGGTGATGCGCTCCCGGGGCAGGGGGTGGCTGGAGAGCATGCCCTCTATCACCCCGGGTTCGCTTTTCTGCATCTTCTTGAACAGCTCGAAGGTGTTGACCATGGCCAGGGGGTTGTAGCCCGCCTTGGTCATGTATTGATAGCCCAGCTCGTCGCATTGGCGCTCCTGGTCCCGGGAGTAGCTGAGCATCATCAGGCCGCCCGCCACCCCGGCGGCGGCCAACAGGGCCGGGGCGTAGTCGTTGTCGCTCAGGGCGATGGTCAGGCCCAGCATGGCCCCGGCCATGAGCACCTGGCGGGTGTAGGCGGCCACCGCGTGGCGGGCGGTGACGTGGCCGATCTCGTGGCCCAGCACCCCGGCCAGCTCGTCCTCGCTGCTCATCTTGGTGATCAGCCCCCGGGTGATGCAGATTTTGCCGCCGGGCAAGGCGAAGGCGTTGATCTGGCTGGAGTCCACCACCGTGAACTGCCAGGGGACGTTGGGGCGGTGGCTCACCCTGGCCAGGCGGCCGCCCACCCGGCTTACGTAGGCCTGAAGCTGGGGGTCTTCCGGCGGAGTGCCGTTGTTGAGCTGGATTACTTCCGGGTAGTAGCGGGCCCCCATGGCGATTTCCTGGGGCTCGCTCATGAAGGCCAACTCTTCTTGACCGGTGACCGGGTTCTTGGCGCAAGCCGCCAGGAACACGGACAAAAAAACTATCAGGACCGCCAGGGCGGTTCGGCATCCCCATAAGCTGCGCCAGCGGATCATGGCCAGGTTATCCCCTAGTTGAAAGTATCAACCGCAGAATAGCATAAGGCCCGAGTCCTCAGAAAGCGTCTTGCTTCCTAGAGCTTGTCGTGTACGCTCTTGAGCTTCTGTTCGATGGTGCCTGTCTTGTCGCGGCGGTCGTCGATGTTGATAAGGGTCATGACCCGCTGGGAGCCCGCTGCAAAAGGCAGCTCGTGCATCTGGCGGATCACCGCCAAAAGCTCGTCCAGGGGGCCTTCCAGCACGGTGCCCATGGGGGTCAGGCTGTGTTTTACGCCCGATTCATCCAGGGCCTTGTGCACTTGAGCCACGTAGGCGCTGAGGCTGGTGGTGCCGGTTCCCAGGGGGACGATGGTGAACTGAACTACGGCCATGTTGCTTTCCTCCTGCCCACCCAGCAAGGCGGGGATAAGTTGTGCACCCCAGGGGGCTGGGGTATAGTCTGTAATTGAGGCAGCATAGCGCCCATGCCGGGCGTTTTGGCGCTCTCCTTGTCTGGAGTGTACACCGTGGAGCGAGATTACTACGCCGGGCTGGCCGATGACCAGCTTTTCGAGGCCATTTTCACCGCCGAGGACCGGCTGCCCAGGGAAGCGGTGGAGGAGTTGGCCTTCCGCGACAGCCTGGCCCCCTATCTGGGCCAGATGGTGATGGACAAGCAGAGTTGGTTGGCCGACCTTCCCGATTGGTGGGCCGTGGTGCACGCCACCTACGCCCTGGGCCTTCGGGGAGGCGAGGAGACGGTTTTGCCCCTGGTGGCCGCCCTGCGCTGGGCCGACGCCTTTGACTGCGACTGGGTCACCGAACTGCTGCCCTCCATCTTCGGCAGGGTGGGGGCTTCGGCCATTCCCTGGCTCACCGCCGTGGCCCGCGACCAAGCCGCCGGTTGGTCGGCCCGGGACCTGGCCCTGCGCTCCCTGGCCTCCATCGGCCTGAAGCACCCCGAAAGCTCCGAGCACGTATTCAAGATCATCGGCGAGCGCTTCATGGACGAGGGCGAGGACCGCTTGGTGCGCCAGATGGCCGGGCAGGTGCTCCTGGACTTCCGTCACCAGGGCTACCGCATGGCCCTGCTCAAGTTCTCCCGGGAAGACTGGGCCTTCAAGGACATGGACTATCTCTACCCCGCCTGCCTGGACCCCGAGGAGGTGGAGGTGGCCTACAAGCAGAACCAGCCGGAGCTGTGGCACTACCAGGAAGACTGGATGCGCTTCTACGAGCCCGGCGAGATCCAGCGCCGCCTGAAGCGCTGGACCCGCGAGCGCCTGAGCGGCGCGGGCCAGAACCGCCAGATCAAACCCCCCACCGGCGGCGGCCGGGTGCTGCCCCTGTGGCGCACCGGCAAGGGCCCGGTGGAGCCGGTGGACGACGGCTCGGGCGAGGGCGGCGAGTAACACCGCTTTTCGCCTTCACGCCCCGACCGGGGCGGCCGGCTGCTGACCATTTGACAGCCTCGGGTCGGTGATGCTATCTTTATCCCTGCGTATCTATTGAATTGGCCTGAAATTTCGGGCAATTATCCACCCCAGCCCTGGAGGGGCGCGTGAGCTATCTGGTCCTGGCCCGCAAGCACCGGCCTGCCACATTCGAAGAGGTGGTTGGCCAGGAGCACGTGACCCGGACCCTGGCCGGGGCCCTGGAAAGCGGCCGCCTGGCCCACGCCTTTTGCTTCACCGGCCCGCGCGGGGTGGGCAAGACCACCGTGGCCCGCATCCTGGCCAAGGCCCTGAACTGCGAACACGGCCCCACCGCCACCCCCTGCGGCAAGTGCGGCCACTGCCTGGAGATCAGCGAGGGCCGCGCGGTGGATGTGCAGGAGATCGACGCGGCAAGCAACTCCCGGGTGGAGGACGTGCGCGAGCTTCGCGAGATGATTCGCTACCATCCCCAGTCGGGCCGCTACCGGGTGACCATCCTGGACGAGGTGCACATGCTCTCCAAGGCGGCGTTCAACGCGCTGCTAAAGACCTTGGAGGAGCCGCCCGAACACGCCGTTTTCATCCTGGCCACCACCGACGTGCACAAGGTGCCGCTCACCATCCTCAGCCGCTGCCAGCGCTTCGATTTCCGGCGCTTGCCGCCCAGGGTCTTGGCCGATCACCTGCGCAAGGTGCTGGCCGCCGAGGGCCTTAGCCTGCCCGCCGAGAGCCTGGCCCTGATGGCCAGGGAGGCCGACGGCAGCGTGCGCGATTCACTCAGCCTGCTGGATCAGGTGTTGGCCGCGGGCAAGGAGTCCATGACCCACCCCGAGGTGGTTGAGCTTTTGGGCCTGGTGGACCGGGAACTGGTCACCGCCACGGCCAACGCGGTGTTGGCCGGGGAGGCGGGCGAGGTGCTGGACCTGGTGAGCCAGGTGTATGCCGCCGGTGGGGAGATGCAGGCCTTTTACGCGGCGTTGCAGGAGCACTTCCGCAACCTGGCCGCGGCCAAGGCCGCGCCCGAGGGGGCGGACCTTTTCGGCCTGACCCCCGAAGAGATGGCCGCCCTGCGCGCCCAGGCCGGGCCCCACAGCCCCGAGACCCTGCACGAGATTTTCGACCATCTGGCGGCCAGCGAGGACCTGTTCCGCCGGGCCTCCCAGCCCCGCTTGGTCATGGAGATGACCCTGCTCAAACTCACCCAGGTCAAGCCGGTGGTGAGCCTGGCCGAGATCATCTCCGGCCTGGAGCGGTCGGGCGGCGGCGAGAACGGCGCGCCCCCCTCCCGGTCCCGCAACAACCCGGCCCCGGCGGCGGCCCCACCCGTGGCGCGCAACGCCTCCCCGGCCCATAATCCCGCTCCGGCGGCCTACGCTCACCTTTGTGGGCACCATAGCCCTCGTCTACTCCTTTACCCAAATCGACCACATTCCGGCCATGACCAACG
>JAHIQI010000047.1 GCA_018902755.1 Pseudomonadota bacterium | reverse complement strand
GTGTTTCTGTTTAATCTCCAGGAAGCGGTTGGCCACCAAGTCCAGGGCCTCGTCCCAGGAGGCTTCACGGAACTCGCCGTTCTGTTTGATAAGAGGCGTGGTCAGGCGCTCGGGGCTGTGGATGAAGTCGTAGCCGAAGCGGCCCTTGACGCACAGGCGGCCCCTATTGGGCTGGGCCCCTTCCACGCCGGTGACCTTGATCACCTTGCCGTCCTTCACGCGCAGCCATAGCTGGCAGCCGACCCCGCAGTAGGGGCAGGTGGTGCGCACCTTGGTGGCCTCATGTCCGTGGATGCGCCCGTAGGCCTTGCGCTCGAACAGGGCTCCTACCGGGCAGGCCTGCACGCACTCGCCGCAGTGGGTGCAGTTGTCGTAGTCGGCCACGGGCAGCCAGCCGTTCTGCTTGCCCGGTTCCCAGGTTTCGGGTGCGGGAAGAGCCCGGTTTACCTGAATTTGGTTGCAGGCCTGCACGCAGCGGCCGCACTGGATGCAGCGGCTGAAGTCGCGGATGATCACCGGGTGGCTGTCGTCCAGGGGGCGCTCCGCCGGGGCTGCCTCCTGGCTTTGCAGGCTCACGCCGTACTCCACCACCAGGTCTTGCAGTCGGCAGTCGCCGTGGGCCGGGCACACCTGATCGTGCCAGGGCTTGAGCATCACCTCGAACTGGCGCTCGCTCCATTGGTCGGGCGGCAGGTCCATGACGAAACAGTTGTGGTCGCCCGAGGCCACCAGATCGGCCAGGGTCTTGCGCCGGGAGGTGTACACCCACGCGCTGTCGGTTTTGATGTCCATGCCCGCTTCGGCCGGGGTGGAGCAGGAGAGCATCAGGTGGTCGCTTCCGGCCACTTCCACCACGCAGATGCCACAGGCGCCTGTGGGCGAACAGCCCTTGAGATAGCAAAGGGTAGGGATGCGCACCCCTTGGGCCAGGGCCGCTTCCAGGATGGTTTGGCCTAGTTGGAACTCTACGGCCTTGCCGTTGAGAATCAGGGAAGGATCAGCCATTTTGGGCTCCACAGCATTCACATTCAGGATTGTCGGCCGGTGGGGCATCCGGTCCAAACCAAGGATCGCTAAATATGTCATAAATGACATTATGTCACAGATGACATACTATTTCGCGGTCGGGCTGTCAAATGATGTTTATCTATGGATAGGCATGTTTATATTGAAATTTAGCAAGGCGGCGGCAAGACCGGCATTTTCTTTCTGGCGCTGCGCTGGCCGCTAAAAATAACGTGGCCAACTCCGGGCCGCTAGGGCGGGACAATCACTAAGCTTGCATTGTGCAGCGTTACGTAAAAAATTATTGACACGTTAAAAAGTAAGTGCTATCTAACAAAATAAGTTAACCCGCCGAACCTGAAGGCGACATCGCAAACGGTCTCTGGCGGGTATTTTTCTGACCATAAAGTTAGACGTGCCTAATTAAATAGGAGATGGTTAACGTGGAGAGCCGGGCATCTTCAACCCGCAGAGGCAAATATTCGGTAAACAAGGCCTGCGCCGCCCCAGGTTCGTGTGGGCAACAGGTCTGCGAACACTGCCCCCTACAGGGCCGCAAGGTGATGATCGTCGGCGGGTTGGATCGCCTGGAGCCGGGCTACCGCGAAACGGTCAGCCGCCTGGGGGGTGAGTGCGAATTTCACACCGGAAAGTTGCGCAACGGCAACCGCCGCCTCAAGCAGCGCGTGGCCAACGCCGATCTGGTGGTGTTCATAACCTCCATCAACTCCCACGCCGCCCTCAACGCCGTCAAAAAAGAGTGCAAGCGCTGCTCCAAGCCCTTCTGCGCCTTGCGCCAGACAGGTTGTGGGTCTCTGGAGCAGACCCTCAAGGGATTCAAGGGCGAACGTTTCATCAATCTGGGATTCAACTAAGCAAGCCACGGGAGAGAAGCATTGGAAAATTTTGAAACATTAAGAATGCTGCGCGTGGGCCAGCAGGCGGTGATCAAAAAGATAACCGTGGGCGGCGAGATGGGGCGGCGCATCCGGGACATGGGGATCGTGCCGGGCACCGTCTTCACGGTCATGGGCCGTGCGCCGCTCAAGGATCCGGTGGAGATAAAGCTCAAGGGCTACAACCTCACCCTGCGCAACAACGAAGCGGACCACATCCTGGTTCAGGCAGAGGAGGTCTAGGCATGTCGGGAGAAAAGATAACCATCGCCCTGGCGGGCAACCCCAACTCCGGCAAGACCTCCATGTTCAACGCCATCACCGGGGCACGCCAGCACGTGGGCAACTACCCCGGCGTGACCGTGGAGAAAAAATGGGGACATGTTTCCCTGGGCGGCCACGACGTGGAGGTGGTGGACCTGCCGGGAACCTACAGCCTCACCGCCTACTCCATGGAAGAGCTGGTGGCCAGGGACTACATCATCAAGCAGAAGCCCGACGTGGTGATCGACGTGGTGGACGCGGCCAACCTGGAGCGCAATCTGTATCTGGCGGTGCAGTTCATGGAGCTGGGGGTGCCCCTGGTCATCGCCCTGAACATGATGGACGTGGCCGAGAGCCGGGGGCTGAACATCGACCCCGAAAAGCTCAGCCGCCTCATGGGCGTGCCGGTGTTGTGCACCGTGGCCCGCAAGGGCAAGGGAGTTAAGCAGCTGCTGGGCGAGGCGGTGGAAACCGCCCTCCGCCAAAAGCAATGGCTCCCCCTGGAGCTTTCCTACGGCCCGGATGTGGACCAAGCTTTGCTGGAGCTGACCGGCAAGTTCAACGGCAACAGCCTGGCTTGGTCGCCCCTTGGCGCCCGCTGGGTTTCTCTGAAGCTTTTGGAAAACGACGCTGAAGTGCAAAAGCAGGTTTCCCAGGACCCCGGCCTGGCCGGGCACATGGAGCCCCTGCGCCAAAAGCTCAGCGATCACCTGAGGCTGACCATGGACGACGATCCCGAGGGGGTCATAGCCGACTACCGCTACGGCTTCATCGGCGGCATCTACCGCCAAGCGGTGCAGGAAACCAGGGCTCAGCGTCTGGAACTGAGCGACAAGATCGACAAGGTGCTAACCAACCGCCTGGTGGGGCCCCTGATCCTGCTAGCGGTGCTCTACGGCATCTACCAGTTCGTCTTCTGGGCCAGCGAAATCCCCGTGGGCTGGCTGGAGGAGCTGTTCGGCTGGCTGGGCGGGGTCGCCGAGGCGGGCATACCCGACGGCTTTGTAAAATCCCTGGTCATCAGCGGAATCATCGACGGCGTGGGCGGAGTCCTGGGGTTCGTTCCCTTGATCATGTTCATGTTCTTCACCATCGCCATCCTGGAGGACACCGGCTACCTGGCCCGGGTGGCCTACCTGCTGGACCGGGTGCTGAGAAACTTCGGCCTGCACGGCAACAGCGTGATGGCTATGATCGTCAGTGGCGGCATCAGCGGCGGTTGCGCGGTGCCCGGAGTCATGGCCGCCCGCACCCTGCGCGATCCCAAGGCGCGCCTGGCCACCATCCTCACCGTGCCCATGATGAACTGCGGGGCCAAGCTGCCGGTGTACGCCCTGTTGATCGGGGCCTTCTTCGCCGCCCGCGAGGCCCAGATGCTTTTCGCCCTCACCCTGGTTTCCTGGGGCCTGGCCCTCATCGCCGCCCGCATCCTGCGCTGGACGGTGCTCAAGGGGGAGACCTCTCCCTTTGTCATGGAACTGCCGCCTTACCGCCTGCCCACCCTGCGCGGCCTGCTGATCCACACCTGGGAGCGCACCTGGCAGTACATCAAGAAGGCGGGCACAGTGATCCTGGGCATCAGCATTCTCATGTGGGCCCTGATGAGCTTCCCCACCTTGCCCGAGGACCAGGCCGCGGCCTGGGACGCCAAGGTGCAGACGGCAGCCAGCGAGAAGCTTCGCCAGGATGTCGAATACCAGAAAGGCCAGGCCGAGCTGGCCCATTCCGTGGCCGGGCGCATGGGCCGAGCCCTGCATTATGTCACCGCGCCCCTGGGATTCGACTGGCGCACCAACGTGGCCCTGGTGGGCGGCTTCGCGGCCAAGGAGGTGGTGGTCTCCACCCTGGGCACCGCCTACAGCATGGGTGAGGTGGATCCGGAAGACACCGTGGGCCTGAGCGAGCGGCTGGCCAAGGAGCCGGGATGGAACCCGCTCAAGGCCTTCGCCCTGATGCTCTTCGTAATGATCTACGCCCCTTGCTTTGTCACCGTGGCGGTCATCCGCAACGAAACCGGCGGCTGGAAGTGGGCCCTGTTCGCGGTGGCCTACACCACCGTGGCCGCCTACTTGATCTCCCTGTTGGTCTACCAGGGCGGCAAGCTCCTGGGATTGGGATAGGGACATGCTTGATCTGCTGATCGTGGCTTTGGTCGTCGCCTCGGTGGCTTTTTGGCTGGGCCGCCGCTGGTGGCGCACCGCCAGGGGCCAAGGCTCGGGTTGCGGATGCGGCTGCGGGGAAGGAGGTTGCGGCGCGAGCGGTGAGTTCCCGCGGGCGCACACCTGCTGCCGCCCCGGCGGCGAGGTCCTGGACAAGGAAAACAAATCATGAACCAAACTTGCGGCCCGTAGCGCGGCCGGGGCAAAAGAGCCCGGCCTCTGTTGGGGTGAGCCCAGATAACGGGCGCCTGCCTCCATCCCAATAGTCGAGACAACTAGCTGATTAAACCGAACTTAATTAACCGAAAGCAAATTTCGGACAGGAGAGGTCTGTGCCTGAGAAGCAACACAAAGAACCGATCGCGCTGCCTGAGGAGCCAAAGCAAGGCAAGTCGTGCACCTGCGGGGGCGACTGCGCCTCTTGCGGCTGCAAACACCAAGCAAGGGATTAACCCGGTCCGGAAAAGCCGGACCGAGTGACAACGATGAAGGGAGATTAGGAAACGTGAAGGCTTTGCCAAGTAAAATTATTCTGCTCACCATGGGCCTGCTTTTGGCGGTGCCGAGCCTGGCCTTCAGCGCCGACACCACCAACCAGGAGCTGCTCAACGAATTGAGGGCTCTCAAGTCACGGGTGTCGGAGCTGGAGCAGAAGCTGGATAAGGCTCAGCAAGACGCCAAAAAGGCCAACGACGTGGCCATGGAAGCCCGCGCCACCAGCGGGCGCTCCCTCAAGGCCTCCCAGGAGCTGTCGCGCACCAGGGAGGAGTTGCCCAAGGGCATCTTCTCCGAGGCGGGCAAGCGCCTGAAGTTATATGGCGCGGTGGAGGTCGAGGCCAACTGGGAGCGCATGAGCCGCAACAAGAAGGGTGACCAGAGCAACTCCGACATCACCCTGGCCACCGCCGAGCTGTTCGTGGAGGCGGCCATCAACAAGTACGTCACCGGGGTGATGCACTTCCTGTGGGAAGAGGGCAGCACCGAGCCGGTGGACATCGACGAGGCCTTTATCCTCTTGTGCCAGACCGACGATGTTCCCTGGTACCTCCTGGCCGGGCGCATCTACCCGGCGGTGGGTCTGTTCGAGAGCTACTTCATCTCCGACCCCATCACCAAGGAGCTGTTCGAAACCCAGGATTCCGCGGTGGAGATCGGCTACTCCGCCGACTGGATCAACGTGGGCGCCGGTATCTTCAATTCCGACGTGCATGAGTTCAGCGACGATCCGGACAACATGATCAACACCTACTACGCCCGCGCCCAGTTCAGCACCCCCGAGGGCGTCATCCCCGATGGCAGCATCGCCGCGGGCGTGGCCTATATCAACAACATCGCCTCTTCGGGCTTCCTGAGCGAGCAGGTGCCGGGCGATCAACTCAGCGAGCTGGTGGGCGGCCTGTCGTTCATGGCTTCGGCCAGCTATAAGATGCTGGCCCTGCAGGCGGAATACATCACCGCCCTGGACGAGTTCAAGGAGGGTGAACTGGAGTACGCCGGCGAGCACAAGGCCAAGCCCTGGGCCCTCAACGTGGAGTTGGCGGTGATGCCTTGGGAGCAGTGGACCTTTGCGGTCAAGTACGGCAAGGCGGGCGATGTGTTCGAGGAGTTTCCCGAAACCCGTTGGGGCGCGGTGGCTTCCTGGGAGTTTTTGCCCGACACCGTGCTTAGCCTGGAATACCTGCACGGCGACTACACCAACGACGACAGCAGCGACACCATCACCAGCCAGTTGGCCATCGCCTTCTAGGCTGCTTGGCACCAACTCCCACAAGAGAGCGGCCTGATGCTTTGGGGGCTCTCGGCGGTCCGGAACCGGGTAGGGAAACGGCATCCCCGTCCCGGTTCCGGACCGTTTTTGATGCTCAGATGGGCTTAACCCACCAGCTTATGCTTGGAGCCGCCTTTCAGGCCGGCCACCAGGCGCTGGCCCAAGGTGATGCCCATTATGGCCAGGCACTCCATGTCCAGATAGCGGGGAGCGTCTTGCTGGTACAGAACCGAGCACTGGGCTGGGAAGGGGTCTTCCTCGTCGTTGAACAGCAGCAGCAGCGGTATGCGGGGTAGAGAGTCCAGGCGCATCACCAGATCATAGGACAGCCCGGCGTCGTGCTCCTTTCCGCCCCACAGGGCGCACCCGGCGGCCAAGGCCTCGCCTTTGCCCACGAACTCCTTGGCGATCTTGCGCTCCACCGTGTTGGCAAAGCCCTCCACGAACGGCGCGGCATCGGGGAACTGCTTTAAGGCCACCCATTCATCGCCCGACTGGGGACCCCCGGCGTTTAGCAAAAGATACTTGGCCAAGGCCACGCAGGTGGCGTGGGAGGGCTGCTCTCCCCGATGATCCTGAAAACCTTGATCCAGGCTCACCCGGTTGGGCAGGCCGAAAAAGGGGATGATCGCAGCGTCGCCATCCAGTTCCACCCCCAGGGTGGAGAAATCTATGTCGCCCCAGGCCTGGGCCAGTTGGGACAGGTAGTCTTTACGTATCTCGCTGAATACAGCCCTGGGTTGGGGCTCTTCACTGCTCATGGGTCTCTCCTTTGCCTTGCGGCCCTCAGTCCTGCTTTTCGGCTAGGTCAAAGGCCAGGGCTCGGGCGCTGCCCGCCCGCACGCACATGGCCACCGCCGCCACCGCGCCCATCTTCTCGTCGCTGATTCCCAGGTTCTTGGCGTAATCGATGAAACGCTCGGCGCAGTAACGGCAACGGATGGCCATGGCCGCGGTCAAAAAGGCCAAGATGGTGGTCTCCTCGTCCAGGACGCCGTTTTCCTTGACCGTGGCCAGGAAGTTCTCAAAGGCTTCGTTCTGCTTGGGGGATATCATGTCATCGCTCCGTTTGACTGATGATTCACACCCCAAGTACAGCACGCCGGGCCCGGCCGCGAATCACCCGACCGGGCCATGCGGCCCTCCGGTCAGCTTTTCTCGTGCGCGGCCTCGGCCATGGCCGGAGAGCGGTTGTGAGCTGCGGTGAAGGGCTGCCCCTCCAGGAAGCGGCCTATGAGCAGCAGGCCCATGAAGCGCTCCGGATCCTCGGCCAGCTTGGCGGGCAGGGTGTCCAGGGTGCCCCTGAGCACCCGCTGGCGCTCCGGGTCTCCGGCCCAATACACCGCCGCGCAGGGCAGGTCGCCGGGCAGGTGGCGTCGCAGTAACTCGAACAAGCGGGGCGCGTCGGCCAGGGCCATGTAGAAGATGGCGCTGTGCTCCTGCTTGGCCAGCAGGGACAGCAACTCCTGGGCCTCGGGGCTGGGCTCGCCCAGGGACATGTCGGGCTTGAGCCCCTGGCCGGTGAGCACGAAGGGCGCGGCCTGGAGCAGGAAACGGGCATCGTGGGAGGGCAAGATGCTGGCCTTCAGGGCGGCCATGGCCGCCGCGTCTGCCCCCATGCCCGGTATCACGATCACCTCCTGGGGTTTGAGCTGCTCGGCGTAGCTTTGCCCAGGCCCGAAAAGGCAGGGATTGCCGAACTCCAGCAGGCCCACGTCCAGGCCCTTGTCCAGCATGGCCCGGATTTCCTCAAGCCTCTCCTCCAGCAGCTTGGCCCGGTTTTGCCGGAACAGCCTGCTTACCTCGGGGCCGAGGGTGGCGAAATGCTTGCCCTGGTAATCCCAGAACCCCTCCCAGGGGTCGAAGGGGACGGGGGTGCCGCCGATGTATTGCTCGAACAGCCGTGCCTGGCGGGCCGGGGCCAAGATGGCGTCCATGCGCTGTATGGTTTCCAGAGCTTGGAGAGTAGCGGTTTGAGGGCCGCCCGGGCCGCAGCCGATCAGATATAAAAAGCCGTGGTGAAAGTTGGGCGAGCCGCCAGTGGCCTGTTCGCCGGATGCTTCGCGCTTGCTCCCAAGGGGAGAGGGCATGGTGGTGCTCCTCGCACCGCCCAAATGGGCGGGGCAGTGAAGTTTCTGACTGGGTGGGGGCAGGCGAAAAACAGCGAAGTCTGGAGCGCGCTACTATCCCTGATTCTGGAAGCAGGGGATGCACATGGTGCGCCCTTCCAGACGGCGGGTGCGCGACTCCATCACCGACTCGCCGCACGCCTCGCACACCAGGCTGGTGAGGATGCGGGCCGAGTGAGGCATGGCCGCGTCCGGCTCCTTGACCTCGAAGATTTCGGTAAGGTCAGAACCCATGATGTCGTCGGTGCGCTCCTGGCGCATCTTCATGAGGTTCTCCACTTCTTCCGGGGTGGCCTCGCCCTTCAGCCACTTGCGGTTCAACTCGGTGAATTCCGAGTCCGGGCTGCCCAGGCGGTTGGCGTCGAACACCAAACGCACGCCCTTGCCGTCGCTCCGGCGATAGAAGGTGAAGGCCAGTTTGCCGTGGTCCTGATAGCGCAGGTTGCCCTTGCCAAAGGTGCAGCCGGTGAGGGACTGGATGCCGTCCACCGCGCACATGTCGGTCTCAACCAGGGCCACGACCTCCTCGTCCTCGGCCCGGCCCATGTGGTTGAGCACGTATTCGCCGGCCCTCAGGCCGATGGCCAGGCCGGGGCACCAGTGGCCGTGGAAGTCCACCGCCTTTTCGATCTGTTCAGGGGTAAGTTCGCATCCAGCCATGGTTGAAGCCTCCTGTAAAACTCTCGTTGGGAAAATTTATCCAAGCTTGTCTAGGCGGAGGGCAAGCGGGCCTTGAGCAGATAGCCCAGCTCGTCGTCCGCCAGGGTTTCCAATTCAAGCCCGGCCTGCTTTATCATACGGCGCATTTCCTCGGGCGGGGGCAGCATGTCCTTTTCCACCACCGTGCCCGCCTTGCGGTGGGTGTCGTTGATCACCGCGCTGGGCATGAAGTGCACCACCGTGAGCACGCCCGCCGGCTTGAGCAGCTTCACCATGTGGGCCAGGGCGGCGGGCTGATCGTCGAAGTGGGGGAACACCTGATGGCACACCACCCGGTCGAAGCCGATCGCAGGGGCGTGGTAATCCTCCACCGCGAGCCGCTCCACCCTGACCCAGGATAGCCCCGCCACCCGTTTGCGGCAGGCAGTCACCATGCCCTGGCTGATGTCTGTGGCCACCAGATGACCGGTGGGGCCCACCACCTGGGCCAGCACCTCGCTAAGGCGTCCGGTGCCGCATCCGGGCTCCAACACCCAGTGTCCCGGCTGCAATTCACTCTGCTGTAGCAACCGCTCCAGCTTGGGGCGCTCGGTGTCGCCATATTCCTCGGCCGCCCAACCGGCCGCCACCTGGGCGTCGAAAAATTCAGCCTTGGCCCGGTTCATTTTTGGGATTCCTTCATGAATGGGGGCGTGCTGCCCAGAGCGCCGTAGCGCTTGGCCATGGCCGCGTACACCGGCTTGCCCAGGAGGAAGGTGTAGATCACGTCGGCCTGGGCAGCGGGCTCCACGTCCTTGAACTCCTCGGGCTGCAAAATCTTGCCGATGACATAGGCGTCAGCCAGGGCGGTGCCCAGGTTGGTGGTGTACCAGTTGAAGGGATGCAGCAAGTACACCCGGTCGGTTTGGAAGGCCTTCAGGTGTTTGTAAAACTCGGGCTTCTTGGCGTAGTCCGCCGCCACCAGGGACAGGCCGCCGCCGTCCACGAAGATGTATTCCGGGTTCAAGCCCAGAAGCTGTTCCTTGTCCAGCATGACGTGCCCGGCCTTTTTCTGGGAGGCGGCCAGGTTCTTGGCCCCCACCCAGCGGAAGGGCAGGTAGTGGGGGTCGGTGCTTTCCAGGCCGTGGGCTCCCTTGAAGCCGATGCCGCCCACGTAGGCCCCGGGCCGCTGCTTGGCGGCCTTGCCGCGCCGGGCCAGGTCCTTTTGCCATGCCTCCATCTGGTCCACCAACGCCTGGGCCCGCTTGTCCTTGCCCAGGATGCGCCCGGCCAACAGGATGGAGTCCAGCACCACCTTGTCAAAGGAGGCGAAGGGGCCGTAGGACAGCACCACCACCGGGATGTTGAGCAGCGATTCCAGCTGGTCGGCCTTGGCCTTTTGCAGATAGGTGGCGAACACCACCTGGGGTTTCGCCTTTAGCACACCCTCCAGGTCGGGCAGGTTGTTGATGGCCGGCACCCCGCCGGGGGTGATCACCGGCAACTTGCTTAGTTCCGGCTTGGCGTAGTAATAGGGCCGCCCGTGGGGGAAGCGCTTCTCCAGTGCCTCGATGCCCACCACCTTGTCTTGGGCCTCCAGATAGACGATAAGGCGCAGGCAGCCCGGCCCCAAGCACACGATGCGCGAGGGGTTCAGGGGCGCCGTTACCTTGCGCCCGGTGAGGTCGGTCACCTGGATGGTATCCGCGGCCTGGGCAAGGGGGGGCAGGGCCAAAAGCAGCAGGCCCGCCAAGGCGCATATCCAAAGGCGTTTAAACAAATCTACCGGGTGCATCCCAAGTGCCTCCTAGGTGTGATGGTGCGGGGTTGCGGGGCGGGCCTGTTTGCGGGGGGACGCGCTGCGGGGGATGACCACCCGGTGGCCCTCCACCTCGGCCAGCACCGCTTCCACGCCGTAAACTTGCCGAATGATGTCGGCGGTCAATTCCTCGGGGGTGATCAGGGCGTGCACCTGCCCCTGCTTCATCAAGACCATGCGGTCCAGGTAGCGCAGGGCCAGGTTGATGTCGTGCAGGCACACCGCCGCGCCCAGGCCCTGGTCGCGCACCGCCTGCATGAGCAGTTCCATGACCTCCAACTGGTTGCGCAGATCCAGGTTGCTGGTCGGCTCGTCTAACAGCAGCAGGTGAGGCTCCTGGGCCAGGGCCCGGGCGATGACCACCTTTTGGGCCTCGCCGCCGCTCAGGCTGGACACCGGGCGCAGGGCCAAGGGCTCCAGGCCCATCTGGGTAAGCACCCGGGTCACCACATCCAGGTCGTGGGAGGTGGCCTGCCATTTGATGTGCGGCTTGCGTCCCAGCAGCACCGCGTCGAACACGCTGAGCGGCTCGCGCTCCTGGCTTTGGGCCACGTAGCCGATGAGTCGGGCGATCTGCTCGCCCCCCAGCTTGCTCAGGTCGCGGTCTTCCACCATGACCACGCCCTTTTGGGGGCGCAGAATGCGGTTGAGGCAACGCAGCAGAGTGGACTTGCCCGCGCCGTTGATACCCAGGATGCCGGTGATCTCGCCGTGCTCCAGGGATAGGTTGAGCCCGCGCAGCACCGGCTGGCCGTTGTAGTTGAAATGCAGGCCTTTGGCTTCCAGGGTCATAGCCGCTTCCCCTTCAGCAACAGGTAGAGGAACAGCGGCGCGCCCATGAAAGAGGTGAGCACCCCCACCGGCAGGCTGCCCGAGCCCACCACCATGCGGCCCACGGTGTCCGCGGCCAAGAGCAGGGCCGAGCCAACCAGGCCGGAGCAAGGCACCAGCAGGCGATGGTCTCCGCCCACCAGGCGGCGGCTGATGTGCGGGGCCAAAAGGCCCAAGAAGGCGATGATGCCGTGGAAGGCGGTGGCCAGGGCCACCAGCAGCGATGCCAAAAACATGCCCAATAGACGCAGGCGGGTGACGTGCACCCCCAGGGCCTGGGCGGTTTCTTCACCGGCCAGCAGGGCGTTGAGGTCCCAGCGGCGGCGTAGGAAGTAGGCGCTCACCAGCAGGGTGGCCACGGCCAGCACCAGTATCTCGCGCCAGTTGGAGCGGGCCACGTCGCCGAAAGTCCAGAACACCACGGTGGCGATCTCCACCTCGGTGGCGAAATACTGCACCAGGATGGTGCCGGACATGAACAGAGAGGACATGGCCACCCCGGCCAGGATAACCGCCGAGGCGCTCATCTGGCGCATGCGGGCCAACAGGATGATCACCGCCGTGGCGGCCATGGCCCCGGCAAAGGCCATCAGGGTGACCGCGTAGAGGCTGCTGAACATGAAGTCGGTTGAACCGGCGCTGTACAAGGCGCTGGTGCTCACCGCCCCGGCTCCCAAGAACACGATGGCAAAGGCCGCGCCGAAGGCCGCGCCGTGGCTCATGCCCAGGGTGAAGGGCGAGGCCAGGGGGTTGCGCAGCAGGCTCTGAGTTACCAGGCCGGACAGGCCCAGGCCCCAGCCGGTTACGATGGCGGCCACGATGCGCGGCAGGCGGATGTTGAACACCACCACCGACTGGGTCCCTTCGCCCTGACCCAGCAAAATCAAGAGCACCTTGTAGGGTGAAAGGTCGAAGGCTCCCACCGCCACCGCCTGCAAGGCCAGCAGGACGGTGAATACGGCCAAGGCGGCCAGGATAAGGTAGCGCCGCCGCAGGCCCGCGCCGTAGCGGGAGACCAATTCGCCACCCAGGCTTTCGGCCACGGGGGTAGGCAGTGTGGCGTGATGGTGTTTCATAGGCTGATAAATCGCCTCCGGCCGTCTTTTGTGAGAGGCGGGACCGCCGCCAGGCGGCCCCGCCTCCCTGGTTTAAAAGCTGAACTCCACGCCCAGCATGCCGTTGATGCCCGGCATGGGATAGCCCGGCTTGTACTCGTAGTCCTGGTTGGTGAGGTTTTCGCCCGCGGCGAAAACCTTCATGTCGATACCCTTGACCTTGAACTGGTAGCTGACCTTGGCGTTGAAGATGAGGAATCCGTCCACCATCTTGCGCGAGCCCGCGTAGCGGGTTTCGCTCACGTAGTACTCATCCACGAACTGGGCGTCCACGCTGGCCATCCACCCGGGCAAAAAGCGCCAGTTGGCTCCGGCCGACCCGCTCCACTCCGGGGCGTAGGGGGTGTCCTCGGGGCTGCGGTCCAGGTAGGTGCCGCCCACGAAAAAGGCCAGGTCGCGCGTCGGGTAGAAGGTGATGTTGCCCTCGATGCCCTGGTTGTCGAAGTCTCCGATGTTTTCCCAGTGGGCCGGATTGTAGACCAGCACCAGGCGGTCGCTGCCCTTGTCCCGGAAATAGGTGAGGCCGGCCTTGACCCAGGAGGCGAACTTCTGGGAAACGCCCAGCTCGAAGTGGTTTAGCTCCTCGGGCTTGAGGTTCTCCCACAGGCTGTTGTGCCAGAAAAGCTTGGACTGTTGCACCACGTACACGCCGGGGTAGTTGTAAGTGTGGGCGAAGTTGGCGTGCAGTTCGCTGTCTTGGTAGCGCAGGATGGCCCCGGCCTGGTAGCCGGTCTCGGAGCTGAAGTTGTTGTGGTCAAAGTAGCGCGCGCCCACCGAGGGGATGAAGCTGACCTCGCCCAGCTTGAACTCCTGGCTGATGGCGGCATATGGTTGGGACAGGCGGAAGGTTTCCTTTTCCCCGCCGTTCTGCTTGCCCGTGGCGCTCACGGTAAGCACCTTGCCGGAGATGTAGTCCTGGTCAAAGCCCAGAGTCAGGGCCCCGCCCTGCCACATGGTCAGGGTCTGGTTGATGCGGATGCCGTAGTTGTTGTAGTCAGTGCGGGTGTCGCTGCCGTCGCTCTGGTCCTGCCAGTCCAGGTGGCCGTCGTCCCAATAAGCCTTCACATAGCCGTAGCCCCAGTCGTACTTGTCTTCCAGCTTGAGGATGCTGATGGTGTCCCTGGTCTTGAAGGTGCCGTCGCTCAGCTCGGGCTGGCCCAGGGGGCCGGGGTCCTCGGACCAGTTGTTGGTGTAGTTCACCAGCAGGCTCAGGCGCAGGTGCGGATTGAAGCTGTAGCCGATGTTGCCGTAGTAGTTTTGCAGCGATCCCCCGGCGTCGTCCCGCTGGCCGTCGCTGTAGCGGTAGCTCTGCACCAGGTAGTAATCGAAGCCCTCGATCTTGCCGCCGGTCTCGAGCACCTCGGTCAGGGTGTTGTAGGAGCCGCCCGCCAGCTTGCCGTGGGTGTAGAAGCCGTCATCCTTCTTGTACTTGGGCACGATGTTGATGGCCGCGAAGGCGTTGTTGCCGAACAGGACCGGCTGGGCCCCCTTGTAAACCTCGATGGCGTGCACGTTGTCGATGGAGAGCATGTCCATGACTGAGTGGTTCCACACCCCCACCACCATGGGGATACCGTCGATCATGGTGACGATGTCCTGGCCGGGCCGGCCGGTGCCCATGCCCCGGATAAACACCGCCCCGCCGGAGCCCCCGCCAAAGGAGCCCACCGGGTTGTGGCGGCTTATCACCACGCCCGGAGTGCGGCGCAGGGCCGAGGGCAGGTCGCCGGCGTTCATGTCGTCTATTTGCTGCTCGCTTATCACGGTCACTTCGCTGGCCAGGCGGTTCACCTGGTCGCCTTCGATGATGGGCGAGGACACCACCACCACCTCATCGGTCTTTTGAGCCTTGTCCTCGCTCTTTTCCTGGGCCCATCCGGCCCCGGCCGGAAGGCTCAACCCAACACACAGCGCGGTCACCGCGCACAACCTTGCGATACGGCTAACCATTCCCTATCCTCCATGAATAACCAGCGTGCTGTCTTCATGGTCAGCCTTGTTCGCCTGGTATAAAAAAACCAAAAGGCGCATCGGAAGCTGCCGCTCCCCGCGCCTTCTGGCTGGTAGTTCTTGGACCCTGATTTTTTATACGAATCTCTGGCGCTTTCTAGCGCCGCTTTATTTAATGAGTATCACTGGTAGGTATTTGTGTCAAGATCGCTCTGCGTCGCCGGATGCAGGCTTAACCTATTTATTTACAAGGCATTATCCGCAGCACGGCGCTCCCGGTTCAGCCACAGGGAGTTTGCGGGCTCAATCCAGCACTGCTCCCTGGGCGGCGGAGGAGACCAGCTTCACGTAACGCCGCATGTAACCCGGCGGAATCTCTCTGAGGCGGGGCTCGTGGGCGGCCAAGCGCCGGGCAATTTCCTCGGGGCTGAGGTCCACCTCCAGGCTGCGCTGGGCGATGTCGATGCGGATCAGGTCGCCGTTCCTCACCGCCGCGATGGGCCCGCCAACCGCCGCCTCGGGCGACACGTGGCCTACGCAGGGCCCCTGGCTGGCTCCGCTGAAGCGGCCGTCGGTTACCAGGGCCACCCGCTTCAGACCCGACTGGTTCAGGCCCACGGTGACCGCCAGGGTCTCGGGCATGCCCGGCCCGCCCTTGGGCCCCTCGTTGCGGATAACCACCACTTCGCCTTCCAGGATGCTTCCCTCGCGCAGGCCCTCCAGGCAGGCCTCCTCGGACTCGAACACCCTTGCCGGTCCGCTAAAGCGGTGCATCTCCGGGCTCACCGCCGATTGCTTGATCACCGACCCTTCGGGAGCCAGGTTGCCGAACAGGGCCACGGTGCCGCCCTGGGCGAAGTGAGGCCGATCCCGGGGCGGGATAACCGCCTCGTCGCGCACCTGGGCCGAGGCCAGCACTTCCCCCCAGCTCAGGCCGGCCACGGTGGGGGCGTCCTGGTGCAGGTCTCGGGCGATGCGGCTCATCAACGCGGGCACCCCTCCCGCCCGGTGCAGATCCAGCACCCCGTAGGGGCCGTTGGGGCTGATGGCGCAAAGGGTGGGCACTTGGCGGCTGAAGTGGTTGAAGCGCTCCAGGGGCAGCTCCAGGCCCAACTCCCGGGCCAGGGCGGGCAGGTGAAGGGCCGCGTTGGTGGAGCCGCCCAGGGCCTGGCACAGCATCAGTGCGTTTTCCAGGGAATCGGCGGTCAGATAGTGTCGGGCGCTCAGCCCCTGCTCCACCAACTCCACCACCCGGTGACCGCAAACGCGGGCCAGGCGCAGCTTGTCGGCGGCGTAGCCCGGCACCGTGGCCGAGCCGGGCAGGGCCAGGCCCAGGGCCTCGCTGATGCACTGGAAGGTGTTGGCCGTGCCCATGACCTCGCAGGCCCCGCAGGAGCCGCTGGTCACGCAGGCTAGGCGCTCCTCCGGGTCCTCGTAGTCGGCCAGCTTCACGCTGTCCACCTGGTTGCGCCGCTGGCGGATGGCCTTTTCGCTGGGCCCGCCGGGCAAGAGCACGGTGGGCAGGTCCAGGCGTGCGGCGGCCATGAGCATGCCGGGAATGATCTTGTCGCAAGAGGCCACCAGGACCACCCCGTCGAAGCGCATGCTGCGGATGTAGGTCTCCACTGCGTCGGCGATCAGCTCCCGCTGGGGCAGCACGTAGCGCATGCCCTCGTGGCCCTCGGCCAGGCCGTCGCAGGGGGCGGGCACGTTGAACTCGAAGGCCAGGCCCCCGGCGGCCAGGATGCCTTCCTTGACCCGGGCAGCCAGGCCTTGCAGATGCATGTGGCCGGGGTTGAACTCGGTGTGGGAGTTGGCGATGGCGATCAGGGGCTTTTGCCCAGCCTCCTCGATATCCACCCCGGTGCCCCCCAATACCCCTAGGCGTATGGCGCTGATGGCCCGGTCGCTACGGTCGAAGATGGCTTGGCTGAGCGGCTTTTTCATGCGTGGCTCCCTGATTCTGAAATATTCCCCTGGGCCGGTCCGCCGGTCCGCCTAATTCGAGGCGCTGGGCTGGGCCCAGATGGAGGGCCTTACGGTTACGATCACGGCGGCGGCGGCCATGTCCACGAAAATGAAGACCATGTAGGCGGCGTCATAGGAACCGGTGAGACTGAAGGAGCCTCCCATCAGCACGTAGCCCACCGCTTGCAGGCCCAGGAACAGGGCCAGCAGGCGAAACACCGAGGCGAAAGCGGCCCGGCCAAAGCACCAGGCGCTGATGATGGGGAAGGTGGACATGATCCCCCCCATGCCGAAACCGAATACCAAGATAAAAAAGCCCACGGTGACGGGGCCGCCGGCCACCCACCCCAGGATTTGTCCCAGGCCCACCATGGAGAACATGACCGCTGCCAAACGGTTGGGAGGGAATCGGTCGCACAGGGTGCCCCAAGTGAACTTGCCGCAGGTGCCCGCCACCGAGGTCAGGGCCACCATGATCATGGCGGTGTCGCCGTCCATGCCCAGGTCCTGGAAGCGCGGCCCCAACTGAAACACCACCGCGAACACCCCGGCGCTGGCCAGGCCGTAGGCCATGCCCACCTTCCAAAAGGAGGAGCTTTTTATGAGCTGGCTGGGTGGCACCTGAGCCTGGGGCATGATTTTGATGGATGCCCTGTCTTCGGGGGCCACCGCTTGGCCGTCGGGCAGCATGCCGCAGGATTCCGGGGAGTCGCGCACAAAAAACCAGGCCAAGGGAGCCAGGGCGGCTATGCCCAGGCCGATGATGGTGAAGGCCCAGCCCAGCCCCACGGTATGCAGTAGATGATAGGCTGCAAAGGGGAGTATCACTCCGGCCGAGGTTAGACCGCTGGTGGCTATGCCCATGGCCCTTCCCCTGAGGCGCACGAACCAGTTGGACACGGCGGTGTTGGCCACCAGAGAGGCCATGGCCGCGTTGCCCATGATCAACATGACGTAGGCTATGTAGAAAAGCCAAAGCTCATGGGCCTGGCCCAGGGTGATGAAGGCGGCGGCGGACAGCACCGCGCCCATGGCCATGAGGCGGCGGGGGCCGGTGATGGAGATGATGGTGCCGTAGGAGTATTGCCCCAGCAGGCCGCAGATGAAGCCGATGATGGGGGCCAGGTTGATGTCAGCCCTGGTCCAGCCGCGCAGCTCGCACAGGGGCAGCATGAAAGCGTTGAAGGCGTAGAATTGGCTGCCTGCGGCGGCGAAGTTGGCCAGGAAGGCCACAGCCACCACATACCATCCGTAATAAACGCCCGCCTGGGGCGCGGCGGGGCTGTCTTGCAGGCCGGCATCATTACTCATCGGCAGTGGTAAAGAGGCTTGCGTTTTTCAACGAAAGCCCTGGCCCCCTCCTTCATGTCCTCGGTGTCCGCTAGCTCGGACCAGTTGCGCGCTTCCACGTCCAGGGCCTGTTCCACGGTCAGGTCGCGAGTCTGGTTGATCACCTTTTTGGCCCCCGCAACCCCCAGAGGCCCCCGCTTGGCGATGCTCCGGGCCAGCCCCATGGCCTCGGCCATTAGCTCCTCGCGCGGCACAACCTTTTCCACCAAGCCGTATTCGTATGCTTCGGCCGCGCTGATGCGGCGTCCGGTGTAAACCAACTCCTTGAAGCGGCCCAGGCCCATCAGGTGCAGCCCCCTGGCCATGCCCCCGTTGCCCGGAAAGATGGACAGGTTCACCTCCGGGAATCCCAGCACCGCATCAGCGGAAGCGTAGCGTATATCGCAGCAAAGGGCCAGTTCCAATCCGCCCCCCAGGCAGAAGCCGTGGATGGCCGCGATCACCGGCCAGCGGTAGTTTTCCACCAAAGAAAATATCTGGTGGGTCTTTTGCAAGCGGGTCAGAGCGGTTTCCGGAGTCAGCTCCAAAAAGGCCTTGATGTCCGCGCCGGCGGCAAAAGCCTGCTCTCCCGCGCCGAAAAGCACCACCGCCCGCACCTGGTCACTCTTTTCCCCCAATTCCTGGAACACATCGCTCAAGGCGACTTTGGACTCTGCGGTCAGAGGGTTCATGGGCGGGTTGTTCAGGGTAACCTGGGCGATGTAGTCTTCTATCTTGTATTGAACCAATTGCTCGGGCATGACGCACTCCCGGTTTAGCTCTTGAAATACTGCATGGTGGCGTTGGGCAAAACCGCCGCGCGGGTGCCGGGGCCATGCTCCCCGGCCAGCAGATCCATGGTCTGGCCCCAGGTTTTGCTGAAGGTGATGACCTCGGGGTTGGCGAACCAGTCGCCAAAGGTGCGGTCCAATGAGGGGGCCATGATGATCAGCCGGAAGTTGTCCGGCAACTGGCGCACCGGATACATGCGCCCGCCGTGGCCCCTGCCGAAGCGACCCAAGAGGTAGTGCACCACCTGGCCTTCCGGCGAGTCGGCGATCACCACCACCGTGCCGCCTTGGGGCTTAAGGGCTCCCCGGGCCAGGGCCACGGCGATGGGCATTTCGTTGGCTTTGACAAAGGCGTTGGAGATCACCACGTCCATGTCCCGGGGCCGAGGGGAGGTGGCGTACCAGCCCTGGGCCAGCTCCACCGCCTTGGCATGGGAGCGGCGCAGGTCTCCGGCCACCAGCGCGGCGGCTTCGCCCCGTCCATTGACCAGCACGTTCACCGAAAAGTCCAGGCCCACCAGATCGGCGGCCTCGTCGATGTCCTGGCGCACCAGGTTGCCCGCGAATTTGCCAAGGCCCACGCCGTCGGGCTTCAGGGCCATGACCCTGGTGTGGTGGTCGGCGATGGAGTCGATGTGGGCCACACCGGGCATGAGGATCTTGCCCCCGCCGGAAAAACCGGCATAGGGATGGGCGGTGACGCAGCTTATGGCCATTTTCAGCTCGGCGGCCAGCACCTCGCGGTTTATGCGCACCCTGGTGCCCAGGCTGGTGGTTCCCACCTCATCGCAGTTCTCATAGGTGTTGTGGTTGAACACCCGGAAGCGCTCCACGAGGTCCTGGCCCAGCTTTTTGCGCAGCTCATGAAAGGTCAAGGCCCCGTGCGTGCCCAGGGCGCAGACAAAGGTGACCGCCTCTTCGGGCACCCCGGCGGCAGCCATTTCGTTCAGCAGATAAGGAGCGATCTGGGCGCAACGGGTGGGGCGGGTCATGTCGTCGAACACGATCACCGCCGAGTGCTTGCCCCGGGCTAGCTCCCGAAGGGGAGGCGAGCCCACCGGCCGGGCCAGGGCAGCCTCTATCTCCTCCCGGCTCAGGGCCGGATGATCGGCCCCGGCCATGGGACAAAGCTCCACCTGCCAATCGTCCGGCAGGTCTATTTCCAGGGAGTCGTTTTCGTACCAAAGGCGGCGAGGCAGCGATAGCTTCATGGCCCGGCTACCCTTGCACCATGGCCGCGCCCAGGTCGAAAGCCTCCAGGTTGGTGGCCACCTTGGACGGGCCCAGGGCCCTGAGCAGTTCGGCCTCGAATCCCTGGCGGGACACGGGCAAATCGTCGGTGGCGGACAGGGCCCCGATCATGATGATGTTGGCGAAGATGCTGGCTCCCAGTGCCATGGCCCGCTCCGTGGCCGGGATGCTCCAGCGCTGGGCGGTGAGTTTGGCCAGCATGCCCTCCAGCTCATCGGCGCTGGGGTAGTTGGTCTTGCCGGCTATGGCCGCCACCGGCAGGATGGGCCGGTCGTTGACTATGGCCTTGGCCCCTGGGTTGCCGTACTTCACCAACACCCGTAGCGCCTCCAGGGGCTCCAGGGCCAACACCATGTGGGCCTTGCCCTCGGGTATCTGGGGAGACCAGGAACCGTCGGTCGACACCCGCAGGTGGCTCATCACCGAGCCGCCCCTCTGGGAAGCGCCGAAGGTCTCGCCGATGGTCACCCACAGGCCCTGGCTGGTGAGCACGTTGCCCAACATGCGCGAGGCCAGCACATTGCCCTGGCCGCCCACGCCGGTGATGATCAGGTTGTAGGGATCGTGAATCAGTTTTGCCGTAGCCATGACTCAGGCCCTTTCGCTCTTGATGATGGCCCCCTGGGGGCACACCGAGGCGCAAACCCCGCACCCGGCGCAGATCACCTCGTCGATGCGCGCCTTGCCGCTTTGTTTTTCCCAGGCCAGTCCGGGGCAACCGAAAACCCTGGTGCACAGGCGGTTGCAGCCGCATTGGTCGCCCAGGCATTTTTCCGGGTCCACTTGCACCTCGTAGAGTTTGCTGCCCTTGCGCTGGGGACTCAGGGCGCAGAGCTGGCGCAGGATGAGCACCTTGGCCGTGGACTGATCGGCCAAAAGGGCCAACGCCGCCGCCTGGGTGGCTTCCAGGTCAAAGGGGTCGCACACCGTGACCTCGGCCCCCAGGGAGCGGCAGATGGCCTCGATGTCCACCGGCGGCACCGGCTGGCCCAGGGCGTTGGCCTCGGTGCCGGGGTGGGGCTGGAAGCCGGTCATGGCCGTGCCGCTGTTGTCCAGGACCACCAGGCTCATGGGCGATTTCTGGTGCACCGCGTTGATCAGCGCCGGAATCACCGCGTGATAAAAAGTGGAGTCGCCGGACACGGCCATCACCGGCTGGTCCATGCCGAAGCGGCCCAACTGGCCGAAGCCGCTGGCAATGCCCGCGCCCGAGCCCATGGCGAGCAGGGTTTTGAGCATGCCGTAGCCGGTGGGGCGCATGGCCAGGGAGTAGCAGCCGATATCCCCGCAGATGAAGCCGTCCCGGGCGTCCAGGGCCAGGGCACCTTTCAGGGACCAGAAGGAGGCGCGGTGGGGGCAGCCAGGGCAAAAGGCCAGATCCCGATCCTGGGTGGCCTGGGGGGCCGCTTCCTGGGCCAGGAGGTCGTACTGTGGCGGGCGGGTCTGGTAGGGCAGGTTCAGGATGCCCGCCAAGGCCCCCAGCACGATGTCCGGGTTCAACTCGCCCTGGGCGGGGATGGTGCCGTCGCGCTTGCCGAAAAAGCGTTTGGCCCCGATCTCACCGGCCATCTCGGCGGCCGCGATTTTCACGTTCTCTTCCAGGAAGGGGATCACCTCTTCCACCACCAACACCTGGCCGCAGCGCTCAAGGTTGCGCTGGAGCAGCTTGGGCGGCAGGGGCCAGGTGGTTCCCAGCTTGAGCACACCCACCCGGTCAGTGGCGTCCAGCAGGACCAGGGCCTCCTTCACGTATAGGTTGCAGATGCTGGAGGTTATGACCAACAGCTCCGGAGCCTCCGGCCCGGTATAGGAGTTGAAGGGCGAGTCTTCGAAAAGCTCCACCGCCCGGGCCAGCTTTTCCTGTTGCAGACGGTGCTTGTAGGCCACCGGCGAGGAGGACACCGGGCCGTGCCCCTTGTCCAGCAGGGTGCCGTGGTGGTCGAAATGGGCCTTGCCTTGGGCCTGGGGTATGGGGCCGGGCACCACGCCGCCGCTGGCGTGGGAGAGCCGGGTCACGCTACGCAGCATCACGACGTTGCCGATCTCTTCGGAAAGCTCGAAGGCCCACTTGGTCATGTCCTTGGCTTCCTGGAAATCGCTGGGCTCAAGTTGGGGCAACTCCAGCATGCGCGCGAAATGGCGCGACTCGCCCTCGTTCACGCTGGAGAGCGCGCCGGGGTCGTCGCAGTGCACCAGGACCATGCCCGCCCGAATCCCCGAACCGGCCAGGTGCAGGAGAAAGTCCGAGGCCACGTTGACCCCGTTCTGCTTCATGGCGCACAAAGATCGCAGACCGGCGAAGGAAGCCGCCGCCGCCACCTCCAGGGACACCTTCTCGTTGATGGACCACTCCACGTACAGGCCGTGCTCGTCGGCCGCGCCCGCCAGGTTCTGGATAATCTCCGAGGAGGGCGTGCCCGGATAACCGGCGGCCACCCGCACCCCGGCCTCCAGGGCCCCCTGGGTGATGGCCTGGTTGCCCATCATGGTTAGGCGTTGTCCATCCATCACGCCACCTCCCCGCTTTCGACGGCCCTGTAAAGCTCCGGGCTCACCCTAAGGGCCTTGGGCTGGTCCTCGCCGCTGACCCCCAGCAGGCTCTGGGCCAGGGCCGCGCCCAGGCCACGGCTGCGTTTGCCCTGGGCCGCATGCACCAGGTGCTCCTTGTTGGCCTTCGGGAATTCCTCCACCACCAGCCAACCTGCTTCCACCGCCGCCTCGGTAAGGGCCCGCGCCTTTTCGTTGCGCACCACCAGGGTGTTCCAGCCGGGCCGACCCTCGTACATGCCCACGGACAGGTCGGCCCACTCGGAGGTCATGTCCGGGCACATGGCGCAGGCCGGGGGGATAAGATCGCGTATCTCGTCAAAGGGTATTTCCAGGGAGCCTTCCGTGGTCTCAACCCGCAACACCCCGGCCGGCGGCGGGGGTATGTCCATTGAGCGGATGCTCTCCAGTTCCACTCGCTGGGCCAGGAAGCCGGTCAGGCCTTGCGGGTCCAGGGACCAGTTGCAGAACAGGCCGATCACCAGTTCGGCCGGTCCGGCCGCGCCCCGCGAGGGCCATGGCTTGGCCCAGCGCTGGGCCAGGGCCGTTGCCTGGCAAGGCGTGGCCACCACTAACACAGGGCCGCATCCCTGGGCCTGGGCCCGGTTCAGGGCGGCCAGGGTGGGCGCGGCGGTGAACTTGGAACCCGAGCAGGCCATGACTTCTTCTGGCGTGGTGGCCAGAGCGGGCGCAGTGTCCATCCCCCGGCCGCCGGTGAGGATTGCCCCTTGCACCAGGCCCTGCTCCAGGGCGGCGCAGACCAGGGCCGACACCGTGCCGCCCGCCTGGTAGCGCCCGGCCTCCAGGCGCGGTCCGGCCTTGGCCGCCACCACTGCCAGGTGCGGGCCCATGCCCTGGGCGGAATAGGGCGCGCCCCACAGCTCTTGAGCCAGGCCCTCCAGGTCCAACTCGGTCTTGGGGCACCAGGCATGACAGCGGCCCTCGGGCAGGTCGCAGTCGTGCAGCATCACCGTCTTGCCCCCATGGCTGCGGAAATAGGGGCACAACTCCACGCAGGAGCCGCAGCCGATGCACAGGCCGGGTTGTTGAACTTCCGCAAGCAGTTGTCGCGGTCCTCGGTTAATCATCTGCATTGACCTCGAACTGTAAATGCTATTCGTAGGCCCCGGCCAACAGCGCCAGGGGATGCTTCACCTTGTCCGGTCCCAGGGCCAAACTCAGGTAATGACGGCAAGCGGGGCAGGGGGTCACCACCACTTCGGCTCGGCTTTGCTCGATCTGTTCCAGTTTACTCCGGCGCACCCCTTGGGACAGCGCCGAGTTTTTCAGGAAAAAGTCGCCGCCCGCTCCGCAACAGGCAGCCGGATCGGCCATGGGCCGATAATCGGCTCCGGGCACCTGTTTCAGCAAGGACAGGCCTTCGCGCACCTGCGCAACAAAGCCCGCGGCGTGGCAAGGCTGGTGCAAGGTGTAGGACACGCCGCACTCCCGGGGCGCTCGGCTCAGTCCCAGCTTGCGCAGGAAGGCTCCAGCCTCCATGACCCTGGGGGCCAGCGCCTGGGCTGCCTGGGCCTCGGGGCTCTCGGGCTCGAACAGGCGCTCCATCTTGTCGCCCAGCATGAGCACGCAGGAGGTGCACTCGGTGACCACCGCGTCCACCTCCTGGGCGGCCAGGGCGGCCAGGTTGCGCCGGGCCAAATCCTGGGCCATCTCCACCTCGCCCTGGGCCAGGGCGGGCAAGCCGCAGCAGGCCAGGCCCTGGGGCAGCACCACCTCCACCCCGTTGGCCAAGAGCACCTTGCGCACCGCCTCGGCGGTGTCCAGATGAAGGCTGTTGGCCGCACAGCCCACGAACCAGGCCACCCGAGCCCGCACCTCGCCGTTGGGCTTTAACACTTCGGGCTGGTCTGCCAGGAAGGGGCGGGCCGCCGGTTGGGGCAGATCGGCCGGGGCCAAGCCCAGGGTCTTGGCCAAGGGCCCGAGCTTACCCATCGCGCCGGGGTGGCCCCGCTGCTCCATGAGCTTGCGGTGCAGGCTTCGCTTGAGCGAAGCCGCCGGGCCGCCCGGCCGCAGTTGGTTGCGGGCGGCCATGAATATCTCGTCCAGGGGCAGGCCGCCGGGGCAGGTGTGGACGCAGGTGCCGCAGAGCAGGCAGTTGGCCACGATCTCTTTGGCGCGCTTGCCCACGGGCAGGGCCCCGTCCATGAGCGCGGCCTTGATGAGCAGGGTGCGGCCACGGGCGGTGTAGGACTCCAAAAGCTCCTGGGAAAAAACCGGGCATGATGCTTGGCAATAGCCGCATTGGGAGCAGCGCTCCAGGGCCTCCCGGTATCGCTCCAAGTCCAGCATCAGGCTTCCAGCTCCGGGGGCCAAATCTTGCCTGGATTCATGATGCCCTTGGGGTCGAAGGCCTTTTTGATGCGCCGCATGAGGGCTATCTGCTCCCGGCCCAACTCCAACTCCAGGAACTCCGCCTTGTGCAGGCCCACCCCGTGCTCCCCGCTGATAACCCCGCCCAGGGCCAGCCCGGCCTTGATGACCCGGGCCATGGCCTGGTCGGCTCGCGCCTGCAACTCGTCGCTCACCTCGTCCATACGGATGGTGGGGTGCATGTTGCCGTCACCCGCGTGGCCGGTAAGGCCCATGGACAGGCCCATTTCCTGGGCGATGCCCATCACCTTGGCGGCGAAATCGGGGATGCGGTCCCGGGGCACGGTGACGTCCTCGGTGACCACCCGCTTGAAACGGCTGACCACCAGAGGATAGAGGCGCGAACGCACGGTCCAGTACACCGCGGCCTCCTCGGGCCGGGGAACCACCCGCACGTCTATGGCCCCCATGTCCCGGCAGGCCCCGGCCATCTTCTGGGCCTGGCGCAGGGCCTCCTGGTCGGTGCCGTCGAATTCCATGAGCAGGCAGGCCTCGCCCTCCTCGGGCAGAGGAGGGTTCACAACGCGGTTGAACACGGCCAGGGAGGCGGTGGTCAAAAGCTCCAGCATGGAAGGCACCACCCCGCCCGCGATGGTCTCGGAGACGATGCGCGCGGCCATCTCCATGGTGGGGCACACCGCCAGGGCGGTGCAGGTGGCCGGCGGTTTGGGCAAAAGACGCACGGTGGCCTGGGTTATCAGGGCCAGGGTGCCTTCGGAGCCGGTGAGCAGGTGGGTGAGGTCGTAACCGGCCGAATGCTTCACGCAGGAACTGCCGGTTCTTATCACCTCGCCGTCCGGCAACACCGCCTCCAGACCCAGGACGTAGTTGACGGTGGTGCCGTACTTCACCGCTCGGGGACCGCCCGCCCTGGTGGCCACGTTGCCGCCCAGGGTGCATACGCTCTTGCTCTGGGGGTCGGGCGGATAAAAGAACCCCTGGGCCTCGACCGCCTTCTGGAAGTCGGCCAGCACTGCCCCCGCTTCCACGCGAGCGGTGAGGTTGCCCCGGTTTATTTCCAGGATGCCTTTCATCCGCTTGGTGTCCAGCACGATGCCGCCCCGCACCGGGGTGCATCCGCCGCTCAGGCCGCTGCCCGCCCCGCGCGGGGTCAGGGGGAGACCGTTTCGTGAGGAATAGGCCATGACCTTGGCCGCCTGGGCGGTGTCTTGGGGCAGCACCACCGCCGCCGGTTCGCCCTGGGCGAAGTAGGCGATGGCGTCGTGCCGGTAGACCAAAAGGTCTTCCGGGTCGGTGCTGAATCCCTCCGGCCCCACCAGGCGAGCCAGGTCTTTGGCCAATCCCTTCACGGTTGGGCTACTTGGTTACCATGATCGAAGGCAGCCAGGTGGCGATCTCAGGCCAGAGCATGACCATGGCCAGGCACAGGGCCTGCAGCAGCACGAAGGGCCCCACGGAGCGATAGATGTCGGCCATGGTTATCTGGGGCGGCACCACGCTCTTAAGGATGAACAGGTTGAAACCGAAAGGCGGCGTGATGTAGGCCATCTCCATGTTGATGATGAACAGCACCCCGAACCACAGGGGGTCGAAGCCTAGCTGGTTGATGATGGGCACGAATATGGGCGTGGTAAGCAGGATGATGCCCGCCGGGTCCAGGAACATGCCCAGCACGAAGAAGACCAGTTGGATGGCGATGAGGATGATCCAACGGTTGATCTCCATCCCCATGATGGCCTCTTGCAGCATGTCCTGAATGCCCGCGTAGGCCAAAAAGGTGGTGAAGCTCACCGCGCCGATGATGATCCAGAACACCATCACCGTGAGGCTCAGGGTGTCCTTCAGGGCCTGCCACATGCGGGCCCAGGTGAGCTGGCGGTGGATCAGCGCGGTGAGCACCGCGCCACCCGCGCCCACGCCCGCCGCCTCGGTGGGGGTGGCCACGCCGGTGTAGATGACCCCCAGCACCAGCACCACCAAGCTGACCGGCAGCACCACGCCCTTGAGGGTGCGGAATTTGTCGCGCCAGTTGTACTTTTCGGTGACCGCCGGGCCCAGGTCTTTCTGGAAGAAGCAGCGTATCCCGATGTAGAGCACGAAGATGGCGGCCAGCAAAATGCCAGGCAGCATGCCGCCCGCGAACAGGCGCCCGATGCTCACCTCGGCCATATTGCCGTAGAGGATCATCAGGATGGACGGCGGGATCAAGATGCCCAGCGCGCCGCCCGCGTTGATGCAGCCCACGGCCATCACCTTGTTGTAGTTGCGTTGCAACATGGAAGGCAGGGCGATGAGGCCCATGGAGATGGTGGCCACGCTGGAGATGCCCGCCATGGCCGCGAAGATGGCGCAGATCACCACCGTGCCCATGGCCAGGCCGCCGCGCAGGCCGCCCATCCAGCGATAGACCACCTCGTAGAGCTTGTCGGCCAGTCCCGAGAACTTGAGGATGTTGGCCATGAAAATGAACAGCGGCACCGCCAAAAGCAGGTAGCTGGTGCCTTCGGCGTAGGCCGTGTTGAACAGCACCAAAAGGCCCTGAGGCCCCCAAGTGAGGATGATGCCGACCGCGGCTATGGCCAGCATGGCAAAGGCGATGGGTATGCCGATGGCCAGCAGAACCACTAACGATGAGAAAACTATGAGCGTGAGGAGCCAGGTTTCCATGAATGACCTCTTAGCTCTGGGTCGGTTTGCGGCCGGTGATTAGAAAATTGACGTTCTCCGCGGCGTTGGCCAAACCCTGCAGCAGCAGGAATAAGGCCCCCAGGGGCACGGTGGCCTTGGCCGGTCCCAGGGGCAGGGCGGCTGCGGAACTGGAGGTGTCGCCGACCATGAAGGCCTCGATGGCCACCTTGCCGCCCATCCAGATAATAGGCAGCGTGGCGATGATCAAGAGCACCCCCACCAGGATTTCCACCCTGGCTCGCGCCTTGTCGCTCATGTGGGAGTAGAGGATGTCCACCCTGGTGTGGCCGTAGTGGCTAAGGGTGTAGCCGGTGCCGAACATGACCAGGGCGCACAGCAAATACTCGCACACCTCCTGGGCCCAGGACGTGGGCGCGTGAAAGAAGTACCTGACGATTACCTCGTAGAGCACGATGATGGTGACCACGCCGATGAGGGGAGCCGCGATAAGCCCCATGGCTTGGTTCAGGGATCGGACGACCCTGGAAAATGTGAACATCTTGCCTCTCCGTCGCGCGTGAAGGGCCGCTGGTCAAAGATTTGTGAAATGCCTGTCGGGCCTTGAGGGGCAGGCGCCACTGCCGGGGGCGGGGTCGGCCGGGAGGGGTAAATCCCGCTCCCGGCCAACCGAGCCTGTTCTAGAACTTGACGCCTCTGGCCTTCATGTTGGCCTTGAGGATGTCCACCAGCTGGCGGCAGTAGGGAGACTTGCTGGCGGTCTGCTCGTACAGGGGCATGAGCTTCTGGATCCAGAGGTTCAGCTCATCCTTGGACAGCTCGATGATCTTCACGTCCTTCTTGGCGGCGAACTCGATGGCTTCCTTGTCCCAGGCGGGGCTCATGTCGAAGCTGCGGTTCATGGCCATCAGGGCGGCCTTCTTCACGGCTTCCTGCTGGTCCTTGGGCAGGGAGTTGAACACCTTGGTGTTGATGGCCAGCTCGATGACGCCGGGGGTGTGGTAGGCGGGGGAGCTCACGTAGTTGAGCACCTCGTAGAGCTTGTACTTCTTTAGGGTGTACCAGGGGTAGTCGGTGCCGTCCACGGTGCCCCGCTGCAGGGCCATGTACTGCTCGGCTCCGGGGATGGCCGCGGCGGCCGCGCCCAGGGCCTGCACGATAAGGGCCTCCAGGCCGAAGGCCCGGATCTTCTTGCCCTGCAGGTCAGCCAGGTTGTTGACCGGGAACTTGGTCATCAAGCCCATGGTGGCCACGGAGATGGAGCCCAGGAAGGTCACCCCGTGCTTGGACATGGCCTCGGCGAACACCTTGTGATAGCCCTTGTTCAAAAGGATGTCCTTGGCCTCCGCCGGGCTGGACCAGTTGAAGGGCAGCCACTGCACGTTAACCTCGGGGAACACGCCGGTGAAGTAGAGGAAAGAGCCCGAGTAGCCGTCGATCATGCCGCTTTTGAGCGACTCCAGAGCCTCGCGGGATTTCACCAACTGGCCGGGCCAGAAGACCTTGATCTTCAGCTTGCCGTTGGTCATCTTGTTTACCTGGTCGGCAAAATAGGTGGTGGTCTGACCGGCGTAAGCGGTTTCCGGATAAACGCACTGGAACCTGAGCGTCTTGGCCTGGGCGATCCCGGCAAAGCTCAGGGCCAGCAACGCGCCAACAAACAACGCCATAAATTTACGGGCCATGTCTATCTCCCTTTCTGCCGGGGACGGTCCGCGCCCTTCCGGCAACTCCTGTTAAGCACCCTCTCCGTGTATCCTTGGCGGGGGCCCCTCGTCTCCCCCGCGATTCGCTCAGTCCAGCTTGATGGACCGCTTTAGCACCTTGCCGGTGTGGGTCTTGGGAAGCTCGTCGGTGATGCGCACGATGCGGGGATATTTGTAGGGAGCCACCCGCTGCTTCACAAAGTCCCTTATCTCGTCCGGGGTAGCTGCCGCGCCCTCTCGCAGCACCACCATGGCCGCCACCTCCTCGCCCAAGTCGGGATGGGCCTGGCCCAACACCGCCGCTTCCAGCACCGCAGGGTGCTGGTAGAGCACCTCTTCGATCTCCCGGGGGTACACGTTGTAGCCGCCCCGGATGATCATCTCCTTTTTGCGGTCCACGATGTAGAAGTAGTCGTCATCGTCCTGACGGGCCATGTCGCCTGTATGCAGCCAGCCGCCCCGCAGGGTGTCTTCCGTGGCCTGGGGCTGGTTGAGGTAGCCCTTCATCACCCCCGGCCCCTGGATGATCAACTCGCCCACCTGGCCCCGGGGCACGTCCTGGTCCTGCTCGTCCACCACCCGCGCCTTGAAGCCCGGGATGGGCAGGCCGATGGAGCCGGGCTTGGTGGCCTTGCCGTAGGGGTTTTCCACGCACACCGGCGAGCATTCGGTGAGTCCGTAGCCCTCGTAGATGGTGGCGTTGTAGGCCCCTTCGAAGCGCTTGATCACCTCCACCGGCAGCGAGGCCCCCCCGCAGATGCAGTAATGCAGCGAGGAGCGTTTGGGCGGGCGTTTTGCGGCCATCTCGGCCAGGCGGTTGTAGATGGTGGGCACCGCGATGAGGATGGTGTCGTCCATCTCCTGGATGGCCGCGAAGGTCTCATCCGGGTCGAAGTGCTCCCACAAGCGCAGGGTGATGCCCAGAAAAACCGAGGCGTTGAGACTCGAGGTCTGGCCGTAGATGTGGAACAGAGGCAACATGCCCAGGCTGGTCACCTTGGGGTCGGTGTGGCGCATGCTGGCGATGGTAACGGCGTTGTTGGCCAGATTGTGATGGGTGAGCATGGCCCCCTTGGGCAGGCCGGTGGTGCCCGAGGTGTAGATGATGGCCCAGGTGTCATCGTCCTGGGCCGGGTGCAGGGGGTGGGGTCCCTTGTCCTTTTCCAGCCCCGCCAAGGGCAGATAGCCCTCGGCCGCCGGGCCGGCCACGCAACGGATGTCGATCTGGGGCATGCCCTCCAGCACCGTCCCCGCGTACTCCAGGTGAGCGCCGTGGCCGATGAAGGCCCTGGCCCCGGAGTCGCTGAAGATGTGCTGAAGCTCCTGGGTGCGGTAAAGGAAGTTCACCGGCAAGACCACCGCCCCCAGCTTGGCCAGGGCGTAGTAGCAGACCACCCAGTCAAGGGAGTTGGGCATCATGAGCACGCAGACTTGGCCGGGAGCCAGCCCCCGCTCCTTCAGGCCCCAGGCCAGGGCGTCTGATCTTTGGTCGAATTCCCTGTAGGTCATCACCTGGCCGTTGAAGTCCACGGCGATGTGCTCGGGAACCCGTGCGGCGGTGTCGTGTAGCAGTTTGGCGATATTCAAGGCATACCCCGCAAAAAAACCCCGGGCCGAAGCCCGGGGCGGTTGTTTTTAGGTCAGGTTCTTGACCACCAAGGCCACTCCCATGCCGCCACCCACGCACATGGTGGCCAGGCCCAGCTCTTTGCCGGAGCGTTTCATCTCGTAGATGAGCTTGGTGAGGATTACCCCGCCGGTGGCGCTGATGGGATGGCCCAGGGCGATGGCCCCGCCGTTGACGTTGACCTTGTCCTGGTCCATGCCCAGCTCGCGGATGCAGGCCAGGGACTGGCTGGCAAAGGCCTCGTTCAACTCGATGAGGTCGATGTCGCCCAGGCTGAGGCCGGACTTTTTTAGCGCCTGGCGGGTGGCCTCGATGGGGCCGATGCCCATGATGGAGGGCTCCACGCCCACCGTGGCGTAGCCCAAGATGGCCACCAGGGGCTTGACCCCCAGCTCGTCGGCCCGTTGCCGGGAAGCCACCACCACTGCGGAGGCGCCGTCGTTCATGCCGCTGGAGTTGCCCGCGGTCACCGAGCCACCCTTGCGGAATACGGGTTTCAGCTTGGCCAGGTCCTCGGCCGTGGTCTGGGGCCGGGGATGCTCGTCGGTGTCGAAGATGACCGGGTCGCCCTTGCGGCGGGGAATGGGCACCTGCACCACTTCGTCCTTGAACAGGCCCAGCTCCAAGGCGCGCTTGGTCTTCTGCTGGCTGTTCAGGGCGAAGGCGTCCTGGTCCTCGCGGTTGATCTGGAACTGCTCGGCCACGTTCTCGGCGGTCTCGCCCATGGTGTTGTTGCTCAGCGGATCAAACAGCACCAGCTGGTCGATCATCTTGGCGTGGCCCAGGCGCGAGCCCCAACGGTTGCTGGGCACCAGGTAGGCCGCGTTGGACATGTGCTCCACCCCGCCGGCCACCATGAGCTCCGCGTCACCGGCTTTGACCGCTTGGGCGGCCAGGAACACCGTCTTGAGCGACCCGCCGCAGGCGTGGGACACGGTGTATTCGGGAGTGGGGATGGGTATGCCCGCGTTCACCGCGATGGGCCGGGCCACGTTGGGGGGCAGGGCCCCGGTGCGGTACTGCTGGGCCAGGCAGACTTCATCCACCTGCGCGGGGTCGATGCCCGCCCGCTTCACCGCTTCCTTGATTACCAACACCCCCAGGTCTTGGTCGGTTAGCGCCTTGAGGGTGCCGCCGAAACGCCCCACCGGAGTGCGGGCGGCGGAAAGGATCACAGGTTCTTGCATGGTTGTTTTCTCCCGCTGCCTAGTCGGCCGTGCCCAGGCGGTTGCCCTTGTCGTCGTAGCGGTACCAGCCCACCCCGGTCTTGCGGCCCAGTTGCCCGGCCTTCACCTTGCGGCGCAGCAAGAAGGGCGGATACCACTTCTCTTCGCGGGTATCCTGGTACATGGCCATGAGCGCGCCGTAGGTGACGTCCAGGCCCACCATGTCGCCGGTCTCGAAGACGCCCATCTTGCGGCCCGAGGCCAGGCGCAGGCCCTTGTCGATGTCCTCCACCGAGGCCACCCCCTGCTCCACCAGGCGCATGGCCTCCATGGTGGAAGGGAAGTTGATGCGGTTGATCACGAACCCGGCCACGTCGCGGTTGACCATGATGGGCTCTTTTTCGATGGCTAGCACGAACTCGCGCCCGGCGGCAAAGGCCTCGTTGCTGGTCCTGGTGCCCCGGATCACCTCCACCGCCTGCATCATGGGTACGGGGCTGAAGAAGTGGATGCCCAGGAAGCGCTCGGGCTGCTCCACATGGGCGGCCAACTCGCTGATGGGTATGGCGCTGGTGTTGCTGGCCACCAGGCTATGGGGCGAGAGCACCTGGTTCAGCTTGGCGAAGACCTCTTTCTTCACCTCCAGGTTCTCGAACACCACCTCCATGACCAGGTCGGCCTCGGCGGCCGGGGCCAAGTCCACCGAAGTGGATACGCGGCCCATGACCTCGTCCAGGGTCCCCGCCACCTTGCCCTTTTCGATGAGCTTGCCCGCGGACCAGGCGATGTTCTTCACCGCCTTGTCCAGTTGCTCCTGGCTCACGTCGCTCAGGGTGGCCTCCAGGCCGGCCTGGGCGCAGACCTGGGCGATGCCGCTGCCCATGAGCCCGGAGCCGATGATGAATACCTTGCCTATGCTCATGATCGCCCCCCTAGCCCTTGAGCAGCTCGCGGGCGATGACGTTGCGCTGAATCTCGCTGGTGCCCTCATAGATGCGGGTCAGGCGCAGGTCGCGGTAGAAGCGCTCCACCGGGAAGTCCTTCATGTAGCCCATGCCGCCGTGGATCTGCACGGCCATGTCCGCCACGCGGTTGGCCATCTCGGTGCAGAACAGCTTGACCATGGAGGCTTCCTTGACCACCGCGGTGCCCCGCTTGTCGCGCAGCCAGGCGGCGTGGTGCAGCATCTGGCGCCCGGCGTAGATTTGGGTGGCCATGTCCGCCAGCATGATCTGCACCGCCTGGAACTCGCCGATTGGTTTGCCGAACTGCACCCGCTGCTTGGCGTATTCCACCGACAGGTCCAGGAGCTTTTGGGCCGATCCCACCGCCGAGGCGCCCATGGTCAGGCGGCCCTTGTCCAGAATTTTCATGGCGGTGCGGAAGCCCAGGCCCAGGTTGGCGTCGCCGCCGATGATGCGGTCTTTGGGGATTTCGCAGTTGTCGAAGATGAGCTCGCTGGTATGGGAGCCGCGCATGCCCATCTTGCGCTCGATGGTGCCAACGAAGAAGCCGGGGTCGGTTTTTTCCACCAGGAAGCCGGTTATGCCGCCCTTGGCCCGCTTGGCCTTGTCGGTCACCGCGAACACGGTGGACACGTCGGCGATGTCGCCGTTGGTGATGAAGTGCTTGCGGCCGTTGAGCACCCACTTGTCGCCCTTGAGCTCGGCGGTGGTCTGCACGTTGGCCGCGTCGGAGCCAGCTTCGGGCTCGGTGAGGGCGAACACGCCGATCCACTCGCCGGAAGCCATCTTGGGCAGGTATTTTTGCTTCTGCTCTTCGGTGCCGTCTATAACGATGCCCTGGGAGCCGATGCCGTTGTTGGTGCCGATGCGGGTGCGAAAGCAGGCGTTGACCGCCGACATCTCCTCGTACACCAGGCATTCGCCCAGGACGTTGAGGCCCAGTCCGCCGTACTCTTCGGGGATGGACAGGCCGAACAGGCCCAACTCCCGCATGGTCTGCACCACTTCCTCGGGAATGCGGTCCTCGTCTTCCACCTGCTGGCTGATGGGTTCCAGGTCTTTTTTAACGAAACGCCGGATGGTGTCGGTCATTAGGCGTATGTTTTCGGAAATTTCAAAGTCCACGTTAGAACTCCTCTTATGATGGGGAGGCTGATGTAGCAAACCTCGGTTGGATGATAAGTGGCTAACTACGCAATGTGTTCGCAATAAGAGTAGCAACCGCCGTGCCACAAGAGGGCTGCGGGAAATATTAAGCGCAACACATTGTAATAAAGCAATAAAATGGCGTTAATGGTGAGCGTTAATCAGAGCCGAAGGAGGGGCGGGAAAGCTTTGTGTAGAAAAAACAATACATGAGCGTTGCCGCTAGCCGCGGTTAATAATGTGTTAAAATGATATGTTAGCTATGATACCGCTATGCAGAATTTAGTTGTGTATTAAAAAAACTACTAGTAGAAAAAACGATACAGGCTATTCCAAGCCATACTTTTTCATTTTTTGGTGCACCCCGGTCCGATGGATGCCCAAAAGCTCCGCTGCCAGGGTCCGGTTGCCGCCCGTGTATTTAAGGGCCTGTTTTATAGCAATTATTTCCGCATTGGCCTTGGCCAGCTTCAGGGTGGGCGGGGCGCCGTTTTCCTGGGGGGCATGGGTGAAGTGTTCCAGGAAGTCAGGCGGCAGGTGCTCCAGTTGCAGGGTTTCGCCGCCGGCCACCGCCGCGGCCCGCTCGATGGCGTTTTTTAGCTCGCGCACATTGCCCGGCCAATCGTAGGACACCAAACGCTGCATGGCCTCGGGGGAAATCTTGGCGGGCAGGGCGCGCTTGCCGGTGCGCAGGCTGGAGAGGATATGATAGGCCATGCGGGGTATGTCTTGGCGTATTTCCCGGAGCGGCGGGGTGTGCAGGTGAAAGATGTTTAGCCGGTAGTAGAGGTCCTGGCGAAAGGTGCCGGTGTTCATCATGGCCTTGAGGTCCCGGTTGGTGGCCGCGATCACCCGGAAGTTGAGCTTCAAGGATTTGGTGGATCCCAGGCGCTCCACCTCTTGCTCCTGGATGACCCGGAGCAGCTTGACCTGCATGACCAGGGGCATCTCGCCGATCTCGTCCAAGAAGATGGTGCCTCCATCGGCCAGCTCGAACCTGCCTGGTTTGCCCTTTTGGCTGGCCCCGGTGAAGGCCCCGGCCTGGTAGCCGAACAACTCGGACTCGAACAGCTCCTGGGGTATGGCCCCGCAATTGACCTTGACGAAGGGCTTGTCGTGGCGGGCGCTCATGCGGTGCACCGAGTGGGCGAACAGGTCCTTGCCCGTGCCGGTTTCGCCGGTGATCAACAGGCTCAGATCCGACTGGGCCGCCTGGGTGGCCACCCGCTTGGCGTCCTGGACCGGCGGAGACTCCCCCACCACCAGTTGCAGGTCGTAGCGGCTGGAGTAGAGGTTTTGCAGCTCTTTTTCGTAGTAGGTGAGCCGCTCCTCCAATACTTCGGTCTGGCGCACCAGCTCCTTGACCCGGTCCATGTGCCAAAACACCAGCTTGGCAAAGGCCCCCACGATGTTGCCCTGCTTGTCGCGCAGGGGGATGCGGGCGATGATGCGCTCCTTGCCCTTCATGCGCAGCACCGAACCCACCTCGGCCTTGCCGGTCTTGATGACCTCGGGCAGGCGGCTTTGGGGGTTGAGCTTCAGGATGTGGCTGCCCACGATGTCCTGGTCGTCCACCTGATAGAACTCGGCGGCGGAGCGGCTGATGTAGCGGACTATCCCGTCCTTGTCCACCAGGATGATGGACTCGTGGGGCGACTCCAGCAAGGAGCATAGGAGTTCGCGGGGGATAGGGTTTTTCGCCAGCTTGACCATGCGTTCTGCTCAGGCGTTTATAACGGTTGATGAATAGATTCTAGCAAAACGGGTCCCTGGGAAGCACCAAGGATGCCGTGCCTTATCCCTCCGCCTTTTCGCGGTCCAGGATGCAGTTGATGGAGCGGCCCAGCATTATCTGCTCGAAGCACTTGTTGCAGGAGACGCAGCGGGCCCGCCCGGTGTCTCCGCCGCGCCAGCGGGCGGGCAGGCCGGGCTCGCTTATCAGGGGGCGGCTGAGCGCCACCAGGTCGGCCTCTCCCTTGGCCAGTATGTCCTCGGCCGTTTCCGGGGTGCGCACCCCGCCCACGGCGGCCACGGGTATGTCCACCCGCCGCTTCACCTCGGCGGCCCAGGAGCGGAAGTAGGCCTCGCCGCCCGGCTTGTCCACCTTGGTGCGAAACTCGCTCTGCTGGTAGTCGTGCCCCCTGAGCCCCTGGCTGATCTCCAGGCAGTCGCACCCGGCCCGGGCCAAAAGCTCCGCCGCTTTGAGGCCCTCCTCCAAGGGCAGGCCTCCCTCGAGGCCGTCGGCCACGCCCAGCTTGAACATCACCGGGTAGTCCGGCCCCACCTGGGAGCGGATGGCGGCCAGCACCTCCAGGTGCAGGCGCAGGCGGTTGTCCGAGCTGCCGCCCCACTCGTCCTGGCGGCGGTTGGTGCGGGGCGAGAGGAATTGGCTCAGCAGATAGGCGTGGGCGGCGTGCACCTGCACCCCGTCAAAGCCCGCCTCCCTGGCCCGGGCCGCGGCCCGGCCGAAGTCCTCCACCACCTGGAGTATTTCCTCCTGGGTCATGGCACGGTTCTCATGGGCGAAAATGTCATCCCCCGGCGAAGCGGAAGGCCCCACCGCCGGGCCGCCCCCCCGCCAGGCATGCATGCGCGCCGCCTCGCGTCCGGCATGGAACAGCTGCACCGCCACCTTGCCGCCCTGGTCGTGCACCTCCCGCGCCAGGCGGGCCATGCCGGGGATGTGGCCGTCATGGCTCAGGGAGTTTTGCTTGGGCGAGATGCGGCCCTGCTCGCTTACGTTGATTATGCCTGTCACCACCAGGCCCACCCCACCCGTGGCCAAGTCGCGGTACAGGGCCAGCTCCTTGGGCGATACCTCGCCGTCTTTGGTGGCCGCCTGCTCAAAGGTGGCCGAGCGCATCAGGCGGTTGGCCAGGATCAGGCCCTTGATGCTCAGGGGGGTGAACAGCGCGCCCAAGCCTAGGCCTCCCAGATGATGTTGGCGTCCAGGGCCAAGGGCTCGCCCTGGCAAACAGCCACCGGGTTCAGGTCCACTTGGGAAATGATTCCATGGGAGGCTCCCAAATCGCCCAAACGGCAGATAAGCTCGGCCAGGGCATCTCGGTTGAGCGGGACCTCGCCCCGGAATCCGTCGAAGCGCTTGGCCATGCGCAGACGATCCAGCATGGCCAGGGCCCGGGGCGGGTCCAGGGGGGCCATTTCAAAGGCCACATCAGGCTCCAACTCGGCGGTGACCCCGCCCACCCCCAGCATGACGCAGGGGCCGAATTGGGCGTCCTTGAGGTAGCCCACAATCAGCTCATAGTCGGGTTTGCGTTGGGCCTGGAGCACCAGGCTGCCCTGTCCCTCCATGACCTTTTGCAGGCGCTCCAACTCCCGCTCCAGCTTGGCCTGGCTGTCCAGGTTCAGGCACACCAGGCCCTTTTCGCTCTTGTGCACCTCGCCGGGCAGCAGGCCCTTGAGCACCACCGGCCAGCCCAGCCTTTCCGCCGCCGCGCGGGCCTGCTCCAGGTCCGTCACTAGTTCCTCGGCCACGGCGGGAATCTCCCAGGCCCGCAGCAGGCGCTTGGCCTGATATTCGTCCCACACGCCTTGGGTGGGGGGCAGGTCCACGGGCAGGAGACGGCCTGAAGCCTGAGGGCGGGGAGGCAATGCGGCGCGGTGGCCGGGACGGCTGGCCGCAGCCAGGCAGTCCACGGTGCGGGCCAGTTCGCTGAACACCGGCACGCCCTCGGCCTGGGCCTGGGACTCGAAGTCCTTCACCGGCTGGTCCAGGCCAAGGGCCCAGAACACCATGCCTTTGCCCTGGGCGAAGAGCAGCTCCTTGTAGCGGGCCAGGTTCACCTGATCCTGGGCGCCGCCCAGGAAGGTGTGCAGCAGCACCAAGTCCACGTTGGGGTCATTGGAGACCGCCTGCACCGCATGATCCATGGTGGGGCCGGGCCCGTGCAGCTCCATGGCGGGCCACAAATCCACGGGATTGCCCGGCGGCATCCAGGGGGGAAACACCTTGGCCAGCTCCTCCAGGGTCGCGGGAGTCAGGTCGGCCAGGGGCAGGCCGTTGTCTTCCAAAAGGTCGCAGGAGAGGATGCCCGCCCCGCCGCTGAAGGTGAGCACCGCCACTCTGGCCCCGGCCGGGACTTCCGGCAACAGGGACAAGGAGCGGCCCAGGTCCACCAGCTGGTGGAAGTCGCGGGCGGTGCCAACGCCCACCGCCTGCAACAGCCCCTGGGTCAGCCGGGCGTTTCCGGCCAGGCTGGCGGTGTGGCTCAGGGCCGCCTTGGCTCCGGAGGCGCTGCGCCCGGATTTGAGCACCACCAGGGGCTTGGTGGCTCCCTCGGCCAGTTCCATGAAGCGCCGCCCCCTCGGCATGGACTCCAGGTACAGGGCCACGCCCTTGGTGCTGTCGTCGTGCAGCAGATATTCCAGCACGTCGCACTCATCCACGTCGCACTTGTTGCCGATGGAGCAGGCCTTGTTCACCGCTATGCCCCGGCGGGTGCCCAGGTCGGCCAGGAACCCGGCCGAGAGCATGCCGCTTTGCACCACCAGGGATAGGGTGCCATGGGGCGGCAGGACCCTGGTGATGTTGGGGGACATGAAGGTGAAGTACTTGTTGCCCGGCACGTCCACCAGACCCATGCAGTTGGGGCCCCACAGGCGCATGCCCGCCTGGCGGGCGTAGGCCACGCACTTGGCCTGCAACTCGCGCCCGTCCTCGCCGGTCTCGGCGAATCCCGCGCTTTGGATCATCACCCCGCGCACGCCCTTGGCCGCGCACTCCTCCAGGATTTGGAGGGTGAAGCGGGCGGGCACCAGCAGAATGGCCATCTCCACCGGGTGGGGAATGGCCGACACACTGGGGTAACAGGTCAGCCCTTCCAGCTCCTGGTACTTGGGGTTGACCGGGTACACCGCCACGTCTCGGCTTGCCGCCGTGTTGAGGAGCAGGCTTTTGCCGGTGCGCTCGGGGCTCGCGCCCACCACGGCCACGGAGGAGGGATTGAAGAAAAATTCCATTGCCAGGCCTTTGTGATGCGGGTGAAGTGGGTACGGCGTCTGTTTTTACTTGGCCTGGAATTTGGGCGGCCGTTTTTCGACAAACGCCATGCGGCCCTCTTGGTAGTCCTCGGTGTCGTACAGGGGCATGCCCAGGGCGTTTTCGCACCACAGAGCCTCGTCAAAGGACATGCCTTCGGTGCGGCGCATGCTCTTCTTGATGGCCTGCACCGCCAACGGGGCGCACTGGCAGATGTCTTGAGCCAGGGCCATGGCGGTTTCCAGCACCTGCTCGGGCGGCACCACTTGGTTCACCAGGCCGATGGACAGGGCCGTTTGGGCGTCGATGGGCTTGCCGGTGAGCATCATCTGCGCTGCCCAGGCGCTGCCCACCAGGCGGGGTAGGCGCACCGTGCCACCCAGGCGGGGCAGGATGCCCAAGCGGGCCTCGGGGAAGCCGAAGCGGGCCTTTTCCGAGGCGATGCGCAGGTCGCAGGCCAAGGCCGTCTCCAGGCCGCCGCCCATGGTCACTCCGTTGATGGCCGCGATCAGGGGTTTGTCCAACTCCATGCCCCGCATGGGGGTGGTGGGCAGGAGCCAAGGCTTCTGGCGGCACTCCTTTACAAAGGGCAGCCAAGTTTTTACGTCCGCCCCGGCGCAAAAGGCCTTCTCGCCCGCGCCGGTGATCACCCCCACCCACAGCTCGGGGTCTTGGGCAAAGTCCTCGAAGGCATCGTGCAGTTGCTTGAACAACTCTGGGCTGAGGGCGTTGAACACCTCGGGACGGTTCAGGGTGAACAGGGCAATATGCTCTTTCTTTTCGTACAGAAGCTCCATGCTCTTTTATCCTTTTTCCTGGCTTTTGCATTGCTCGCGTTGTGGTGGCCAGGGCCGCGCCAGACGCAAAACCAGCGGAAAGTTTAATCCCATTAAAGCGAATCGCCTTGGTTGGTATAAGGCATTTTTCTTTGCAAGGCAACGTTCATCCGGAGCGGCTCGGCCTCCGTCATCCTCCGGCCATCTCCAGCAGAGCCGAGAGAAAGGCGGTGAGGTCCTCCACCACGCAAACGTCGGCCAGGTTGAAAATGGCCGCCTGGGGGTCGCTGTTGATGGCTACGACGAACCCCGAGCCCTGCATGCCCACGGTGTGCTGGAGCGCCCCGGAGATGCCGCAGGCCAGGTACAGGCGCGGGGCCACCGTGGCTCCGGTGAGCCCCACCTGCTGGCCATAGCCAAGCCAGCCCAGGTCGCATACTGGCCGCGACCCGGCCAGGGCCGCCGAGGAGAACAGGCCCGCCACCCGGCGCAGCAACTCCAAATTTTCCTTCTCGCCCACGCCTCGCCCGGCGGCAACAACCACCTGGGCTCGGCCCAGGCCCGCGTCCGCTCCCGCGCCTTCCACTAGTTCCAGAACTTTGGTGCGGCAGGGCGGGGCGCTCAGGCGTATCGCCTCCACTTTGCCCTGGCCAACCTCACCGGGCGGGGCGGCCTCGAAGGCGCCCGGTTGCACGGTGAGCACCAGGGGCCATGTCTCAGGGGTCAGCTTTTCGCGCGCCTTGCCGAAATGGGCGCTGCGCCAAAAAGCCGGGCCATCCGCTCCCCGGCTAACGCTTTCCACGCCAGGGATATAGGCGGCCCCCAGGTCCGTGGCCAAGGCCGGGGCCCAGTCCAGGCCCGAGGTGGAGTGCGCTCCCAGCACCACCTGGGCCTCCAGGCGCGGCAGCAGTCCGGCCAAGGCCAGGCGTTGGGCCTCGCCGTGGAAATGGGCCAGGCCTTCCACCTCCACCGCCCAGGTCTTGACCCCGCTACGGCGGGCGATTTCCTGGGCCAGCGGCTGAGGTTCTTGCCCCAGCACCACGGCGGTTATCTCCAGCTCAAGGGCCGGGGCCACTTGCCGGGCGCAGGCCAGCAACTCCCAAGTCACCGGGGCTAGACGCCCCTGGGCGTGCTCGGCCACCACCACCAACCGCTTGGTCGCCGCGCTCACAACAGGGCCCTTTCGCGCAGGATGGCCAACAGGCGTTCCGCCTTTTGGGTGGTGTCGCCTTCCAGCACCAAGCCCGCCCGCCGCTTTTCCGGCGGGGCCAGGGCCAGCACCTTTTCGCGCTCCAGCGGCGCGGCCAGGTCGACGGCTTCAATGGTAAGCGGCGTGGTCTTCTTGGCCCGCAATAAATTGGACAGGGTGGGGTAGCGGGGCTGGTTGGGGCCGGACTGGATGGTGACCAGCGCAGGCAGTTGGACGGACAGGCGCTGGCGGCGTCCGCCCTCCATCTCCCGCTCAACCTCCAGGGCGTTGCTTCCGGCATCCAATTTTATCACCGAGGTCACGGCAGGCAGCCCCAGCTTGGCGGCCAGCATGGGCCCCACCGCGCCCTGCATGGCGTCCTCGGACATGCCCCCCGCCAGGATCAGGTCGAAGCCCTGCTCCCCGGCCCAGGCCGCGATCCAGGCGGCCAGAGTGGCCGGGCGGGGCGTCGGCTGCTCCGGGGCCAGGATGTGCACCGCCTGGTCGGCTCCCATGCCCAGGGCCCGGCGCAGGGCATCCACCGCCGTGGCGGCCCCCACGCTGAGCGCGGTGACCCGCGCCTCCGGCAGGCGGTCCTTGAGGCGCAGGGCCTCCTCCAGGGCCAGTTCGTCGTAGGAGCTGATCTTGCGGCGCAGGGGAGAGCGGGGACGGAGCTCGGCCTCTTGGAGGTCGAACAGACTCTCCGGCTCCCACACCTGTTTGAGGCACACCAGCAGGCGCACGGCTTCCCTCTGTTCATGGTCCTGGTGAATCGCTGGTCATAGTGTAGGCCAAGCCCCGGCTCCTGCCAATAAAAAACGAACGATCGCTCGGAAAATAGTTGCAATTCACCACCGGACGCGGCTACATTTAGCTACGGCATTAACGGCCCTCCAAGGGCCGGGGAGAACCCATCAGGCATGAGCGTTTTGTACATGATGCGCCACGGCCAGGCGTCATTCGGCCAGGACAATTACGACCGCCTCTCAGACCTGGGCCTGCGCCAGGCGGCCCTGACCGGCGAGCATCTGGCCCGCTTGGGTCTGTCCTTTGACGCCGCCTATTGCGGCACCATGTCCCGGCAACAGGCCACCGCCCGAGCCGCCCTGGAGGCGCTGCCTTCGCCTCCTCAGCTCCAGGTGCTGCCCGAGTTCAACGAGTACGAATCCATCCCCATCATCAAGTCTCTGCTGCCGGCCATGCGGCGGGAAGACCCGGCCGTAGACAAGGCCGCGCCCCATATGCTCGAGAACCGCAAGGCCTTTCAGACCGTTTACGAGGGGGCCATGCGCCGCTGGATCTCCGGGCGCTACCCCCTGGACCAGGGCGAGGCCTGGGATCAGTTCCAGGCCCGCGTCCAGGCGGCCCTGGAGCGGGTGCGCGCCGACAATGGCCGGGGCAAGACAGTATTGGTGTTCACCTCCGGCGGACCCATCTCCGCCGCCCTGCGCCTGGCCCTGGGCCTAGGCGATGAAACCGCCCTGCGCATCACCTGGGTCATCAAGAACGCCTCCCTGAGCAGCTTTTTTTACAATGACCGCGATTTTTCCCTTTCCCTGTTCAACTCCACCACCCATCTGGAACTGCACCAGAAGGCGGAGTTGATCACCTACCGCTAGGCCGGAAGGACTCGTCATGGATTTTAAAATATCCGAGGAAACCCAGACCATCCTGGAGCTTATCAACGAGTTCGTGGACAAGGAGCTCATCCCCCTGGAGCAGGACTTTTTGCACCGTCCCTGGGAGGAGCTGGTGCCGGTGCTCAAGGCCAAGCGGGAGATGGTCAAGCAGATGGAGCTTTGGGCTCCCTTGCACCCCAAGGAGTACGGGGGCATGGGTCTGGGCCTGGTGGACTACGGCCTGGTGTGCGAGGCCCTGGCCCGCAATCCCCTGGGGGTGTACGTGTTCGGCTGCCAGGCACCGGACGCGGGCAACATCGAGATTCTCATCAAGTACGGCACTCCTGAGCAAAAAGAGAAATACCTCGCGCCGCTCATCGCCGGTGACATCCGCTCCTGCTTCTCCATGACCGAGCCCGAGCAGCCGGGATCCAACCCGGTGCTGATGGACACCACCGCGGTCGCCGACGGCGAAGACTACGTGATCAACGGGCACAAGTGGTTCACCTCTTCGGCTGACGGCGCATCCTTCGCCATCGTGATGGCGGTGACCAACCCCGACGCCCCCCGCCACTTGCGGGCCTCCATGATCATCGTGCCCACTGACACTCCCGGCTTCAACCTGGTGCGCAACATCCCGGTGATGGGCCACGCGGGCTCGGGCTGGCACAGCCACGGCGAGATCCTCTACCAGTCCTGCCGGGTGCCCCGAGCCAACCTGCTGGGACCCGAGGGCCACGGCTTCGTAATCGCCCAGGAACGCCTGGGTCCTGGCCGCATCCACCACTGCATGCGCTGGATCGGCATCTGCAACCGGGCCCTGGAGATGATGTGCCACCAGGCCCTGACCAGGGAGATATCCCCGGGCAAGCACTTGGCCGACAAGCAGATCATCCAGGCCTGGATTGCCGAAAGCGCCGCCGAGATGCGCGCCGCCCGGCTCATGGTGCTTAACTGCGCCTGGCGCATCGAACACTACGGCCAGAAGGAGGCCCGCCAGGACATCTCCCTGATCAAGTTCTACACCGCCGGGGTGATGCAGCGGGTGCTGGACCGGGCGGTGCAGGTGCACGGTGGCCTGGGGGTCACCGACGACACCGTGCTGGCCACCTTTTACCGGGGCGAGCGCTCGTCGCGCATCTACGACGGGGTTGACGAGGTGCACAAGGTCTCGGTGGCCCGGCGTATCCTCAAGGGGTACGCGGCGGAGCACGGCCTCTCATGACCTACCGTCAGTTCAAGCGCCAGGCCAAGCTGACCCAGGAGGATTTTTGCCTGGAGATGCTGGCCGCTCACCGCGAGGACATAAAGGCCAAAAAGCAGCAGACCGCGCTCAAGAACCTGGAACTGATCTTTCAGGCCACCCTCAAGGTGAGCAACCAAAAGGGCTTCCAGGCCATGACCATGCGTGACCTGAGCAAGGCCAGCGGCCTTTCCATCGGGGCGCTCTACGACTACTTCAACGGCAAGGAGGCCCTGCTGGAGATGATCCAGGAGGCGGGCCGCCGCATAACCCGGCGGGTGATGCGCCAGGCCGTATCGGGCGGCGAGGCCCCGACGGAAAAGCTGGCCTCCGCCATCCGGGCCCACCTGTACCTCAGCGAGGCCATGCAGCCCTGGTTCTTTTTCTCCTACATGGAGGCGCGCCACCTGGGCAAGGTGGAGAAGCAGCGGGCCAAGGAGGGCGAACTGGCCACCGAGCGGCACATCGCCGAGGTCATCAAGGAAGGCAAGCGGCAAGGCGTCTTCGCCGAGGTGGACCAGCTGCTCACCGCCGCGGTGATCAAGGGCATGTTGCAAGACTGGTACCTCAAGCGCTGGAAATACGCCAAGCGCCGGGTGAGCGTGGAGCGCTACGCCAACTTCGTGGTGGGGTTGGCCCAGGGATATTGCCAGGGCCGCCTGGGCCCGGCAGGGGCCGGGGAGGCTCATGATGACTGAGCTTCTGGACCAAGCCGCCCGGGTAAGGCCGGGCGAGGAACTGGACGCCGGGCGTCTGGAGAAGTTCCTGCGCCTGAGCATCCCCGCTCTCGACGGCGAGCTGAAGATCAGCCAGTTTCCTTCGGGCTACTCCAACCTCACCTACTTTTTGCGCATGGGCGGGCGGGAGATGATCTTGCGGCGGCCTCCCCACGGCACCAAGGCCAAGACCGCCCACGACATGAGCCGCGAGTACAAGGTGCTGAGCGCCTTGCACCCGGTGTTCCCCTATTGCCCCGGCCCCCTGGTCTACAGCGAGGACCCGGCCATCATGGGCTGCCATTTCTACGTGATGGAGCGCATCGAGGGAATCATCTTGCGCCAATGGTTGCCGCCGGAGCTGGCCTTTGGCGAGGTGGAGCTGCGGCGGCTCACCCAGCGCCTGTTGGAGGTGATGGCCGAGCTGCACGCGGTGGATTATCAGGCCGCCGGGCTGGGTGGGTTCGGCAAGCCCAAGGGATACGTGCGCCGCCAGGTGGAGGGCTGGAGCAAGCGCTACCGCGCGGCGCGCACCCCGGACGTGCCCGACGGCGAGGCGGTGATGCGGTGGTTGGCCGCCGAGATGCCGCCGGAAAGCCCCACCCCCGCGGTGATCCACAATGATTTGAAACTGGACAATGTGGTCCTGGCCTCGGATGACCCTCTTAAAATAATCGGTGTTTTGGATTGGGAAATGGCCACCCTGGGAGACCCGCTCATGGACCTGGCCTGCACCCTGGCCTATTGGGTCCAGCCAGACGACCCCCCGGAAATGGTGCAGGGCGCCTCCATGGTCACCTACCTGCCGGGAAGCCTGACCCGCAGGGAGGCGGTGGAGTATTATGGGCAACTAACCGGGCGGGTGATGGACCGCATGGACTTTTACTATTGCTTTGGTCTGTTCCGCCTGGCGGTCATCGCCCAGCAGATTTACTTCCGCTATTTTCACGGGCAGACCAAGGACAACCGCTTCGCCCGTTTGGGCGGCAAGGTGGGCATCCTGTTGGACAAGGCCCAGGCGGTGGCGGAAGGAGCCTTCGCCTAAGGCGATAGCGCGTTTGGGACTAGGCCGATCGCTTACCAATGAAATTAGGTCCGTCAGAAGGCGGGCGCATGCCGGCAAGGAGAAAAGCATGGACAAGCCCCTGGTTTCCCTGGTGCGTTATGATCAGCCCTTGGAGCCGGTGCGCCGGGCGGTGGAGCTGTGCGGCGGCCTGGACCGCATCCCGGCCGACGCCAAGGTTTTCATAAAGCCCAACATCGTCTTCTGGACCAAGGCGGTCAATTTCCCCAAGTGGGGGGTGATCACCACCAGCCGCTTGATAAACGACGTGGTGACCCTGTTGCGCGAGCATGGGGTGAGCGACATCACCATCGGCGAGGGCATGGTCCTGGGGCGCGCCAACGACACCGAGACCTCGGCCCACGCCTATGAAACCCTGGGCTACACCAAGCTCAGGGACCGCTACGGGGTAAAGCTGGTGGACACCTTCCAGCGGCCCTTCAGGGAGGTGGACCTGGGCGACGGGGTGAAGCTCAACTTCAACCAGGACATCCTGGCCAGCGATTTTGTCATCGACCTGCCGGTGATGAAGACCCACGCCCAGACCATGGTCAGCCTGGGCATAAAGAACCTCAAGGGCATGATCGACGTGACCTCGCGCAAACGCTGCCACAACGCGGACCCGGACAAGGATCTCAATTTCTACATCGCCCGCCTGGCCGACCCCATGCCCCCCATCCTCACCATCATCGACGGAACCTTCACCTCGGAGTACGGCCCGGCCTTTGACGGCGTGATCCACCGCCGCGACCTGCTGGCCGCCTCCTGGGACGTGCTGGCCGCGGACATCGTGGGCTCCAACCTGCTGGGCCACCCTCCCCAGAGCGTGCCCCACCTGGCCCACGCCGCCAAGAACCGGGGCCGTTCCCTGGAGCTGGAATCGGTGGAGGTGAAGGGCGAGGCGGTGGAGGACCATGCCCAATACCACGGTTGGGCCTTCCCCTACACCGAGGACGGAACCCTGCCGGTGCCCATGGCCAAGCGCGGCGTGGCCGGGCTGGCCTACTACAAGTACGACACCAGCCTGTGCACCTATTGCTCGGGCATAAACGGCGCGGTGCTCTCAGCCATCGCCATGACCTGGAACGGCGAGCCCTGGGACAACGTGGAGGTTTTGACCGGCAAAAAAATGCAGCCCCGGCCCGGCGCCAACAAGACCATTCTCCTGGGCAAGTGCATGTACCAGGCCCACAAGGACAACCCGGAGATCAAGGAGATGATCGCGGTGAAAGGCTGCCCGCCCAAGCCGGAGCAGATCATCAAGGCCTTGCACCAGGCGGGCATAATGGCCGATGATCAGTTCTTCGCCAACCTGGACCGCATGCCCGGCATGTTCATGAAACGCTACAAGGACAAGCCGGAATTCGATCAGGGCCTGTTCACCATCGAGTGAGTTCATCTGAAGCGGGAGTTGATGACATGCAGCGCGTATTGGTTGTGGGAGCCGGGTTCATGGGGGCGGGCATCGCCCAGGTGTGCGCCCAGGCGGGCCATCAGGTCAGCCTGATGGACGTGAAACCCGAGGCCCTGGACAGGGCCATGGAGGGCATGAAGACCTCGGTGGGCAAGCTGGCCTCCAAGGGTCTGATAAGCGACAACCCCGGAGCGGTGCTGGCCCGGGTGACGCCCGTGGACAGCCTGGAGAGCGCGTCCCAGGCCGACTGGGTGCTCGAGGCGGCCCTGGAGATCGAGTCTCTCAAGCTGGAGCTGTTCGCCGAGCTGGACCGCCTGGCTCCGCCCCACACGCCTATCGCCAGCAACACCTCCTCCATTCCCATCAGCCGCCTGGCCTCGGCCACCACCCATCCCGAGAAGGTGCTGGGGCTGCACTTCTTCGGGCCGGTGCCCCTAATGGGCCTGGTGGAGGTGGTCAAGGGCGACAAGACCTCGGACGAGGTGTTCGAGCGAAGCATCGCCTTTATCCGCGCCCTGGGTAAGCACCCGGTGCCGGTGGGCCGCGACATCCCGGGTTTCGTCATGAACCGGGTGTTCTGCGCCGCCTTCCGCGAGGCCCTGGATCTGGTGAATTCCGGGGTGACCACACCCCAGGACCTGGACGCGGGCATGCGCCTGGGTTATGGCTGGGCGGCCGGTCCCTTCGAGGTGGCCGACAACGCGGGCCTGGACACCTTCGTGCTCATCGACCGTTTCTTGCAGTCAATGGGCGAAATTGAGCTGGTGGCCCGCTGCGACCTGGTGGAAAGGCTGGTGAAACAGGGCCGCCTGGGCCGCAAGGTGGGCAAGGGCTTCTACGACTACACCCCCGAGGGCAAGCGAGTTCCCCGCGAGCAAGAGTAGGGGAGGGCTAGTCCCCGCCAAGATGTTTCAGTAAAGGGCCTCCGCGCCGCGCCGGGCGAAAAGCTCGCCGTCGCGCAGACCCTGCTCGTAGCTTTCCCGCACCAGATTCGGGTTGGCCTTCTCCCACTTGGAGATTGCCAGCTCTTTGGAGGGTTGGGCATAGGTGACGCCGGGGTGGTTGCGCAGCTCATGGGACGGGTAGCGCCGGGTGAGAAGCACCAGCGCCGGGGTTTCGCCCGGCTCCAGAGCCTCCAACGGGGCGTTGTCCAAGATGCCGCCGTCCACCACCTTGCAGCCGTTCCAACTGCACCAGGGCACCATGGGCGGCAAACAGGACGAGGCCACCACCAGGTCCACCAACTCCCGCACCGTGGCGCACTGGGAGGCGTGACCCACCATCGGTTGGAAGCCCAGTTTGCGGGCGTAGCGGTGGTGCACCGGATCGCCCATGCTCTTGTCCAGGCTGTAACCCAGATAGCCCAGCCCCACCCCCAGGGCAGACTTGGCCCAGGCCGGGGGGCGGCTCATGAAGATGCGCAGGTCCGGGCCCTGCTTCAGGCGCTGGAAGGGCTCGCCCTCCAGCACCGATTCCAGGGCTTCGCGGTACACCCTCAGGCCGGTGGGGTCGGGCAGGAAGGGGTTGCGTCCGGGAGGGTCGTACCTGGCCCGGCGGGCGTGGGCGGCCTGGTAATACTCCATGGCCGCCTCGATCTCGCCGGAGAAGATATGACAGGCGGTGCTGGCTCCCGCGCTCACCGCCACCACCGCGCTGGGGGTAAGGTGCAGGGCCGGACCGGCGGTTTGCCAAAAACCGGCCTGCCAAAAACAGCGCGACCCGCCACCCGCGAAGACCACGCCTTTATATGAATTGCGTTCAGGCATGATGCCCGGATTACCCCCATGGGTGCTAGTTAAACCTTCCCATCCTGTCACTAATTATTATGACTATTTCAGGGCTGAGGCAAATCCCAAAAACAAAAAAATGGCCCGCCCCGATACAAAAAATCGGGACGGGCCCTATGCCGGTTTAGTGCGTCTAGGCTTCGCGCTCGATGATGGTGGCCACGCCCTGGCCTCCGCCCACGCAGGCGTTGGCGCAGCCCCAGCGGGCACCCTTGGCCTCCAGGATGCGGGCCAGGGTGCCGATGAGCCGGTTGCCCGTGGCTCCCAGGGGATGGCCGATGGCCAAGCCGCCGCCCATCACGTTGACCCGCTCGGGATCGAGCCCCAACTGTTTGATGCAGTTGAGGGCCACGATGGCGAAGGCCTCGTTGATCTCCCAGTAGTCGATGTCGCCCGGCGACATGCCCAGATTCTCCAGGGCCTTGAGGCTGGCGGGCACCGGGCCCTGGCCCATGATGGTGGGGTCCACCCCGGCGAAGCCGATGGAGCGGATGGTGGCCAGGGGCTTGATGCCCTTGGCCTTGGCCTTTTCCTTGGACATGAGAATGATGCCCGTGCCCGCCGCGTTCAGGGGTGAGCTGACCCCGGCGGTGATGACGCCGTCTTTCTTGAAGGCGGGCTTCAGGGAGGCCAGGCCCTCCAGGGTGGTGTCGCCGCGCACCGCCTGGTCCGTGGTCACGCTCATCACCGTGCCGTCGGCCTGGGGCGCCTCAATGGGCAATATCTCGCCGTCAAAGAAACCGTCGGCCTGGGCCTGGGCCGCCCGGTGATGAGAGCGCACCGCCCACTGATCCATCTCCTCCTTGGTGCAGCCGGACTGGGCGAAGAGCTTTTCCGCGGTTAGCCCCATGTTCATGGCGCTCATCATGTCCCAGTGGCGGTACTCTGGGTTCAGGAAGAGGTTCAGGTTGGGCGCGGCCAGGCCCCGGTCCTTGGTGGTGCCGCCCATGGGCACCCTGGTCATGTGCTCCATACCGCCCACCATGACCACATCGGCGAAGCCCTGGGCGATCTCCATGAAACCGATGTGCACCCCGGCCATGGCCGAGCCGCACTGCTGGTCCACGAATTTTGCCGCGATGGTCTCAGGCAGGTTGGCCAGGAAGATGGGAGTGCGTCCGCCGTAGGTCCACTGTTCGCCCACCCCAGTGGCCGAGCCCACGATAAAGTCGTCCACCTCCTTGGCCTCCACCCCGGAGCGCTTAATGAGCTCGGGCAGCACCTGGGCCAGCAACTCGTCGGCCCTCAGGGCGTGGAACCAGTCCCGGCCGGGATCATTGGGGCGGCAGCGGGATTGGGCCGTGCGTAGGTATCCGGCGATAACTACTTCTTGCATTTGGATTCTCCTTGCCATGGCAGGGGTGGGATCACCCTTTGGTTTAAATCTATGACCGTTCAGCCTGCTCAGTCGGCGAAATGCTCCTCTTGCAGGCTGACGGTGAGTCCATCGTCTTCCCCCAGGCGCTGGGCCAGGCCGTGGGCCTTGGGCAGCTCATAGGCGAAGAAGTAGCGCATGGTGGCCAGCTTGCCGTTGTAAAAGTTCTGCTCCGCCTGGCTGGGCGAGCCATCCAAGGCTCGGGACGCGGCCACTCCTTGCTTGAGCCACTGCCAGGCAACCGCCACCAGCCCGAACAGCTCCAGGTACAGGGTGGCGTCGGAAAGGAAGTTCTCGATCTCGCCCCTGGCGGCCAGGGCTATCTTGGCTTCCGTGGCCTGGCGCAACAGGGCAAGCGCTTCGCTCAAGCGGCGAGCCTGGGGAGCCAAGGCCTCCACGCCTTCAGCGGCAGCGCTGTCCTTGTTCACCTCCTGGGCGAACAGCTTGAGGGCGCGGCCCTGGTGCATCATGGCCTTGCGGCCCAGCAGGTCCATGCCCTGGATGCCGGTGGTGCCCTCGTGGATGGGGTGGATGCGCATGTCGCGGTAGAGCTGCTCCAGGGGGAACTCGTCGGTGTAGCCGTAGCCGCCCAAAATCTGCATGCCCGCGCTGGTGGACAGGATGCCCATCTCCGAGGGGTAGCTCTTGACCACCGGGGTTATGAGCTCCAGCAGAAGGAAGGCGTCCTCGCGGCTTTCCTCCGGGCCGTGGGCGTACAGGTCGGCGTACCAGGCCGCTTGCAGGATCAAGGACAGGGAGCCCTCCACCACCGCCCGCTGCAACAGCAGCATCCGCTTGACGTCCGCGTGGCGGATCAGGGGCACGGGAGGCTGGTTGGGGTCCTTGTCGCCCACCGGGCGGCCCTGCAGGCGTTCCTTGGCGTACTGCAGCGAGGCGTAATAGGCGGCCGAGGCCACGGCCGTGGCCTGCTTGCCCACCCCGATACGGGCCTCGTTCATCATCTGGAACATATAGGACAGGCCCTTGTGGGGCTCGCCCACCAGCCAGCCCCGGCAGTCGCCCGCCTCGCCCATGGAAAGCTGCACAATGGGGCAGCCCCTATAGCCCATCTTGTGGAACAGGCCCGCGGTGGCCAAGTCGTTGGGGACCAAGCCGCCGCCCTCGGGGCGCAGCTTGGGCACCACGAACAAGGAGATGCCCTTGATTCCGGCTGGCGCGCCCTTGATGCGCGCCAGCATGAGATGCACCACGTTGTCGGCCCCGTCGTGGTCGCCGGCGGAGATGAATATCTTCTGGCCGCTGATGAGGTAGTGGCCCTGCTCGGTGGGTTCGGCGCTCACCGCCACGTCGGTCAGGGAGCTGCCCGCCTGGGGCTCGGTGAGGGCCATGGTGCCTTGCCAGCGTCCCTCCAGCATGGGCGGCACGTAGGCTTCCTGTAGCTCCTCGCTACCGTAGGACAGGATCAGATGGGCAGCGCCGGTGGTGAGGCCCAGGTAGGCTGCGGCCGAGAAGTTGGCCGCGTTGAACATGTACAGGCAGGAGGTGTTGATCATGGTGGGAAGCTGGAGCCCGCCGTGCTCGTAGTCAAAGGGCGCGCCCACCCAGCCACCTTCACCGGCCTGGGCCAGGAAGACGCGCACCAGCGGACGCACCAGCACCTTGCCGTCCTCGAAGCTGGGCGGGTTCTGGTCAAGCTCCCGCAGGGCCGGAAAGAGCAACTCGCTGGACAGGCGCAGGGCGGTGTCCAGCATCATGTCAAAGCTCTCGCGGTCGTACTCGGCGAAGCGGGGCCAAGCGGCCAGCCGCTCGGCCTGCATGACCTCGTAGAGCAGGAAGCGCAAGTTGCGCAGGCTTACGAATCTATCGGCCATGCCGCGCCTTCCCTAGTCCTGATAGAAGGTGCGGCCCTCGGCGGCCATGCTCTTGATAAGCTGGGCCGGGGCGAAGCGGGCCCCGTAACGCGCTTCCAATTCGGTGAGCTTGGCCAACACCTTGTCCAGCCCCCACTTGTCGGCATAGCGGAAGATGCCGCCCCGGTAGGGCGGGAAGCCGGTGCCGTAGATCATGGCCAGGTCCATGTCCGCCGGGCGGTCGCAGATGCCTTGTTCCATCATCAGGGCCGCCTCGTTGATGCCGTTGGCCAGCATCACGTCGATGATCTCTTGCTTGCTCATCTCGCGGGGGGGCACCTGGTTTTCTTTGAGGTAGTCGGCCAGCACCTGGGCCACGCGAGGGTTGGGCACCGGCTTGGGGCCGCTGTAGTCGAAGTGGCCCCGCCCGGTCTTGCGGCCGTAATCGCCCAGGGCGTAGATGGCCTCGGTGAGGGGGTGGACCTTGTAGCGCTCGCCCAGGCGGCGGGCGAAGGTCTGGTTAACGTGGTAGTTGATGTCGATGCCGGTTAGGTCGGACAAGGTGGCCGGTCCCATGGGCATGCCGTAGTCCATGAGGGCCGCCTCGATATCCACCGGGCTCACGCCGTCGGCCATGAGGAACACCGAGCCGCCCATGAGCCCGCCCAACTGGCGCGATACGTAGAAGCCGGGGCCGTCGTTTACCACCACCGGCACCTTCTTGATGGTGCGGCCAAAGGCCACGCTGGTGGCCAGGCTCTGGTCGGATGTCTGCGCCGCGCAGATGATCTCCAGCAAGGGCATGCGCTCGGCCGGGTTGAAGAAGTGCAGGCCTATCATGCGGCCGGGGTCGGCCAGCACCGTGGCCATCTCGGTGATGGGCAGGGCCGAGGTGTTGGTGGCGAAGATCACGTCCGGCCGGCAGATGCCCTCCAGCTTTTTCCAGATGTCCTGCTTCACCTCCATGTTTTCCAAGACCGCCTCGATCACCAGATCCACCCCGGCCAGGTCCTCCAGCTTGGTGGTGGTGGTGAGCTTTTCGGCTATCAGGGCTTCCAGCTGCTCGGGCTTGAGCTTCTTGATCTTTATCTTGTAGGCGAATGTCTTCTTGATGGCCTCCACCGCCTTGGCCAGGGCCTGGTCGTTCACCTCCCACAGCACCGCGTCCAGGCCGCTGGAGAGCAATAGGTGAACGATGCTCGACCCCATGACCCCGCCGCCCAGCATGCCCACCTTTTGGGGCTTGGCCGGGGTCAGGCCCTTGATGCGGGGCAGGCGCCCGGCGGAGCGCTCGTTAAGGAAGATGCCGATGAGGTTCTTGGCCACGTCGGACACCAGGCAGTCGCCGAACAGGTCGGCTTCGCGGGTGATGTCCGCCTCGAAGTCGGTGGATAGCCCCTTTTCCACCGCCTCGATGATCTTGAAGGGGGCGATGTAGCCCTTGGCCTTGGGCGTGGTCTGGGCCTTGATGAAATTGATGAGGTGGGTCTTTTCACTGGCGCTGGGCAGGCGGTCGAAGCGGCGGCTGGCCCGGCGGCTCTGGTGGCTCAATAATCCCTTCTGGAAGTTGCCCGCCGCGGTGAGCGCCGCCTGGCGCAACTGTTCCAGGGGCACCTCCTCGTCCACCAGGCCCAGGGACCAGGCCTTTTGGGCCTTGATGAACTTGCCGGTGAGCATGAGGTCCAGGGCGTCGGGCAGGCCGATGACCCGGGGCATGCGCTGGGTGCCCGCGCTGCCGGGCAGCAGGCCGAGCTTAACCTCGGGCAGGCCTAGGCTCACCCCTTTGGCGGCTATGCGGTAGTGGCAGGCCAGGGCGATCTCCATGCCCCCGCCCAGGCAGTTGCCGTTGATGGCCGCGATGATGGGCTTGGGAGAGGCCTCCATGGCGTTCAACCAGCGGTGCACATCCATGAGCTTGGCCACGAAGGGGGCCTTGTCCTTGACGGTGAGAAGCTGGGTGACGTCGGCCCCGGCCACGAAGTTCTTGCCCGTGCCGGTGAGGATGATCACCTTTATCTCCGGGTCCTCCACCGCCTCCAAGGTGGCCTGCTTCAACTCCAGGATGAAGTGCTCGGACATTTGGTTGACCGGGGGATTGTCCATCTGCAGGATGGCCACCCCGTCGATCAACTCCACCTTGACCGTCTGGTACTGCGTGTTCATTTCCCTCTCCCTAGACCAAAAAGGGGTTGCCGTCACCGTCCCGGCGCCGATCGACCCGGAGGCGGCGGGATATCCCGCCCAGCCTTGGCCCGCGCGAGCCGTGACACCGTGGCCCTCTCCCCTGAATTAAGCTTCGCCCGAGTGGTTAAGACCGTTATTATGTTGACAAATAACGTATTGCGTTGCTCTGCACTAAACTTGCAACACATAGATTATACAAGCAAACCAATGAACTAATGCAAGAAAAAAATGAACGATGGTTCGGAAAAAACAGGATGCAAAGGCGAAGGCCCCGGCTACGGGGCGCTGAAGGCACGGAACTAGCTTCTAGGCTTTTCTTGCAGGTATTCCCGCGCGTACTTGCGATAGAGGTGGTAGCAAAGCACGCCCATGATCTCGTGGCCCCTGAGGGCCAGTTCTTCCCGCTCGGCCGGTTTCATGTCCCCGGTGGCTCGGCGGAAGTCTTCGATAAGGTCCTTGGCCACTTCCTTGAAAGTGTTGGCCAGCATGGGCAGGGTCACCTCGGGTTTGAATTTGTTGGCCCGATTGATGCCCAGTTTGGCCATGTTGACCATGACCTTGGCTACGATGATGTCGTCTTGGGAATAGACGTTTTCGCCGTTTTCCTGCTGGGAGCTGACCAGGTTGAACTCCTTGAGTATGGGCAGCCAACGCGCCGCCAGGCTGGTGGCCTTTAGAAAAGCCTCGTCGCCTTTAACCCCGGTTCCCAGGTAGTGCTCCATGGGGCGGAAATATTCCGTGCGCAGCTTGAGCATGGCCATCTTGCTGGCGCTACGGTTTTCCCACATGATTTTCTTGATGGTGGGCAGGGGCAGGAAAAAGTCGTTTTGCAACTCCTTGATGAGCCTTATGCGTTCCACATAGCTTTCATCGTAGTCGGCGGAGTTGGAGCCCAGCTTGCGGGGCTTGGGCAGCAGGCCGGACCTTATATAATAATGGATGGTCTGTTTGGGCACGTCGGTGCGCCTGGCCAATTCACTTATTTTCATCGCAACCCTACCTCCCCCCGGTTTGTTGCAAATAAAACCTAATCTGGGTGCGGATGAACCATATTCATATCGGCTACTTTTTTACACTACCCGGCGAGAAAACCCAAATCATCCGCCGCTGTTCTGGCCAATTTTTGGCGCGCCACGCATGGCCCCATTTCCTAGCCTAGAAATCCAGGAAGCCGATCATTGGGGGGCAGTGCGCTGGATAATGCCCACAGCTGCCCCAGACACCACGCCATACATGACACAACAACTCGTTGCATGATCGCATGACACGGTTAAGTTGGCAAGGTATCTTTAAGTTAATACTAAATTAAATATTCTTGACGAATAGCTTGACTAAACGTTGAGCGCGAATATACAGTATACGCGGATAGAGCGAATCGGCAGCCTCGGAGAGGCGGCCCGGCCGGACGGTTCTAACTGTGAAGGTCCTCCATCTTTTGGGGCCGGGTGCCGGGAATCCGGCGCGGAGTCTGATCGGGGCCATGTCGCCCTCCAAAACGACAGGGTTGCTTTCCTGGGGTGAAAACAGGACGGGTTTTATGCCAAAATGGCTTGGACCACATTCAACAGCCCGCGTCCTTACATCCTTTGTATCAACACAAAATCACCCATCGCCCCTCGTGGGGCCGTGGCTCGCACTCAGCCAACCATCATCAAGGCATTGAACGGCCGATGCAGAACCGGCCGCTGATGTATCGAATGTTTTAGGCCTGGAGCGCCGTACGGCGGGCGCCCACGGCCAGGCGGATATCGACTTTGTTTCGGTGAATATCTGCGCCTCATCCAGCACGACACCTTGAACCGCAGACAGCTTGATCAATCAGCTTCCCATTGGACGATCCCGCTGGAGCGCGGCGCCGGCATCGGCGCAAAGCTCCGGTTGAGCAAGGGCGGCGGGCCTCTGGCTTCCGCCCAGCCAAGGAGACCCGGCCACGGCTCGCTTCCGGCAGTTTCCCTGCCCAGGCAAGCGGTCTGGCCCAACAGTCAAAAGGGAGGGAAGTATCATGCAATTTTTGGGGAGAGTCGGGACATTGCTGTTGGGGCTGTCTTTGGTCCTGGCCATGTGCCTGCCGGTGGGGGCCGTGGAACCCATCAAGATCGGAGTGCTGGGTCCCATGTCCTTCACCCAGGGGGAGGGGCACTGGAACGGGGCCAGCATGGCGGCCGACGAAATCAACGGCGCCGGTGGGGTGAAAGTTGCCGGCGTCATGCGGCCCATCAAGCTCATCAAGGTGGACACCAACGAGTTTTTGAGCATACCCGACGCCACCAACGCGGTGGAAATGGCGGTGAGCCGCTATAACGTGGACTTTTTGGTGGGCGGCTTCCGCACCGAGGCGGTGCAGGTGATGCAGGACATCGCCATGGACGCCAAGAAGATATTCATCGGTTGCGGCGCGGCCCACCCGGAGCTGTGCACCCGGGTCACCAAGGACTACGACCGCTATAAGTATTGGTTCCGCCTGACCCCCATCAACTCCAGCTATCTGGGCAAGGTTGACTTCATTCTGCTGGGCACCGCCGCGGCCATCATGAAGAAAACCCTGGGTATCAAGAAGATCAAGGTGGCGGTGGTAGCCGAAAAGGCCGCTTGGGCCGATCCCATCGTCAATATCTCCCAGAAGCTGCTACCGGCCAAGATGGGCATGGAAGTGGTGGGCGTGTGGCGTCCCTCTCCGGTGGCCAAGGACTGCACCGCCGAGCTGGCGGCGATCCAGCGGTCCGGGGCCCACATCGTGTTCACCACCTTCTCTTCCTCGGTGGGCCTCACTTTCGCCAAGCAGATGGGCGAGCTGAAGGTGCCCGCCGTGGCGGTGGGCATCAACGTGGAGTCCCAGAAGTCCGGCTTCTGGGAGGCGACCGGCGGCAAGGGCAACTACGTAGAGACCATCAACACCTACGCCAGGGTGGCCATCACCCCCAAGACCATCCCCTTTTACGACAAGTACGTGAAGCTCTTCAAGCAGGCTCCCAACTACACCGCCGGAACCTATGACGCCCTGTACATCCTCAAGGAAGCGGTGGAGAAGGCCGGCAGCGTCAACTCCGACAAGGTTCTGCCTTTCCTGGAGAAGACCGACTACATAGACACCGCCGGGCGGGTGGTCTTCGACAAGTCCCACGACGTGACCTGGGGTCCCGGCTACGTGACCGCCATCGGCACCCAGTGGCAGGACGGCGAGATCAAGTGCGTGTGGCCCTATCACTGGGAAAAGGTGTTCTACGAGGGCACCGTGCCCTTCAAGCTGCCCCCTTGGGTCGTGGGATACTGGAAGAACAAGAAGTAAGCGACTGCCCCTTTAGTCTCTCCGGGCCCCCGGCCCGGAGGGGCTAGGAGGCATGATCAGCCAATCCCAGGCGCGGGAACCCCGGGCCGCGCCTACCATCTGGGCTCATCGCCGGGAGCCCGCGGGGTGGACGCATGATACTGGACATCATCATCGACGGCTTGATCAAGGGCAGCGTATACGCCCTGCTGGCCATTGGCTTTTCCCTGGTGCTGGGCGTGGCGCGCATCATCAACATCGCCCACACCGCCCTGTACATGACCGCCGCCTACCTGATTTTCGTGGGCACCAAATTGATGGGTCTGCCCGCCCCCCTGGCCATGGTGGCCTCCATCGTGCTCACCGTGATCCTGGGCCTTTTGATCTACAATTTTTTCATCAAGCCAATCCAGGAGCACGAGGCGGCGGTGCTCATAGCCACCATCGCCGTGGCCATGATGATCCAGGAAGTCTTCCTGATGATCTTCGGCGGCCACTACCTGGGAGTGAACCCCCTGATTGACGGCTACGCCACCATCCTGGGGGTGAAAGTCACCTACCAGCACCTGCTGGCCTTGGGCCTGGCCTTGGTGGTTCTGGTGGCCACCAGGATGTTCTTGCAAAAGACCCGCCTGGGCCTGGCCATCCGCTCCACGGCCCAGGACCGGGAGGTGGCCAACCTCATGGGCATGAACGTGACCCGGGTGGCCATGGGCACCATGGCCGTGTCCGTGGGCATGGCCGCGATCACCGGAGCCATCGTGGTGCCCCTGGTCACGGTGGAGCCCACCATGTGGATGCATCCGCTCATCATGATGCTGGCCATCGTGGTCCTGGGCGGCCTGGGCAGCATAGAGGGCAGCTTCGTGGGGGCCTTCATCCTGGGCTTCGCCGAGTCCCTGGTGGTGTTTTTGGTGCCCATGGGCTCCTTTCTCAAGGACTCGGTGGCCCTGTCCATCATGATCTTGGTGCTTTTGATCAGACCTGAGGGCCTGTTCGGGGTTTCTTTCGAGGAGGAGCGTTAGCATGGGCCTGCTGGGCGTGTACTTCCGTAGAACCGTGGGCATCCTGCGCACCGAGGTGCTGGTTCTCCCCAGCCGCGTGGCGGTGCTCGTATTCATCGTGGCCCTCATGGCCCTGCCGATTTTCACCCAGGACTATTACTTCCTCCGGGTGCTGATACTCACCTCCATCTTCGCCATTTTCGCGGCGAGTTGGGACCTGCTCTCGGGCTTCACCGGGCAGATGAACTTCGGCCACGCCCTGTTCTTCGGGGTGGCCGCCTATGTCACCGCCCTGTTGAACCTCAAGCTGGGCCTGCCGCCGTATTTCTCCATCCCCCTGGGCGCGGTGGGGGGAGTGCTCACCGGCCTGATCGTGGGCATCCCCTGCCTCAGGCTAAAGGGTTCCTACCTGGCCCTGACCACCTTGGCCTTCCCCATCATCCTCACCGGCATCGTCTTCGCCATTCCCAGCATCACCGGAGGCGAACTGGGCCTGGCCGGGTTGTCGCGCCTCACCGGCTCGCGGGTCATGGACTACTACCTGACCAGCGGGCTGATGCTGATCCTTGGTTTCACCATGTGGAAGATCACCGACTCCAAGACCGGCATCATCCTGCACGCCATCCGCGAGGACGAGCTGGCGGTGCGCACCGCCGGGGTCAACACCACCCGCTACAAGCTGTTGGCCTTTTGCATGAGCGGCTTTTTCGCGGGCGTGGCCGGCGGCCTCTACGCCCACTTCATGCGTTTGGCCGGGCCTTCCGGCCTGGAGGTGGGCCTGTCCTTCCAGGTGATCATCTGGGCGGTGTTCGGCGGCATGGTCACCATCTACGGGCCCATCGCCGGGGTCTTCATCCTCTACCCCCTCATGGAGATTCTGCGCATAGTGCTGGACCAGTTCCCCAGTCTGCCCGAGATACGCATGTTCATTTTCGCGGCCCTGGTGCTGCTCACCTTGCTGTTCATGCCCGAGGGACTCATCCCCTGGGTGCGTGACAAGATCGAGACCGAATGCCCCCGCTGCAAGGTGCGCAACGTTTTCAGCAGACAGAGGTGCCGCATATGCGACGCCGCTTTGGACTAGACCACGGCAGGTCCTTATTCCCCAGCAACGTGTGAGGTGAAATAGCATGGATGCCAAAGAAGCCTACTTGTCCAAACCCTGGTTGCAGCATTACCCCCAGGACGTGTCCCCCGAAATGGACATCCCCGTGGTTTCCATTCCGGAAATGTTCGATCAGGTGGTGGAAAAGTACGGCAACAAGACCTCGCTGATCTACTACGGCAAAAAGATAAGCTATCGGGAGCTCAAGGACCAGGCGGACCGTTTCGCCGCGGCCCTGAGCGGCCTGGGGATACAAAAAGGCGACCGGGTGGCCCTGTTCCTGCTCAACTGCCCCCAGTACGTCATAGCCTATCTGGGCGCCTTGAAAGTGGGGGCGGTGGTCACCCCGGTGAGCCCGGTCTACACCAGCCAGGAGGTGCGCCACCAGCTCAGCGACAGCGGAGCCAAGGTGGTGGTGTGCCAGGACATCCTCTACGACAAGGTGGCCGAGGCCGGGGTTGCCCTGGATCAGGTGGTCATCACCGGAGTGGACGAGTACCTGCCCAAGCTCAAGAAAATCTTCGCCAAGAAAATCATGGCCAGGGCCTACGGCGGCATGCACGTGCCCGATGAGGCCATGATCCAGCGCGACGGCCTGCTGAAGTTTCAGGACCTCATTAAAAAGTCGCCCGCCCAAGCGCCCCAGGCGAGCCTGGACCCCATGAACGACTTGGCAGCGCTGCCCTACACCGGCGGCACAACCGGCCTGCCCAAGGCGGCCATGCTAACCCATTACAACATCATCGCCTGTCAGGCCCAGGCCCTGTCCTTCTGGAGCAGCAAGTTCGAGGAGGGCAACGAGACGGTCATCGCCTTCCTGCCCATGTTCCACATCTACGGGCAGGTGGTGATCATGCTCACCAGCCTGGTCAACGGCTACACCATGGTGCTGTTCACCACCCCGGACATGGACGAGATATTAAACGCGGTGGAGCGCTACGACGCCTCGGGCTTCTACGGGGTGCCCACCCTGTACGAGTACCTGAAGGAGTACGACAAGACCGACCGGGTGGATTGGAAGCGCATCAAGGTAATCGTGTGCGGCGCGGACACCCTGCACGAAAGCACCGTGGAGGGCTGGGAGCGGCGCACCGGCAGCCACATCACCGAGGGCTACGGCATGACCGAGACCGCGGCGGTGAGCCATACCAACCCCCTGCACCGGCCCAAGCGGGGCTCCTTCGGCATTCCCATCCCCAATATAACCGCCGCCATCATGGAAGTGGACTCCAACGAGTTCGTGCCCGTGGGCGAGGTGGGGGAGATGGTGCTCAGCGGGCCCAACATCATGCAGGGGTACTGGCAGCGGCCCGACGACAACAAGGACACCATGATCGAGATGGAAGGCAAGACCTGGATGCGCACCGGGGACCTGGTGAGCATGGACGAGGAGGGCTACTTCCATTTCTTCGACCGCAAGCGGGACCTGATCAAGCACAAGGGCTACTCAGTGTTCGCCAAGCACGTGGAAGAGGTGCTCTACAACCATCCCCAGGTGAAGGCCGCCGGAGTGGTGGGGGTGCCCGATCCCAAGGTGGGACAGCTCATCAAGGCTTACGTCGTGTTGCAGGCCGAGGCCCGGGGCAAGGTCTCCGAGGAGGAGCTCATCACCCACTGCAAGGCCAAGATGGCCCACTACAAGGTGCCCCAGATCATCGAATTCAGGGGTGAGCTGCCCAAGACCGACGTGGGCAAGGTCTCCCGCCGAGAGCTGCGCGAAGAGGCGGAGGAAAGCTAGTCATGGCCCAGCCCTTCTTGGAGATAAGCGGCCTGCACAAGGACTTCGGAGGACTGACCGCCACCAACGAGGTCAGCTTCAATATGAGCCGCGACGAAATAGTCGGGCTCATCGGCCCCAACGGGGCGGGCAAGACCACCCTGGTGCGCCTGATCAGCGGCATCCTGCGCCCCGACCGGGGCAAAATCCGCTTCAAGGGCAAGAACATCACCGGCAAGAAGACCTGGGACATCGTGAACATGGGCATCGCCTGCACCTTCCAGAACATGCGCCCCTTCCGCCGCCTGCCCATCATCGCCAACGTGATGGTCTCCTGCCTGAGCCCTCGGGCCATGAAGCGCGGCGAGTGGGTCAAGAAGGTGGAGGCCAAGGCCATGGACGCCCTGGAGTTCGCGGGCATCTCGGACATGGCCCTGGAAAAGGCCTCCACCCTGTCCCAGGGCGACCTTAAGCGCCTGGAGGTGGCCAGGGCGGTGGCCACCGAGCCGGAGTTGCTGCTGTTGGACGAGCCCTTCGGCGGCCTGAGCCCGGCGGAGACCGACCTCATGGCCAAGTCTATCGCCCGGCTGCACAAGGGAGGCCGCTTCGGGCGGCTGCACAGCGAGGGCCCGGCCATGATCATCATCGAGCACAAGCTGGCCCAGCTCATGAAGATCGTGGACCGCATTATCGTCTTGGACTTCGGCACCATCATCGCCGACGGCACGCCGGAGCAAATCGTGGCCAATCCCGAGGTGATCGAGGCCTATCTTGGAGAGGGAGGGGTCTAAGTGCTTCTTGAGGTTGCCAACCTGACGGTCTCTTACGACAAGGCCATGCTTATCAACGACCTGAGCATGTCGGTGGACGAGGGCGAGTTGGTGAGCCTGGTGGGCCCCAACGGCGCCGGCAAGACCACCCTGCTCAGGGCGGTCACCGGCCTGGTGGCCTGGGAAAAGATGACCCTCAGGGGCACTGCCGGAGGCGACGTGACCCTCAAGGGGCGCATAAGCTTCGACGGCAAGGCCATAGAAAAGGCTCCGGCCCACGAGATCGTGCGCATGGGTCTGGTGCACTGCCCGGAGCGGCGGAGGCCCTTCCGGGAGTTGAGCGTCATCGAAAACCTCATGGCCGGGGCCTACCTGCACCCGGACAAGGCCCAGACCCAGGCCGACCTGGAGATGGTCTACAAGCTTTTCCCGGTGCTGGCCAAGCGCACCCGGCAGGTCTCGGGCACCCTTTCCGGCGGCGAGCAGCAGATGCTGGCCGTGGGCCGGGCCCTGATGTCGCGGCCCAAGCTGCTGTGCATTGACGAGCCCTCCACCGGTCTGGCCCCCCTAATGCGCCAGGAGGTGTTCAACAAGATCCAGCAGATCAAGGACATGGGCATAACCATCCTTCTGGTGGAGCAGGAGGTGGCCACGGTGTTCAAGATGGCCACCCGCAACTACGTGCTTTCCTCGGGCAAAATCATCGCTCAGGGCAAAGGCGAGGATCTGCTGGAGGACGAGGTGATCCGCAAGACCTACCTGGGGCTATAGGGGCGGCGCGGGCCCCGGCGGCCTACTTTCATGAGATTGAAAGACTGATTGCGCTGTGCGCTCTATGCCTGTAGCATGTCAAAACGTATAGCGTAGATAAACGATAAATGTAATATGGCGGCCCGGCAGCGGGCCGGGGAGACAACAATGGGCATCAACTACTTCCGCCGCGACGGCCGGGACAGCAAGTTCGTGCTTCTGGAGCACCTGGGCGTGGACCGGCTGCTGGGCTATGAGCCTTACCAGGATTTTTCAGCCGACGACTTCGCCATGATCATCGACGAGGCCCTCAAGGTGGGCAAGGAGGTGATGGGCCCGGCCTTGCAGGACGGCGACCGCATCGGCTGCACCTATGAAGGCGGCAAGGTGACCACCCCGGACGCCCTGAAGGAATGTTGGCGGGTGCTCAACGAGAACGGTTGGCCCGCGGCCACCTACAACCCCGAGTTCGGCGGCCAGGGCCTGCCCGAGATCGTGGGCGGCCTGGTCGGCGAGATATTCAACGGGGCCAACATGGCCATGATGACCTACTCGGGTCTCATGGTAGGCAACGCCCACCTCATCGAGGACTTCGGCACCGACCAGGACCGGGCCATGTTTTTGGAGAAGATGTACACCGGGGTGTGGGGAGGCACCATGTGCCTCACCGAACCGGACGCCGGTTCGGACGTGGGCGCGCTGCGCACCAAGGCCACGCCGGGCGCCGACGCGGACGACCCTCGCATCTACAAGATCGAGGGGGTCAAGCGCTTCATCACCTGCGGGGAGCACGACCTGACCGAGAACATCATCCACTTGGTTTTGGCCCGCATCGAGGGCGGCCCCCCGGGCACCAAGGGGGTGAGCCTGTTCATCGTGCCCAAGATCTGGGTGAACCCCGACGGCTCCATGGGTGAGCCCAACGATATGTTCTGCGAGGGAATCGAGCATAAGATGGGCATCCACGGCTCCAGCACCTGCACCCTGAACTTCGGGGAGCAGGGCAAGTGCCAGGGCATACTCTTGGGCGAGCCCCACAGCGGCATGGCCAAGATGTTCCAGATGATGAACCACGCCCGCATCGGCTGCGGCATCCAGGCGGCCGGGGTCACGGCCAGCGCCTATGACACCGCCCGCATTTACGCCAAGGAGCGGGTGCAGGGCGCGCCGCTCACCGACCGTCACGGCAAGGCGGTGCCCATCATCCAGCACGAGGACGTGCGCCGCATGCTCATGAACCTCAAGGCGGGCTCCGAGGCCATGCGGGTGTTCATAGCTTATCTGCTGCTGCACTCCGATGTGGCCAAGCACGACCCGGACGAGCAGGTGCGCCAAAAAGCCCAGGCCAGGGTGGACATCCTAACTCCCTTGGTAAAGGCCTATCCCCCGGACCTGGGATACGCGCTCATCCGCGACGCCATCCAAGTCCTGGGAGGGGCGGGCTATTGCAGCGACTTCCCGGTGGAGCAGTACGCCAGGGATATAAAAATCCTCTCCATTTGGGAAGGCACCAACTACATCCAGGCCCTGGACCTAGTGGGCCGCAAGATCGGCGCCCAGGGCGGCAAGGTGTTCCAGGAGTGGGTGGGCGAGTTGATGTCCTTTGCCAAGGAAAACGAGACGGACCAGGACTTCCAGACCGACTTCAAGCTGCTGGGCCAGGCGGTGGGCATGGTGGCGGATTTTGCCCAACGCTTCGCCGGGTACTTCAAACAGGGCCGCATCTCCCTGGTGCCCATGTTCGCCACTCGGTTTATGGAGTGCTTTGCCGAGGCGGTGCTGGCCAAACTGATGCTGGAGCAGGGGCTCATCGCCAGCGCCAAGCTGGCCGAGGTGGAGCCCGATTCCTCGGACGGCGTTTTCTACCAGGGCAAGGTGGCCACGGCCAAGTTCTTCTGCCGCAACATCCTGACCAACGTTTTCGGTCGCTATGCCTCCCTGAAGACCGAAGACCTGTCGGCCATGGAGATACCGGAAGAGGCCTTCTAGAACACTGGTCCATAATCGAGCGGGGCAGGGGACGGCTGGGGCCGTTCCCTGCTTCTTTTTGGGGGCGGCGGAGATGATGATGCGCGCGTGACCGGGGCTTATTGCCACAGGCGCAAGGTTGGGGTTGTGGTGGTAAACTTACACCTGACGATTACAGTGATATTAACGCACCAGCGACGGTGAGCCATGAACCCCGAGCCTGCCATAAGCCACATCCTTCCCAAATCGAGCCTGAGCGGCTTGAGGGTGCTCATCCGCGGCGCGGGCGAAATGGCCAGCGGAGTGGCCTATCGTCTGGCCCATGCGGGCTTCCACGTATTGATGACCGAGATAAGCCGCCCCCTGGCGGTGCGCCGGGCGGTGAGCTACTGCGAGGCGGTCTACGACGGCAGCAAGATCGTGGAGGGCCGCACCGCCCGGCTCATCCAGAGCCCGGAGGAGGCCGAGGGGCTTTGGGCCAGGGCGGAGTTGCCGGTGATCGTCGATCCCCACATGACCTGCCGGGCGGCGATCCGGCCCATGGTCATCGTGGACGCCCTGGTGGCCAAGCGCAACACCGGGCTCAGCAAGGGAATGGCTCCCTTGACCATCGGCCTGGGGCCGGGCTTCCACGCCCCCGACCAGGTGGACCTGGCCATCGAGACCAACCGGGGCCACAACCTGGGGCGCTTGATCACCATGGGCTCGCCAGAGCCCAACACCGGGGTTCCGGGCAACATCGCGGGCTACACCTCCCAACGGGTGCTGCGTTCGCCGGCCGCCGGGGTGTTCGAGACGGACCTGGACCTGGGCGAGAGGGTGCGGGCAGGGCAGGTGGTGGCGCGGGTTAGCGGTCAGGCCGTGGAGGCCAAGGTGGATGGCATTTTGCGGGGACTCTTGCGCCCCGGAGCCGTGGTGAGCGACGGCACCAAGGTGGGTGACGTGGACCCCAGGGGGCAAATTGAGTATCTGCACACCATCAGTGAAAAGGCCAGGGCCCTGGGCGGATCGGTGCTGGAAGGCATCTTGGCCGCCTTCAACCGCTAGGCACTGCCAAGCGCCCAGCAGGCCGGCCAAGCCGGCATTCCCAAGGATATTTAGAAAGTAGCGAACGGGCCGCTAGCGCTCCGGGAGTTAGTCCAGGGTCAGGTCGGTGTGCTGCTCCGCTTGCAGGCTGCTGACCACCCGATCCATGCCTTGGGAGATATGGTGGCGTATGGCGGCCAAGGCCTTGTCCACATCCCTCTGACGAAGCGCCTCCAAGAGGTTGCGGTGCTCCTCGGCCACCTCCTTTATGCGGTTGCTGCCCAGGTATTCCGGCCGGTAGCGCAGGTACAGCTTTTCGAAAATCTCCTGCAGCATGTGGCAGATGATGTCGTTGCCGGAAAAGCTGGCGATCTTCAGGTGGAACTGGGCGTCCAGCAGGATAAGGCGGCGGCCCACCAGGTTCTTGGCCTCGCTGCGTTGGAGGCTGAAGGCCTCCTTGATCTCGTCGAAGTTCTTAGCGGTCATGTTTGCGATGACCGTGGGCAGGATGTACAGCTCCAGGGCCTCGCGGGCCTTGTAAAGCTGCCTGGCGTCCTCTTCGGTGATCTCGCTGACGAAGTAGCCCTTGTTGGGTACGTAGGTGACGAAGTTGGATGCCTCCAAGCGGTTCAGGGCCTGGATCACCGGAGTGATGCTGATGTCCAGCCGCTTGGCCAAGTCGTTGCTGACGATCTTTTGGCCAGGCGCGAATTGGTTGAGGTAGATCATCTTTTTTACTTTTTGATAGGCTTCCTCAATGGCCAAGCCTCTCCGGTTACCGTTCTTGGGGTTGGCCTTCTTGGGTGCTTTCGCCACGTACGCATCTCCCTCATTGCAAATGACCTCAATAGGGTCAGGGAATTGACTTTTAGTTGAACTAGCCCCCACCTGTGTTCGGACTCATAACCGGCATGTGGCGCAATGGCGGGGTGTGGCTTGCAACAGTGGGTAGGCGCAGCCTGTGAGTTAATAGCTCACCCAAAAACCAGGGGCCCTTGCGACCTGGAGGCCGAACATGTTCGCTAACAATATCTGGAATAACACGGTATTGCAATAAAGCCAAACTCTTAGTGAACATTTTGCCGGACCGGCCCACTAATTTCAGTCTGGGTCAAAACCGTGCTTCGCCTGGCGCGCCTACTTGGAAGCCCGCTAATGGGGGATTTGACCGGTCAAGAGGGCCGGCATTAGGCAATCTGAAGGAGGAGGGTAAGCATTATCCTTGATTAATTGTCGACAAGAGGAATATATTATTGGCGGTCCCCGGTAAGCGGCGTACATTGTAACGCAATGTGTGATCTTGCCACTTTTTTTTGTAACTTTTTCCAAATAACGCTTGACCCGTGGAAATATAATTAATTATAAAATATATAAATAAAATTAAATGGTAACGCAATGCGTTAGCTGAGAAACTTCAGCAAGATATGCGTGAGCCCTAATGGTCAAAACCTTGGTGGGAGGTGATTGCTAAAGGCGAAATCGGACCATTGTCCGCCATAAAATTTCGGAGACCGGGCACACCCAATCAGAGTGATCAGCATGGTCGAACCGCCCGAACCAATTGCCGTAACGTTTCGTACTCTAAAGGAGGAGTATTTATGGCTCACACGTTGAAGGCCTTTGGAATCATGCTGGCCACGGCTGCTTTGGCTGCGGTGATCGGGTTGGCGCCCACCACCGTTTTGGCGGAAAAACCCCCCATCAAAATCGGCTTCATCCACACCATGAGCGGCCCGATCTCCATGTACGGGATCACCTCGGCCGCCGGAGCTAAGATCGCGGTGGACGAGATCAACGCGGCGGGTGGAGTCATGGGCCGCAAGCTGGAGCTGATCGTCCGTGACGACAAGATCAGCCCCGAGGCGGGACTGCGCGAGGCCAAGGATTTGGTGCTCAAGGATAAGGTGGACTTCCTGGCAGGAACCATCAGCTCCGGCGTGGCCTTGGCCATCTCCGGGTATGCGCTCCGGGCCAAGAAGATTTATATGATCAACATCGCCCAGAGCACCCGGATCACCGAAGAGAAATTCAACAAATACACGTTCCGTTTTACCACCAACGCCACGCCTTACTTTGGCAAGGGCCCGGCCCTCGCTTTGGCCAAGACCTACAAGGCGAAAAAGATCATCTCCTTGGGTTATGACTACGAGATGGGCAAAAACTCCCTGAAGGAGTTCAAGGATACCTATCTCAAGATGGTGCCGGACGCCAAGATCATCGACGAGCTTTGGGTCCCCCTGGGCTCCACCGACTTCACCGCCCACATTGCCAAAATGGCCAACTCGGGCGCTGATTGTTTCTATCTCGCGGGCATCTATGGCGGCGGCGAGTTGGCCTTCACCAAGCAAGCCTGGTCCTTCGGCCTCTACGACAAGATGAAGGCGGTGCAGCCCTGCGCCGGCGACGTGGAAACCTGGGGCAAGGTCAAGCAAGGCGATCCCTACCCCAAAAACGCTCTGGCTACCTGCCGTTACCCCTTCTGGGCCATCAAGGGCGAGCAAAACGCCAATTTCGTGAAGCAAATTCGCGAGATGACCGGCCTGTGGCCCTCGTACGGGTCCATGGACGCCTACATCATCATGTACGCCATCAAGGATGCGGTGACCAAGGCCGGCACCACCGACACCGAGAAGGTAATCAAGGCACTGGAAACCTTGAAGATGAACACCTTCGTGGGCCCTGTTGAGATGCGAGCTTACGACCACCAGGCCATGATGCCCACCTGGTATGGCATCATGCGCTTCACCCCGGATCTGCCCTTCCCCCACATCACCGACGTGGGCATGCTCGGCGCGGAAAGCTACCATACCGTCGAGGAGATCAAGAAGATCCGCGGAAAATAGCGACCTTAATAAAAGCTGGGCGGGCGGGGCTTAGGCTCCGCCTGCCCCCACATAAAAAATAGGTGCCAACGTGACTTTCGAATCATTTGCCGGTCAAGCCTTGGCAGGAGTCAGCCTGGGCATGGTCTGGTTCCTTATCGCCGCGGGTTTGTCCATTATCTTCGGCACCCTCAAGGTCCTCAACCTGGCCCACGGCAGCCTGTACATGCTGGGCAGCTTCTGCTGCTACCAGGTGACGGTGAGCTTGGCCGGCGTGCCGGGCAACTTCTGGCTCGCGGTGCTGGTGGCGCCCCTGGTGGTGGCCCTGGTGGGTGGGGTTATCGAGGTCTTCCTGCTGCGACCCATCTACAAGGCCGAAATGATCTACCAGTACATCCTCACTTTCGCCCTGGTGCTGATCATAGCCGAGGCCTGCAAGATGATCTGGGGAACCGGCTACCATAGTGTCAAGGTGCCCTGGCCCTTCCAGGGGTCGGTGGGTGTGTTCGGGCTCTCCTTCCCCATCTACAACCTTTTCCTCATCGCCATGGGACCCCTGGTTTTCATCGGCCTTAGAACCCTGATCAATAAAACCAACTTGGGGCGAAACATACGGGCGGTAACCGAGAACCGGGAAATGGCCAACGCCTTGGGAACCAACGTTCCCCAGGTATACACCGGGGTGTTCATGCTGGGGGCCTGGCTGGCCGGATTGGCCGGTTCGTTGTGGCCGCCGGTTTCGGTGGTGATGCTGGGCTCAGACATGGCCGTGGTGATCGACTGTTTCATCATCGTGGTAATCGGTGGCCTGGGCAGCCTGGCGGGGGCCTTTGTCGGAGCCCTGATTCTGGGGCTGACGACTGCTTTCGGGCTCTATTTGATACCCAAGTTGGCCGTGGCCTTTGGCTTCATCCTGATGATCATTATCCTGATAATTCGCCCCTACGGCTTGATGGGAGAACCAGAATGACGGGGGTGGGAATGAATCGAATTTCCTTGTTGGGCACCAGCCCCCGTAACGGCATGATGCTGCTTGGCTTTATGATCGTAATGGTGGCGCTGCCATATTTTTTGGGCCAGAGTTGGCTGAGCATCACCACTGAGATGCTTATTCTGGCCCTGTCCGCCAGCGCCCTGAACATTATGCTGGGATATTCCGGCATGGTTTCCTTCGGCCCGGCGGGAATGTATGCGGTCGGGGCCTACACCACCGGTGTATTGATGGAGAAACTGGGTTGGGGCATGCTGCCCGCCACCCTGGCCGCCCCGGTCATGGCCGGCCTGGTCGGGGCGTTGGTCGGTTGGTTCTGCGTAAGGCGCTCGGCGGTTTACTTTGCCCTGCTGACCCTGGCCTTTTCACAGATCATATGGACTGTGGTCTTCCAGTGGTATTCGGTGACCGGAGGCGACGACGGCCTGGTCTCGGTGCCTGTCCCCGATTTCTTTTTCGAGATCACCAACTGCTACTACTTCATGCTGGCCGTGGTGAGCGTGTGCCTGTTCATCATCTGGAAGATAGTCAACTCCCCCTTCGGCATGACCCTGCAGGCCATCCGGGAAAACCCCAACCGGGTTGAGTTCATCGGGGTAAACGTAAAGCGCTACCAGTTGGCTTCCTTCGTCATTTCCAGCATGTTTCTAGGCATCGCGGGAAGCATGTTCTGTTTGTTCAGCGGCAGCGCTTTTCCCGACTACGCCTATTGGGTCAAGTCGGCGGACATGCTGGTCATCTGCCTGCTGGGCGGTATCTACAATTTCTTCGGCCCCCTGGTGGGCACCGTGGTCTATACCGTGCTCACCAAGATCATCTCCGAATACACCATGCACTGGCATCTGGTTCTGGGCGGCATCATCGTGTTGATAATCTTGGCCATGCGCAAGGGTGTGGTGGGGACCTTGGCCAACTACTGGGCCAACCGCAAGAGCGCGGCCGCGTAGGGAGGGGGGACAACGATGCTACTCGAAGCGAAAGGTATCAGCAAGTCCTTTGGGGGGCTGAGCGCGGTTTCCGAGGTGGACCTCACTATCGGCAAGGAGGAACTGGTCTCCATCATCGGCCCCAACGGCGCTGGGAAATCCACCCTGTTCAACCTTCTCACCGGCCATATCCGTCCGGACAAGGGCACTGTGACTTACAAGGGCGAGGATATCACCAGCCGCAAGCCCTACGACATCTCTCGTATGGGGATAGGGCGCTCATTTCAGAAGCTCAATATCTTTCCTCGTCTTACCGCGTTTCAAAACGTGCAGGCTTCGCTGTTCTCGGCAAAAAAGAAAAACCACAAGCTGTTCGCCGACTCCTGCCGCATGTTGGGAGACGAGGTAGAGGAGATACTGCAAAGCGTGGGTCTGGGAGGCCAGTCGGACACCCTGGGCGGGTTGCTGGCTCACGGCGACCAGAAGAGGCTGGAGTTGGGCATAGCCCTGGCTCTTAACCCGGAACTGTTGCTCCTGGACGAGCCTACCCAGGGCATGAGTCCCGGAGAGACCGTGGAAACCACGGAGTTGATCCGAGGCTTGGTGCGGGCCCGGCACATCAGCCTTGCCTTCGTGGAACACGACATGAGCGTGGTGTTCGGCATTTCCGACCGAATCAACGTGTTGCACCAGGGCATGTTGATCTTCAGCGGCAAGCCCGAGGAGGTCAAGGCCAACGAAGAGGTGCAGCGAATCTATCTGGGTAAGGGTGAGAAGTAGTGTTTCTCAAAGTAGAAGACATAGACACCTACTACGACGCCACCCACATCCTTTTCGGGGTGAGTCTGGAGGTGGCCGAGGGAGAGACGGTCAGCGTGCTGGGCCGCAACGGCGTGGGCAAGACCACCCTGCTCAGGAGCATCATCGGCCTGACCCCGCCGCGCAAGGGAAAGATATATTTCCAGGACCGCAGGATAAGCGGCCGCCAGCCGTTTCAGATAGCCCGCCAGGGCGTGGGTTTCGTGCCCGAGGACCGCGACATCTTCTCCAACCTCTCGGTAAGGGAAAACCTTGAGATGGGGATGCAAAAAAACAGCGATCGCAACGGATGGAACCTGGACAAGATATACACCTTGTTCCCTATACTCAAGGAGCGGCGCAACCAGTGGGGGGGAACCCTTTCCGGCGGTGAGCAGCAGATGCTCACCATCGCCAGAACCTTGATGGGCAACCCCAGCCTGCTGCTGCTGGACGAACTGTCCGAGGGGCTGGCCCCCTTAGTGGTGCGGGCTATCAAGGAGCAAATCCTGCTCATTCAAAAAGAGGGGGTGACCATCCTCATCTCCGAGCAGGATTCTTCTTTTGTGCTCGACGTATCCAGCCGATCCTATATTTTGGAAAAGGGCCATGTATGCTGGCATGGCCCGTCCCAGGAGTTGCGGGACGACCCCACGATTCTGGACCGCTATCTGGGAGTATGAGCACCAGCATCGGACGTAGTGCAATGGGGTAGATTTCAACGGGGTCGAATAGAGGCCCAGGGAGAGGGGATTCAGCTATCATGAAAACGACCGGCGCGGTTTTATACGAATACAACACCCCCCTGGTGATTGAGGAACTGGAGCTTGATGCGCCCCAAAAGGGCGAAGTACTGGTGGAAATGAAGGCGGCCGGGATCTGCCACAGCGACCTGTCGGTGATCACCGGCGTGTTCTCCATGCCGCCCTTGCCTTGCATCCCCGGCCACGAGGGCGCGGGTATAGTGCGCGAGGTGGGACCCGGCGTGGAAAAAGTCAAGCCCGGCGATCATGTGATGATCCTCTGGGCGCCCTCCTGCGGGCATTGTTTCTACTGCCAGCACGGGCAGCCGTATATGTGCGACTTCCGCCAATTCACCCGTGGCGGCATGATGCCCGATGGCACCCACCGCCTGCGCAAGGGCGACATCAACATCTTCAACATGACCGGCGTGGGCACTTTCAACCGCTTCAACGTGATCACCCAGAACTGCGTGTTGCCCATCGACAAGGACATTCCCTTTGAGATCGCCGCCCTCACCGGCTGCGGCGTGATCACCGGGGTGGGTTCGGTGTTCAACACCGCCAAGGTAAAGCCCGGCAGCAGCGTGGTGGTCATCGGCAGCGGCGGCGTGGGCATCAACGTGATCCAGGGCGCGGTGTTGGCCGCGGCCACCAAGATCATCGCGGTGGGCCTGCTGGACAACAAGCTGGAGCAGGCCAAGAAGTTCGGAGCCACCCACACCATCAATCCCAACAAGGAAAACGTGGCGGAGAAGGTGATCGAGCTCACCGAAGGCAGGGGCGCGGATTACGCCTTTGACGTGGTGGGCAGCCCGCAGTTGGTGTCCCTGGGCGTCGACGTCATCCGGCGCGGCGGCAAGGTAATCATGGTGGGCATGGGCCCCGCGGACCAAAAGCTGGATATCCCCTTGACCCCCCTGCTGGTCATGGAAAAGTCGCTTCTGGCCTGCTACTACGGCTCCAGCGACATGTGCACCGACCTGAAGATGCTTCTGGACCTTTACAAGATCGGCCGCTTGGATCTGGACGCCCTGATTACCGCCCGCTATAGCCTGGAAAACATCAACCAGGGGTTCGCCGACCTGGTGGCCGGCAAGAACCTGCGCGGCGTGGTGAACATGTGACCAAGACTTTACTTCGGAACATTCAGTCCCAAGAGATGAATGAACTTCGGCTGCTTGAAAATTAAGGGGGGAGCGATCCCCGCCCCGGTACTAATCCTCAAGCTGGTTGGAGGGTTGAACTGATCGGGTTTTTTATGCGGGGGCGCAATAAATAGAACCCCAGCCTTCTTCGGAGGGCTGGGGTTCACCTTTGGCGGGGACGCCCCGGCAGACAGGCTGGACAGGAAATATTTGGTGGGTTATATAACGGCAAGGTAGGGAAATATTTCCAATAATTCAGCGGCGGGGGAAAACGGCCAGACCATGCCCACGGAAAGTAAAACCACAAGCAAAAGAGGGGCATCCCGTAAAGGGGTGGCCATCGAGGAGGCCTACCAGCGCATCAAGGAGATGCTCTATCTGAACCAATTGGCTCCAGGGCAGAAAATCCACTACGAGGACATGTCGCGGCGGCTGAACATTTCGGTCACTCCGGTGATCCAGGCGCTCAACCGGCTGGAGGCCTCGGGCCTGGTGGAGTACGTACCCAACAAGGGATATTTCCTGGGCGAGATAAACGAACAGGAAGCACAGGAACTCTACGAGGCCCGCGAGGCTCTGGAGCTTTACCTCATACCCAAGGTGGTGGAGAAGATAACCGCCAAGAAGTTGGATGAGGTCCGCAAGTCCTTCGCCCGCCAGAGGGTGGGGGAGAGCACCCAAGCCAGGCGGCAGTTCATCCTGGTGGACGCCGAATTCCACCTGCGCATCGCCAGGATTTCAGGCAACGAAGTGATCTGCCGTTTGCTCAAAGATGTCTTCGAGAAGATATTCCTGAAATACCGGCCCGAATACCTGCACAGCGACACCTTCAAGGGAATTTACCGGGAGCACAAGGAGCTGCTGGACGCGCTACGCCAGAAGGACGTGGAACTGGCCAAGGAGACCACCCGCGCCCATCTGGCGTCCGGAGCCAAAAGAATTATTCAAAGCCTGCGCGCCCAGTCTGAAGGCGAGTCAATGCTGGGTGTGGATATTTAGTGCCCCCCTCATAAACTCAAAAGGCCCTCAAGGCTTGGCCAGGCCCTTGATCACTTCCCGCGCCTCGGCAACGATCCGACCGATCAGCTCGGCCACGCTGGGGAGGTCATCGCAGCGCTCCACCACCTGGCCCGCGTAATACAGGCCCTTGTCCTTGCCTCCCTCGGCCCAGCCCTGCCGGGCCAACTGGCCCGAGATGTACGGAGCCAGGGTTTCCAGGCCCGCGCCCTCCTTTTCCAAGCGGTCCACTTCTTCGCTCCAGGCGGTGCGCAGCACCCGCCCGGTGTTTTTCAGCGAACCCATGATGAGCATGGTGTCGGCGGCGGTGGAACTCAGATAAAACTTCTTGAGGTCCGGGTGGCCGGGGCACTCCTTGGTCATGATGAAGCGGGTGCCCATGTTGACGCACTGGGCCCCCAGGGCCAGGCCCGCGGCCAGGCTGCGGCCGTCGCAGAATCCGCCGCCGCCGATCACCGGGCGTTCCACCGCGCCGACCACCTGGGGGATCAGCACCATGGAGCCCAGGCCAGCCTCGCCGGGGTGGCCGCCGCACTCCACTCCCACCACGGATATGGCGTCCACCCCCAGCCTCTGGGCCTTGAGGGCGTCGCGGATGCGGGCGCACTTGTGGATGTGGAAAATGCCCGCCTCCTTGATCTGGGCGCGGTAGGGCTCCGGGCTGTGGCCCGCAGTCTCCAAAATGCCCACCCCGCTCTCGGCCACGGCGGTGATGAGCTTGCCAATGTCGCTGGACGACAGGCTGGGGAAAAGGGAGACGTTAATCCCGAAGGGGTGGCTGGTGATGGCGCGGGTCTTGGCTATCTCCTCGCCAAGGGCCACCGGGTCGGGATTGATGGCCGAGGCGATGCAGGCCAAAGCCCCGGCCTCGGCCACCGGCCCCACCAACTCGGCCCGTGAGAGCCACTGCATGGTGCCGCACTGGATGGGATGTTGTATCCCCAGGCGCTTGGTCAATTCAGTCGCTAACATAAAAATTTCTTCCAACCTAATTATTGATGGGGCAGAACAAAAACATTAACCCGCATTTTGCGGCGTTTGCAGACTGCGGTCCAGTTTAAATGGCCCGACTTTGGCCAGGATGTAAAGCGCAATCAACATCGCTACGCCCGCCAGGTCGGTGGGCAGATGGGGGAACAGGAACAAGAAGGCCGTGCAGAAAATCAGGCCCCTGTACACCCAGGGCAGCTTGCCGAAGCCGTAAAGGTGCCCTTCCAAGCTGCCGGCCAAAAGGACGCACCCGATCAAGGATGAGATGATCGTGGGAATCACTTCGCCCGGTGTGCCATCCATGATCATGGCGGGATTGAGCACGAACAAGAAGGGCACGATGTACTTGGCCGAGCCCAGGCGCATGGACAAGAAGCCCGTCTTCATGGGGTCGGAGCCGGCAATGGCCGCGGCGGTGATGGCGCCCAGGGCCACCGGCGGGGTTATGTAGGACAGGCAGCCCCAATAGAGCACGAAAAGGTGGGCTCCCATTTCGTTGAGCCCCACGCCCACCAGGGCCGGGACCAGCACGATGGCCAAAAATACGTAGCATGCGGTCACGGTCATGCCGATACCCAACACGAAGCTGGTGAGCGCGCCGAAGATCAACAGCAACGCCACGTTGCCTCCGGCGTAGAGCACCAGCTCTCGGCTGAAGGAGTTGGCCACGCCGGTGCAGGAAAGGGCTCCGATGATAAGCCCGACGCCGGCCAGGATGCCCGCGATCTGTGCCAGCAAACGGCCCGAATCCACCAAAAAGCCGATGAAGCTGCGCAGATTGAGGCGAGTTTCCCGGCGCAGCATGGAGCAGCCGAACAGGAAGATCATCACGAAGAAGGGCGCCCAGGCCTCGGTGCGCATGTAGAAGAGTATGACCACCAGCATGACGATAGTTCCCAGGAAGAACCAGCCTTTGCGCATGGTTTCACCCAAGCGCGGGAGTTGGTCCCGGGGTATGCCTCCCATGTTGTGGGACACGGCATGCAGATCCACCTGCAACAGCAGAGTGAAGTAATACAAAAAGGCCGGGAAGAAAGCGGCCAGCATCACCACGGCGTAAGGCACATTCAAGAAAGAGGCGATCAAGAATCCCGCCGCGCCCATCACCGGAGGCATGATGGAGCCGCCGGTGGACGAGCAGGCCTCCACCGAGGCGGCCCACACCGGGCTGTAGCCGGTCTTCTTCATGGCCGGGATGGTCATGGCGCCGGTGGTGACCACGTTGGAGATGACGCTGCCGCTGAGGCTGGCCATGAAGGCGCTGGAGATGACCGACACCTTGGCCGCGCCACCCCGGCTATGCCCCATCAGGGACATGGCGAAGTCCATGAAGAACTTGCCACCTCCGGTGGAGACCAGGGCCACCCCAAAGATGATGAAACCGATCAGCAGGTTGCCCACCACCCGGGTTGGGATGCCGATGATGCTCTCCACGCCCATGGAGTGGTAGCGCACGGTTTCCACCAGGCTCAGCTCGTTACCCCAGAGAAAGCCGGGCATGTATCCCGCGAATAGGGGATAAACCGAAAACCCAAGGCATATCCAGAACAGGGAGCCGCCGCCGGCGCGCCGCACTCCCTCCAGGGCCAGCAGGCAAAGCATGCCGCCGGCCACGGTGGGCAGGCTGGGGGCGGCGAATTCCCATCCCTTGGTCAGGATGTTGTAGGCGTTTGCCCCCAGGTACAAGTTGACGGTCACGCACAGAAAGAACAGGCACCAGTCGTACCACATGACCTTGAGGTTGCCCGCCTTGCTGCCAGGGAATAACAGGAACACCAGGGATAGGTAGGTGGCCAAGATGTAGTAGTAGTAGGCGTTGCCTATGGGCATGAATCCGCCGATCTTCAGGTGGAAGATCTGGTTGATGCACAAAAGGGTGCCCAGCACGGACAGGAAGGCGGCCAAAACGTAAACCACCTTGGAGGACCTGACCCGCATCGGTTTGATGCTTTCTTGCGGCATGTCGGACATGATTTTTACCCTAGTAAATCTTAATTTGATGCGCCCGTATTCACCTGGGAAGTGGCGTTAAATAGGTTTGGCCGACGCCGTGGCGGGCGTCGGCCAAACCAGCTTAATGCTTAGTTGGCCAAGGCCTCGGCCCGAATCTTGAGCCAGAAGTCCTCGAAGGCCTTTTCCTTGATTTTCTTGGCCGTCTTTTCCTCCAGGGCCTTTTCCCAGGCGGCCTGGAGCTTCTTCATGTGAGCCACGCGCTCGTCGTTCCAGGCCTGGGCCTCGGCGGTCCACACGCCCTTTTCCTTCAGGTAGCGGATGGCGCCATCGTGGAAGGGGGCGTCCGCCGGGGGATTACCGGATTTCTTGATGGTCCACAAAGGCATGACCTTGTGGGCGTCCTTGTACAGGCCAAAGCTTTCGTCCATGGCCTTGGCCATGTTGTAGACCCAGTTGGGGTCCTTGTCGGCGTACACGGTGATCATGGGGTAGCGGTACTCAGCCAGCCAAACCGGCTTTTCCGGGGAGATGCCCGCGCCGATGGTCTCCTGGGCGGGGGCCAGGAAAGGGGCCACCTTGGTCATGCGCTTCCAGGCGGCCTTGTCCTTGGGGTCGAAGGGAATCCAGTACAGGCCGCGGGAGGAAGTCTCCAACTCGTACATGATCGAAGCCGAGGTCACGGTCACCGAAGCGTCGGTCTTGCCCTCGATGAGAGCCTTGAGGGAGGAAGCGTAGCTGGGGAATTCCACCTTCTTCACGTCATTCCAGGTAAGGCCGGCGAAGGCCAGGAAGGCGTCCATCTTGACGTTGAGGGTGGGGGCGCCGGGTATATAGGAAACCCGCTTGCCCTTGAGGTCCTTGAAGACCTTGATGCCCGAGTCCTTGGTGGTGGCCAGGGCGATGGTGGCCGGATGGGCCAGGATCACCCGGAGGTTCTGGGGGCCCCACTGCACGGTGGCGAAGTCATAGAGGCCCTCTGCCGCGAAGTACACCTCGTTGGCCAGGAAGCCGCAGGCCACCCGGTTGGCGGTCAATGGCATCAAACGGCCGATGGAGGTGCCGGAAGGCAGCAGACGGATGCGCATGCCGAACTTCTTGCCAAAGGCGTCGGCGATGGCCGAGGCCTGCATGTAGCCCGAGGAGCCTACGTCGTAGCAGCTCCACACCATGGTTTTGGGCATAGCCACCTTGTCGCCCGCCCAGGCGCCCGGCGCGGCGGCCAGGGCCAGCACCATGAACGCTCCCAAAAGCAGAATAATTTTCTTTTTGACTAAGTTACTCATGATCTTTCCCTCCTGGTTCATGAAAACAATTCCATGCACTACCCTAGCGCCGGGTTCGGCTCAGTTCCTAGGCGGAACCCGAAGCAATGGTTGAATCGAGTGGTTGCTTTGTGAGTTGAGAGCCATTTGAACAGCAAAAGCGGCATGGGCCGCGGCGCGCGTCTGCGGCACGGGCGGTCTGGACAGTACTGGGCAAGTAGTTCAAAAGCGCGCGGTTAAAATTTGAAAAAGCAGCCTTCAAAATGTTTACCCCTTGGTGATTTTCGGCAAATGGGGGTAAAGGCCAATCAGGCGCTCAAGGTTGTTTTTCTAAGATGGAATTACCGGATAAGAGCCTTCGTACCCCAGACCCTGGGATATGACTTTTCCAGTCTGAAACAGTTTTTCCAAAGCCTTGTCAACGGTCTTTTGAACCGGTTTGTCGCTGGTGTTCAAGGAAAGCGCCACCGAGGCCACCACCTGACCCTCATGATTGAGCAGGGGAACCCCGATGGAATACAAATCCAAGGAAAATTCGCCGTCGGAGATGGCGTAGCCCCGCTCCCGGGTGGCTTTGAGGTCTTTGAGGATTTCGCTCTTTTTGACTACCGTATTGGGAGTAACCTTGAACAGATTCATCTCGTCCAAGAGCTCTTTTGCCTGCTCCGTGGGTAAGGAGGACAAGAGGACCTTACCCATGGTGGTGCAGTGGGCGGGCACACGGGAGCCGACATAAACCGCGAAAGGATAGTAGCGGGTGCGCTCCTTGCGGAAGATCACCAGGACCTCGCTGCCGTCCAGCACTCCCATGCTCACGCTGCGTTCCAGGCTGTTGGACAGGTCTTCCAAGTAGGGACGGGCGATGCTGAACACACCCTCGCTGTGTAAAAACTGGAAGGCCAGGCTCAGGACCTTGTTGCCCAGCATGTAACGCTTGCCGCTGAGGATGCGCACATATCCAAGGTCCATCAAGGTAAAGAGGAACCGCTGCACGGTGGTTTTGTTGGTTTCCAGGCGTTCTGCTAGCTGGGTGAGGGACAGAGGCTCAGGAGAACTGCCCAGGAGTTCCATGACGGCAATGGCCTTGCCTACGGATTTGATGAACTTCCTGTCGCGCAATGCGTTACCTCGTATTGTCTTGCGTTATTCTAAAATTTAATCTAATTTAAAGTCAAGTTCAATTTGGCCTCGGGAAAACTCTGTTTCACCGATGTCCAGAATCGCCGGTCCAACGAGTCGGCGTGGGGTTGCATATAGGCAAAGATGCATAGGAGGGACTTCAATGGAATCCATATTTTTAAGTGAAAAAGAGCAGGCCTACGCCCTGGAGGCGAGGGAATTCTTTAAGCGTGAAGCGCGCCCCCATATTTTGGCCATGGACCGTGAAAATGAGTATCCATTTGAATTATTGAAGAAAATGGGCAAACAGGGCTACATTGGCGTGCGTTTTCCCTCCCGCTACGGCGGTGGTGGCCTGGACATGATGCACGAGGCGCTGGTCAACGAGGAAACCGCCGCCCAGTCCTACGCCCTTGCCTGCGCCCGCAGCGTGCCGCACCACTGCGCCTTCATCATAGCCAACTACGGCAGCGAAGAGCAGAAGCAAAAATACCTGCCCGGCATTTTCACCGCCGACATCCTCACCGCCGAGTGCATCACCGAGCCCACCGGCGGCTCGGACGCGGTCCGCATGAAGACCAAGGCGGAGCTCAAGGGCGACAAGTGGGTCATCAACGGAGAGAAGCGCTTCCAGGCGTCCGGTGCGGTGGCCGACCTGTTCGTGGTGTTCGCCATGACCGAGAAAGACGTGCACCCCAGTAAGGGCATGAGCGTGTTCGCGGTGGAAAAGGACGCGCCGGGCATCGTGGCCATGGAAGAGTTCGATACCATGGGTTGGCGAGGCCTGCGCATCGTATCCGAGTTGATCTTCGACGGCACCGAGATACCCAAGGAAAACCTCATCGGTGAGCGGGGACAGGGCTTCCCCATACTAATGGACATGCTAAACAGCGAGCGAATCCTGGTGGCCAGCGGCCTGTTGGGCACCGCCCGCACCTGCCTGGATATCGCCACCGCCTACACCATGGAGCGCGAAGCCTTCCACCGGCCCATACGCAACTTCGAAGGCGTGAGCTTCAAGGTGGCCGAGATGGCCACCCGTTTGGAGGCAGCCAGCCTGCTTCGCTTCAAGGCGGCGCGCATGCTGGACATGGGCCAGGACGTGACCAAGGTGGCGGCCATGGCCAAGGGCTTTGCCGCGGAAAACGCCTACTGGGTGGCCAACGAGGCCCTTCAGGTAATGGGCGGTATCGGCTACACTACCAAGCACGACATGGAGCGCCATTTCCGCGACATCCGGGGCGGTATGGTCGCGGTGGGCACCAACGAGATCATGAAACTGGTGGTGCAGAGAGAGCACTATCAAGAGTTCGCCAAGACCCAAGAAACCGCCAGCTGAACACCAGGAGAAGACCATGGGGAACCTACGTCTGATTAAAACCGACTACACCTATGCGGATCTTTCCACCAGCCTAAGCCCGGCCGTGGAAAAGAGCATGGAAGAGAGGAAGTCCTCCAGCACCCTGGTGGTCAACTTCTTCTCCGCCGACAGCATCACCACCGGAGTCCTGGAAGATCCCGAGAAATCCCTGCATATGGATTTTTGCAAGGAAAAGGGCATCGTGGTGCGGCGGCGGCTGAATGCCGGAGGGGCCATCTTCGCCAACCAGGGCTCGGTCATGAACTGCCTATATCTGGATTTGAGCCAGCCCTGGGTGCCTTTCAAGACCATCCGCGAGGCCTTCCCCTTCTTTCTGGGGCGCATGGCCGAGGTGGCCAGTGAGTTGTTCGGCATCGATGCCCGCTACCGTCCCGTGAACGACATCGAGGTGGGCGGCCGAAAGCTGGTGGCCACCTCCGCCCGCCTGGAAAACGGCATCCTCACCCTGCGCAGCGTGATCAACGTGGTCCCAGTGGACCGCTCCCTCATGTCCGGGGCCATCATCGCCCGCCCGGAGAAATTCCAGGACAAGGTCCAAAAAGACGGCGGCGCCCGCTTCACCTGCTTCCAGGACGAGGCTGGCCGCCTCATCGAGCGCGATGAGATCTACGCCCTGGCCACCGGCACCATGAAGAGGGCCTTCGGCGATGACCTGGAAATCGTGGAAGGCGCGCTGACCGGCCTGGAGCAGCAATACCTGGAGGACTACCTGGAGCGCTTCGGCTCGGAAGAATGGTTCTACGCCAACAGCGAGCGGGCGCGTTTCGCGGGTGCCGACCCGGCTGCCCGCAGGGTGGAGGCCTACCACAAGGCCCCGGCCGGGCTCATGGGCCTGGCCCTGTTGGCCCTGGACGGCAAGGTGCACGACATAATCCTCTTGGCCGACTTCCACCCCAGCCCCTATTCGGTGATGGGGACCTTCGAAGGCGCCTTGCGCGGTCAGCCTCTCAATTTGGATACCTCGATGGAGCGGGTGGCCGAGGTTTACAACGCGCCCGGAGTGGAGATTCCCGGCGCCGAGTTGAGCGACTTCGCCACCTTGCTGGACAAGGGCTTGAGGCAGCTCTAGGAGGCCGAACGAATTAGGGCGGGTGCATGCTTTCGGACCTGATTAAAGAGCATATCGTTTCGCCCCGCAATCAAGGGGTCATACCCGCCGCCGACGGGATGGGTGAGGTGGTGGGGCCCGCCTGCGGCGACCAGGTGGTGCTGTACATCCAGATGAAGGACGGGAGCATAAACCGGGCCTCCTTCACCACCCACGGCTGCTGGGCCGCGGTGGCCATGGCCTCCTGGGTAACCGAAATGGTGATGGGGATGGCCCCGGAGCAAGCCCTGGAAATAGACGGCGAGGCCCTGGCTCGGGAACAGGCGGGGCTTCCGGAAGACAAATGGCCTTGCGCCCGCCTGGTGTCCCTGGCCCTGCACCGGGCGGTGCGCGATTGGCAGCGACGAAAGGGCGGCCAGGCGGGGTAGGGCGGGGCCGGGCGAACCGATAAGCATAATAAAGGCCCCCGCCAGCGGGGAGCGGCGGGGGCCTTGGCAGTCTTAGCGCGATTAGCCGATGGGAACGTACTCCCCACTCTGCACGATAGCCACTACGGTCAGAGGTCCGTCGATTCTTTTGTAACGGTAGGTGTGCTTAAGGCCCGCCGGGATGAACACGGAGCAAGGCGTGGTCACGGTGTAGACCTCATCCTCGATCTCCATTTCGATCTCCGCGTCACCCTTCTTGCTGATGAACAGGTAGGCCTCGCTCTGCTCGTGGTGATGCTTTATGGTAATGGGTTCGGCCTGATGGATTTTATTGTGAATGCCGCCGGCGATGAAGAAGTTGGCTCCGGGCACCAGATCGCCATCCATCAAGATCTGATATTTGCCCTTGGCGTGAGCCGCGAACTCATCGATGATCTTGGGTTGGGTGACAATGTACTTGGCATATTTTTCGCTCATTTGATTCAACCTCCAATGGTCAATTAGTCTTCATTTTTTAGTCTGGGCGCCCGTGGTCCCGGCGGCCGGATTTCCTCGCCCCCGCACCCGGTCAGGCGCTAATGGCCTCCGGGCTGAAAGCCTTGCCAAAGGCGGCCAGGAAATCATCGATTTCGATGCCGGTCATTTCCACATCCGGACGGGCGTAAATCCGCTCCAACTCCTTGCGCACCACCTCCAGGTCGCGGGGCTTGCCGCGCAGGGCATCCTCGACGTCCAAGGTCACGCGGTAGGGCGAGGGATGAAAGTCGCCGGTCACGATCAGGTCTTCAATCAGGTCGTCCTTGCTCAAGAGGGTGACCCTCAAAAGACCGGCCACGGCTTTTTGACATCCTTCGCTCTTGACGGCCTCGGCCGGGGACTGGCCGAAACGCAGGCGTTCGGAGTTGCCGTAAAACCACTCTTCCGAGTTGTAGGTGTCCTGGTAATCCTTGAGGAATCCCTCTTCCTCGGGGGTCAGCTCGCCGGGAGCCAGGGATATTTCGCCGCCGAACATCTTGTGGATGGTCAGGCGGGATAGCTCCTCCAGGTCCTCGGTGGTGATTTCGCGGCCCAACTCGTTTTCCAGGCTGGTGAAACGCTGGCCGATGTCCTTGATGGCCTTGTCCTGCACCTTTACCGGGTTGGTGATGATGGCTTTGCGCAGCACGTCCCGGTCGGTGTTGACCACGTTGATCAGCAGGCGCAGGGTGAGGATGCCGTTTTCCAGGCGGGCCGAGCTGGGCACCACCTTGCGGCCCTCCACCTCCACATCGTTTAGCGGGCGGTAGCGCGCCTCCAGTCCCCACAGTTCCTTGAGGGCCTCGGCTATGGCGTTCAGGGAGACGCGGAAAGCGTCCTTGATGTTGGTGAGCGGGACGCCCATCTCCTTGGGGTTCAGGTAAAGGCACAGGAAGGCGCCGCCCTTGGGGCCGAACACCGCGCCGCCGGTGTTTTGGCGGCGGCGCACCACGATTCCCGTCTGGGCGCAATATTCCAGGTCGATGGCCTTTTCCGGATCGTCCAGATAGCCCGAGGTGATGCTATCGGTGCTGAACACGTTGAGCAGCACCGTGTTGGGCGCGACGCCGCTGTCCAGGCCCTTTTCAACCGCCGGAGAAATGCTGGTGGAAAAATCGGCGTAAGAATAATCGCATTTGATAAACCGCAACTGCTTCATTACAAGCTCCGCAAAAAAGTTGAAAAGGCCTTGAAGGCGTATTCGGCAAATTTATGTTTCTGGGTGGCCGCGCCCCTCGGCCTTTGACTTACTTTCCTTGGAAATTTGGTTTGCGCTTTTCCAAAAAGGCGTCACGGCCCTCCTGGTGGTCGTCGCTGTTCAAGGCCACCGCCTGGAGGTTGGCTTCCAATTCCAGGTAGGCGGACAGGTTCATGGGCCAGCAGTTGAGGGCGGCCTTGATCAGGGCCTGGGCCTTGGTGGCGCCTTGGGCCAAGCTGTGGGCCCACTCCCAGGTCTGCTCCTCAAGCTCTTCGTGAGGGGCAATACGGTTGATCATGCCCGCGTCGAAGGCCTCTTGGGCGGTTAGGGAGCCGCCCTCCATCATGAGTTGCTTGGTGCGGGCCATGCCGATCCTTTGAGGCAGGAAGAAATACTGCCCCCAGTCAGGGGCCAGGCCCACCTTGATGAAGGAGAAGAGGAACTTTGCCCTGTCGGAGGCGATGCAAAGGTCCGAAGCCAGAATCAGGCTCACTCCGGCGCCGGCGGCCACGCCGTCCACAGAGGTGATGATGGGCTTGGGCAACTCCACCATGGCTCGCACCAGGCGGTGTCCGTTTTTCAAGCGATCGTAGGCGGGCACCGGGCCGCCAATGTTCTGCATGGAGCGCAGATCGCCGCCGGCGCAAAAATGCTTGCCCGCTCCGGACAGAATCACCGCCCGCACCGAGGAGTCGGTTTGCAGGTCCTGGAGCACCTCCAGGATCTGGGGCCTGACCTCCATGTCCAAGGCGTTGCGTTTGTCGGGAATGTTGATCATAACCTTGAGCACGGAGTCTTCCTGCTCGAACAGAAGCTTGCTGTAGCCGCGGTCTTCAGTTGTCCTAGGCATGTATTTTTCGCTTCCTTCGGTGGACGGCCAAATTTTGCCGACCGGCCGAACCAACTGGTTGCACCCTAAGGTGGGCTTTTTAAAGAGGAGGAGGGCGCCTTTGGTAGGCAAATATTTAATGCGCCGGGCGCCGCTCCCCCCTAAAGCGAATTTAAAATATAGCCATATATATAATTAAATAAGAAAATGCAAAAAAATTATAAAACGCGCGCCCAGCCTCCTGGACCAGGGGAACCAGAGCCGCGCTCGGTTGACCCTGGCCACGGTGGCTGGGCGATATGTGAATGGCTTCATGGCGTCGCATAGCTTAAGCCCCGGTAGCGCCGTTTCCTAAAAGGTCCGCCCCTTGCGGTTGTCCACCACGCTGGGGCCGTCTTCTATCTTCTCGGTGATCCTGATCTCGTTGAACTTGAGCAGGGTCTCTGATTTGAGGTGGCTGGACAGGTTTTCCAGCACCACCGCGTCCGCGGTCTTGCCCTCGACCAGCAAAGACAGGGTGTCCACTCCCTTAAGGGAATCCACCACCACCCGGTACTTGGGCGATAACTGGGGGTAGCTGCGCAGGATGGTGGCGATCTGGCTGGGCCAGAATTTGACGCCCTTGATTTTGAGCATGTCGTCGGTGCGGCCCATTACGCTTTGGGGCATGGTCAGTTCCCGACCACAGGGGCAGGTCTTGTTTTCCAGCACGGTGAGGTCGCCGGTGCGGTAGCGCAACAGGGGGGAGGCCTGTTTGCGCAGGTGGGTGAGCACCAGTTCGCCCTTTTCGCCCAAGGGCACCGGTTCGCCGCTGGCGGGGTCGATGACCTCGGTGTAGACGAACTCGTCCATGATATGCAGGCCGTTGTTGTGGCGGCAGGAGCGGGCGATGGGCATGCACAGGGCCATACTATAGGAGTCGATGATGGTGATGTCCCGGTCAAAGGCGGCGCGCACCTTTTCGGGGTAGCCCTGCACCGAGGTGAAGGGCTCGCCGCCCACGAAGATGGTGTGCACCGAGGGGATGCCCGCCTCGGCCAGCTTCATGGCAAAGGTGGGGTTGGATACCAGCACCCCGATTTGGTAGTCGTTGATCAGTTGCACCGCCCGGGCCGACTCGCCGGGCCCCAAGGGGATGACCTTGGAGCCGTAGTATTCAAACTGTCCCTGGTAGAACAGACCGGCGATGAATAGATGGTAGCCGAAGGTGACCGCGACCATGTCCTGGGGAGTGACCCCGGCCGCCTGCAGGGATCGGGCGCAGACCTGGTGCATGAACTCCAGGTCCTGGTTGGTCTGGTAGACCGGATAAAGCTCCTGCCCGGAAGGGGATAGGTTCACCCGGGTGACTTCCGGGCTGTACAGGGAGCACTCTGACGGGGGTTTTTGTATCTCCGCCTGGAATTCCTTGGGGTTGGTAAAGGGTATTTTGCTGAAATTTTCCAGGGAGTTGATGTCCCCAATCTCCATGGAGGCCTGCTGGAACTTGCGGCGATAGAAATCGATGGTGTCCAAGTGTTTCAGTTGAGCCTGCAACTGTTCTAAAACCGCCACAATAAGCTCCTTTCCAAATGTTGGCAGAAACCAAATTTATATCGGTTGGCCGGCTCCGAGCGCCCCGCCGAACTCCGGTTCGGGGCTCCCGGACAGGTGCGATTCGCCGTAATTGGGCAAATAATCACGCAATGCGGTAACACAACATGCATTGCGTTACGTAATATTTCATTTAACTTTGGCTTCATGTCAATCATTTTTTCTCGCCAGCCATGCTACTTCGCCAGTTCCCGCATGTACCGTAATATTTGGTTCCGGTGCGTAACATATTTATATAAGGACAAATATTTTGAAAGGGCAACATTACTATTAATTGCTTGCCGGGCGCAAATAAAATAATTAAAATAATAATCAAATATACGATAAAAATTACGCTGCGAAAAGGTGATAAACAAAATGGCGGTGAAAAGCAACGGCAAAGGGGGGGCAACCGGTAAAAGAGGCGTGGCCATCGAAGAGGCCCACAACCGCATCAAGAACATGATCTACCTTAACCAACTCGCGCCTGGCCAAAAAATCATCTACAGCGACCTGAGCAAGCGCATCAACACCAGCGTCACGCCGGTAATCCAGGCCCTTAACCGCTTGGAGGCCAACGGCTTCGTCAACTACATTCCCAATAAAGGGTATTTCGTGGGTGAGATAACCCAGGAAGAGGCCATTGAACTCTATGAGGCCCGCGAGGCCCTGGAAACCTACATAATCCCCCAAGTAATCCAGAACATAACCAAATCGGCCATCGAGGAGATCAAGGCGCTTTTTCGTAAATACAACCGCGAGGCCGCGGGAGGTCCCAACCGCAAGATCATTTTGGTGGATGCCCGTTTTCATCTCAAACTCGCCGAGTATTCGGGCAACGACATCATCAACGCCATGCTGAGCGATATTTACGAAAAGCTTTACCTCAAGTACCGCCCCGAATACCTAGCCGCTCCCCAAATGCGTGAAGTCTCCGCCGAGCACCGCAAAATATTGGACGCCCTAGGCAGGGGAGACGCCCAAACCGCCATCGAGACCACCATCAAGCACATCGCGGCCAGCAAGGAGCGCATTACCAGCGCCTTGCAATATCGTCAAGAAACCGGCTTTTACCAGTAGGGGATTGGCCCATGGCCTGCCCGGCGGCCATGTCCTCAACTTACTAAAAAATAAAATAAAAATGATTGATTAAACTTTTTTCTTGTCATCGCGGCCGATTAATGTAATTTAATAAAAAATCAAATTTATGATAAACGGCATTGCGCGGCCGGCACCAAGCGTGATTGCCGCAAGCGCGGGCAAATTTCGATACCAAACCAGACCTGAAGCGGGGAAACGGGAAATATGGAGTACCAAAACATCATTTTCGAGGTCAAGGAAGGCATCGGTCACCTCATCATCAATCGCCCCGAGGTGCGCAACGCCCTGAACCGGGCGGCTCGCCTGGAAATGGCCGACGTTTTGGCCAAGGTGCAGGGCGATCCTTCCATAAAGGTATTGGTGGTGTCCGGGGCGGGGGACAAGGCCTTCGTGGCCGGCTCGGACGTCAAGGAACTGGCAAAGTACAGCCCCTTGGACATGGAAAACTTCATGGACACCCTGGCCCAGGGTTTCTACTCCCAGTTCGAGCGCCTGGACCGCCCGGTGATCGCCATGATCGACGGCCTGTGCCTGGGCGGCGGCCTGGAGTTCGCCCTGGCCTGCGACCTCAGGTTCGCCTCGGACCGCTCCCTGATGGGCCTGCCCGAGATTCGCCTGGGCATCATGCCCGGGGGAGGAGGCACTCAGCGCCTGCCGCGCCTGGTGGGGGTGGCCAAGACCAAGGAGCTGATCTTCACCGGCGAGTTCATCAAGGCCGACGAGGCCCTGCGCCTGGGCATCGTCAACCAGGTCTATTCGGCGGATGAGCTTGAAGATCAGGTGATGGCCGTGGCCAAGAAGATCGCGGCCAAGAGCAGCCTGGCCCTCAAGTGGGCCAAAAAGGCCATCAACGCCTCACAGGAGACCGGACTCAGAGCCGGGTTGGACTACGAGGCCATGGTGGAGTGCCTGCTGTTCACCAGCGAGGACCGCCAAGAGGGCATCAAGGCGCTGTTTGAAAAACGTGAGCCGAACTTCCAGGGCAAGTAAAGCACTTCGCCCAAGCCATACGACTAATTAAAAATCAAGCGAGGTTGAGATGAATTATAACCTTTCCGAACTTACCGAAGAGCAGAGAATATTCCAGGATATGATGGCCGACTTCGCCGACGAAGTACTGGCCCCCATGGTCGACGAAGCCGAAGAGACCGGCAAGACCCCCCGCGCCTTGTTCACCAAAATGGCCGAGATGGGCTTCCTGTGCCCCCGCTACCCAGAGGAGTTGGGCGGCGGCGGGGCCGACAAGCTCAGCGAGTGCATCATGATCGAGCAGGTATGCCGGGTGAACGCCGGTTTCTGCGGGGCCATCGTGGCCCACAGCGGCCTGGGCACCATGCCCATCTACCTGCACGGTTCTGACGAACAAAAAGAAAAGTACCTGATGCCCGCCATCAGGGGCGAGAAGATCGCGGCCTTCGGCCTCACAGAGCCCAACGTCGGCTCCGACGCCGCCTCCATCCAGACTCGGGCCATCCGCGACGGCGACGAATACGTGATCAACGGCACCAAGATGTTCATCACCAACGCGCCCATCTGCGATTACGTGATCGTGGCCGCCTACACCCAGCCGGACAAACGGGGCCTGGGCATCAATCTGTTCCTGGTGGACAAGGGCACCCCAGGCTTCACGGTGAGCAAGAAGCTGGACAAGGTGGGCAACCACGCCGCCGAGACCGGCGAGCTGGTGTTCGAGGACTGCCGGGTCCCGGCCGATAATCTCATCGGCGGCAAGGAGTGCGGCGGCTTCCAGCAACTGGAGGACATTCTGATCTCCGGGCGCATCACCTACGGGGCCCGCTGCCTGGGCACCGCGCAGGCGGCCTACGACCTCAGTGTGGAGTACGCCAAGCAACGGGTTCAGTTCGGCAAGCCCATCATCAAGTTCCAGAATACCTCCTTCAAGCTGGCCGAGATGGCCACCTACATCGACGTGATGCGCACCTACGTGTGGCGGGTGGCCCGCCTCTATGAGGCCGGAGCCAACATGAAGAAGGAATCCTCCATGGTCAAGCTGTTCTGCGCCGAGCTTTTACAGAACATCACCAACACCGGCATGCAGATCCATGGCGGCTACGGCTACATGATGGAGTACCCCATCCAGCGCCACTGGCGCGACGGCCGCCTGTACACCGTGACCGAGGGCACCTCCGAGGTGCAGCGTATCGTCATCTCCAAAGAGTGCGGATTCTAGGACGGGGTCATGGATCATCTCATCCAAGAGCTCGAGGAGAAGAACCAAGAGCATCGCCTGGGAGGCGGGGTCAAGCGCATCGAGAAGGAGCACGCCAAGGGCAAGCTCACCGCCAGGGAGCGCCTGGATTACCTGTTCGACAAGGACACCTTCATCGAGGTGGGCTTGTTGACCGACCACACCTGCCGCGACTTCGGCCTTGAAAAAAAACACATGCCCGGAGACGGGGTGGTGACCGGGTACGGCCAGGTGGACGGCCGTACGGTCTTCGCCTTTGCCCAGGATGCCACGGTCGTGGGCGGCAGCCTGGGGGACATGCATTCTCAAAAGATATGCACCGTCATGGACCTGGCGGTGAAGGCCGGTGCCCCCATCGTGGGCATCAACGATTCGGCCGGAGCCAGGGTTCAGGAAGGCGCCGGGGGGCTGGCAGGATACGGCCTCATATTCAAGCGCAACGTCGACGCCAGCGGAGTGGTGCCCCAGATTTCCGTGATAATGGGCAACTGCGCCGGCGGGGCGGTCTATTCTCCGGCAATGACCGACTTCGTGTTCATGGTCAAGAAGACCTCCTACATGTTTATCACCGGCCCCAAGGTCATCAAGTCGGTTACCGGCGAAGAAGTGACCATGGAAACGCTGGGCGGGGCGCGAATCCACACCAAGATTTCAGGCAACTGCGATCTGGCCACCAAGGACGACACTGAATGTCTGGAGCAGGTCAAGCGGCTCTTGTCCTTTTTGCCCAGCAACTCCAAAAGCCAGGCCCCACGCCTGACCATGTGGACCCCGCATTACGACCAGGATATCCACAAAATCATCCCCGATGACCGCAAGAAATTCTTCGACGTGCGTCAGGTGATCGAGCGTCTGGTGGACAAGGGCGATTTCATGGAGATCAAGGCCCTGTATGCCCCCAACGTGGTGGTGGGCTTCGGCCGCATAGACGGCCGGTCGGTAGGAATTGTAGCCAACCAGTCGCGGCACCTGGGCGGAGCCCTGGACAGCAACGCCTCGGACAAGGCCGCCCGATTTGTGCGCACCTGCGACGCCTTCAACATACCCTTGGTCAACCTGGTTGACGTGCCCGGCTACCTGCCCGGCGTCAAGCACGAATACAGCGGCATCATCCGCCACGGGGCCAAGATGATCTACGCCTACTCCGAGGCTACGGTCCCCAAGATCACCATCATCCTGCGCAAGGCATACGGCGGGGCCTACCAAGCCATGTGCTCCAAGCAACTCGGCGCGGATCAGGTGTGGGCCTGGCCCTCGGCCGAGGTGGCGGTTATGGGCGCCGAGGGCGCGGTGGACATCGTCTACGCCAAGGAAATCGCCAAGGCCGACGACCCCGAAGCCGCCCGCCAGGCCAAGATCGACGAGTACCGTGAAAAGTTCGCCAACCCCTACGATGTGGCCAAAAAGCTGCACGTGGACGCGGTGATCCTGCCCGGCGACACCCGGCGCTACCTGGTGCAGGCCCTCCAGGCCCTGGAGGACAAGCAGGAGCCGAAACCCTGGCGCAAACACGGCAACGTGCCGCTCTAGGCCGCGCCTGTAGGCAAAAGGAGCTTGATAGTCATGAGTAAACGTATTCGAGTTCTGGCGGCCAAGCCCGGTCTGGACGGGCACGACCGCGGCATAAAGGTGGTTTGCGCCGGTCTCAAGGACGCGGGCATGGAGGTGATCTACACCGGCCTGCGCCAGACTCCCGAGGCCATCGTGGCCGCCGCCTTGCAGGAAGACGTGGACGTGATCGCCCTGAGCACCTTGTCCGGGGCCCACAACCAGCACCTGCCCCGGGTGGCCCAGCTGTTGCGCGAAAAAGACGCCGCCCATGTTCTGTTGGTGGCCGGAGGCATCGTGCCTCCCAAGGATCGCGTGGCCCTCAGGGAACAAGGCGTCAAGGAAATCTTCGGGCCCGGCACCACCATGACGGAAATTGCCGAGTTCATCAGGAACAACGTGTCCCTGAGCTGAAAGCCGGGAGAGCGGAGCTGTGTCCATGGACCAGAACAAGATAAAAGAAGAAAAAGCCAGGTGGGGCCAGAGCGACCCCGGCCTGGCCAAAGCAGCCCCCCGTCACACCGACTGGGGGGACCCGGTGGAAAAACTCTACACCCCGGCCGACGTGTCGGCCCAGGACTACCTGGAGCAGTTGGGCTTCCCCGGCGAGCATCCCTTTGCGCGCGGGGTCTACCCCAGCATGTACCTGGGCCGTCCCTGGACGGTGCGCCAATACTCGGGCTACGACTCGCCCAAAGACACCAACGCCCGCTTCCGCTACCTGCTGGAGCAGGGCCAGACCGGCCTCAGCGTGGCCTTTGACCTGCCCACCCAGATCGGCTATGACTCGGACCATCCCATGTCCGCCGGCGAAGTGGGCAAGGTGGGGGTGCCGGTGGACACCCTGGAGGACATGGAGGTCATCTTCGAGGGCCTTCCCTTGGACAAGCTTTCCACCTCCATGACCATCAACGCGCCCTCGGCCATCATGCTGGCCATGTACGTGAGCATCGGCAAGAAGCAGGGCCTGGACCCCAGCGTGTTGCGGGGCACCCTGCAAAACGACGTGCTCAAGGAGTACACGGTGCGGGGCACCTACATCTTCCCGCCCCAGCCCAGCATCCGTTTGGTCACCGACATCTTCGCCTATTGCAGCAAGAGCGTGCCGCGCTTCAACACCATCAACGTGGCGGGCTACCACTTGCGCGAGGCGGGCTGCTCGGCGGTGCAGGAGATCGCCTTCTCCTTCAGCAACGCCATCGCTTACATCGAGGCCGCCCTGGACGCTGGCCTGGGCATCGACGAGTTCGCCCCGCGCATCAGTTGGATTTTCAACACCAACAACAAGCTGTTCGAGGAGGTGGCCAAGTACCGGGCCGCCCGGCGCATCTGGGCCGAGCTCTTGCGCGACCGCTTCGGGGCCAAGGACCCGCGCTCTTGCATGCTGCGCTTCCACACCCAGACCAGCGGGGCCAGCCTCACCGCCCAGCAGCCTTTGAACAACGTGGTGAGGGTGGCTTACCAGACCTTGGCCGCGGTTTTGGCCGGGGCCCAGTCCATCGCCGCCTGCTCCTACGACGAGGCCCTGAGCCTGCCCACCGAGGAGTCGGTGCGCACCAGCCTGCGCACCCAGCAGATACTGCGCGAGGAGACCGGGGTCACCGACACCATCGATCCCCTGGGCGGCTCCTATTACCTGGAGGCCCTGACCAACCAGATCTACGACCGCATCAAGGGCCTGATGGACGAGGTGGAGAAGATGGGCGGCGCGGTGGCGGCCATCGAAAAGGGCTTCGTGCAAAAGGAGATCGAGCGCCGCTCCTACGACATTCAAAAGCAGATCGAGGGCGGCAAGTTCGTGGTGGTGGGGGTGAACAAATACGCCATCGAGGAACAAGAGCCCGAGGTTCTGGTGGAGAGCAACCCCCAGGCGGAGCAGGACCAGATCGAGCGGCTGCAAGCCCTGAAAAACCGGCGCAGCAACGACAAGGTGGACGGCGCCTTGGCCGCGCTCAAGCAGACCGCCCAGGGCGACGGCGCCCTGATGCCGGTGATCATCGAGGCGGTGGAGTCCTACGCCAGCTTGGGCGAGATCTGCGGCGTGCTACGAGGGGTGTTCGGCGAGTATCAGCCGGTTCGAACCATCTAAGCCTGAAGGGGCCTGATGGTCTTTAATTAAGCAGGAGGATCAGATAATGGCGGGCATTTTTACAGCCGCTGCTCATATTCCCTATCTCAAGATAGAGCGGAAAACCATAGGGGGAGCCTGGGAGCGGGGGGCCCAAAAGGGCTGCCGCAGCGTGGCGGGAAGTGATGAAGACTCCCTGACCATGGCCGCCGAGGCCGCCGGGGCCGCCCTGGAGGCTGGAGGCCGCGAAAAGGTGCAGGCGCTTTACTTCGCCTCCACCACCGCCCCCTACAGGGAAAAGGCCGCCGCGGCCATGCTGGCCACGGTCCTGGACCTGGGCGGCAACATGGAAACCCTGGACCTGGGCAACTCCCTGCGTTCCGGGCTGGGCGCATTGAAGCTGGCCCTGGACACCGCGGGCGACGGCAAGGTGCTGGTGGCCTCCGGCGAGAAGCGCATCGGCTATCCCCGCTCCGACCAGGAGCAGCTCTTCGGCGACGCCGGGGCGGCGGTCTTGGTGGGCGGCGGCGACGCGCCTGTGGCCTACCTGGGCGGCTACGCGGTAACCGATGAGATCACCGACGTGTGGCGCACCCAGGAAGACACCTACGTGCAGTCCTGGGAAGGCCGTTTCGTCACCGGCGAGGGCTACCTCCGGGTCACCGCCCAGGCGGTGAAGGGCTTGATGAGCCAGATGGGCCTGAAGCCCGAGGACATAGCCAAGGCCATCATCCCCGCGCCGGACCCCCGTTCGGGCATGGGGATTTTAAAAAAGACCGGGCTTAGCCAGGCTGGCGAGGCTGTGGACTCCCAGCTGGAGCAGGTGGGCTTCTGCGGCGCGGCCCATCCCCTGGTGATGCTGGCCGCCGTCTTGGAGCAGGCCCAGCCCGGAGAAAAGATACTGGTGGCGGCCTACGGCGATGGGGCCCAGGCCCTGTTGTTCGAGGTGAAAAGCGCACCAGCCCTGCCCGCGGTTAGCGTGGCCCAGCAATTGGCCAAACGCGGCGAGCTGAAATCCTACGCGCGCTTCTTGAGCTTCAACGGCCTGGTGGAGCCGCAGCCGGGCGAGCCTTTCCGCCTGGTGCCCTCGGCCACCGTAACCTGGCGCGAGCGCGACTCCCTGTTGCGCTGCCGGGGCAGCAAGTGCCAGGTCTGCGGCACGGCCGCTTTCCCCATCCAGCGCATCTGCGACCACTGCCGCAGCATGGACCAGTTCGACACGGTGCGCCTGAGCAGCATGACCGGCGAGGTGTTCACCTTCAGTCGGGACAACCTGGCCGGAAGGCCGGACGACCCGGTGATCGTGCAGACCGTGGTGCAGATGGAAAACGGGGCCCGTTTCTACGGCCTGATGACCGACGCCGACCCCAACCAAGTGGATTTGGGCATGCCGGTCAAGCTCACCCTGCGCCGCATGCACGACCTGGGTGGGTTCCACAACTACTTCTGGAAATGCCGGCCGGTGAGGTAGCGGGGAGATTATCATGGGTAGCATAAAGGACAAAGTAGCAATCATCGGCATGGGGTGCAGCCAGTTCGGCGAGCGCTGGGACACCGGCATGAGCGACCTGGCCATCGAGGCCTCCAGCGAAGCCTTCAAGGACGCGGGGGTAGGGCCAGAAGACATAGAGGCCTGCTTCTTCAGCACGGTGTACGCCCCCATGGGCGGCACCGGCTCCTCGGCGGCGGCCGACGCCCTGAAGCTTCGCGACATTCCCATCATCCGCAACGAGAACTGGTGCACCAGCGGGCACATCGCCCTGTTCGAGGCCTGCATGGCCGTGGCCAGCGGCATGTACGACGTGGTCATGGCCCTGGGAGTGGAAAAGCTCAAGGACACCGGATACGCCGGTCTGGGCATGGGCCGGGGCATGAACCCGGTTCTGGAAGCCCGGCGCACCGCGCCCGGCTCTTTCGCGCTCATCGCCAAGCGGTACTTCGAGAAATACGGCTTGAGCAACGAGGAGGGCAAGGAGTTGATCGGCCGTATCGCGGTGAAGAACCACGACAACGGCAGCCGCGCCCCCAAGGCCCACTTCCACAATAAGGTGCCTTTGGAAAAGGTGCTGGCCGCTCCGGTCATTGCCTGGCCCCTGGGCCTGTTCGACTGCTGCGGCAACAGCGACGGCGCGGCCTGCGCCATCGTCACCAGGGCGGACATGGCCAAGAACTTCAGGGACGATCCCATCTACCTAAAGGGCGTGGGCGTGGCCATGGATTCCACCATGCCCCATCTGCGGCCCAACTTCGACTGGATTCACTTCGGGGCCCTGATGAACTCCTCCAAGAAGGCCTACGAGATGGCTGGCATCACCAACCCCCGCGAGGAACTGGACCTGGCCGAGGTTCACGACTGCTTCACCATCACCGAGCTGGCCATCTACGAGAACTTCGGATTCAGCAAGCCCGGTGGGGCCATCGAGGACATCCGCTCCGGCTTCTTCGAGATCGGCGGCGGCCTGCCGGTGAACATCGACGGCGGGCTCAAGTGCTTCGGCCATCCCATCGGAGCCAGCGGCCTGCGCATGACCTATGAGATCTACAAGCAGTTGCAACAAAAGGTGGACAACCCCGAGCGCCAGGTGAAGAACCCGCGCCTGGGCCTGTCCCACACCTTTGGCGGCCCGCCCCAGATCAGCGCGGTGGCCATCTTGGGCAACGAAAAGGGTTAGGGCTTTTCAACCAAAACTAGACCGTCGGAGGGTCTGAAATGAATATCAAGAAAGTAATGGTGGTGGGCTGCGGGACCATGGGCTCGGGCATCGTACAGGTGTGCGCCCAGTCCGGTTTGCAGGTGGTGATGACCGACGTCTCCCAGGAGATGCTGGACAAGGCCCTAAAGACCATCGCCTGGTCGGTGGGCAAGCTGGCCGACAAAGGCAAGATAGCCGACGACAAGGACACGGTGATGGGCCGCATCACCGCCAGCCAGGACTACGCCGCCGGCGCCGACGCCGACTTGGTGGTGGAGGCGGTGTTCGAGAGCATCGAGGTGAAGAGGGCGGTCTTCGGCAAGCTGGAGAAGGTCGTAAGCGCCCAGTGCCTGCTGGCTTCCAACACCTCGGCCATCCCCATAAGCGCCATCGGTGGAGGGTTGGAGCATCCCGAGCGGGTGCTGGGTCTGCACTTTTTCAACCCGGTGCCCATGCTTGACGCGGTGGAAGTTATCAAGGGCATCTCCACCAGCGAGGAGACCATGCAGGCCGGGGTGGATTTCATCCGCTTCCTGGGCAAGGAGCCCATCCGGGTGGACAGCGACATCGCCGGGTTCATCCTGAACCGCTGCAACATGTTGCTCAACATGGAGGCCTACCGCCTGGTGGAGCAGAAAGTCTCCACCCCCAAGGACATCGACACCGGTTTCCGCCTGGCCTTCGGCCGCAAGATGGGCCCCCTGGAGACCTCGGACCTGGTGGGCCTGGACGTTCAGCTCATGGCCTACACCAACGTGTATGACGAGGAAAAGGACCCGCGCTTCTATCCGCCGTCCATCCTGCGGCGCAAGGTGGAGGCCGGGCACCTGGGCCGCAAGACCGGCAAGGGTTGGTACGACTACGACAAGGACGGCAAGCGCATAGATTAGGGCAGACTCCCGCTGTTCTGGGCTTTTGCCGCTCTTGTCAGCGAACGAACCGTTGAGGCCTTTCTGGCCTGCCCTTGGGCCTCAAGGGTTTGTTACGCACCTGGCAGGGCGGAAATAGGCCGTCATCGCATTGATAAATAAAAGGCTGAAAAAATGAATTTCGCACTTACCGAAGAACAACAGATGGTCAAGGAGACGGCGGCTCGCATCGCCGACGATGACCTCAAGCCCAAGGCGGCACATTTCGACGAGAACCACCAGCACCCGGCCGAGGCCTGCGCCACTTTGGGCGAGTTGGGCTTCATGGGTATCGCGGTGCCCGAGGAGTACGGCGGCGCAGGCATGGATTACGTTTCCTACGTGCTGGCCTTGAGCGAGATATCCCGGGGCGACGCCAGCGTTGGCGTGATCATGAGCGTGAACAACTCGCTCTACTGCTTCCCGGTTATGACCTTCGGCACCGAGGAGCAGAAAAAGGCCTTCCTCACCCCGGTGTCCAGCGGAGCCAAGATCGGCTGCTACGGCCTTACCGAGGCCGGGGCGGGCAGCGACCCCGCATCCATGCGCACCACCGCGGTTTTGGACGGCGACCAGTGGGTGCTCAACGGCGAGAAGAAGTTCATCACCAACGGCAACGTGGCCTCCTACGCGGTGATCGCGGCGGTGACCGACAAGACCGCCGGGGCCAAGGGCATCAGCTCCTTCATCGTGGATTTGGAAAACACCCCCGGCTTTTCCGTGGGCCGGGTGGAAGACAAGATGGGCATATGCGCCTCGGGCACCTCGGAGTTGGTATTCGAGGACGCCCGCATACCCAAGGACAACATCCTGGGCCAGCCGGGCGCGGGCCTCAGGCAGATGCTCACCACTCTGGACAGCGGGCGCATCGGCATCGGCTCCCAGGCCCTGGGCATCGGCAAGGCGGTGTTGGAAGAGGCGGTGCAGTACGCCGGGGAGCGCGAGCAGTTCGGCCGGCCCATCTCCGCCTTCCAGGCTATCCAGTGGAAGCTGGCCGACATGGCCACGGCCCTGGAGGCGTCGGAGTTGCTCCTGCTCAAGGCGGCTTGGATGGAGGACCAGCACGGACACTTTGAGAAGAACTCGGCAATGGCCAAGATGTTCGCCAGCGACACGGCAATGGCTGCTGCCATCGAGGGCGTGCAGATCCTGGGCGGCTATGGGTACTGCAAGGAATACCCCATGGAGCGCCACATGCGCGACGCCAAGATCACCCAGATATACGAAGGCACCAACGAGATCATGCGCCTGGTCATCGCCCGGAATCTCTTGAAAAAGCGCTAAGCAAAAAAGCGGCCGTCCCCTTGGCATTGCCGGGGGACGGCCGTTCCATGTTTGCCCAAAGGGCCGTTTTCACCGCACAGCCCGATTTGGTCAAAGATGCCTCGAAGAGCCCAGCACCTTTAGCAAACCACCACGAGCCAACTCTATTCTTTTTCGTCCACGAACTTCTTGTAGAGAATCGCCTTGGCGCCTTTCACGAACGGCGTGAACTGTTTCCAGCCACGGATGGCGGCCAGTTCAGGCGATTGCAGGGTTTTCTCGTCGTCGATGTCGTAGATGGCGATGTACTTGGGCGACCCTTCAGGCGACTTGTAGCGGCGCGCCCGGTGGAAGCCTGGGCAGGCAAGAACCTGGGGCACGTGAACCCCGTTGTACCATTTGTTCCACTCTTCCTCCTGGGCGGGATCGATGTACTCCACACTCACCTGCCAGATGTAGTCCCCATTGGCGCCCATTTAGTCCTCCCTTTCAATCGTAACGTTCATTTTGCCGGCTCCCTGAGCTTAGGCATCGGTCGGCGGCAGCGGATCGGAGCCCCGGTTGTAGCTTAGCCTGAGCAAATAAATCACGCTATGCGTTACCAAGGTAACATTTATTTCAAAAATGGCCAAATAACGCTTGACCCTGCAAAGCTATTTTAATTATAAATATAATTAAATAAAAGTCACGAAAAAGCGGTGCGCCTTAAGAAAAATCCGCCGCCCACCGAAGAGGAGGAACCGTGAAATGAAAACCAAAGCCTCGGTTTTATACGAATACAAACAGCCTCTTGTCATAGAGGAATTGGACCTCGACGGCCCCAAGCAGGGGGAAGTCCTGGTCGAGATCAAGGCGGCGGGGCTTTGCCATACCGACCTGTCGATCATGCACGGGGTGTACACGGTTCCGCCCACGCCCTGCGTCATCGGACATGAAGGCGCGGGCATCGTGCGCGAAGTCGGTCCGGGGGTGGAAAAATTCAAGGTAGGCGATCATGTGGTCGGTATCTGGGTGCCCAGTTGTGGACAGTGCTACTACTGCCAACGCAATCAGCCTTACCTCTGCGTCCAGCGTGACCTGACCCGCGCGGGCACCATGCTCGACGGCACCACTCGCCTGACCAAGGACGGCAAGCCCATCTACAACATGACCGGCCTGGGCACCTTCAAGCAGTTCACCGTGGTTGCCCAGCAATCCCTCTTGCGCATCGAGGATAGCATCCCCTTCGAGGTCGCGGCCTTGACCGGGTGCGGGGTGATAACCGGCGTGGGCGCGGTACTCAACACCGCCGATGTGGAGCCGGGCAGCAGCGTTGCCGTCTTGGGCATCGGCGGCGTGGGGGTCAACGTGATCCAGGGCGCGGTTTTGGCCGCGGCCACCAAGATCATCGCCATAGACCTGTTGGACAGCAAGCTGGAACATGCGGCCAAGTTGGGCGCCACCCACACCATCAACGCCTCCAAGGAAAACGCCCAGGAAAAGGTGATGGAGATCACCGGCGGCATCGGCGTGGATTACGCCTTTGACGTGGTGGGTGGCAGCAAGGGCTCGGAGATCACCCTTGGCCTGATCCGCAGGGGAGGCAACGCGGTGATCATCGCGGTGCCCAGCATCGAGCAAAAGGCCGTGGTTCCGCTCACCGAATTCGTGATCACCGAGAAAAAGCTGATCGGCTGCTACTACGGCTCGTCCAACCTCAACAGCGACATGCAGACCCTATTGGACCTGTACAAGATGGGCCGACTGAAGGTGGAAGAGCTCATCAGCGACCGCTACTCCCTGGATGACATCAACCAAGGCTTCGACGACCTGATCGCGGGGAAAAACATGCGCGGCGTCGTGATTATGTGAGCGCCGCGCTTTAGATAATTGGCCGTGCCTGCCGTATTGCATATATGGCTGCCAAATTGAATCCATTGGGAATTGACTTGGGAAACTATTGATAATGGAGGGCTTGATGAAAAAGTCATTTATCGCGATTTTGCTAACCCTGTTCGCGGTGTCGGCGCTTATGGCCACGCCTTGTGTGGCCGCTGATGTGATCAAATGGAAAATGCAAAGCGCCTATCCTTCCGGCGACGCCACCTATGATGTGCATTCCGTGCGGGCCGCCAAGCTGATCGAGGAAGCTTCCGGCGGCAAGATCAAGGTGGAGCTGTTTCCTCCGGGCGCGCTGTGCAGCGTGAAGGAAATGGCCAACGCGGTGGGTGCGGGCATGATCGAAATGGCGGCGATCTATGGCCCCCGTTACGCGGGACGCGTGCCGGTGGCGGACGTCGAGGGTGGCTTGCCCTTCACCTGGACCAGCATGGACCAGGTGGCCGAGTTGTTCTGGGATCCCAAGTACAACATGATTGATAACATCCGCAAGGCATGGGCCAGCAAGGGCGTCTTCTATCTGGTGCCCAACGCCTGCGGCAGCTATCCTTTCCTCACCAACTATCCCGTCCATAAAATCTCCGATTTCAAGGGACACAAGATTCGCGGCATGGGCGCTTCCGGCGAATGGCTGGCCAAGGCCGGCGCTTCGCCCACCCCGCTGCCCGGCGGCGAGATTTACATGGCCCTGAAGCTGGGCACCATCGACGGCACCCCCTTCCCGCCGATGATCCTGGAGACCCTCAAGCTCAAGGAAGTCGTGAAGTACATCACCTTCCCGGGCCTGGTGGCCCCTCCCCAGACCTGCATCGTCATCAACATGGACGCCTGGAAGTCCCTGCCTGAAGACGTGCGCAAGAAGCTGACCGATCCCAAGACCCAGGTCGAGTTCTACCGCGCCAACGGCGAGGCCTACAAAGCCCGTGACGACGAGGCCCTGGCCGCTGCCTACGCCTATGGCATCAAGTCCTTCACCATGTCCGACGAAGAGTTGCGCAAGGGTCGCAAGCTGGCCAAGAGCGTGTGGGACAAGGTCGCCAAGAAGGACAAGTACTCCAAGGAGGCGGTCGAAACTCTGATCAAGTTCATGACCGCCAAGGGCATGCTCTAGAAATTAGCCGCCTAAATGTAACTGGGTGGCCCCATGGCGGCCACCCAGTTAATAAAAAGTTGAATTTAAAGTTTGGTATCAGTGAATTATTAACCGTGTAATTGGACGTAAGGATAAGGCGGATTTTAGAAGATTTACTAGGCTTGGGATAATGGCGAGATCGGACTCATGCGCAAACTTCAATCCAATGCATGGTGGGTGAGATGGACACATTCATAAAGATTGTAGACAACATCAATGAGTATGTCGGGCGGGCGACCTCCTTTATCATACCCATTATCATGCTAATAGTGTCCCTGGAAGTGGTGATGAGATACGTATTCGACTCACCCACCATTTGGGCCTGGGACATCAACATTCAGTTGTTCGCCCTGGTGGTATTTTTGGGCGGGGGCTATACCGCGCTAAAAAAAGGCCACGTCAATATCGACATATTGTACGGAAGATTGTCCTCGAAAAAGCAGGCGCTGCTGGATGTAATCACTGCTCCCATCTTCTTTTTGTTCATGGTTATTTTGGTTTGGAAATTGGGAGGAATGGCGCTGCAATCAGTAGAGGAGCAAGAGGTGATGTCCACCATCTTGGCTCCTCCGATCTACCCGCTGAAAATTCTGGTGACCATCGGAGTATTGCTGTTTTTGTTGCAAGGCGTAGCCAGCCTGCTGCAAAGCATCAAGGTCTTGGCTGGCAAGGACTGACCGGCAGTTACAGCCAATACGTTGCATGCAATCATGTGGCAGCTCAGCGGACGACTTGCCTGAAAAGAGATGAGTGAATTGTGAGCATTGAATTAATTACAGTATTGATGATCGTCACATTATTGCTCGTGCTTGTCCTCGGGCAGCCCCTCTCCATAAGCCTTGGCGGCATCGCCATGGTTTTTACCCTGGCGGTCTGGGGCCCCAAGGGTCTTTACATGGCCGCGACAACCGCCCTGTCGGCGGCCACCAGCGACATCTTGCTGGCGGTTCCCTTATTCGTGTTCATGGGGGCGATGCTGCAAACCTCGGGCATTGCCGACGACCTGTACGACATGATCCACCACCTGTTTGGTTCGGTGCGCGGCGGCCTGGCCATCGGCACGGTGGGCATCTGCACGGTGTTCGCGGCCATGGCCGGGATCAGCGCGGTGGCCACGGTGACCATGGGCCTGGTGGCCTTGCCCTCCATGCTGAGCAGAGGCTACGACAAAAAGCTGGCTCTGGGGAGTATCGCGGCGGGAGGGGCGCTGGGGATCCTCATACCGCCAAGCGTGACCATGATTCTCTATGCCCTGTTGGCCCGGGAATCGGTGGGCAAGTTGTTCGCGGGCGGGATCATGCCCGGCCTGTTGCTGGCCGGATTGTTCGTGGTTTATATCGCAGTCATGTGCTTCTTCAAGCCCAAGATCGCCCCGGCCATCAAGGACGAGGCCAGGCTGCCGCTGGTCAAGCGGCTGGTTTACCTTAAGGCGGCGTTTTGGCCGGTGCTGCTCATTGGCCTGGTGCTGGGGACCATCTACTCGGGTATCTGCACCCCCACCGAGGCCTCGGGCATCGGGGCCCTGGGAAGCGTGATCGCGGTGATAACCAACCGCAGGTTCACCAAGAACACCTTCTTCTCCGCCTCGATAACCACCCTCAAGATCACCTCCATGGTCATGTGGATCGTGATCGGTAGCGGGTGTTTTTCGGCCATTTACAACGCCGCGGGCTCCCAGGAACTGGTCACCAACGTCCTGGCCAACCTGCCCGGTGGCCGCTGGGCGGTGTTCATCGTCCTGCAGGCCATTTACTTCATCCTGGGCACTTTCCTGGACCCTACAGGCATCGTCATGCTGTGCACCCCGGTGTTCGTGCCGGTTATCATCAAGTTGGGCTTTGACCCCATCTGGTTCGGCATAACCTTCATCATCAACATGGAGATGGCCTACTTGACTCCGCCGTTCGGCTTCAACCTGTTCTACCTGCGCAGCATCGTGCCGGAAGGCATAACCATGGGACACATATACAGGTCCGTTCTGCCCTTTATCGCTCTTCAGATGCTGTGCCTGGTGTTGGTGTCGGTGTTTCCGCAGATCATTCTGTGGCTGCCCAACATGATGAAGTAACGGTGGTTATTTTCCAAATTTCCGCAGGCGCACCCTTGACGCGTCCTGTAAATATGCCTTGGTGAATTTTTCACCGAGGGCCAAAAAACAGCCCAATGGGGCTTGGGGGGAGCGGCGAGAGATTACGGTTTTGTGTTGATCCTGCCCATCGAAAGACGACGGCTTGCGTCAAAAACGGACCACGCAAAACAACGCCCAATTGGCTCTAATGCGTATTAACCGTATTTGGCATTGAGAGGAGCATCATGCACGGATTTTATAACAAGATGCTTAGGGTTGACGTTGGCCGTCGGACTTACGACATTGTAGAACTCTCCGATGAACTGCTTAGCCGGACCATGGGCGGTAGAGGCTTGGGGACCCACCTGCTTTTGGAACTCAACCCGCCCAAGGTGGACCCGCTGAGCCCGTACAACAATCTCATCCTCACCACCGGGCCTCTGACCGGCACCGCCATATGGGGCTCCTGCCGTCACGGCGTGTTCACCAAATCGCCCCAGACGGGCATGTACTCGGAAGCCTATTCCGGCGGCAAGGCGGCTGAATCCATTTCCGCCACCGGCTTCGACGCCATCGCCATGGTCGGCGCTTCGGATACGCCGCTTTGGCTGGAAATATCCCCGGATGGCGTGGTGTTTCACGAGGCAGACGACTTGTGGGGCGCGGACAGCTTTGCAACCGAGGACGCGGTCAAGGATTGGCTCAAGGACAACCGGCCCGAGGCCAAGCGGCCCGCGGCCCTGGTGATCGGCCCGGCTGGGGAAAACCTGGTCAGCTTCGCGGTGATCGAAAACGAGTATTGGCGCTCAGCCGGGCGTACCGGAGCCGGCGCGGTCATGGGCAGCAAGCGCATCAAGGCCATCGCCTTCTGGGGCGACCGTAAGCGGGAAGTGGCCAATCCGGCCATGGTGAAAGAATTCGTGGCTTCCCTGGCCGCCAAGGGCAAGGAGGATCCGGGCGTCAAGGCCTTCAAGGCCAACGGCACCCCGGTCATGGTGGACGTCATAAGCGGGGTGGGCGCCTTCCCCAGCCGCTATTGGCAACAAGGCAAGGTGGAGCACCAGAGCCAGATTAACGCCACGGCCCTGCATGAGCGCTGCGATGTGACCCCCCACGCCTGCCTGAAATGCTTCATTGCCTGCGGCCGCATGGCCACCGTGAAGGATGGCGTTCACAAGGGCCTGCAAATGGAAGGGCCGGAGTACGAGACCATCTACGCCTTCGGCGGGCTGTGCGGGGTGAAGGACATCGAGGACATCGTCTACCTCAACGACATATGCGACCGTTTGGGCATGGACACTATCAGCGGCGGCAATATGGCCGCCATGACCATCGAGGCCGCCCGGCAGGGCAAGGTCGACTACGACGTGGACTACGGCCAGGTGGACAAAATCGCCGGGTTGCTGGCGGACATCGCCAACTGCGACGGCCTGGGCGGCGTTCTGGCCAAAGGCGTAAAGACCGCTTCCCAAGAGATGGGCATGGCCGATCAGGCCATCCACGTGAAGGGGCTGGAGCCCGCCGGTTACGACCCACGGGTTTTCAAGGGCATGGGCCTGGCCTACGGCACCGCGCCGCGAGGGGCTTGCCACATGCGCGCCACCTTTTACAAGCCTGAGCTGGCGGGAATGATCGACGCGGACCAGATCGAGGGCAAGGCGAACCTTTTCGTGGAGTGGGAAGACCGGCTGTGCTTCTTCGATGTTTTGATCCTTTGCCGCTTCTACCGCGACTTGGTTCAGTGGGAGGAATTGGGCCAGATGGTCCAGGCGGTCACCGGCCTGGAGCTATCCACCGATCAACTGAAGGCCATCGCCAGGGAAGTAACCGACAACACCAGGCGCTTCAATTTGCGCGAAGGCCTGACCATGAACGACGACCGCCTGCCCAAGCGCTTTGCCGAGCAGGCCTTGCCCGACTCCGGAAAAACCATCAGCAGAGAGCAAATGGAGCAAATGCTGCGCGACTACTACAAGGCGCGCAATTGGGATCAAGAGGGGCGGCTGGAGAACTGATAAAGCGGCCGCGCCGAGCCGCCGCCGCCATTGATTAGCCGTTCGCCTGGAATTAGGGGTGGAGCGTGAACCTAGGCAACTTGATTGACATCACCGTCGCCAAGTATGGCCAAAGGATGGCGTTGGTAAGCGGCGAGACCCGGCGCACCTATGCCGAGTTGGACGACAGGGCCGGGCGGTTGGCCGGGGCCTTGCTGGGGCAGGGCCTGAAGCCCGGTGACCGGGTGGCCCTGTTGTCCCACAACACCGACTACTTTGTGGAGTCCTACCTGGGCCTGACCAGGGTGGGTCTGGTGGCGGTGCCGGTGAACTTCCGCCTGGTTGGCCCGGAGATCGTCTACATCCTGCAAAACTCCCAGGCCAAGGCCGTTGTTTACGGTCCCGAATTCGGCGAGGTGATGGCCGGCATCAGGGAGAGCTTGCCGGAGGTCCGGCTGTTCTTGTGCCCCGGTTCGACCGACCGGAACCTGGCCCTGGACTACGAGGCCTTTTTGCAGAGCGGCGTCTATGCACCCAGCTCGAGCGAAATAGGCGAGGGCGACCCCTGCCAGATCATCTACACCTCCGGCACCACCGGCAAGCCCAAGGGCGCGGTGCTCACCCACCGCAACATCATCTGGAACGCCTTCAACATCATCCACGGCCGCGACGACGACGCCGGGCAGGTGGCCATCATCGTGGGCCCCCTGCACCACAGCGCGCCGCTCAACCACCACCTCACCGTGCAACTGGCTCTGGGCGGCACCTGCATCCTGGCGGTGAAATTCGAACCACAGATGGTGCTGGAGTGCATCGAGCGCGAGAAGGTGACCACCATCTCCGGCTCCCCGGCCATGTACAACCTTCTGCTGCGACATTCCGGGGCGGACAAGTACGACACCAGCTCGGTGACCAAGTGCACCGTGGGCGCGGACCGGCTTTCCGTGGCCACCAAAAAAGAGATCATGAAGTTCTTCCCCAACATCGACGGCCTCTACGACATCTACGGCTGCACCGAGGTTTCGCCGGTGGCCACCATCCTCAAGGGGCGCGACTGCCTGCGCAAGGACGGCTCGGTGGGCCGGGCCGTGGCTTTCTCGGAGGTGCGCGTGTTCGACGAGAACGACAAGGAAGCGCCGGTAGGGGAGGTGGGCGAGATTGTGTGTAGGGGCCCCAACGTGATGCCCAGGTATCACGACGACCCCGAGGCCACCGCCAAGGCTCTGCGCAACGGCTGGCTGCATACCGGCGACCTGGCCTACATGGACCAAGAAGGCTTCTTTTTCTTCGTGGACCGCAAAAAGGACATGATCGTCAGCGGCGGCGAAAACATCTATCCCCGGGAGGTGGAGGAGGTCTTGGCCACCCATCCGGATATTTTGGAAGCGGCCATGGTGGCTATGCCCGACCCCACCTGGGGCGAGAGCGCCCGGGTTTTCGTGGTCACCATGCCGGGCAAAAAGCTGAGCAGCCAGGAGGTGATCGAGTTTTGCAAACAAAACCTGGCCAGCTACAAAAAGCCCAAGCGGGTGGATTTCGTGGATGAGCTGCCCCGCAACGCCTCGGGCAAGGTGCTCAAGAGGCAATTGCGCGACGTTCCGTTGCAAGGCGGCGAGGGAGGCTAGTTTTTGGCGGGGGGCGGATCGATCTTAACAAAAAGAGGGAGGCCACGTGAGTAGTTTGTTTGCGCCTTTTGAGCTGAAGGGAATGAGCCTGAGAAACCGCTTTATGCGCTCGGCCACCTTTGAAGGGGCCGGTGAGCCCAACGGCGAGGTCTCCTCCTTGCAGATGCAGATGTACCGCGACCTGGCGGCCGGGGAGGTGGGCCTGATCGTCAGCGGCGTGGTTTGCGTCAACGAGGCCGGGCGTCTGTTCGCCAGCCAAAACTGCCTGGGCAGCGACGCCGCCATTCCCGGTTTGTCGCGCCTCACCCAGACGGTGCACGATCAGGGTGGCAAGGTTGCCTCCCAGCTCTTTCACTCCGGCCGGGAGGCCTCCAGCTTTCAGGGCTACCGGGGCTTGGGCCCCTCGGTGACCGAGGACCCACGGCGGCCCAACCTCGAGTACGATGCCATGACTCACGAGGACATCGTGCGGACCGTGGAGGCGTTCGGCGACGCCGCCGGGCGGGCCAAGGAAGCTGGTTGCGATGCGGTGCAAATGCACGGGGCTCACGCCTATATCTTCGCCCAGTTCCTTTCGCCCTACACCAACAAGCGCCAGGACCAGTGGGGCGGCAGCCTGGAAAACCGCACCCGCCTGCACCGGGAGGTGCTAAAGGCCATACGCAAGCGGGTGGGCGAGGACTACCCCGTGATGATCAAGCTGGGGGTGCGCGACGGCTTTGACGGTGGCCTGACCCTGGAGGACGGCCTGGAAGCGGCCCGCATGCTGGCCGAGGCTGGCTACGACTGCCTGGAGATAAGCCAGGGGCTCCGGGGCACCCAACCCCACGAGACCGAGTTCCGCACTAAACTCAAGCGTTCCGAGGACCGGGGCTATTTCTGCGGCTGGGCCGAAGAGGTCAAAAAGCGGGTGCGGGTGCCGGTGGCGACCGTGGGCGGCATCCGGGACTTGGACATGGCCGAGGCCGTGGTGCAAAAGGGTCAGGCGGATCTGGTTTCCATGAGCAGGCCCCTGATCAGCGAGCCGGGCTTGATCGCCCGCTGGCGCAAGGGGGACCGCCAAGAGGCACGCTGCGTTTCCTGCAACACCTGCAAGCACGACCTGGAAGCCATGAAATCCATTAGCTGCGTCCTGGACCGCAAGAAAGCCAAGTAAAATGGCTCTCCAAGGGGCCTGATCAAGCTGGGCGAGGGGCCGGTCTTTAAGGCCGGCCCCTTGATTTGGCGGGGGTTTTTTCAGGGCCGCCGGGTAGTTCTCTTGTAACTTCATGGTTTGCAACTGTTTATGAGAAATGTTATAAAATATGATATATTGTTTTAGATGTAGTGCATAAAACGCTGAAATAACGCGTATAACAGCCGGACGCTGCCATCCGTAAGCGGCCCGGCGCAAGGCCCGATTGGGCCTGGCGGCTCTCATCTTTGGGAAAGGGTCCGGTCATGCCATTGACTACGGTGACCAATCCCGTGAAAGCGGGCTCACGCTATTTATCAGGCAACGATGCCGCCGCCGAGGGCGCCATCGCCGCCGGATGCCGCTATTACGGCGGCTACCCCATCACCCCCTCCTCGGAAATCATGGAGTACATGAGCCGGGAGCTGGTTCCCCGGGGCGGCGCTTTCATGCAGATGGAGGACGAGATCGCCTCCATCTCCTCGGTGGTGGGCGCTTCCTGGTCCGGGGCCAAGGCCATGACCGCCACCAGCGGTCCGGGTCTCAGCCTCATGCAGGAGTGCCTGGGCTACGCTGCCTTCACCGAGACCCCGGTGGTCCTGGTGGACGTGCAGCGGGCCGGGCCATGCACCGGCCAGGCCACCAAGGTGGGGGCCGGGGACATCATGGCCGTGAAATGGGGCTCCCACGGCGACTATCAGGTGGTGGCCCTGTCGCCCTGGTCGGTGCAGGAGATGTTCAGCCTCACCGTGGAGGCCTTCAACCTGGCCGAGCGCTTGAGGGTGCCCGCCTTCCTGTTGGCCGAAGAGGCCACCGGCCATCTGCGCGAGCGGGTGGACCTGCCCGAGACCCTGGAGATCTACGACCGCGACTACGTTCCCAAACAGCCGCCCTTTGGCTGCGACCAGGCGGACGGCATTCCCTCCATGCCAGGTTTCGGCATGGGGGAGAACCTCCTGGTCACCGGCTCCACCCATGACCAGTGGGGCTTTCGCAAGACCGAGGGCCCAGCCTTCCACGACAGCCTGGTGCGCCGCCTGAGCCAAAAGGTGCTCAGCCGCAAGGCCGAGATCTGCCGCCACGAGGGCTACTACCTGGACGACGCCGAACTGGTGGTGGTGGCCTACGGCTTTACCGCCCGGGCCGCTCTGCGCGCGGTGCGCCAGGCCCGCCAGGAAGGACTGGCCGTGGGCCTGCTGCGCCTGATAACCATCTGGCCCTTTGACGATGAGCTGATCACCCGGGTGGCCGAGGGAGCCAAGGGCTTTTTGGTGCCGGAGATGAACCTGGGCCAAGTGGACGGCCTGGTGCGCTCCGCCGCTGGAGACACGCCGGTGAAGTCGTTGACCCAGGTCAACGGCAGCACCATCAGCCCGGCCAGCATAATGGCCGCGCTGAAGGAGATGCGCTGATGGCACGCTCCATGGAGAAATACCTGCGGCCCGAGGTGCAGACCACGCCGTTTTGCCCCGGCTGCGGCCACGGCGTGCTCATGGGCTCGTTGCTCAGGGCCATCGACCAGCTCGGGCTGGACATGAAAAACACCCTGTTCGTATCGGGCATCGGCTGCGCGGCCTGGATCCCCAGCCCCAACTTCGCGGCCGACACCCTGCACACCCTGCACGGCCGGGCGGTGGCTTTTGCCACCGGGGCCAAGGCGGCCAACCCTGAGTTGAAGGTGATCGTCATCTCCGGGGACGGCGATTTGGCCTCCATCGGCGGCAATCATCTTATCCATGCCGCCCGACGCAACCTGGAGCTTACGGTCATCTGCGCCAACAACATGATCTACGGTATGACCGGCGGGCAGATGGCCCCCACCACCCCCCAGGGGCACCTCACCGCCACCAGCGTGACGGGAAACCCCTACCGGCCCTTTGACCTGGTCAAGCTGGTCAAGGGGGCGGGCGCGCCCTACGTGGCCCGGGGGGCGGTGACCCGGCCTTATGAGTTGATCGGCTACCTGAAAAAGGCCATCGCCTCGCCGGAGTTCGCCTTTGTGGATGTGCTGAGCCCCTGTCCCACCCAATACGGGCGGCGTAACAAGCTGGACTCGGCGGGAGCCATGTACGAGCGGCTGCGCGGGCTATGTCAAAGCGAGGCACAAGGGGCCTGCGCGCCGGAGGGTGCGGAAGACACCTTGCAGTTGGGTGAGTTCAATGACTGAGCGCAAGGAAATTCGTTTGGCCGGTTTGGGCGGTCAGGGAGTGGTCCTGGCCGGAGTGCTCCTGGGCGAGGCCGCGGTGGAGCAAGGCCTGTACGCGGCGGGCTCCAACTCCTACGGGGCTCAGGCCCGGGGCGGAGGCGCCCGAGCCGACCTGGTGCTGGACGGCCAGCAGATCGACTACCCCCACGTGCAGCAGCCCGACCTGGTGGTGGCCATGAGCCAGGGGGCCTATGACACCTACGCCTCGGGCGTGGCCGAGGGGGGCAAGGTGCTCTTCGACTCCGGCTTGGTGGAGCCCAAGGCCCCCCATGACCGCTACGGCGCCAAGGTGACCGCCATGGCCCTGGAGGAGTTCCAAAACCGCCAGGTGGCCAACGTGATCTGGGTGGGGCTGGTGGCCGGGGTGACCGGCTGGTTCCAAACCGAGGTGCTGGAGCGCACCCTGGTGAGGCTGGTGCCCGAGCGGTTCGCGGAGTTGAACAAGGCGGCACTGGCCAAGGGCCTGGATATGGGCCGCGCCTGGGAGGTGGCCTGATGGAGGGCAGAACTCATGTGCCCGTGGTTGACGAGGCCCTGTGCGGCGTGTGCGGCGTTTGCCGTGGCGCTTGCCCCGCCCTGGCCAGCCCGGATTTGGTAGAGGGCGAAAGCGGAACCATGCGCGCCGTCTTGGCTCCCCAGGCGATTAAGAGCGATCAAGATTTGGCCCCTTGCCGGGAGGCCTGTCCCCTGGGCCAGGACATAGGCGCCTATCTGGCCTGCTTGGCCAACGGCGACCAGGCGGGCGCGCTGGAGGTGATCCTCAGGGACAACCCCCTGCCGTCGGTGCTGGGCCAAGTGTGCCACCATCCCTGTCAACAAGCTTGCTTCTCGGCAACGGTGCAAGCGCCGCCGTCCATCCGCGACCTGAAGCGCTTCGCGGCCCAGGCCCCGCGCCCCGTGCCCGAATTGCCCCAGGGCGCACCCCTGGCCAAGGTGGCTGTGGTGGGCGCCGGACCGGCCGGTCTGGCCGCCGCCTGGGAGTTGGCCCGCCGGGGAGCCAAGGCCGTGGTCTATGACGCCCAAGCCGTGGCCGGTGGCATGCTGGCCTGGGCCATACCCGACTTCCGCCTGCCGCGCCAGGATCTGCAACGGGACCTGGATTATGTCGCGGCCCATGGGGTGGAGTTCAAGCTGGGTCAAGCCCTGACGCCCGAGGACGTGGCCGCACTGCGCAAGGAGTACGACGCGGTGATCCTGGCCTGCGGCGCGCCCAAGGCCAAGAAGGCCGGCCTTCCCGGCGAGGACCTCAAGGGGGTGTGGCAGGGCCTGGACTTTTTGCGCGAGGCCGCCCTGGATTGCCCGCCCCAACTCACCGCGCCGGTGGTGGTGGTGGGCGGGGGCAACGTGGCCCTGGACGCGGCCCGCTTGGCCCTGCGCCAGGGGCTGCCGGTGACGTTGGCCTATCGCCGCGACCGGGAGCAGATGCCCGCCTATGCCGAAGAGTTGGAGGCGGCCGAGGCCGAGGGCCTGAAGTTGATCTACCGGGTGCAGCCCGTGGCCCTGGAGGCAGGGGAGGGCGGCGCGGTTGCCGCCCTGAGCGTGCAGGGCACCACGCCCGGCCAGCCCGCCGCCGACGGTCGGGTGGCCTTCACTCCCCACCCCACGGACCAGCGCCGTCTGGAAGCGGGCAGCGTGATCCTGGCCCTGGGTCAAAAAAGCGAGGCCGACGCCTGGGCCGCCGGCCTGGGCCTGTTCAGCCTGCTGGGAGACGCCCAGGGGTGCTTGGCCGACGGGCTCTATCTGGCCGGGGACCTGCAAACCGGTCCGGCCACGGTGGTGGAGGCCATGGCCGGAGGAATCAAGGCCGCTCGGGCCATCATGGAAGAGGTGCGATCATGAGCCTGCGTCCGCCGTGCCCCCTGCCCGAGAACCAGACGGCCGCCGGTCATGGGGAAATGACCCTGGCCGAGTCCCAGGCCGAAGCGGCCCGCTGCTTGTCGGGCCACTCCTGCCAGGGATGCGAACTGTGCGTGTTGATCTGCCCGGACCTGGCCGTGACCAAGGACCCGGGCACCGGACGGGCGGTGATCGATCTGGCCTATTGCAAGGGCTGCGGCCTTTGCGCCGAGGTGTGCCCCAAGGGGGCCATAAGCATGCAGTTGGACCAGGGCTAGAGCCCGGCTTCTCCAGACGTGGCTATGCTGCGTTGCGGGCTTCGCTCAACTCCTCGGCGTATTGGTAATACGCCTGCCGGTTTCGCTTGCCCGACGCCTTGCCTAGCCACGCCTGGCTTTGCCGGGGTAAGTCTTTGCCGGTTGCGCCAGAACGTGTATACCAAACGGCCGGGACGTTTTCGCGTCCCGGCCTTTGATTTTTATATGGGAACAGGTCAGGCCTTGGGCTTTATGCCCAGAATGCGGCGGGCGTCATCGCAGGTGGCCACTTCCCGCTGAAGGATGCGGGCCAAATCCACGGTGCGCTCCACGAAGCGGGCGTTGCTGTCGGCCAGCACGCCCCGGCTCAGGTAGAGATTGTCCTCGAAGCCCACCCGCACGTGCCCGCCCATTAGCATGGCGTGGGTGGTTATGGGCAACTGGTGGGGGCCCACCCCCAGCACCGACCAGGGGCAGTCCAGGGTCAGATGCTCGCGAAAAGCCATCAGAGTGGGCAGGTCGGCGGGCGCGCCCCAGGGGACCCCCAGGCAGAACTGGAAGTAGGGAGGATCGTCCACCAGGCCGCGCTTGATCATGTCCAGGGACTGGCGCAAGTGGCCCAGCTCGAACACCTCTATCTCGGGCTTGACCCCGGTTTCCTGCATGCGCTGGGCCGCCTTGTCCACCCAGTCGGTGTGGTTGATAAACACCCGGCCGCGGAAATTCAGGCTGCCCACGTCAAGGGAGCAGAGGTCAGGCTTCAAGGCTATGGGTATCAGGCGCTCCTCGTCCTGGTCTTCGGACTGGATGTTGAAGCCACTGGTGGTCAAATTGACCAGCATGTCGCTCTCGGCCCGGATGCGCTCCAGGGCCTCGGCGAAATACTCGCGCTTGAAATCCGGCGCTCCGGTCTGGGGGTCGCGCACGTGAATGTGCACCACGCAGGCTCCGGCGCGCCAGGCCCGCAGGGCCTCCTCGGCGATTTCCTTGGGGCTGTGGGGGATGGCCGGGTTCTGCTCGCGCGTGGGCGCAGAGCCGCACACGGCCACATTGATGATCAGTTTTTCCACTGGGACCTCCTCTTCCCGTGATGATGTTTCAGGCGGCTCGCGAGAGCCTTTGAGCGGCTAGAATTGTAAATAAATCTCCTTGACTCGCACGGCCAGGCCAAGGACGGCAAAAAAGCCTGGGTCGTGTTCAGCCGGGTCTGATCAACGGCGATCGGCCCATCGGCACTGCCGGTAAATGCGCCTTATCGTATCATGGCGAAATTACGTGCAACCTAATTTTAACCCATGGTTCCGGGGCTTAAAAATATAGCTACATCTCCGCTAACAATGCTTGACTTGCAAACTGGCGACATATTATATTTAATAATAAGTATGAAACAATATTTTTGAAAATCTTAATCCGCCGCGCCCAGGCCGGCATATGGCGTCATTGAACTTTCTGCTAGCGGGCACGCACCAACAAAGGATACAACATATGAAGAATTCACAAACATTGGTGGAAAAGGCCTATCAGCAGATCAAGCTGATGCTTTTAAACGATGAATTGGTCGCAGGCCAAAAACTTCGCTACCAAGATATCGCCAAGCGCCTGGACATGAGCCAGACGCCGGTGAACCTGGCCCTGGTTCGCCTGGAAAACGAGGGGCTGGTTCATTGGGAGGCCAATAAGGGTTACTCCGTTCCCGAGTTGGATATGGAGGAAGCGCGGGAGCTTTACGAACTCAGGATTCTCTTGGAAGGCTTCCTGGTGAGCAAGGCCGCCCAGAACATAACCGACGACGACCTGTCCGAACTGCGCCTGCTTTTGGATGGGCACCGCGCGGTGCGCGGCGAGGTCTATTGCCGGGAGCGCTTGTGGTGCGACGCCCGGATTCATATGGCCATCGCCCGCTACAGCGGCCATAAGAACGGGGCCACCTACCTTCATCAGCTATTTGACCGCATCTATCTCAGGTATCGGCCCGAGCGCCTTTCCATAGAGCGTTTGACCGAGGCCGAGCAGCAACACGAAAATCTTTTCAAAGCCCTGGCGGCGCACGACGCGCAACAAGCGCAGGAAATAATGTCCCATCATATCGCGATGGGCCAACAGCGCATGCTGAGGGGCATCCAAACCCGAGTAGAGGAACGAAGCAGGGTACAGCTCTGGGGTTAGAAGCTTTGCCTTGCTCTGTGTAAAAACGCTAAATGACATAGTGTTTTCATTGATGACACCTTTACCGTAGGAGGGAAAAATGCTGAAGAAATTTTGCCTGATCGCAGTGGCAGTCCTGCTCAGCCTTTGCTTGATGGCGCCGGCAGCCATGGCGGGGAAGCAATTCCTGCGCATGTTCTCGGGTCCCGAGGGCGGCTCCTGGTATCCCCTGGGATCGGCCATGATGAGCATCGTCGAGAAAAACCTGAAAATCTCCTCCTCCAATGGCCCCGGCGGCGGAGTGGGCAACTGCAAGGCGGTCAACGGCGGGCGCGCCGACCTGGGCTGGACCTACACCCACACCGCCTACAACGCCTATAACGGACGCGGCAAGTTCGACAAAAAGAACACCAACCTGCGCCACCTGATGTCCCTGTACCCCGGCGTGTTCCAGATAGCGGTGGACAAGAGCAGCAAGATCTTCAGCGTGGCCGACCTGGCCAACAAGCGCATCGTGCCCGGCAAGGTGGGCTTCTCCGGCACGGTCATCGCCGAGTTGGTGCTCAAGGCCTACGGTCTCACCTTTGACAGCATCAAGAAGAACGGCGGCTCGGTTAGCTTCGTGGGCTACTCCGACTCCGCCGCCCTGCTCAAGGACGGCCACAGCGACGTGTACATGGCCGTGACCTCTTGCCCCCAGTCCACCATCATCGACCTTAACTTCCGCCCCGGTATCCGCTTCCTGGAGGTCGACGCCAAGCACATGGCCAAGATTCTCGAGATGGAGCCCGGCCTGATGGCCACCACCATCCCGGTTGGCGCTTACAAGGGCCTCAAGGCTCCGGTCCCCGCGGTGGGCACCGTGACCTGCATCGTGGCCAACAAGGACCTGTCCGACGACGAGGCCTACAACATCGTCAAGACCCTGTACGCCAATTGGCCCCAGCTGGCCAAGGTGAAGAAGGCGGCCATCGAGGCTTCCAAGCCCGAAAAGGCCCTCATGGGCGCGCGCATTCCGGTGCATCCCGGCGCCATGCGCTACTACAAGGAAATGGGCATAGCCAAATAAAAGGCTCCCACCAATCAATATGAGGGGTGCAGCCCGGCCGCCTGACGGCGGCCGGGCCTTCTGCCCATGCTTTTCCTTCAGCCCAAAGACAGCGAGCGCGTGCCTTGGCAACACAAGAGAAAAAACTGCAATACGAAGAGGGTAAGAAGCAGAGCATCCTGGAATGGCTGCTGGCCCAGCAAAGGGGCATTTTCGCACACCCTCTTGAGCTGTTCATTTGCCTGCTTTCCCTGGGACTAAGCATCTATCACCTTTACGTGGCCTATGCCGGGTCGCTGGAGGCCCACGCCTTCCGCTCCACCCACTTGGCCTTTGTCATGGTGTTGTGCTTCTTGCTCAGGCCCCTGGGGCGCGCCAGTTGGACCGCGCCCAAAAACGCCTGGTTCGGGTTGGATCTGCTGTTGATCGGCCTGACCATTGCCATCCAGTTCTACACCCTGTGGGATTTGGACGCGTTCATCTTCCGCCGGGGCGATCTTAGCAATATGGACATCTACGCCGGGACCACCCTGCTGATCCTCTTGCTGGAGGTCACCCGACGGGTGGTGGGCTGGGCCATGGTCATCATCGCCGGCTTTTTCTTGTTCCAGACGGCCTTTTCCGACCACTTCTTCTGGATTTTCTACGGCCCGCCCAGCGACTGGTTCACCATCATCGATTACCTGTTCATGCGTGAAAACGGTATCTACGGCATCCCCCTGATGGTGATGGCCACCTACATCTTTCTGTTCATCCTCTTCGGGGCCATATTGGTGCGCTCCGGAGCGGGGCGCTTTTTCATCAACGTGGCCATGGCCATTACCGGCAGCAAGGTGGGCGGCCCGGCCAAGGCTTCGGTGGTCAGCTCCTGCCTGATGGCTTCGGTGTCCGGCTCGGCGGTGGCCAACGTGGTCACCACCGGGAGCTTCACCATCCCCCTGATGAAGCGCATCGGCTACCGTCCCTACTTCGCGGGGGCGGTGGAGGCCTGCGCCTCCAGCGGCGGTCAGATAATGCCGCCGGTCATGGGCGCGGCGGCCTTCGTCATCGCCGAGTTTTTGAACGTGCCCTACCTCTATGTGGCCTTGGCGGGGCTGTTCCCGGCGCTGATCTACTTTTTCTCGATTTTCGTGATGGTCCACTTCGAGGCCCGCAAAAAGAACCTGGCCACGGTGCCCAAGGATGAGCTGCCGGATCTGAAAACCGAGCTCAAGCGCGGCTGGCATCTGTTCCTTTCCATCATCGTTATCGTGGTGCTCATGGTGGTGGGCTACACGCCCATGTTCGCCGCCTTCTGGGCCATCATCTCCATCCTGGTGCTCAGCTCCCTGCGCAAGGAAACCAGGATGACCCCGGTGCAGATTTTCTCTGCCTTTGAGGAGGGGGCGCGCCAGGCGGTGAGCGTTTCGGTGGCTTGCGCCACCGCGGGCATCATCATCGGCTGCGTCTTCGTCTCGGGCCTGGGGCTCAAGTTCACCACGGTGATCGTTTCCGTGGCCGGCGGCGAGCTTTGGATCGCCCTGATCCTGACCATGTTCGCCTCCCTGATCCTGGGCATGGGCCTGACCACCACGGCGGTGTACATCACCTTGGCCGCCCTGGTGATCCCGGCGCTTACCCAGATGGGAGTGGCGCCCATCGCGGCCCACCTGTTCGCCTTCTACTTCGGGTTGGTTTCAGCCATCACCCCGCCGGTGGCGCTGGCTTCCTTCGCGGCGGCGGGAATAGCGGGCTCCAACCCCATGCAGACGGGGTTTCACTCATTCAGGCTGGGCATAGCCAAGTACATCCTGCCCTTTGTGTTCGTGTTCAACCCGGCCATCGTCTTTGTGGGCGACTGGTACCACATAGTTTGCGCCGTGGCCGGAGGCTTCGCGGGCATCTACGCCTTGACCGTTACCACCGAGGGGTGGATGCTCAAAAAGGTGGGATGGGTCATACGCGTGGTCATGGGCTTGGTGGCCCTCATGATGTTCCACCCGGACCTTTTGACCGATCTGATCGGCTGGATTCTTTTCGTGGTCATCATGATCCTGCATTGGCGGCAGACTAAACGGGAAACCGCCCTGGCGACGGAGGTGGCGGTATGAAACGCATATTAGCCTGGCTTCCCATAGTGATCACCGCCCTGCTGATGTGGTATGCCCGCGTCACCAACGTGGGGGTGACCAACTACAACCTGTTCCTCTTGGGGCTGTTGGCCTGGTGCCTGATCATCATCGCCTTTTACCGGGTTCTACGCCGCAAGGACGAAACCACGGAATGAACCCCTGACTTACGCTGACCAAAGGATGTGACGATGCCCAGCGGCTCCTTGATAACGCCCTTTGACGGGCAAGCGCCCCAGATAGACCCCACCGCCTTTGTGGACCCGTCCGCCCGGATCATCGGCCGGGTGAGCCTCGCTCCAGGAGCCATGATCTGGCCGGGCGCGGTGCTTCGAGCCGACGATGAGCGCATAGAGGTGGGCCAAGGCAGCGCGGTGCTGGATCTGGCCCTTCTGGAAGCGCCTCTGGACAAGCCGGTGATCGTGGAGCCCGGCGCCCTGGTAAGCCATCAGGTCTGCATTCACGGGGCTACCGTGAAAGGCGGTGCCCTGGTGGGCATCGGGGCCATCGTGCTGGACGGCGCGGTGGTGGGCTCCGGGGCCCTGGTGGGAGCCGGGGCGGTGGTGCCGCCCAGGATGCAGATACCCGAGGGAGTGCTGGTGCTGGGCCAACCGGCCAAGGTGATTCGTGACCTGAAACCCGCCGAGGTGGCGGAGGTGGCCAAGCAGTTGGCCGACCTGGCCGCCAAGGCCAAGATATACCTATCCCAAATGGCATGAGCAGGGTGGGGCGGTTGCCTTTTGCGCCGCCCCCCTGCTTCAAGCAAACCGGCGCGGGATCGTCCGGGCCGGAGGCCAGCTAACCTGACCCGAAAGGCCTCGGGTTCACCCCGAGCGCCGTCATCATGGAGGGGCCATGTCCTTTAAGCTGGATCATGTTCACCTGCGCTGCCAAGACCTGGAGGCGGCGGTGGCTTACTACCAAAAGATGTTCGACGCCGAGGTGGTGGCACGCATCGAGGCCCGGGGCATGCCCCTGGTGCGCATCAGGTTGGGGGACCTGTTTCTGGCCCTTTCCCCCAAACGCGACGATGAGCCCGAGCCCCATAGTGGTCTGCACTGGGGGACCTACGAGTTGGGTTTCGTGGTGGAGGACGTGCAAAAGACCTATGAGGAATTGAAGGCCAAGGGGGCCGATTTCGTCATCCCGCCCATGGAAGTGCGCCCCGGAGTGCAGGCCGCCTTTTTCATGGCTCCGGACGGAGTGAAGATCGAAATTTTGCATCGGGATTAAGCGAGGCCAGGGGCCGGCAAACCCGGTACCCTTGAAATCCCATATGGAGGCGTGAACTGACGCGCCTCCTTTTTTTTTGGGCTGTCGGGGACAATAGGGTTAAACCACATAGATGTTATATAATAAATTTAATAAATAACATTAAAAAAATATCTCAACATACTATTAATAAATACTAATAAAACCAATTTAACTGAATTAAGCACTATTGTCGGTCGCCTATGCAGACCAGGTCGCTGGGGTAAATGTCTTGACAGCGGTGCGCTGAATTAAGTAGATATATTATATGTAATATTGTATGCAATTTAGAGTGGTAGCGAAAATAGCCACCGCCCGTCGCCCGCCGCACTAGGCGCGGCGACCCGAAAATCAGCAACCCCAAGGAGCCCGGCGTGGACACCATAATTTATGAAAAGCGTGGCCATGTGGCCTACATCACCCTGAACCAGCCCCAAAAGCTCAATGCCCTGGGAAGGGCCATGGCCAAGGAATTGATCCAGGCCTGGGTCGATTTCCGTGACGACGACGATATGTGGGTGGCGGTGCTGGCGGCCAACGGCCGCTCGTTTTGCGCCGGGGCCGACGTCAAGGAGATGGATAGAGGGCATTGGCGCTTCCGCGATTCGCTGATGTTGGGCGACGACAGCCTATTGCCCAGCACCCACGGGGTGTACAAGCCCATCGTGGCGGCGGTGCAGGGGCACGTGTACGGGGCCGGGTTGGTGCTGTGCCTGGAGTGCGACATCCGGGTGGCCGCGGAAAACGCCAAGCTGGGGCTGCCCGAGGGCAGGGTGAATGTGCCTTTCTTGTTCGCGCCCTTCATATTCGATCATATTCCCCGGGCCCTGGCCTGCGAGATGATCCTCACCGGAAAGCCCCTGGAGCTGCAAAGGGCCTATGATCTGGCCCTGGTGAACCGGGTGGTGCCTGAAGCGGAGCTGTTGAGCGCGGCCCAGGAGTATGCCGAAAGCATTTGCGAGATGGGGCCCTTGTCCAACTTCGCGGCCAAGGAGCTTTACACTCGGGGAAGACGCACCGATTTCGAGGGGGCCATGGCCTTGCTGGAGCACGTTACCACTCCGGTGTGGAACTCCCAGGATTCCAAGGAGGCCAAGCAGGCCTTTATTGAAAAACGCAGCCCCCAATGGAAGTTGAAATAATCTTCCGCAAACAGGGCTGCGCGGCGTGGGAAAAAATACTATAGTTGTCAGGCAAGGCGAAAAGCCTATTTCGGTGCTTAGGGTATAGCCGCGAACTCAAGGCGAAAGGGCAAAATGGCCAAGAAGAGCGGGCCCCTGCGGGAAAAGATATATAACAAGTTGATCGGCGAGATCGTCACCGGCCAACTCAACCCCGGCGAGCGGCTGTCCGAGGGCAGTCTGGCCCAGCGTTTTCATGTCAGCCGCACCCCGATCCGTGAAGCCCTTTTGCAGCTGGAAAAGCTGGGTTACGTGGTCCACAAAAAGAACGTGGGCACGATCGTAAAAAAGATTTCCCCCGAGGGAGTGCGCGAGATATTCGAGGTGGTGGCGGCCCTGGAGGGCATGGCCGTGGAGCTGTTCTGTCAGTTGCCGCCAACCCCCGAGGACATGGCCGAACTGGCCCAATTGCAACAGGAACTGCGCCGCAACACCATGGAGCAGGATTTTGCCAGCTACTACGAGGGCAACCGCAAGTTTCACGAGTTCCTGGCCGAGAAATCCGGCAACAAAACCCTGCTGGAGCTGACCAGAAACCATCGGGACAGCATCTACCGTATCGTTGCCAGGGGCAGCACCTTGCCCCTGCATATTCAGGAATACCTGGCCGGGCATGACGCCATTATCGAGGCCCTGCAAAAGGGCGAGGCACAAAAGGCCGGTATGATCATGAAGGATCACGTCTTGGAGGCGGGGCAGCTAATTTCCGGAGACATGGCCCCCTTGCCTTGGCGCACCACCACCTGACCCCACCCTTGGGCGGCGCCCGGCGCGCTTCCCGTCCCTAACCGTTGCCGGCTTTCTCTTCCTTGGCCATGGTCAGCCAAGCGGTTTCCAGCGCCTTCATTTGGTTGTTGATCTGGTTGACATGCTCCAGGGCCAGTTGCCAGGCCAGGTCAGGATCGCGTTTTTTGAGGGTTTCCAGGATGTTGCGATGGTCCTCATCCTTGTGGAGTATGAGGTGGGTGGGCTTTAGGGTGGATACGAAGGCCAAGGTGAAATCCAGAATGCGGTTGATCAGGGCGGCGTAGATTGGATTGCCGCAGGCGCGGCCCACCTCCCGATGGAACTGGCCGGTCAGGTCCCGCTTTTCATCGGGGTTCACCTCGTAGTAACTCTCATCCAAAATGTTTTCCAGATCGATCAAATCCTCGTCCGTGGCGTTTTCCGCCGCCAGGCGAAACACCTCGGGCTCTATGAACTGCCGCACCTGGACCAAGTGATCCACGGTGAGCTGGCGCAGCCGGATGAGGTCGGCCATGTTTTCCAACAAGAAAAGATGATCGATGCGCCCCACCATGGCCCCGCCCTTGGTCCCCCGGTTGATTTTTATCAACCCCTGGGCCTGGAGATAGCGTAGCGCCTCTCGAATCACCGGGCGGCTCACCGCCAGTTGGCGCGCCAACTCGGTCTCGTTGGGCAGGGTGTCCCCCATTTTGAGGGTTCCGTTCAAGATGGCCTCGCGGAGTTCCGAAGCGACCACCTCGTAGAGATTCTCTTGTTTTCCAACGGCCTTGAGCGTCAAAGTCTTTCCTCTTGTGACCTTGTATAAGTTACCTTGTGAACACGAAAATGTCTGATTTGGGCCCCAGTTATTTTTTCAGTTGACAAATACTAGCACAGGTAATTAGATAAGGATACGTAAAACGTAATACGTATTAAGGATGCTGAGGGTAGCGCTGAAAACCACCCAACTGAGGAGTTCCCCAATGAGATCAAGATCGCTCGCGACCCTGCTAACGATAATGCTGCTGCTTCTCGGGACGGCCACCATGGCCTCCGCCATGAACCTGAGATTCAACATCGTCTACGGCCCCAAGCACCCTCTGGCCAAGGGCGTCTTCAAAAACTGGTCTGAACAAGTAAAGAAGGTAACCGAAGGCCGGGTAAAGGTCACCATTTTCCATGCCAGCGCCCTGGCCAAGATCACTCAGGTATTTGACGCCACGGTCTCCGGACAGGTGGACGGCGGTCTGTCCTGCCCCACCTACTCCCAGGACCGCTTCCCGCTGGCCGGTGTGTTGGACCAGCCCATGGTGGCCACCTCCAGCGCCGAAAACAACAGCGCCACCCTGTGGAAGCTGTATGAGAAGTACCCGGAAATGCAGAAGGAGTTTAACAAGGTCAAGGTTCTGTGGTTCTATACCAACCCCGCCTTCCAACTCCACTTCACCAAGCGCGAAGTGCGCAACCTGGAAGAGCTCAAGGGCGCCATCGTCTCCGCCGGCGGCAGCACCGCCCTGCAGATGCTCAAGGCCTTGGGCGCCAACCCCGAGGCTCTGCCCATGCCCGAGGTGTTCCTGGCCCTGCAAAAGGGCGTGGTGGAAGGCTGCTTCCTGCCTTATCCGCCCCTGCGCCCTCGCCGCATGACCGACATCCTCACCACCCACACCGTGGGCGACTTCTCGGCCACCGGCTTCTACGTGATCATGAACCAGAAGAAGTGGAACAAGATTTCGCCCAAGGACCAGAAGGCCATCATGGAGGTCAGCGGCTTGGCCGCGGCCAAGATGTCCGGACGCGACTTTGACCAGGCCCAGGAGCGTGACGTGGCCTGGATGAAGAAGAAGGGCGACAAGTTCTACGTCTTGGACAAGGCCGAGCGGGCCAAGTGGATCCAGCGCGTCAAGCCCATACGCGACGCCTGGGTCAACGACTTGGAGGCCAAGGGACTGCCCGCCAAGGCGGTCTTGGCCGACGCCTTGGAAATGCTGGGCAAGTAAAAACTCAAGGACACAACCTGGGCACCCCTGGCTGACTTCGGTCGGCTAGGGGTTTCCAGGACTATGAACAAAATTTTCCCCGTCAACTACGGGGGAGCAAAGGGTCTACCGGCAATGCAGATTCAGAAAATGCACGACGGGCTGGCCAAGGTGATCACGCCGGTTGCTTATCTGTTCAACGGCGTGGGCGCCTCCATGGCCATGCTCATGGTGCTCCTGGTAGCGGCCAACGTTATTTCGCGTGACTTCCTCGGTATTTCCCTGGCCGGGGTGGTTGAGCTGGAAGAGATCATGCTCATTGTGCTGGTGTTCGGAGCCATGGGCCATGCCCAGCTGGGCAACAAGCACATTGGGGTGGACTTCTTCACGGCCCGTTTTTCGGAAGAAACCCAACTCAAGTTGGCCTGCTTCACCCAAGTCATCAGCGGATTTTTCTTCCTCATGTTCACCTGGCAGAGCGTGGTCATCTCCCACACCTATTGGGTGGAGAACGACACCACGCTGCTGCTCAAGATATCCAAGACGCCCCTGACCCTGGTCATCGCCCTGGGCCTGCTGCTGCTGGCCTTGGCGCTCATCAAGGACGCCCTCAAAAGCTCGGCCGAGTTGGTCAAGCAAAACCAGGGCGTGTGGGCCGCATTCGCCTGGCTCTTTTCGATCATCCTCATCCTGGGCGTGTTGGCCCCCGAGTGGTTCGGTTGGGGCATAGAGGCCGACACCTACCAATGGGTGTGGGGCGTGGCCCTGCTGGCCCTTCTGTTCTCGGGCATGCTCATCGGCGCGGCCCTGGGCTTCCTGGGCGTCATCGGCATGGCCTGGTGCTTCGGCACCGACGCGGGCCTGGGTCTGATGCAGACCGTGCCCCTGTCCTCCACCGCGTCCTAATTCCCTGTGCGTGATTCCCTTCTTCGTGCTCATGGGCGAGATTTGCTTCCACTCCGGGCTCAGCGACAAGCTCTACCGGGCCGCCTACCGTTGGGTGGGCCATTTGCCCGGCGGCCTGTCCATCGCCACGGTGCTGGCCTGCGGCGCCTTCAGCGCGGTGAGCGGCTCCTCCCTGGCCACCTCAGCCACCATGGGCACCGTGGCCCTTCCCGAGATGCGGCGCTACGGCTACAAGGACACCTTGGCCACCGGCTCCATCGCCGCCGGCGGCACCATCGGCATACTCATTCCGCCCAGCGTCATACTTATCATCTACGGCGTGCTGGTGGAGCAGTCCATCGCCGAGCTGTTCTTCGCCGGCATCATCCCCGGCCTCATCTCACTGCTCTACTACGTGATCGCCATCCTCATCTGGACCCGCCTGCGGCCCGACCTGGGCCCGCGCGGCCCCAAGTACAAGATGGGCGAGCGGGTGCGCTCCCTGGCCGACACCTGGGAGGTCATGGTCCTGTTCATGCTGGTCATGGGCGGAATCTACGGCGGCTGGTTCACCCCCACCGAGGCCGGCGCCATCGGCGCGGCCGGCGCCCTGATCTTCGGGATCATCCGCAAGCGCGTCAACAAGAAGAACATCAGGAGCTCCCTGCTGGCCACCGGCCGCACCACGGCCATGGTCTTTTTGGTGGTCATTGGAACCGCCGTGTTCGGCTACTTCCTTACCTCCACCCAGATACCCATGCGCCTGGCCGAGTGGGCGGCCAACCTGCCGGTGCCGCCCTTCGTGGTCATCGCGGCCATCATCGCCAGTTGCTTCATCCTGGGCTGCGTGATGGGAACCTTGCCCCTGGTGTTCATCACCGTGCCCATTTTCGCGCCGGTGGTGGAGTCCCTGGGCTACGACCTCATCTGGTTCGGCATCGTCATGGTGGTTGTTTCGGAGATAGGCCTCATCACCCCTCCGGTGGGCATGAACGTGTTCATCATGAAGGGCGTGGCCGACGACGTTCCCCTGACCACCATCTTCAAGGGAATCTTCCCCTTCCTGCTGGCCGACATCGCGCGCCTGATCACCCTGATTGCCTTCCCGGCTCTGACCCTGTTCTTGCCGGAATTGCTTAGATGAAAGGACCCCAGCTATGACTTACCCCACTGTTTACCCCACCGGAGCCACGGTCTACGATCCCGAGCGCTGTTGGAACGGCTACACCCTGTTCCAGGCCAGGGAGCGCGGCGCGCTGCTCATCGATATGAACGGCCGCGAGGTGAAGCTGTGGAAAAACCTGCATGGCTTCCCCAACAAGCTGCTGCCCGGCGGCTACGTCATGGGCCACTCCGGTGAGCGTAACGTCAAATACTCCGTGCAGGACTACATGGACCTGATCCAGGTGGACTGGGACGGCAAGGTGGTCTGGAAGTTCGACCAGTACGAGTACGTGGAAGACCCCGGCGACGAGCCCCGTTGGATGGCCCGCATGCACCACGACTACCAGCGCGAGGGCAACCCGGTTGGTTACTATGTGCCGGGCATGGACATGCCGGTGGACCACGGCAACACCCTGATCCTGGCCCACAAGAACGTGATCAACCCCGCCATCTCCGACAAAAACCTGTTGGACGACGTGGTCTATGAGGTCACCTGGGACGGCGACATCATCTGGGAGTGGGCCTGCAACGAGCACTTCGATGAGTACGGCTTCCACGAGGACGCCAAGAATATCCTGTGCCGCGACCCCAACCTGCGCCCCGCCGGAGGCGGCATGGGCGATTGGATGCACATCAACTCAATGTCCGCCCTGGGCCCCAACCGCCTCTACGATGCGGGCGACGAGCGCTTCCACCCGGACAACATCATCGTGGACGGCCGCGAGGCCAACATCATCTGGATCATCTCCAAGGCCACCGGCAAGGTGGTGTGGAAGGTGGGCCCCTACTACGACGAGACCCCGGAGCTAAAGGCCCTTGGCTGGATCATCGGCCAGCACCACGCCCACATGATCCCCCGAGGCCTGCCCGGCGAGGGCAACATCCTGGTATTCGACAACGGCGGCTGGGGCGGATACGGCGCGCCCAACCCCGGCAGCCCCAAGGGCAGTAAAAACGCCCTGCGCGATTACTCCCGGGTGCTTGAGTTCGACCCCGTCACCCTGAAGATCGTGTGGCAGTACACCCCCAAGGAAGCCGGTTTTGTGCACCCCACCGACAGCAACCGCTTCTACAGCCCCTTCATCTCCAGCGCCCAGCGCCTGCCCAACGGCAACACCCTGATCACCGAGGGCAGTGGCGGCCGCATACTGGAAGTGACCGCGGAGCACGACCTGGTGTGGGAGTACATCAGCCCTTACTGGGGCCAAAACCTCAACCAGAACATGGTATACCGCGCCTACCGTTCGCCCTACGACTGGGTGCCTCAGCTGGACAAGCCCAAGGAGACCGCCATCGAGCCGGTGGATGTGACCACCTACCGCCTGCCCGGCGCGGCCGCTCCGGGCGCGGAGTCCACGGTGGAAATCGAAGGCACCGTGGCCTACCAGAAGTCCACCGCTCTGTGCGTGGTGACCGACGCGGACATAAAGGACTAAGACTAACAACGCCAAAGCCCCGGCCCGCTACGGGCCGGGGCCATGCCTGACGGCGTTCCAACAGGGGCCGCTCAGCGAGCGACCCGGACCGAAACGCCCGTCAGGCGCTGCGAGACCAAATAATGACCGCACAAAAGTCTATCGATCAGATGCAGTTCCCCGGCGGGCTGCGCTACAGCAAGGAACACACCTGGGTGGTGCCCAGCGGCAACACCGTGAAGGTGGGCATCACCGATTTCGCCCAGGACCAGCTTGGCGAGGTCATCTTCGTGGAACTTCCCGGCGAAGGGGATGAGTTCGACCAGGACGCCGAGTTCGGCGTGGTGGAGTCGGCCAAGTCCACCTCAGATTTGTTCATGCCCATCTCCGGCGAGGTGGTGGTGGTGAACCACACCCTGGAGGACGAGCCCGGCCTGGTCAATCAAAGCCCCTACCAGGACGGCTGGATGCTCGAAATCAAGCCCCGCGACCCCTCCCAGCTGGAAGCCATTTTTTCGGCCGAGGAGTACCTGGGGCTCATAAAGAAGGAGGCTTAGTCATGGCCGTGACCATCTACACCGCCACCGGCTGCGTCCGCTGCAAGATCGCCAAGAAGTACCTGGCCCAAAAGGGCATCGAGTACACCGACCTGGACATCAAGGCCGAGGGCAAAGACAAGTTCAACCGCTTTTACCGCGAGAGGCGCAAGTCGGTCTATCGTGGCCCGGACGGCATCGAGTTCCCGGTCTACTACGACGGCCAGGTGGTCAGGCAAGGCCTGGGCGTGGTGGTCGGCCACGCCTGCTCCGAGAAGTTGGCCGGGTTCTTCGGCATTGGCCGCCTGCACGGCGAGTGGGTGGACGGCATCCACCTGTCCCAGGGCGACCCCGAGGCCATGGACGAGTTGGTGGAGGCGCTCGGCTACCTCAAGGGCGCGGGCATGAAGTTCGAGATGGACACCGACGGCCGCAATCCCCAGGTGCTTGAGCGCCTGTTGGCCGAGGGCCTGGGCGAGGTGATGATCATGCGCCTCATGGGCACCAAGGACATGTACGCCGCCCAGGGGTACGACGCCGCTGAGGTGGAAAAGACCATGAACCTGGTGGCCCGCTTCCCGGAGTACCGCTTCGAGTTGGCCGTGCGCCCCGTGGTGCGCGAGGACGGCGCGGTGGAGTACCTCAAGCCCGAGGAGGCCGGGGAGATCGCGGCCTGGCTCAAGGAGGCCACTGGGAACAACAAGCATCCCTTCGTGCTGGCGCCCTTTGACCTCAAGGCCGCGGGCGACGAGCGCTTTGCCGAACTGCCCCAGATGGAGACCAAGGACCTTCTCATCTATCGCAGCAAAGCCCGCAGCAGCCAGGTGATGGCCGCCACGGCATAGAAGAACTCGGCGGGTCCACGGGTTCGCCGCCATACAACACACGGGCCATGGCCCTTTAGGCAGCAGCATATGAGCAAGTTCGACGTGATAGTGATCGGCGGCGGGCCGGGCGGCTACGTGGCTGCGGTGCGCTGCACCCAGCTTGGCCTCAAGACCGCGGTTGTGGAAAAAGACGCCCTGGGCGGCACCTGCGTGAACTGGGGCTGCATTCCCACCAAGTCCCTGTTGCGCAACGCCGAGGTGGTCCACCTGCTTTCCCAGGGGCGCACCTACGGCTTCGACCTGGAGGGCCTCAGCGTGGACTACGCCTCGGCCCAGAAGCGCTCCCGCCAGGTTTCCACCCGCCAGGGACGCCGGGTGCAGGCCCTGCTCAAGACCTCCGGCGTGGAGGTGATCCCGGGCGAGGCCGTGCTGGCCGGGCCCAACCGGGTTCAGATCAAGGGCTCGGGCGAGGTGCTGGAGGCGGACAACATCATCCTGGCCACCGGCTCAAAGCCCCGCCGGATTCCCGGCCTGGAGCCGGACGGCAAGCGCATCATCACCTTCCGCCAGGCCCTGGAGCTTACCCAGGCCCCGGCCTCGGTGGTGGTGGTGGGCGGCGGTCCCATCGGCCTGGAGTTCGCCTCGGTGTGGAACCGCTACGGCGCCAAGATCACCGTGGTGGAGATGCTGCCGCGCATCATGCCCCTGGAAGACCCCGACGTGAGCGAAGAGGTGGCTCGCCAGTACAAGAAGGCCAAGATGGACCTCCGGGTGGAGGCGGCGGTCAAGAAGGCCGAGCTTACCGATTCCGGGGTGGCGGTCACCGTGGCCCAGGGCGAGAGCGAGGAAGTGATCGAGGCCGAGATCATGCTGGCCGCCATCGGCTTCGTGCCCAACACCGGCGGCATGGGCCTGGCCGAGGCCGGGGTTAGCCTGAGCCGCATCGGCTGTGTGGAGATCGACGAGCAGATGCGCTCCAGCCTGCCCGTCGTCTACGCCATCGGCGACATCACCGGCAAGCTGGGCCTGGCTCATACCGCCTCGGCCCAGGGCGTCATCGCCGCCGAGGCCATCGCGGGCAAGGCCACCCATCCCCTGGTCTACGAGAACATCCCCCGCTGCACCTTCGGCGCGCCGGAGAGCGCCTCGGTGGGCCTCACCGAGGCCCAGGCGGCCGAACGCGGCTTTGAGCCGGTGTCCAAGATGAGCCCTCTGGCGCCCAACGGCAAGGCCGTGGCCCTGAACGAGAACGCGGGCTTCATCAAGATCATCGCCGACAGCGAAAGCGGCAAGGTGTTGGGGGTGCACATGGTGGGCCCGCATGTTACCGAGATGATCGGCGGGGCGGCCATGGCCCTGAATCTGGGGGCCACGGTGGAGCAACTGGCGTCCACGGTGTTCCCGCACCCCACGGTCAGCGAGGCCATGATGGAGGGGCTGCACGCCCTGGCAGGGCATGCCATCCACATTTAGATGCCTGGTTTGAGACCTGTGGGGCCGGGGCGACAGATGCCGCCATTCCGCGCCCCACAGCCATTTTCAGGCGTCACGCCATCCATGACTGGCATTCATCCGGAGAATACGCAGCATGAGCTTTTATGTAGAATGGGTAATGAGCAGCCCCATGTTGTCCGCCTTCATTCAATTCGGAGTGCTGGGCACCTTGGGCGAGGTGGCTTCGCACGTATTGGTGAACCGCCGTTGGGAGTTGCCTTGTGCCAAGGGGCAATTGGCCATCAAAATACTGGCCTGGGGTGTGTTGGGCCTGGTGGTCAAGTTCGGCTTCACCGGCATCAAGGATTTCACCCACGCCGTGCAGGAGGCCGGTTATTTGCCGTCGTTCATAACCACCGGCCTGGGGCATGCTTTCGCGGTATCCCTGGCGGCCAACTTTTTCTTTGGACCGCAGATGATGTTTTTCCATCGATTGGAAGACAACCTCATCATGCGCCAGTGGAGCTTCAAGGGCATGGGCCTGGCCCTGAAAAGCCTGTTGTGGTTCTGGATCCCGGCCCACACCCTTACCTTTGCCCTGCCTCCGGCCTATCAGATCGGCCTGGCGGCCCTGTGGGGAGTGGTGCTGGGCTTTATCCTGGGCTTTGCCAAGAGCAAGGCCGCGACCCAGGAAATGGGACTGGCCCCGGCGGTAAGCTAGTCAATTAAGGGGACGGCATGGGCATATTCAATCTGGACAGAATCCTGACCCCTCGCAGCGTGGCCGTGGTGGGGGCCAGCGAACGCGAGGGCTCGGTTGGCCGCTCGGTGTTGGAGAACATCCGCAAGGGTGGCTTCACCGGTGGGGTTTATCCCATCAACCCCAAGCGGGATGAGGTCCTGGGGCTGAAGGCCTTCGCCTCCATCAGCCAGGCGCCGTGTCCCCTGGATTTGGCGGTGATCATCGTGCCCCTGAAGTTCGCGCCGGCCATCGTGCGCGAATGCGGCGATTGCGGGGTGGGCGGGGCCATCATCATATCCGGAGGCGGCAAGGAGACCGGTGAGGAGGGTGCGGCCCTGGAGCGGGAAATTCTGGCCGCGGCCAAGATCGCCGGGGTGCGCATCGTGGGGCCCAACTGCGTGGGGATCATCAGCTCTCCGGCAGCGCTCAACGCCTCCTTCATACACGAGATGCCCAAGCCCGGCTCCCTGGCCTTCGTTTCCCAGAGCGGGGCCACCTGCACGGCGGTCCTGGACTTGGCGGTGACCCAGGACATAGGCTTCAGCCACTTCATCAGCATGGGATCCATGCTGGACGTGGACTTTGGCGACATTATCGACTACCTGGGCAACGACCCCGGCACCAGCGCCATTTTGCTCTACGTGGAGTCCATCACCAACCACCGCAAGTTCATCAGCGCGGCCCGGGCGGTGTCCCGGGTCAAGCCCATCATCTTGCTCAAGGTGGGGCGCAGCGCCGCCGGGGCCAAGGCGGCCATGAGCCACACCGGGGCCATGGCCGGCGAGGACGCCATTTACGACGAGGCCTTCAAGCGGGCCGGTCTGGTGCGGGTGAACACGGTGGGCGACTTGTTCGACTGCGCGGAGCTCATCTCCAAGCAGCCGCTGCCCAAGGGCCCGGCCCTGGCCATCGTGACCAACGCTGGGGGACCGGGAGTCATGGCCACGGACCACATGGCCCTGCACGGCGGCAGCGAGCCGCCCCAGCCCTCGCGGGAGACCATCGCCAAGCTGGACGCCATACTGCCGCCCTTTTGGAGCCACGCCAACCCCATTGACATCCTGGGCGACGCCACGCCCGAGACCTTCCTCAAGGTGACCCAGGTCTGCGTGGACGCCCACGAGTTCGACGCTGTGCTGGTACTCACCACCCCCCAGGCCCAATTCCCCAGCACCCAAAAGGCCAAGCTCTTGAGCGAGGAATTGGCGCGGGCCGACTTCCCCGTGTTCACCTCCTGGCTGGGCGGCCGCGAGGTGATGGAGAGTAGGGAGATATTCTACAAGGCGGGCATCCCCACCTACGAGACCCCAGAGCGGGCGGTACAGGCCTTCTTGTACATGTACCAGTACCACAAGAACCTGCTGACCCTGCAGGAGACGCCTTCCAGCCTGCCCCGCGAGATTCACTACGACCGGGACCAGGCCGCCGCGCTCATCGCCTCGGTGCTTATCGAGGGGCGCAGCCTCATGTCCGAGGGCGAGTCCAAAAAGCTCCTGGACCTGTACGGCATCCCGGTGACCCCGGTGCACCGGGCGGCCAGCGCCGAGGAGGCCGCGGCCTGCGCCCTGTTGACCGGCTTCCCGGTGGTGCTCAAGATGGACAGCCCGGACATTACCCATAAGTCCGATGCGGGCGGGGTGCGCCTCAGCCTCAAGAGCGAAGGCCAGGTCAAGGAGGCTTTCGAGGAGATAATGGCCAACGCCAAGGCCTACGACCCACAGGCCCGGGTGCGCGGGGTCACGGTGCAGCCCATGGTAGCGGTCAAGGGCGTGGAGTGCATCCTGGGGGCCAAGAAAGACCTCGAGTTCGGCCCGGTGATCCTCTTCGGCATGGGTGGCACCATGGCCGAGATCATCGGGGACCGTGCCATCGGCCTGCCGCCCCTGAACCGCCTGCTGGCCAAGCGGCTCATCGATCAGACCAAGGTGAGCAAGGTGCTCAGGGGCTACCGCAACATCCCTCCGGTGGACATGGTCATGCTGGAGGAGGTGCTGGTGCGACTTTCCCAGCTATTGATCGACTTCCCGGAGATAGCGGAGTTGGACATAAACCCGCTCTTGAGCCATTCCCGGGGCGCCTTGGCCCTGGACGCCAGGGTGGTGGTGGAACCCACGCCGCAGAAGTCGCCCCAGCATTTGTGCATCCGGCCATATCCCGCGCAATACGAAAGCCATGAGCGCACCGGCGGCGGGGTGGACGTCTTCCTCAGGCCCATCAAGCCGGAGGATGGCCCGGCCATGATCCGCTTGTTCCATGCCCTCTCGCCGGTGACCATTTTCCAGCGCTTCGGCCGGGTGCTGCGCTCCATGCCCCAAGAGTTGCTCTCGCGTCACACCCAGATCGACTATGACCGCGAAATGGCCCTGGTGGTGTTCCCCGAGGGCAGCGAGGATATCGCGGCGGTGGGGCGCATCATCGAGCGTCCCGGCGTGGACGAAGCCGACCTGGGCATGACCGTGGCCGACGCCTGGCAGGGCAGGGGCCTGGGGGAGCTGCTGTTCAACCGCCTGCTGGAGATCGCCAGGGAACGGAAAATGGTGCGCGTATCCGGAATCATCAGCCCGGACAACCGCTCCATGCTCAACATGGTTCGCAAGTACCCGGCCGATCTGAACGAGATGGAAGACGGCAACTTCAAGGCGGTCCTCAACCTGTAAAAACCGGCAAGCATATCTTTGCACCCTCAGCGCCGGTGGCCTTGCTGCCGGCGCTGAGGCATGTCCATGCGCCGGTTATGGGTTTACCCCACAAAAAGCAAACCCCCTAAATAGGTAGGGCAAAAAACTATTGACATTAAGTTTTTTATTAGCATATATGATGTCTGACATCAGATAGCAAGGAGGCGTTGATATATGGCCAGTTCCGGCTCCCTCTTCAGTCCACTAGGGGATAAAAGTCTTTATCATCGGGTGGTTGATCGCATACGCATTGCAATTTTCAGAGGCGACCTGAAACCCGGGGACCAACTCCCTTCCGAACCGGAGCTGGCGCGCCAGCTGGCGGTCGGGCGTTCGGCGGTCCGGGAAGCCATCCGGATATTGGAAAGCGCCGGGCTGCTTACGGTGCGCCGGGGACACGGGGGGGGCACCTTTGTCCAAGAGCGGGACGTCGCTTCCCTGGTTCCGGTATTCGCCGACATCCTGCGTTTGGCCCTGGTGGAAGTCAGCGAACTGACCCGGACCAGGGTGCTCTTGGAAACGGTGGTGATTCAGGAGGCCGGGGCGCTGATCAAACCGATCGACGTGGCCATCCTGCATGAAAACGTCGATCAGGCGGAAAAATACTACCACCAGGGCGAGGTGGAGCTACGGCTCGCCGCCAACCTGGATTTTCACATGAAGCTGGCCCGCATTGCCGCCAGCCCGGTCTTGGAACTGAACGTGGGCGCGGTAATCAAGCTCCTCTCCTACTATCTGGAAACCATCCCCCCCACAGCGGAAATGGTGGAAGGCACCCTGGCCGGCCACCGTCAGCTAATAGAACACCTGGCCGCCGGTCAAGTGCAGGAGGCCGTTGATTTAAACCGGCAACACATCGAGACAGTGAGCCGCAAAATGATCCTGTGCGCCGAGGAAGACGCGGACAAGGGACTTCCCGCACGGCATTTGTTCGATGACGGAGGAATTGATGAAAAAGCGGTTTAGTTACTATATGCCCGAGATGGAGGGGCTCAGCATCCCCGAAATCGAAACCATGTTGGCACCCCGTCTACGGGAGCAGCTCAAATACTGCTACGAGTCCTCTGGTTACTACCGGGACAAGTTCAAGCAGGCGGGCGCGGAGCTGGGGGACATAAACACCTTTGATGACCTGCGCAAGCTGCCGGTCTTCATGACCAAGGAAGACGAGCGGGCCTGCCAGGAAGAATCGCGCCAAAAACTGGGGCACACCTTCGGCACCCACCTCTGCGCTCCGGTGGACGAGCTGTACCTGACCGGCACCACCTCGGGCACCACCGGCGTGCCCACCTTCACCTACACCTTCACCAAGAACGACCTCGACTTCCTGGCCCCGCGCCTGGCCCACCGTTTGGCCTTGTGCGGCGTGGGCAAGGGCGACCGGGGCCTTTTCTGCTTCACCCTGGGCATCTACGCCACCACCATGACCCTGTGGGGCCTGCGTCTGCTGGGGGCTCTGCCCATAGACATCGATGCCAGGGCCGGAACCGACACCTTCCTTAAGTTCGCCGACCTGACCCGGCCCAACTTTCTGGCCTGCACGCCTTCCCTGGCGCTGTACCTGATCGAAAAATGCCCCAAGATGCTGGGCTATCCGGTCTCCGAGTTGAAGCTCAAGGGCCTGTTGACCACCGGCGAGCCGGGCATCGCCAACCCGAAGATAAAAAAGACCCTGGAAGAAGCCTACGGCTGCCCCAGCTTTGACTACTGGTCTCCGGCGGGACACGCCCCCGGCATTTCCTGCTGGTCCGAGGAGTACCATGGCCTGCACGCCATCGCCCCCGAAGTGTGTACCAGCTATTTTGACCTGATCGATCCCATAAGCGGCGAGTCCGTGCCCCTGGAGGAGGGAGCCGTGGGGCAGATGGTGCACACCTCCCTGCACCGGGAGGCCTGCCCCCTGGTGAAATACGCCTATGGCGACGTGGTTCAGATCTCCTTGGAAGAGTGCCCCGGCTGCGGCTTCAAGGGTATTCGCGCCAAGCTGGTGGGCCGCGCCGACGACATGCTCATCGTCAAGGGGGTCAACGTGTACCCTGCCGCGGTGCGTACTGCGGTGATGAAGTTCCAGCCCCAAGTGACCGGCCAGATGCGCATAGTGCTGGATTCTCCGCCTCCCAGCGTGGTTCCTCCCCTGAAGATGAAAGTCGAGTACCAGGGAAACATGGACCAGAGGGAGATCGACGCCCTGGCCGAAAAAATAGCCCAGGCGGTGCATGACACTCTGCGCATGCGTCCCAAGGTCATCATGGTGCCGGGGGGAAGCCTGCCGCGCCATACCCGCAAGACACCAGTATTCGAGAAAACCTATGAGTAGCGCGCCGTTCTGACAGAGAAGCAACCGACCAACATTAATAGACCTAGGAGGGGTCAAATGAAGGTAACGAGCAAACTTTTATGGCTGATCACCGCAGCGGCCCTGCTGCTGCTTCCCGCCGCAGCTGGGGCTGCGGACGTGCCCAAAATGATCAGCGCCACCACCTACACCGTCGGCTCTACGGGGTACGCCATCTCCATCGGCCTGTGCAAGGCCATTGAAGAAAAGGGCGGGGTCAAGGTGAAGGTGGTTCCGGCGGGCACCGATATCGCCAAGCTGATGCCGGTCAGAGCCCATGAGGCGTCCTTCAGCATCCTGACCGGGGCCGGGCAGTTCATGGCCAGCCGCGGCTTGCAGCTGTTCGCCGCCCCCAACATGGGTCCTCAGCGCCTGCGCCTGGTGTGGGCCTGCAACCTGGGGGCCGTGGCCGGCATGATGACCAGGGCCGATTCGGGTATCAAGACCCTGGCCGACCTCAAGGGCAAGCGGGTGGCCTTTATTCCCGGCTCCCCGGCCTGCACCTTCCTGCACGGCGGCTACCTGGCTTTCGGCGGCCTGGACTGGAAAGACGTGAAGAAGGTCAAGGTGTCTTCCTGGAAGGCTCCAGCGATACCGCCCACTGCCTGATCACCTCCAGCGCGGCCATGGAACTGGCCGCCTCGCCCCACGGCATCCACTGGCTGCCCGCGCCTCCTCAGGACAAGGAAGGCTGGAAGCGGCTGAACTCTTGGTGCCCCTACCTGCGGCCCTACAAGGCGGTCAAGGGCGCGGGCATCACTCCCCAGAAGCCAGCCCACATCGCGTCCTACTACTACGGCTTCGTCACCTATCCTGAGCTGAATCCCAAGCTGGCCGAGGTCATCACCGGGTCCATCTACAACGGATATGACATTTACGCGGACATGCACGCGGCCTTGAAGGAATGGACCCGCGCCGCCGCCCTGGACAACCAGGCTTTCGTGGTGCCCTATCACCGCGGATCGGTGGCGGCCTTCAAGGCGGCTGGAGCTTGGACTCCCGAGCACGAGAAGATTCAGCAGACCCTGCTCAAGCAGGAGGAGCAGCGGCTGGCCGGATACGCGGCCGCGCAAAAGCTGGCCAAGGAAAAAGGCGTGGACCAAAAGCAATGGCCCGACTTCTGGGAGAAGTACGCCCGGGAGCACCAACTGTTCTAAGCAACAGTGATCCTACCCATTGCGCGCCGCGGCGGTGCGGCTGACGTGCCGCCGCGGCAATTACTAACCCTTGGCGGGGTACCTGGAGTAACCGCGGGAGTTGGGGTCCTATGGCAAATCCCACTACGGCCGGCAAGACGACTGTACAAGCGACATCGCGCCGGAGGGAGCTGACCGGCTGGTTGGGCGCGTACTTTCTGGCCAGCACCATCTTGGGCATACTTTCGGCCCTTTATCAATTATTCCACTTCGAGTTCCTGGGCACCCTGATGGGCAGTGCCTACTATTACCTGCTGGTTGCCTTCTTCCTGCCGCCGGTATTTTTGCTCTACCCGATAAGGGGGAGGGCGCAGGCCAACAACCCGCCGGTTTATGACTTAATCCTGACTGCGCTGTCTCTGTTTTGCGGCCTGTATTTTTGCTGGCATGCCGAGGAGATAGCGGCCATGGGCTGGGAGATCTATCCGCCCATGACGCCCCTGATCACCGGGGCCGTACTGGTGGTGCTGGTCCTGGAGGCCGCTCGGCGGGTGGGCGGGCCGGTGTTCGCCGGGCTCTGCCTTTTCTTCACCACCTTCGGGCTCTACTCGTCCCATCTGCCCAGCCTGCTGCAGGGCATGTCCTATGGCCCCAGCCGCCTTGCCGCCTATTTCTCCATGGGGCCTTCGGGCATCATCGGCCTGCCCATGCGGGTGGTGGGCAACATCCTCATCGGCTACATGGTGTTCGCCGTGGCCCTGCAGATAACTGGCGGCGGCCGCTTTTTCATGGATATCTCCGCGGCGCTGTTCGGCTTTGTGCGCGGCGGCGCGGCCAAGGTCTCCATCTTTTCCAGCGCCCTGTTCGGCAGCATCAGCGGCAGCGCCATATCCAACGTGCTCACCACCGGGGCCATCACCATCCCGTCCATGAAAAAGGCGGGCTATCCGCCCCACTATGCCGCGGCCATCGAGGCCTGCGCTTCCACCGGCGGGGTGCTCATGCCGCCGGTGATGGGGGCCACCGCCTTTGTCATGGCCGAGTTCCTGGGCCTTCCCTACGTGGATATCTGCATCGCGGCGGTGGTGCCTTCGGTCTTGTATTACGGCGGCTTGTTTTTGCAGGCCGACGCCTACGCGGCCAAGACCGGCCTCAAGGGCATTCCCCGCAGCCAGCTGCCTTCCCTGAGCGGCACCTTGCAGACCGGCTGGGTCTATCTGGTGTCCCTTTTCCTGCTGGTGTGGATGCTTCTGTACATGCGCTGGGAAGTGTGGGCGCCCTTCGTATCCGCCGCCCTGTTGTTGCTGGTGGCTTCCCTGCGTCGGCGGGACGCCCTGCGCCTGAAGCAATGGATCGGCTTTGTGCGTGGGGTGGGCACCGTGCTGGCGGAGTTGGCTGCCCTGCTGGCCGCCATCGGCATGATCATCGGCGCGCTTTCCATCACCGGCGTGGCCCACTCCTTTTCAAGCGAGATCATCAAGCTGGCCGGCGGACATATATGGCTGCTCCTGGCCCTGGGGGCCATAACCAGCTTCGTGCTGGGCATGGGCATGACCATCACCGCCTGCTATGTGTTCCTGGCCATGGTCTTGGCTCCGGCCCTGGTGCGCTCGGACCTGAACCCCCTGGCCGTGCACCTGTTTATCATGTACTGGGGCATGGCTTCCTACATCACCCCGCCGGTGGCCTTGGCGGCCTTTGCCGGAGCGGGCATCGCCGGCTCCGATCCCATGAAGACCGGCTTCAAGTCCATGCAGCTCGGCGTGGTCAACTACTTCGTGCCGTTCTTCTTCGTGCTCAATCCGGGGCTCATCTTTCAAGGCCCGCCCTGGGAGGTGGCCCAGGCCATATCCGGGTGCCTGCTGGGCATGCTGGTGATCAGCGCCTCCATGGAGGGCTGGGTGCTGGGCATAGGCAAGCCGCCGATGTGGCTCAGGCCGTTCCTGTTCATATCGGGGTTGTTGCTGGCCGCGCCTGAGATGCTCACCGATATCCTGGGGCTCGTCCTCTTGGTGCTGAGCCTGATCGGCGTGCGGGTGTATGGCAGCCGGAACCCATCGACGCATGGAAAGGAAACGAACGATGCAGTGGCAAGCTGATTGCCGGAAACTGTCCGACGCCCTCCAGCGGAAACTGTTCATCTCGCAAGCGCCGGTGGCGGTTCGCCTGCTCAGCCAAGCGGAGGTGGATCAAAACCCGGAGTGGCTGCAAAGCGTGCGGCGGCCCGGCAAGGGGCTGCCCGAAAAGGTGCTCATCTGCCAGGCCATGGCCATGGTGCGCCTTTACGGTTGGCAGGTGTTGGTGACGCCGGAATCGGTGGAATGCCCCACCGGGCTGTTGACCATGGGCTGGGTGGAGATGAGCCCGGAATACCTGCGTGGCGAGATTCCGGTGTCGCCATTCAACCAGACCAACGAGGCCAGAGGGCGGCGCATGGAAACGGTGACCTGCATGCCTGCGGGAACGGTTGCCGCCGTGGCCGCGGCCCCTCTGGGAGAGAGCCCCTTCGAACCCCAGGCGGTGGTCATCTATTGCACTCCGGGCCAAGCCATGCGGCTGGTGCAGTCCACCCTGTTCGAGGAGGGCGGAGCCGTAGAGTCGTCTTCCGCCGGCGCCCAGGGATGTTCGCAGTATTTGAGCCTGGTGATATTGAGCGGACAACCGCGCTACATCCTGCCCGGCAACGGGGACCGGATCTTCGGTCACGTGGAGGAGCACCAAATGGCTTTCTCCATGCCCCTCGGCTATGCCGGGCGCTTGGCTGAAGGCATAGAAAAGACCCAGGAGGGCGGCCAGTCCTATCCCGTGCCCGCATATTTACGCGCCGAGTTCAAGGTGCCCAAGGCCTATGCCAAGGCCAGCGAGCATCTGCGCCAATACACCCGAGGGCGGAAAGACTAAGCACTTCGTCGATTGCCGCCGCGAGGCGTGGCGACGAACAGGAGAACAACGCATGTCCATCAGCAAGGTATTCATCTTGGGCGGCGGCACCATGGGCCGGGGAATCGCCCAGGTATGCGCCCAAAGCGGCATCTCGGTGGTGCTCAGCGACGCGGTCGAGGAGGCCCTGAAGCAGTCGGAAAAGCAGATCGCCTGGTCCGTGGGCAAGTTCATAGAAAAGGGAAAGCTGGGCGAGTCCCTGGATCAGGTGATGTCGCGCATCAGCTTCAGCCCCACCCTGGACCAGGCGGCCGAGGCCGAAATGGTCATCGAGGTGGTCTATGAAGACATCGAGGTCAAGCGCCAGGTCCTGGAGAAGATAAGCCGGGCGGCGTCCCCCGAGGCCGTGGTGGCCAGCAACACCAGCGCCATTCCCATCACTGATTTGGCAGCGTTCGTAGACAACCCCGATCGGGTGCTGGGCCTGCACTTTTTCAACCCGGTGCCCATGATGGCGGCGGTGGAAGTGATCAAGGGCAAGCGCACCACGCCGGAGGTATTGGAAGCGGGGCGCGAGTTCATTTTGCAAATCGGCAAGGACCCCATCATGGTCCGGCGCGACTGCCCCGGATTCGTGATCAACCGCATAAACCTGCCCTCCAGCATCGAGGCCATGCGGGTGGTGGAAGAAGGCGTGGCCTCGGTGGAGGACATCGACAAGGGCGTGAAGCTGGCCCTGGGCCGGCGCATGGGTATCTTCGAAACCGGCGACATAGTGGGCCTGGACGTGACCCTGGGCGCCCTGTCCTCCATCTACCAGGAGACCAAGGAGCCCCGCTGGCATCCGCCCATGATCCTGCGCTGCAAGGTTAAGGCCGGTCAGTTGGGCCGCAAAACCGGGACCGGCTGGTACCGCTACGGCGAGGACGGCAAGATGCTGGGCCCGGCCGAAGACTGAGAGGCAAGCCATGGCACTGGCGGAGTACGAGATAAAAGATAAGGTCGCCATCGTCACCATCAACAACCCGCCCATGAACGCCCTAGACGTGGCCACCAAACTGGCCATAGAAAAGGTGTTCATCGAGTTGGACGGCATCCGGGACCAAATGCGGGCGGTGGTGCTCACCGGCGGCGGCGGAAAGGCCTTTGTGGCTGGGGCGGACATCAAGGCCTTTGCGGACCTGGAGCCGGAGAGCGCCAAGCGCCGCCTGATGCGCAGCCATGCGGTCTATTCGGTGGTGGAAAACTTTCACTGGCCGGTGATCGCGGCCATCCACGGCTTCTGCTTTGGCGGCGGCCTGGAACTGGCCCTTTGCTGCGACGTGCGCTACGCCTCCCGCGACGCCCAGTTCGGCTTTCCGGAAGTGAAGCTTTCCATCTTCCCCGGCAATGGCGGCACGGCCAGGGCTCGATATTTCCTGGGCCTGGGGCGCTTCAAGGAGATGGTCTATTCCGGGGAGACCATCAACGCCGAACAGGCCCTGCAATACGGCTTGGTGGAAAAGGTGACCTACGAGGGGCAGGTGATGGCGGCGGCCCTGGAGTTGGCCGGCAAGATAGCCAAGCGGGGCCCCTTGGGAGTGGCCGCGGCCAAGAAGGCCATCAACCGCAACCGCGACCTGCCGCTGCACGAAGGCCTGGAAGTGGAGTCGGACCTCTGGGCCGGGCTCAGCGTGAGCCACGACATGAAAGAGGGCGCCACGGCCTTCATCGAAAAAAGACGGCCGACCTACTTGGGTAAATGACCTTGAGTCGCCATGGCCTTTGGTTTGACCGGAACTTTCGTGAGGGGCCCAGCGCCCCTCATGTCACTATAAGGAGTTAACTATGCCCAAAGTTGCCGTAATCGGAGTTGGTCAGTCGGCCTTTGTGCGCGGCTATCCCGGCTCTATCCGCGAACTGGCCTTCGAGGCCTATGCCGAGGCCATGGCCGACGCTGGGGCCAGCAACAGCGACATCGGGGCCACGGTGATCTGCTCCAGCCCGGAGTACGACAAGCAGCGCTCCCCGGCCGGGGTCATAGCCGAGTACTGCGGCCTCAACC